>NZ_DASYHB010000170.1:0-371281 GCF_035999185.1 Ensifer sp. | reverse complement strand
TTGCCCGTCCGTTTGCCAATCGACGGTGTGCCCGACCTTTTCCAGTCGCCGGCTGATTGCCTCCCCGACATCCCTCGTGTCCTCCACCAGAAAGATGCGCATGGGCAAGCAGTGACATGGAAGATTTCGCCGATCAACCCGGCGGATCTGACGGAAACCGTGACAGCATGGTGACAGGTTCAGGGAGGAAAGAGGGCAACCTGACCGCGACAACGGGAGATGCGGCCAGGGTCTGGAGGACCATCATCGCCAAGGCATTTCAAGGCGGCCGCCCAAGCGGTCCGTCAATGTCTCGCGACGTCCCCCACGATCCTGGATGTCTCGGTGAGGAGAGGCAGCATGACTGCCGACAAGAGACACACTCATGGACGATGGGAGAGAGACCATGACCAAGACCACCCTTAAGACCCTTGCCGCAAGCTGCCTGGCCGCCGTCGCCTGGCCCGCAGCGGCAGAACCGTCGAAGCCCGAGTGCCTCGCCGGTGCCAAGCCCGGCGGTGGGTTCGACCTGACCTGCCGGCTTGCAGCCAATGCGCTGCTCGAAGCCAAGCTCATTTCCAAGCCGATGGCCGTCACCTACATGGAGGGCGGCGTCGGCGCTGTTGCCTATAACCACGTCGTTGGCAAGCGCGGTGCAGACGGCAACCTGATCACGGCGGCGTCGTCCGGCTCCGCACTTCTGATCGCCCAGGGCAAGTTCGGCCAGTACGACGAGACCGCCGTGCGTTGGCTCGGCGCACTCGGCGCCGATTACGGTGTTCTCGTCGTTGCGGCCGACTCCCCCTACAAGACCCTTGGCGAACTGATCGCCGCCTACAAGGCAAGCCCGACCGAGTTCTCGGTCGCCGGCGGCGGCGCCGTCGGCTCGCAGGACTGGATGAAGGGCTCGCTGCTCGCAAAGGCCGCCGGCCAGGAGCCGAAACAGATGCGCTATGTCGCGCTTGAAGGCGGCGGCGCCGTGCTGACGGCGCTCGAAGGCGGTCACGTCAAGGTCGGCGCCGGCGATGCAGCCGAAATGTCCAAGCACCATGCGGCCGGCAAGGTCCGCGTGCTCGCGGTCATGGCGCCCGATCGCCTGCCGGGGGAACTTTCCGAAGTGCCGACCGCCAAGGAACAGGGCGTCGACATCGAGTGGCCGGTCTGGCGTGGCTACTACGTCGGCAAGGAGGTTTCCGACGCCGATTACAAATGGTGGGCCGATGCCTTCACCAAGCTCGTCGCAACCCCGGAATTCGTGAAGGAACGGGAGGCGCGCGGCCTATACGAGTACACCCAGGTCGGCGACGCCTTCGACCAGCAGGTCAAGGCTGACGTGGCGCGCTTCAAGATCATCGCCAAGGAAGCCGGCATGTAAGAGCCGGTGCGGAGCGGGACGTTCCCCGCTCCGCAGGCTTGCCACCATTTTTGGCTCTCGCTGCCGGTCGCCTTATTCGGCCGCTTTGAAAAGCCGTTCCCCGCGGCGGCGCGAACATCGGGAAAAGAACCATGTCAGAAACCACCACCTCCTCCAGCCGCATCGGCCGGATCGGCGGGCTCGTGATGCTCGCGCTCGCGATTGCCTACGGCATCGGCGGCAGCCGGATCGAATATGCTTTTGCCTCGGATCCACTCGGGCCGCGCGTCGTTCCGGTGCTGCTGGCCGTCATCCTTGCCGTGCTCTGCCTTTTCCATCTGCGCAGACCCGGCACCACCGAGGCCTTTCCCAAAGGGCCGCTGTTGGCAAAGATTGTCGCTGTACCGCTGCTGCTTCTCGCATCGGCCTTGCTGCTGGAGCCGGCCGGCTTCGTCGCCTCGATCTTCCTTTTAACCCTCGGCGTCGGCTGGATCTTCGGCGCGCCACTGCGCCTCGCCCTTGTCGGTGCGGCCGGACAGGCGGCCCTGTGGTGGTTCGTTTTTGCCTACCTGCTCGACGTCTATCTGCCCCTCGGCCAGCTGTTCGGCTGACCGCCGGGAATGGAGTGAACCTCATGAACCTCGATTATCTCTGGAACGGCTTTACCGTCGCGCTGACGATGCAGAACCTCCTGATCGGCCTTGCGGGCTGCTTCATCGGCACCCTGGTCGGCGCCCTGCCAGCTATCGGCCCGATCAACGGCATCGCCCTGCTTCTGCCGATCGCCTATACGATGGGCCTGCCGGCCGAAAGCACGATGATCCTGCTCGCGGCTGTCTATTGCGGCGCGGAGTATGGCGGCCGCATTTCGTCGATCCTCCTCAACGTACCGGGTGACGCCGGCGCCGTGATGACCGCGCTCGACGGCAACCCAATGGCAAGGCAGGGCCGCGCCGGCGAGGCGCTGATGCTCTCCGGCCTGTCGTCCTTCGTCGGCGGCGTGCTGGGCGCGGTCGGCCTTGCGCTGTTTGCGCCGCTGCTTGCCGGTCTCGCCATCGGTTTCGGGCCGGCGGAGTATTTCGTGCTCATGGTCTTTGCCTTCGCCACGCTCGGGTCCATGGTCGGCAGCCAGCCGGTGAAGACGCTGATCGGCTGTACCCTCGGCCTGATGCTTGCGACCGTTGGCCTCGACGCGACGTCGGGTGCTTATCGCTTCACCTTCAACGAGCCGGAACTCGGCGACGGCATCGAATTCGTCGTCCTCGTCATCGGCCTGTTCTCGGTCTCCGAAGCGCTGCTGATCCTCGAGCACCAGGCAAGCGGTGTCACCGTCATCCGCAATCTCGGCCGCATGACCGCCCGTCTCGACGATATCCGCAAGTCGATCGGCGCGACGCTGCGTGGTTCGGTCATCGGCTTCATCGTCGGCGTGCTGCCCGGCACCGGTGCGTCCGTGTCGAGCGCCGTGTCTTACACCACGGAAAAGCGCATCTCCGACACCGAGGGCACCTTCGGCAAGGGCGACGTGCGCGGGCTTGCGGCACCGGAGGCGGCCAACAACGCCACCGCCTGCGGCGCCTTCGTGCCGATGCTGACGCTCGGCGTGCCGGGCTCGGGCACGACCGCCGTCATGCTCGGCGCGCTGATGCTCTACAACATCCAGCCAGGCCCGATGCTGATCACCGAGCGGCCGGAAGTCGTCGGCGGCCTCGTCGCCTCGCTGTTCGTCGGCAATTTCCTGCTGCTGCTTCTCAATCTTCCGCTCGTCAACATCTTCGCCCGGGTGCTGACGGTGCCGAACTGGCTGCTCGTACCCGGCATCCTCGTGCTTTCGATCGTCGGGGTCTATTCGACCCACGCCTCGGTGTTCTCGATCCTGCTGATGCTCGCGATCGGCCTGATCGGCTGGCTGCTTCGAAAGGCCGGCTTCGACATGGCGCCGATCATCCTCGGCTTCGTGCTTGGCCATGTCATGGAAGTGAACCTGCGCAATGCGCTGGCGATCAGTGGCGGCGACATCTCGATCCTGTTCCAGAGCAAGATCTCGATCATCCTGTGGATCCTTGCTGGCGCTATGGCACTGATGCCGCTGGTCCTTGGCTGGAAGCGCACAAAGACGGCGAAACCTGTCACAAGCTAGCTTGATCCTCCCTAACGGCAGCTTCTGCAGCGGCGTGCGAAAACATCGCACGCCGCTGTTGCCGTTTCTACGTCAGCTAGACAAAAAGTCTGTTATGGACAATTTAGTCTTCTTGTGATTTAAGGCGGCAATCAACGAGGGAAAACCGTGAACCCCGAACTCCGCCCGCACACGCTGGTCTGCGACGCCATCGCCCTGCTGTTCCAGCCCTATGCCGAAGTCGTGCTGCACGACCTCAGCAGCGAAACCGTCGTCCATATCGCCGGGAACTTCTCCAAGCGTGAGATCGGCGAGCCTTCGCTGCTGAGCGAAATCGGTTTTAAGGAAGCGGAGGGGGTCATCGGTCCCTATGACAAGGTCAACTGGGACGGCCGCTCGATCAAGGCGATCAGCGCCGTGCTGCGCGACACCGCCGGCAAGGCGATCGGCGTGCTTTGCATCAATGCCGACGTTTCGGACTTTCATGCCGCGCTCAGGACGCTCAACGCACTCGTTCGCGTTCCCGCAAGCGCCGACAAGCCCGAAAGCCTGTTCAAGGAAGACTGGCACGAACGCGTCAACGAATATGTCCAGCAATGGACGACGGCGCGCGGGCTGACGATCTCGACCATGAGCCGGACCGACAAGCAGGCGCTGGTGATCGCCCTGTCCGCAAACGGTGCCTTCGGCGGCAAGAATGCCGCCTCCTACATCTCCCGCATCCTCGGCATGGGCCGGGCGACCGTTTACAAATATCTGAGCGAGGGAGGCGAGAAATGATCGTCATCGACCGCGAAAAACTTGCGTCCCTCCCCCTGCTGGCGCTTGCCGCACCGGCCATCCGCGATGCCTATATCGCGGTGACCGACGGTCGCGCCAACCTGCCGCCGGTCGGCTACCTTCCGCTTGCCGGTCGCAATGCCGATTGCCACATCAAGTACGGCTACATCGACGGCGATCAGATCTTCGTCGTCAAGATCGCCTCCGGCTTCTATGACAACCCGGCCAAGGGATTGCCGTCCAGCAACGGCATGATGGTCGCCGTCTCGGCGGAGACCGGAGATGTGGTCGCAGTGCTTGATGACAAGGGATCGCTGACCGACCTGCGCACCGGCATCGGTGGTGCGGTGGCCACCATGGCTCTGTGGCGCAGCGACGCCAGGCGGGTCGGCATCGTCGGTAGCGGCACGCAGGCCCGTATGCAGGTCCGGGCGCTCGCCACACTCTCGGATCGAGTTTTGCACTTCGCCGTCTGGGGCCGCTCGCCGGAAAAGACGGCTGCCGTGCTTGCCGATCTCGCGGACTTTGATCTTTCCATCGAGGCAACGACCGATCTCGAAATGCTGTGCCGCCAATCCGATGCAATCGTGACGACAACACCCTCCAAGGAGGCGTTGATCCGCTCGGACTGGATCGCGCCTGGCACGCACATCACCGCCATGGGTGCAGATGCGCCAGGCAAGCAGGAGCTCGACGTTGCCCTTGTTGGGCGCGCCGACCGGCTTGTCGTCGATCACCCGGAGCAGTGCCTCGACCACGGAGAGTTTTCCGCCGCAGCGCGAGCAGACCTTATCGACGAAGGCCGTTGCATTGCCCTCGGCGCCGTCCTTTCCGGCGGGGCCATGGGCCGACGCTCGGATCGCGACATTACGATCGCCGACCTCACGGGGATCGCCACCCAGGACATCGCCATCGCCCGGACCGCGCTAGAGGCGCTGGACCTGCTTTGACGCGAGGAAGGAACTAAACCATGAACCACCATAATGTCCTCGAAACTGCCGCGAGCTCCATCCGGGCGCGCCAGCGCATCCGTCCTTTCATCTACGAGACGCCGCTGATCCCATCGCGCGGGATCGGACGCCAGACATCTTCGACCGTTCTGTTCAAGGCCGAAAACCTGCAACTGACCGGCTCCTTCAAAATCCGGGGCGCCGCGAGCAAGATGACGTCGCTGCCGAAGCATCAGCGGGTCATCACCGCATCCTCCGGCAATCACGGCATCGGCGCTGCCCACGCCGCAAGCGCGATCGGCCAGACGCTGACCGTGGTGTTGCCCGAGATCGTCAAGGCGGCGAAGCTCGAGCGCATCCGCTCCTACGGTGTCGACGTCATTCTCCACGGCGCGGAAGCAGGGCTTGCCGAACAGCATGCGCAACGACTGGCTGCGGCGGAAAAGCTCGTCTACGTCTCGCCCTACAACGACCCTGATATTATCGCCGGACAGGGCACGATCGCGCTCGAACTGCTGGAACAGGCTGCGCGCATCGACAATGTCTTCGTCGCCATGGGCGGCGGCGGGCTGATCAGCGGCATCGGCTCGGTGCTGAAGCGCTTCAGCCCGCACACCCGCATCATCGGCGTTTCCGCCGCCAATTCCGCCGCACTTGCGGCCTCGATGAAGGCGGGCAGCGTCGTCGAAACCGAGCACCTCGACACACTCGCCGAAGCGGTCGCAGGCGGTCTCGATGAGGATAGCTTGACGCTCGGGCTGGCGATGGCCGTGATCGATGAGGTCGTGACCTGCACCGAAGCGGAAATCGAAACGGCGATGCGCGACCTGCTTCTGGATGAACATGTGCTGGTCGAAGGCGCTGCCGCGCTCGCGCTCGCCGGCTTGCGCCAGATTGCCGAAAAATGTGCCGGTCAGACCAACGTCGTCCTGCTCTGCGGCGGCAATGTCGATGGTGCCGCAGTGCTACCGACACTGGCTACAGGCTGACCCGCTCGACGTAGTAGCGCGGGATCTTCACCCGGTCTCGATCGCGATAGAAGTCGATGCAGAAATCGACGAAGGCCTTGAAGCGTTTCGACACGTGCCGGCGGCGCGAATAGATGAGGTTGATCGCCGTCTGCGGCGACCGCCAATCGGCAAGCACCGGCTCGAGCAGGCCCGCCTGCCGCTCTGTTTCGACAAAGAAATCCGGCAGATAGGCGATGCCTTCACCGGCGACCGCGAAGTACTTGATCGTCCAGTAGTCGTTGGTCGTGCAGGTTGACGTTGGCAACAGGTCGACCTCGTGCTCGCCGGCCTGCGTCAGATACCAGGACTGAAGCCGCGTCGGCTGGCGGAAGACGAGGCCGCGGTGGCCGGCAAGTTCGTCCGGGTTCTGCGGCGCGCCGTGGCGGGCGATATACTGTGGGCTCGCGAACAGGCCATAGGACGAGACCGAGAGCCGACGACTGATATAGTCGACATCGGACGGCTCACCCCAATGAAAAATGCCATCGAGCGCCTGCTCGGTGACGTCGGAGAACGGCTGGCGCGAAGTGAGGAAAACGACGTCGAGATTGACCTGCGGGTATTGCTGGCGAAAGGCGTAGAGCAGTTCCGACGTGATCGTCGTGCCGAACTCGCCTGTCGATCCGACCCTCAGCGTGCCCGCTACCTCCTGGCGCATCTCCGCCATTGCGGTTGCCGCATCCTCGCAGTTCGACTGGATGAGCCGGGCGTAGCGCAGGAATTCAGCGCCGGCATCCGTCACGTGCAGCTGATGTCCCTCGCGCACGAAGAGCTCGATCCCGAACTCGTCCTCCAATTGACGGATCTTGTGGCTGAGCGTCGACTTCGGCAGTCGATGCCGGCGCGAAGCGGCTGAAATCGAACGGGAATCGGCAACTTTGACGAAGCAGTCGATAAGCGAAAGGTCCATATTTCGTCCAGAATCTTGTACGATATGTTCAGGAAATAGCCTATTTCGGCCCATTGTGCAAACAGCTCAGAATTGGGAATATTCGCTGGAGCTAAGGGAGAAGAGGTTCCAGTGAGCGATATCAGAGAATTCATTCGCGCCGCATCGGGCACCGGCGGCAAGGCAACGCTGGCAATCCGTGGCGGCCGCCTCGTCAATGTCGTGTCGGAAGAGATCTACCAGGCGGACGTCGCCATCTACGGTGAGCGCATCATCGCTGTCGGTGATATCGCCGACTACATCGGCCCTCAGACCAAGATCGTCGATGCGACCGGCAAGTACCTCGCACCCGGCATGATCGACGGGCACCTGCATGTCGAATGCTCGAAGATGTCGCTGACGAGCTTTGCCAAGGCCGTTGTTCCGCTCGGCACGACCTCGATCGTCACCGGCCTCGACCAGATCATCGTCGTCGGCGGACCGGCTGCGGCCCGCGAGTTCCTCGACGAGGCCAAGCAGACCCCGCTGAAGGTCTTCTGGGGCGCGCCCTGCAAGACGCCCTACACCATGCCGCGCTCGACCGTCGGCCACTATTTCAGCCCGGCCGACCACCAGGCGACGCACCACTGGCCGGAATGCGTCGGCATCTGGGAGACGGTGCGCGAGTTCATCCAGGAAGAGGACCCCGACGTGCTGGCGGCGCTCGAGCTTGCCGAAAAGAGCCGGCTGCCCGTGCTTGGCTGCTGCCCGATGACGCGCGGCGCGCGGCTCAACGGTTACCAGCAGTCGGGCGTGCGCGCCGATCATGAAAGCTACACGCCGGAAGAAATGCTCGAAAAGCTGCGCGCCGGCATGCATGTCGTGGTGCGCGAATCCTCGATCTCGCACTTCCTTGCCGACAACCTGCGCATCGTCACGGAAATGGGCGTCAAGGCACTGCGCCGCATCAGCTTCTGCACCGACGACGTGGTGGCAAGCGATATCCTGAAGCGCGGGCATCTCGACAACATGGTTCGCATGGCAATCGCCATGGGCATTTCGCCGATGGCAGCCATCCAGATGGCGACGATCAACGGTGCCGATGCGCTGCGCATCGACGACAAGGTCGGCTCGATCTCGCCGGGCCGCGCCGCCGACATCCTGCTCGTCGACGACCTCAGGAATTTCAACATCGAAACGGTCGTCGCCAAGGGTGAAGTGGTCGCTCGCGACGGCAAGATGGCTATCGAGCTGACACCGCCCGAGCGCAGCGTCGCCCTCCTCAACTCGGTCAAGGTAAAACCGCTCCAGCCTGGCGACCTGAAGGTCGCCTATGACGGCGCCGGCGACACGGCCCAGGCCATGGCGATCGCCGTCACACCGGAGAAGATCTTCGTGCGCACCCGCCGCGACGTGACCCTTGCCGCCAAGGACGGTCAGGTTTTTGCCGATCCGGCAAAGGACGTGCAGTACGTCACCGTCGTCGAGCGCTACGGCAAGACAAGCAACCGCCCGGTCGCCTTCACCTCCGGCTTCGGGCTCAAGGAAGGGGCGATCGCCAGCTCGACTGCCCCTGACGACAACAACATCATCTGCATCGGCGCCGATCTCGAGGACATGCGCATCGCGATCAACCACCTGATCGCCAACAATGGCGGCCAGGTCGTGGTTAGGAACGGCAAGGTCGAAGCCTTCCTGCATCTGCCGATCGGCGGCATCGTCTCCGACATCGAGCCGGCCGAGATGGCGGCGCTGGAAGACGAGCTCGACGATGCGGCCCGCGCGCTCGGTTGCCCGCTGCCCTGGCCGTTCATGTACATGTTCGTGTTGCAGATCACGGCGATCCCGGAATATGCGATCACCGATCTCGGCGTCGTCGATTGCGTGGGCTTGAAGGTGATTTCGCCGTTTTCGCCCGCAAGCGGGGACGAGCGCGCCGAAGCCGCGGAATAATGATTGAGAGGGGGCCGGTCATGCCGGCCCCCTCTGCCGTTTCAAAAAAAGGGGAACAAAATGAACATACAGGACAAGACCGTGAAGGCGGCACCAGGCCCAGGGGGATCCTGGCTTCACGCGCTTCTCGACCGCTACTTCCAGATCTCGCGCTTCGGCTCGACCGTTCGCACCGAGGTCCTCGCGGGTCTCACGACCTTTCTCGCCGCCTCCTATGTCATCGTCGTCAACCCATCGATCCTTTCGCATGCCGGCATTCCGTTCTCGGCAGGCGTGACGGCAACCGTGCTCGTCAGCTTCATCGGCAGCTGCGCCATGGGGCTTTATGCGCGCAGCCCCATCCTAGTGGCGCCCGGCATGGGCATCAACGCCCTCTTTGCCTACACGATGGTGGTCGGCGCCAAGGTGCCGCTCGAAGTCGCGCTCGGCTGCGTCTTCTGGGCCGGCGTGCTCTTCACCGTCATGGCCTTCTTCAACCTGCGCCAGACGATCATCGAGGCGATCCCGGTCGATCTGCGCTACGGCATCGCCTGTGGCATCGGCCTCTTCATCGCCTTGATCGGCCTGGAAAACGCCAAGTTCATCGTCGCCAATCCTGATACGATCGTCGGGCTGACGCAGTTCAACCCGGTGACGCTGACCTTCATCGCCGGCTTCATCCTGACGGTCGCTCTCGTGGTGCGGCGCGTGCCCGGCGCGATGATGGCCGGCATGATCCTGACGACGATCCTTGCGATCCCGATCGGCCGCTGGTGGGGCGACGGCAGCGCATTCTCGCCGGAGACGCCGGATGTCCACACCCTCGTCAACTGGAGCGGCTTCTCCGCTGCACCGGATTTCAGCTTCGTCGGCCAGATCGATCTCATCGGCGCACTGAACCTGATCTACCTTCCGTTCATCTTCGTCTTCCTGTTCACCAACTTCATCGAGGCACTCTCGACGTTCCTTGGTCTCGCGGAAGCCGCCGACCTCAAGGACGAGACCGGCATGCCGCGCAACATCCGCGAGTCCATGCATGTCGATGCCATCGCGGCGTTGATCTCGGCCCCGCTCGGCACCAGCCCGGCGACCGTCTATCTCGAATCCGGCGCCGGCATTCAACAGGGCGGACGCACCGGCCTCGTCGCGCTCGTCGCCGGCGTGCTGTTCCTGCCCTTCCTGTTCCTGTCGCCACTGCTGTCGCTGGTGCCGGCGGTTGCAACCGCACCCGTGCTCATCCTCACCGGTCTCTTCATGTCCGAGCCTATCAGCAACATCCGCTGGAGCGCGCTCGACGAGGCGATCCCGGCGTTCCTGGCGATCGTCTTGATCCCGCTCACCTTCTCGATCACGCTCGGCCTGTCGCTTTCAATCATCGCCTATGTGCTGATCAAGCTGGTCTGCGGTCGGGCCGGCGATGTAAGACCGGTCATGTGGTTCGTCGCCCTGCTTGCCGCAGCGCTCGTCGCCCAGACCCAGTAAGCCTATCGGCGCCCTCCTTTCATCACGTGTGACGGAGGGCGTCGACGCTGCCCCATTCGAAGGAAACAATCATGCTTCAATCCTGGTCGAGAACCGGTCCCGAACTGGTCGACGTCGCCATGGGCCGCAAGCCGGCCGATCTGGTGATCCGCAACGGCAAATGGGTCAACGTCTATTCCGGCGAGATCATCCCGGGTACCGACATCGCCGTCAAAGCCGGGCGCTTCGCCTATGTCGGCCCGGACGCAAGCCACACGATCGGCGCGAACACCACGGTCGTCGATGCGGCCGGCCGCTATCTCGTGCCCGGTCTCTGCGACGCGCACATGCATGTTGAAAGCGGTCTCGTCACCGTCACCGAATTTGCCCGCGCGGTCATCCCGCACGGAACCACCACCATGTTCATCGACCCACACGAGATCGCCAACGTGCTTGGCCTCGATGGCGTGCGTCTGATGAACGAGGAGGCCCAGAGCCTGCCGGTCAACGTGCTCGTCCAGGTGCCAAGCTGCGTGCCGAGCGCGCCGGGGCTTGAGACCGCGGGTGCAGAGCTTTCGGCGCACGACGTCGCCGAGGCACTTTCCTGGCCGAATGTCATCGGCCTTGGCGAAATGATGAATTTTCCGGGCGTCGCCGGCAACGACCCAAAGATGATAGCCGAGATCGCTGCCACCCAGGACGCCCGCCTGACTGTCGGTGGCCACTATGCCTCGCCGCATCTCGGCCGCGAGTTCCATGCTTACGCCGCAGGCGGCCCGGCCGACGACCATGAGGGAACGACCGCCGAAGACGCCATCGCCCGCGTGCGCCAGGGCATGCGCGCCATGCTGCGCCTCGGCTCCGCCTGGTTCGACGTGGCGGCGCAAGTGAAGGCGATCACCGAGTCCGGCCTTGACCCGCGCAACTTCCTGCTTTGCACCGACGACAGCCATTCCGGCACGCTCGTTCACGACGGGCACATGAACCGGTTGGTCCGCCACGCGATCGCGCAAGGGCTGAAGCCGATCACCGCCATCCAGATGGCGACGCTCAACACCGCCCAGCATTTCGGCCTGGAGCGCGAAATCGGCTCTATCGCGCCCGGCCGCCGAGCCGACCTGATCGTGACCTCCGATCTTGCAGCCCTTCCGATCGAAATGGTCTTTGCCCGCGGTGAACTGATGGCCGAAGGCGGCGCACTGGTGCGCGACATCCCGGCCTATGTCTATCCGGAAAGCGCCCGTAACACCGTCCATCTCGGCCGAGTGCTTGCAGGCGGTGACTTCGACATTCCGTCGAATGCGCGCGCGACGCGGGCGCGCGTGAACGTTATCGGCGTCGTCGAGAACCAGGCGCCGACACGGGCGCTTGAAGCCGAGGTCGCAATCGAAAACGGCCTCGTGCAGATGGATCGTGCCAACGACATCTGCCAGATCGCGCTGGTCGAACGCCACCGCGGCACCGGCGATGTCGTCAATGCCTTCGTTTCCGGCTTCGGCTATGACAGCGATTGTGCCATCGCCAGCACCGTCGCGCATGACAGCCACCACATGATCGTCGTCGGCACCAGCAAGGCGGATATGGCCAAGGCCGCCAACCGGTTGCAGGAGGTCGGAGGCGGTATCGTCGTCTTCAAGGACGGGCGCGAACTGGCGCTCGTCGAGCTTCCCGTGGCCGGCCTGATGTCGGACCAGCGCGCCGAAGTGGTCGCTGAAAAAGCGGCCGCGATCGTCGAGGCGATGCGCGCCTGCGGCTGCCGTCTCAACAACGCCTATATGCAGCATTCTCTCTTGGCCCTGGTCGTCATTCCCGAGCTTCGCATCTCGGACAAGGGCCTGATCGACGTGCGGACCTTCCAGAAGACCGACGTCGTCTTGAGCACGCGCTAGGCGAAGATACGAATCGGCCGTCGCACGCGGCGGCCGATCACTCCCGATCCGCGACCGCACACCGGACGATGCGTCGGGCTACAGCGCGCTGAACGGCCCTGAACCGATCCCCTGAAATCTTCCCTTATGGTTAAACAATGCCTTAACGGAACCAATCGCCCCGATTGTACGGTCGCATTGTCCAACTGTTTCCCGTTCCGAAACGCTGGTGGTGCCAAGACCGCTTCCCGGGAGCTGTCCCCTATTGGGACAACGGGACAAATCGGCCGGCTGCGCCCACATCAAACCTGCTCCAAATTGCATGCAATGATGGCAAATGATACAAGAGGGAGCTTATATACAACCGTGTAGGGCAAAGGGTCTCACGCCACGCGCACACGCATGGCAGCGGAGTTTCCACAGGTAAGATCCAAACGCTCGGCGACAGCATTGACCCGGACAAGCTGTGCGATAGCTTTGGAGAGGAATGCGCCAAACCGGAGCGCCGCTTTAACGAGTGGTTGTTCTCGTCGGGAGCGTTCATAACAGAAAGGCAAAGGCAAGCATGCCGGACACTGATGCAACCTTGTCTGTCTCAGCTTCAGTGCATGATTCCGTCTCGGCCCACCCGGACGAAGTTCTCTCGTTCTATGACGAGGCCTTTCACCTGACGGGCGCCTCGTCCGCGCTGCAGGAAACCTACGAAGTAGGCACGCTGGTCGATGCGACCTTGTGGCACCTCTATCCGGAACTGCTTGCACCCGCATCCAAGGCAACGGTTGAAACCGTGATCGCAAGCGGCGTGCCACGCAGCGTCGAGGTCATCGATGCTGCCACCAAGTCACGGCGCACGCTTCTCGTCTTCCGCGCCATGCGCGGCATCGGCGTTCTTGAAACCAGCGGACGTTCGACACGCCGCGAGGTCGGCAGCCATGGCGAAAGCGAGCGCGCGCTGCTCCTGCACCAGGCGACCCACGACGTTTTGACGGGCCTGCCCAACCGGCGACAATTCAGCGACGATCTGCAGAACATCCTGCCGACGCCCGGTGAGAAGCTCGCGCTGATGCAGATCGACCTCGACGACTTCAAGCCCGTCAACGATACGCTCGGCCACGGCGCCGGCGACGCCGTGTTGAAGATGGCGGCCGAACGCATCCGTGGTGCCCTGCGCGACGGCGAGGTTGCCTATCGCCTGGCCGGCGACGAATTCGCCGTTATCCAGCGCCATAGCGACCAGCCGGCAGACGCTGAATACCTCGCAGAAGCCCTCGTCGAGGCGTTCCAGGAGCCGTTCACCATTGACGGCATCTCGGTTTTCGTCGGCGCCAGCATCGGCATTGCCATTGCTCCGCACGACGGCAACGAGATCGAACAGTTGATGAAGGCGGCGGACATCGCGCTCTACGCCGCAAAGAAGGATGGCCGGGGGCGGGCAAAGACCTTCAGCCGGTCCATGCTGATCGTGCTGGAGCAACGCGAAATGTTGCGCCGAAGCCTGCGCACGGCGCTGCAGGACAACCAGTTTTCGATCGAGTATCAGCCCCTCGTCGAGCCGCCGTTTTCGATTGTCGGCTTCGAGGCTCTGGTGCGCTGGCATCACCCGCTCGTCGGCACGATCCCGCCCAATGTCTTCATTCCGATGGCCGAGGCCGACGGCCTGATGAACGAGATCGGGCAATGGGTGCTGGAGGAGGCCTGCCGGCAGGCCGCCACCTGGCCGTCGCATTTCACCGTCGCGGTCAACCTGTCGCCCGCAGAGTTTCTGCGCGAAGGACTGACGGACCGGATTGCCCAGGCGATCGACATGGCGGGCCTGAGGGCCGACCGGCTTGAGCTCGAGGTCACCGAATCGGTCCTGCTCGAACGCACGACCAACAATCTGGATACGCTGAATACGCTCAACGTTCTGGGAATCCAGATCTCGCTTGACGATTTCGGGACCTTTTATTCGTCGCTCAGCTACCTCAAGAACTTCCCCTTCGACACGATCAAGATCGACCGCTACTTCATCAAGGACCTGGAAAACGACGAAAAGAGCCAGACGATCGTGCGATCGATCATCGGGCTCGCACATGGCCTCGGCATGCGCGTGACCGCAGAAGGGGTGGAGACGATCGGGCAGGCGGTCTGGCTTCGAAAAGAGGGATGCGACCGGCTGCAGGGTTACTTCCTCGGCATGCCGATGCCGGCGGAGGCGATCGGCCCTTACCTTCGACGGTCGTCGGCAATGGCGACGCTCTAATCGCGCATCTGTGCGTTGCGCGACACCGGCCACGGCGCAAAGCCTGGGTTGTTTTGGTGCAAAATCACGGGGTTGCGTCGTTAGAAATCATTATAGAAAGTGCTTTATGGCCGTGGCAGAGTTCGGCGCGCGCGGAGGGTAATGCGGTATGGGTGCGAGTGTCATTGAAACCACGGAAGCGGCTTTCGAGCCCTTGCTTCAGTTCGACATGGAGATGGAAACGTTTCTCTCGGACTGGCACCACTGTGACCATGTTTCGAGCTACCTCGCCCGCATGATCAGCCACAACAGGACGGATCCGGTCCGGCATTCCAATTTCTTTTCCTCCGCTCTCAACGAGCTTCTGGAGGTTTCGTTTCGCGGTGGCACAACCGATGGAAAGATGGGCCTGGCGATCTACCGCCAGGGTGAGACCGAGAGGGTGCAGCTGAGCTTCCCCTGCCCGGTGGGCCAGGCGCGTTTCTATCGTGAGGCCGTATCCAAGACCCGTGACAGCGACGCCCAGGCCCGCTATCTCGACGCCATCTCCAACGATCTCGCGCCCAGCCGCGAATCGGTGTTGCTGGACCTCGCCGTCAACTATGACGCCCGGCTCCGGCTAGACGAAAGTGCTGCTCCGGCCATCACCCTGATCGTGGACCTGCCGCTCGAAGGAATGGTGAGTTGATCGCCGCGGGACTTCCTCAGCGCTTCAAAGTCGCGTTTGACCCTAACAGCCAGATCTTTTCCCTTGCCGGGACGATCCGGCCGCGGTCGATCGACGAGATCGCCGAGAGCATTCATGCGCTGCGCGAGGCGATCGACGCCGTTCGGGGCGTGCTCTACATCGACGTGAAGCGCCTCATCCAGATGAACAACACGGCCTTCCAGGCCTTTATCCGGGTCGCTCTCGATGCATGCCGCGAGCGCTCGGACCTGCGTCTGATCATCATCACCTCAAGCGTCGTCGGTTGGACGACCCGCATGTTCCGTCATTTGAGCGCGATCGAGCCCCAGATCAGCGTCGAAGTCTATGATTCGATGTTCTATCCCGGCCAGAGCTTCGTCGAGGACACGAGTTTCATTCCGATCCTGAGAACGCAGACGAAAATGACCTGGCGCCACGAGCGCGATATCCTGCCGCGCCACGGCATGCGACCCGGCATCGCCATGGCCGATATCTGCTGCGGCATCGGCGACTTCGCGGTTCTCGTCCAGAAGGAATTCGAACCGGGGCGGATCGTGGCGCTCGACCATTCCCGCGCGAGCCTTGCCTACGCCCGGAAGGTTGCGTCCGACTTCGGCGTGACCGGCATCGAATACACCTTCGGCGACGCCTCGGAGATGCTGATCGAGGACAACCAGTTCGACTTCGTGACCTGCCGTCATTCGCTGCAGATCTTCAACCAGCCGGAGCTGCTCTTGAAGGAACTCTTCCGGATCTGCAAACCGGGTGGCCGCGTCTACATCACCAACGAGAAGAACTCGCATTGCCTCGGCGAGCCGCGCGCCAACAGCATCCAATGGACCTATACCGAGGTCGCCAAGCTGTTCAGCCATTTCGAGATGGACGTCGAACTCGGGCCGAAGAGCCGGCGGTATCTGGCCGAAGCCGGTTTCGACGATATCCTCGTCGAATCGTTCATGGTCACCAATCTCGACGGCGACCCGCAGGATTTTGCCGACATGATCGCCGCCTGGGAAAACGTCTATGCCGGCGAAATGGCCGTCAAGCGCGGCGATCCGCCTGAGTACATCGAGCGCTTTCGCCAGGGCTTCCGCGACCACATCTTCGCAGCACTTCATCCCAAGGGTTACGCCGGGTGGCCGATCTGGGCCGCGTCTGGACGGAAGCCGGTATGAGCGCTGTGGAGGAACAACGCCCCCGTTTCGGTCTGAGATCGTTTCGCGCCAAATTCGTGCTGGTCGTCGGCGGCGCCGTGCTCTTCGATCTGCTCGTCACCGGTGGCCTCGCGCTCTGGAACGTGCAGCGGCTTTCGCGCGATGCCGCGGCGGAGGTCGGGCAAGGCCTGGAGAAGGCCAACCAGGACTACATGCGCTCCTACGCGGAATCGACCGTTGCCCGCGTCAACCTGCTCATCGGGCAGGTGCACACCGACGTCGGCACCCTGGCGGGCGTGCTGCAAGGGCAGATCGACAACCCGGGCCGGGAAACCGAAGTCGGCGGCGCGATGGCGCGCGCGGCACCGGGCGCGATTTCGGTCACTTACGACGCCAAGGGCGGTTGGGCCCAGAACCTGCCGGGTGCACCCTCGGTCGTCAGCGTCTGGGGATATCTGCTCGGGGCGGACCATCGCCCGTTGCCGCAAGTCCAGGCCGACATCGAAAACAGCGCGGTGCTCGATCTCGTCGCACCGAGTTTGCTGGCGAGCGGCCGCTCCAAATTGCAGATGTACTATATCGGCCCGCGCGAGCGACCGATCTTCAGGACCGCACCCTATACGGAGCAGGCGCAGACCTTCGACCGCCTCTATCCGGGCCACAACCAGGCGGAATTCTGGACGTTCTTCTTCCCCGGCATCTATGAATCCTGGCAGCAATGGGCTGAGAACCCCGGCCTTCGGCCGGTGCCGAACGACACCACCCAGACCGCGCCCTATACGGATGCGATCACCGGCAAGCTGATCGTCAGCTTCTTCCAGCCGCTCTGGTCCAAGGACCGCAAGAGTGTCGCCGGTGCTGCGGGCGCCGATATCACGCTCGACCAGCTCGCCGAGGTGGTCGAGAACGTCAAGGTCGGCGGCAGCGGCTTCGGCTTCCTGGCGATGTCGGACGGAAACGTGCTCGCCATCAACCCAGAGGGCGAACAGGTGATCGGCCTCAGACGGTCGAGCGACACTGGCGGACAGGGCGTCACCGGCCTTGAACGTTCACTCCGCCGCAGCATGCAGCCCGCGATCGCCGCGTTGCAACTCGGGGGTGATGGTGCAATCCAGCGGGTGCTGCTTGACGAAGCCGGTGAGAAGGTCCCCTATCTCATCCTCTCCAAGCAGCTTGAGCCCGAGAACTTCTGGGTATCGGGACCGGTGCGCCGGGAATCGATGTCGATCAGCATCGTCGTGCCGGAGCGGGAAATCTACGCTTCGCTGTTTGCGGCGCAGGCCGGCATTTCGGAGGCGACCAACCGCATCCTGATCTACCAGATCCTCGCCCTGCTCGCTTCGCTGCTGTTCGTCACGCTTGCGGTGTTCGGCATTTCCAAGCGTGTGACCCGCGGCATTAGTGCGCTTGCGGGTGCTGCGACGCGCATCGAGGCCAAGGATTATTCCGTCCGCGTTCCGATCACGACGCGCGACGAAGTGGGAGAAGCGGGCGTCGCCTTCAACCGGATGGCGGAAGAGATCAGCTACCACACGGAAAACCTCGAGAATCTGGTGACCGAGCGCACCAAACAGCTCGAAGACGCCAACCACCAGATTTCGACGTTGAACACGCAGCTGCGCAGCGAAAACCTGCGGCTCGGCGCCGAACTTGCTGTTGCCAAGCAAATCCAGATGATGGTGCTGCCGAAGGCTGGCGAGCTTGCCGAAATCGCCGATCTCGAAATCGCCGCCTATATGCGGCCGGCCGACGAGGTAGGCGGCGACTACTACGACGTGCTTCGCGACGGCGAACGACTGAAGATCGGCATCGGCGACGTGACCGGGCATGGGCTGGAAAGCGGCGTGCTGATGCTGATGGTGCAATCGGTCGCCCGCGCCCTGCAGGAAGCCGGCGACATGGATCCGCAGGAGTTCCTCAATCGCCTCAACCGCGCGATTTACAAGAACATCGTTCGGACCAATACCGACAAGCATCTGTCGCTCGCCTTCCTCGACTATGAAGGCGACCGGCTGACGCTGTCTGGCCAGCACGAAGAACTGATCGTCGTGCGCAAGGGCGCCGAAGTGGAGCGGATCGACACGCTCGATCTCGGCCTGCCGATCGGGCTTGAATCCGATATCTCACGCTTCGTCGCGACCCGCGAGATTTCCTTCGGCCGCGGCGACATGATCGTGCTGCACACGGACGGCGTGACCGAAGCGGTGAACGCCAAGGGCGAACTGTTCGGCATTGAGAGGCTATGCGAGAGCGCCGGGAAGTTTTACGGACAGAGCGCCGAGGACGTAAAAGCGGGGATCATAGAGGATCTGATGGCGCATATCGGCAAGCAGAAAATATATGACGACATCACGCTCGTCGTCATGAGACACAGGTGATCAGATGACCACGCTCTACGGACTGGCGGACCTGACGATCGGTGCCCACCAAAGAATGACGCGGCTGCGCCTTTATGACGGGCCGCTCGATCTGGGCTGGAAGCACTGCGCCATGGCTTCGGACTTCGTCGCCGAACTTGCCGCCTTGCGCTACCGCGCCTCGCGCAACGCCTATCGCGAGGTAAGGCACAATATCGGCTATCTGACCAACGAACTGGTCGAGAACGCGGTGAAGTTCCGCGCCTCCGGCGCGGTCATGGTTGAGGCCGCCCTTGAAGCCAACAGCTTCCGCACAAAAGTCTCGAATGTGATCGACAACGAATCGGCGACCCGCTTTCAAGACCTGCTTTCCGAGATTTCCGACGGCGATCCCGGCGACCTGCTCATCGAGCGTATCGAAGCCAACGCATCCGGGCTCAGCACGAGCGGTTCGGGGCTTGGTCTTTTGACGCTGATGAGCGATTATGGTGTTCGTTTCGCTTGGGTTTTTGGTGCCCGGGGAGACGACGGAGAAACGTCGCTGGAGACCTATGCCTCCATTGCGGTCCCAGACCTCTCGAACTGATGAGCCGGTGAATATGGAAAACAAGGACGAAGAAGAGTATCGCGTTTGGTCCGAGGGCAACGATATTCATTTTGAAGGCACCATGCGGCTGCCGGGCACGGAAGCCTATGCTCCGATCTTCTCGACCGTGATGGGCGTGCTCGATACCGAGCCTGAACACGTGACGATCGATCTGACCGAATTGCAGTTCCTGAATTCTTCGGGGATCAATCTGCTGGCCAAGCTGACGATCGAGGCGCGCAACCGGCCGAACGTCCAGCTGACGGTGCGCGGAACCTCCGAGATTCCGTGGCAATCGAAATCCTTGCCGAACCTCAAGAAATTGCATCCGGGTCTCGATCTCAGGCTGAATTGAGGCCACCTCGCGCGTGCGCTAGGCGCATGCAATCGGACATGACCGAACTCCGCGGCGCCTACATCGGCGCGGCGGAGTTTCTGTTTGCGCCAACCGTCGTGTTCACCGCCAAGCTGCGGAGTTGCGCGGCATTCCAATCGCCTGATGACGGCCTGCCCGTCGCCGATTGACTCTCGCGCCAAGCGCTCCTATTGATAAAATCATCTGATGACTTGATGAGCGGACGATGCAGCCAGTCAATCGTACCAACCTGGCCGAGAGCACGGCCGAAAGCCTGCGTACGGAAATCCTCGGCGGTCGCTGGGCGGTCGGCGAGCGCATCCCCAACGAAACCGCCCTGACCGAATTGCTGGCGGTCAGCCGGGGTACCGTGCGCGAAGCCGTGCGCGTCCTGGTATCGAAGGGCCTGCTCGACGCCCGCCAGGGCTCGGGCACCTATGTCCGCTCGACAGTCGACACGTCAGGTGCGCTCGACCGCGTGAAGCGCAGCGGACTGCGAGACCAGTGGGAAGCGCGCGCTGCCCTCGACGTCGAGGCCGCCCGTCTGGCGGCGCTGCGTCATACGCCGGCGGATCTCGAACGCATGACGAGCCTCTTGAGAGCCCGCGGAACGGTGGCGGATGGCGGCCGAGACGCCTTCGGCCGGCGCGATATCGCCTTCCATCGATCGATCGTCGAAGCATCGGGCAACAGGGCCATCATCGAACTCTATGATTTCTTCACCTCGGCCATTCTCGAAACCATCCACTCGACGCTCAATGGCGATCTGCCGGAGCCGGACGACCGGGCGCATGCGGCCATCGTCGAGGCGATCGCAACCGGCGATCCGGATCTGGCTGCGGCCGCTGTCCGGGCATTCATGGCCCCCGTCCTCGAAGAACTTCAACGGCTACTTTCGCAATGAACCAGACCTTTCGTGATCCCCACCAGGCAGAGGCCGCGCGGCTTGACCCCGAAGACCAACTGATCGATGCCGAGGCCGACAGCCTGCCGGCGCCGCAGCCACCAGCCCTGAGCCGAAACGCCCGCATCCTCCTGGGCGCCAGCCTGGTGCTGATCGCTTTCAACCTGCGGCCGCTGTTTTCGAGCCTTTCGGTGCTGTTGCCGGAGGTGATGCAGGCAACCGGCCTGTCGACGACAGGCGCCAGCGTTCTGACCACGCTTCCGGTGCTCTGCCTCGGGGTCTTTGCGCCGCTTGCGCCCAAGCTCGCGCAGCGTTTCGGCGCGGAGCGCACGCTGCTTGGCGTGCTGCTGCTGCTGACGCTCGGGACCGCCCTTAGGGGCATCGGCTCCGCGCCCCTGCTCTTCCTTGCGACCTTTATGGCCGGTGCTGCCATCGCGGTCGGAAACGTCCTCCTCCCCGGCCTCGTCAAGCGCGACTTTGCGGATCGGGCGGCGATGATGACCGGGCTCTATACCATGGCCCTTTGCGCAGGCGCTGCCAGTGCCGCCGGCCTGACGCTCACGATCGAACACCATGTGGCCGGATCCTGGTCCGGCGCGCTCGCCGCCTGGGCGGTGCCGGCACTCATCGTCCTGGTCATCTGGACGCCTCAGGCGCTGCGCGGCAAGGCTGTGGCGCGCCACACCGGTTTCCGCGTCGTCGGTCTTTGGCGGGACCGGCTCGCCTGGCAGGTCACGCTGTTCATGGGGTTGCAGTCCGCGCTCGCCTACTGCGTCTTCGGCTGGATGGCGCCGATCCTCAGGGAGCGCGGGCTCGACGCTGCAGCCGCCGGCGGCGTTGTTTCGATCTCGATCATGATGCAGGTCGTCACCTGCCTGGCTGTGCCCTCCTTCGCCGTTCGGCGTCGGGACCAGCGCGCCGTCTGCGTGGCGCTGGCGGCCGCTGCAGTCACCGCCCTCATCGGCATCCTCTTTGCGCCGCTCTCGACGGTGCTCGTCTGGGCCGTTCTGCAGGGCATCGGACAGGGTGGCCTGATCGCCGCAGCCATGACGCTGATCGTGCTGCGCTCGCCCGATTCCCATGTCGCGGCTCACCTCTCCGGCATGGCTCAGGGCGTCGGCTACGTGCTTGCCGCGATCGGCCCGCTGCTCGTCGGCTTCATCCGCAGCTGGACCGGCAGCTTTGCCGCCAGCGCCCTCCTCTTCCTGGCGCTTGGCGTCGGTGTCGCGATCATGGGGCTTGGCGCCGGTCGAGCCTTGCATGTCGGCGCACGGACCGTACCGGTGGACGAAAACCGATAGTCGACCAACAAAGCGTAGAACGAGGCTCCGCCCGATGGGCGGAGCCTCGTTTGACCCGTCAGAGCATATCAAGCTGCGGCGGCGGCTGGCTGATATCGTGGCGCCGGCCTGAACGTCAACGCGATCAGGAACGCTCCAAGGCCAATGCCCCAGGAGCCGACATAGAGCCAGGTGTAGCTCGCCAAAGCGTCGTAGATCATGCCGCCCGCAAGCGGCCCCGTCGCCATGCCGAGGCTGCCGGCCATCGCCGTTCCACCGATAACGGTCCCCATCATGCGCAGCGGGAAATTCTCGCGGGCAAGCACGGCATAGAGCGGCATGACGCCGGCATAGATGAAGCCGAAGAGAGCCGCGACCGCGTAAAACGAACCCAGCCCTTGCGCAAAGACGTAGGCGAGCGCCCCGAAGGCCTGGGCGAGCAGCCCGAGAACCAGGATGCGCTTGGCGCCGAAGCGATCGCCGAGCAGGCCGAAGACGACCCGCCCGCCCATGCCGGCAAGACCCTCGATGCTATAAATCGATACGGCCGCCATCACAGGAATGCCGCAGGTGATCGCGTAGCTGACCGTGTGGAAGATGGGCCCCGAATGGGTGGCGCAGCAGAGAAAATTGGTCAAAAGCAGGATGATGAACAGCGGTGATTTCAGCACCTCACCCGTCGTCATCGACGAATGCGCTTCCTCTTCCGGGGAGATCGCAGCCGCGCCCGCGGCCAGCGCCGGCGCCTGGCGCACCAAAAGCGCTGCCGGGATCATGACGACCGCGACGACGACGGCAATGATCTGCAATGCCGTCCGCCAGTCATAGGCGGACACCAGCCATGCCGCGAAGGGCGACATCGTCATCGGCGCCATGCCCATGCCGGCCGAAACGAGCGAAACGGCAAGGCTTCGATGCGTGTCGAACCAGCCGGTGACGCAGGCCATCATCGGCGCAAAGATCGCCGCTGTCGCCGTGCCGACGACGACGCCGAAGAGGACCTGAAAGGCGATAAGCGAGGTCGACCAGCTTGCCCCTGCCAGACTGATCGCCAGAAGCACCGAGCCGATGAGAACGATCGGCCGTGTACCCCAGCGGTCGGAAAGGCTGCCCCAGGCAATGCTGGCAAAGGCCATGGCCAGGAAGCCGATGGTCATCGCGCTCGAAACGCCCGTAACCGACCAGCCGGTGTCACGCGAGATCGGCAGAAGAAAAACCGGCAGCGAAAACATCGCGCCGATCGCCAGACAGCCAAGCAAACCGCCTGCCGCGACGATCACCCAACGATACTGCGAATTGGTCATTTGCAATCTCCTTGGTGGCGCCCGGTGAAACTGCCGGCAGCGCCGATATTGTCCATTTCCGATTGCCAAGCGGGGGAACGCCAACACATCTCCCCATGCCCGTCCCTTTAAAGACGCCACTGCCGTCCTTGAACCGACACCGTATCTTGAAGAATTTCAGAATAACCGCAGATTCGGAAGTCAGTAGAGCGTGCGCTCGTGTGCGAACGGGAAGCACGGCCGGATCTGCGGTGCGGCAAGGGAGAGCTTTCGCGGCAAGAAGGGAGGCGCAGGGGACAACGCGCAGTATAGCCACTGACGATCGCCCCGTCGCATGCGCTGACAGAGCGATTGCGTTTTCGATCGCCCACCAAAATCTTGAACCTGACAAGAGACGGTGCCGGGAAAAGTCCGACGCCATCGGAGACCCGAAATTGGTCGATCGTTCAGGGCCTATCCGCACGGACGCTAGGAAAAGCAAGGCTCACAACCAGGCCGCCACCTGGCGCATCTGCGAGATCAACCGAGCCGCCGTGCGCCGTCATGATCTGCGCAACAATGGCCAGTCCCATGCCGGTCCCGTCGGCGGCGGTGTTGCCGCGCACGAACGGCCTGAGCATATTCTCCCGTTCCGCTGCCGGAATGCCCGGGCCATGGTCCGTGACGCGCACGGTGCGGGCCTCAAGGACCTCGACGGTGAGCATCTCTGTGCCTTGCGCATGTCGCATCGCATTGACGATTAGGTTGTCGAGAGCGACGCGTATTGCGGGCTCGGAGCCGGAAATCGCGACCCGTTCTTCCGGGGCCTTGAGCTCGATCTCCATTCCCTGCTTCATGGCGGACGGAACATGTTCAGCGACAATCGTACGCGTCATGGCAGCAAGATCGATCGCGGCGAATGTCAGCGACTGACCCGACAAGCGCGCCAATTGCAGCGACGTCGTTACGATCGATGCGAGACGCGCCGTATCGCGAACCAACACGTCCCGCACGCCCGGATCCTGGACGAGGTCAAGCTTGAGACGAAGCTTGGTCAGCGGCGTCCTCAATTCGTGCGACGCGCTGGCAAGAAAGTTCCGCTGTGCCTCGAACGCATGATCGATCCGGCTGAGCGCGGTGTTGAAAGCGGCAACCATCGGCTTCAGTTCGATCGGCGTATCGTGATCCGAAATGCGGCGCCCTCCGGGAAGGCCATCGATCTGCTCAGCGGAGTTGACGACCCTGCCTACAGGGGTGGCGATCGTACGCTTGACCGCCACGACCGCAATCGTGGCTGTTGCGGCGAGAACAGCGCTGAGAAGGGGATACAGACCTTCCGTTCCCCACAAGGCTAGAAGTATCGTCTGAGTGTTTGTCAGTGAAACCCCACCAATGACGACCACCCTGTCGGGGTTGTTCTGGTCCAGCTTCCGAAGACCCAAATAGCGTTTAAGATCATTTGTGTAGTAGAAATCGGAAGCGAATACCTCGCGGGGGAGCGCACTGACAATTGAGCGGACCGACTCTGGAACGGTGCCATGCGTAATGGACTGCGTTCCATCGCTGAACAGGTACCAAAAGTCCGTCTGGGCCTCGAAAATTCCGAGAATGCGTTCGGATATGACCCCGTTCACCTGAACGGAAAGCTTGCCTTCGTGATCGTAGCCGGCTCCTTTTTGGAGAAGCCCTGCAACACTCTCCAGCGCAAGCTTCTGCCGGCCCTGGGTATCTGTTAGCACAAATCCTGCGATGGTGAGCACGGTGCTTATCACCATGATAAGGGCCATGCCGAGGATGAGAATGCTCGCCACCGGAAAGGCGATTGAACGGCGGCGCTTCATCATTCCTGCACCAGCATGTAGCCGATACCGCGAATGGTGCGAATTGTTGCGTTGCAGTTTGCCTCGCGCAGTCGCTTGCGCAGACGCGACACATGCGAATCGAGCACATTGGACTCGATCTCGTCGTCGATGTTGTAAACGGAGGCCTCCAGGTTGTCGCGCTGCACGACGCGCCCCGCACGCCGGATCAAAGCCTCCAGGACCGCGAGTTCGCGCCTGGGAAGACTGAGCACGTTCTCGTCGACCATGGCCGAGCGATTTATCAGATCAAACGACAGGTTGCCGAACTGCGTGTGGCCGGTCTCGTCCAGGCTGTAGCGGCGCAGAACGGCGCGTGCGCGCGCAATCAGTTCCATGGGTTCAAACGGTTTGCCGACATACTCGTCTGCGCCCTTGTCGAGCGCAGACACAATATCGATCGGGTCGTCCAAGGCCGTTAAGACGAGTGTCGCCGGCCTTGGACGAAGTTGCCGCAATGTCGGCAAAAGCGATAGCCCGTCACCATCCGGCAGGTTGCGATCAATGATGATCAGGTCAAACTTGAAGGCAAGCAAAGCTGCCTCCGCGTCCTCGATCGTCTCAAATACATCTGCGACGCCAATGGATGATTCCATCATGGATTTAAGTGAAGACGCCAGTTCGCGATCATCTTCAACGATCAGAATACGCATGCAATAACCATATCTTCAAAATAGATGGACGTCAGATGTCGCGGACTTCACACTGGATCCTTCATGGATCTATCTGAAAACGCGCCGATATAAAGGCAATTGTCTATAGTATTAGTAGTAGTCATACTGGGGCGCATCAAAACGCCCTCCTCTACGATACTCTCGGGACATGTCGAGCCGCTGCACGCAATTCGCGTGAGATTCGGTGCCACGCACGAATCCGTACTCCGAGCAACGGTTTCCATATTCCATCGTTTCGCATCCAGCCAGTACGAGCAGCAGGCCCATGGCAAAGAAAAGACGCATAAAATCTACCTCAGTATGCTTCTGTGATGTTGGTCGAGAATTCCGATTTCAACCTTGCGACAAGGTTACGGAATCGCGCGACGGATCTCGCTAACATCCGTTAGCGCATGGATCCCGTCTTGCCGGTCGAAATGGCTGTGTCCGGCGCGGACGCGGCGGACCTGGCTCCCTTGTCCGTCCATGAAGGCGGCGTTCCAAGGGATGCGCCGAGCATGCCGATGACGCCCGGTGAGCGGCCAAAGTTCTCGCAGAGAGCAGAGCCGGGCTTCCCGCCAAGAGATGTCCGAATGTCATAGACCGAGGGCAAGCGCAGATCGAAGTTGCCGGGCTCCTTGCCTGCGACAACCATTCTTGAAAAGTCGCTACCGAATGCAGCCGCCAGATCGTAAGCGTCGCCAATCTCGGAAACGCGCGCTTCGCTGGTGAAGGAATTGGCGCCTTTGGACCAAACGATTGCCGCACTCTGCACACCGTTGCGGTCCACGGCCTCCGCTTCGACGGCCAATCCACCCAGCCCGATAGGCAGCCGCGGGACGCTCACTGGCAAAGCAAGAGAGCTGCCAATGGAAATTGCTTTCGCAGCACCCGCGACGGCCGCCTGTGTCGGCACGATGTCCGTGATCACTGTTCGGATCGTTAAATCTGCGGACGTGCCAAACGGAACAATCTGATACTTCTCGCTCATGGTGAAGCAGACCGCGCGATCGATGGCGTTGCTTACCAACAGGCGATCGCCCTGTTTCTCAATGCGCTCACGGGCAGCCATTGTGAACGACGTGGGAGCGATGCTTACGGTTCTGACATCCCTCAACCCGTCCTTGTTGAAATAGGTTCTCTTCTTCTCGAACTTCCCCGTCGGCGCACTGAGCTTGCTATAGGACGTGAGCGTGCCACCTTCCTTCAGAGGAACAGACGTACATCCGTATAACGGCGTGACAACAATCAATGCCCTTGCGACATTCTTCGCAATTTCATTTACACGCCTGCTATTTATTTCTTCATTATTACTTCCGACGAAGCCGAACACTGTCTCGCAACCCCCACACATTGAAAGTAGGGGACGAGTGGATATTTCACCTTGCGAAAACATTACGCCCGCCAAACCGGGCTCGAATATCGCAGATTTTTCGGACGTTTCTCTTCGGAAGACCGCACGTCGACACGTTAAAAATCATCGTCATGTTTGCGTAATGTGAATAGTCGATTTTAGAAGTGCGAATTTGATCGAGGCTAATTATGTATTTAATCGCAATTCCAGCTACCATTATTGTCGTCACGATGCTTTACCTATGGGCGTACTGCATAATCCATCAATTCCGCGAGGACGGAAGCGTCTTGTGACTTTATCGTCAAAATCCAGGAAGGATTTATGCTGTCCACGATCGGATTTCACGGTGACGCCATCGGCAAGATGGTGCAGCGATATTCACGGATTGGATTGAACGGCCGGAATTTTTTCTTGGCGGCGGCTTGCCTGGCGGCCGTGACGTGTCAATTTCGATGAAATCAAAGCGCAACCACTTGCCGCACGGCTGGGCCAAAAGCTTCGATCGGGGTGTGAAAGGTGTGACGGGATTTCGATGGACTCGATGATGACCGCGGCTGCCCGCGCGCTCGCCACAGGCGATCTCATCGGCGCACTGAAGCGCGTCGCCCTGCGCGAGGATCCCCCGGCGCTGGCATTGCGCGGCATCGCGATGGCGCAGCTCGGAGATTTCGCGCGCGCCAAGGTGCTGTTGAAGGGCGCGGCACGCGCCTTTGGCCCGAGGGAGCCGGTGGCGCGGGCGCGGTGTATCGTCGCCGAGGCGGAAATCGCCATAGTCTCGCGCGATCTCTCCTGGCCGATGGCGGCATTGGAAGACGCCTGCGCCACGCTCGACGCCCACGGAGATCGGCTGAACGCCGCCCATGCGCGCATTCTGCGTGCCCGACGCCTGCTTTTGATCGGGCGTCTGGATGAGGCAGAACGCGTATTGGCCGGCACCGATCCGGCGTTGCTCTCTCCGCCGCTCCATGCCGCACACGCGCTCGCCGCCGCAGGCATTGCCGTTCGACGCCTTCAGACTTTGGCGGCTGCCAAGGCTTTTACCCGTGCAACCGAGGCCGCCAAGGCGGCCGGAATTCCGGCGCTGATAGCCGAAATCGAAATTGCCGCCGCCGTCCTGACGACGCCGGCCGCCCGGCGTCTGGCGAGCGGCCAGGAGCAATTGTTGCAGCTTGACGAGGTCGAAGCGCTGTTCGCGTCCGGGTCCCTGGTCATCGACGCCTGTCGCAACCTCGTCCTCAAGGGCAGCGCGTCTGTTTCGCTCGCCACACGGCCCGTACTGTTTGCGCTGTTGCGGGCCCTCGGCGAAGCATGGCCGGTAGACGTATCTCGGGGCGCCTTGCTTGCCCGCGCATTCGGCGCGCGGCACGTCGACGAGTCCCACCGGGCAAGGCTTCGGGTCGAAATCGGCCGGCTGCGCGAAGAATTGCGCGGGCTCGCGGATATCACGGCGACCGACGACGGTTTCCGGCTGACAGTGCGCGACGAGCGCACGGTTGTCGTTCTCGCGCCACCAACCGACGAGCGACATGCCGCAATTCTGGCACTGCTTTCCGACGGTGAAGCCTGGGCAAGCTCGGCACTTTCCATTGCGCTTGGAGCAAGCCCCCGCACCGTGCAACGGGCGCTCGAGGCGCTCGCATCGGAAAACAAGGTCCTGCCGATCGGCCGCGGGCGCGCGTGCCGCTGGATACGGCCGCCGGTTGCTGCATTCCCGACAGTGTTGTTACTCCCCGGCCCGCTGCCAAACGACTAGGATCAAGACCATGAAAAAATCAGAAGCCGAAATCCTGCGAGAATATGGCCCCTTTCCGGGAGTCGACCACGTCCATGGCGTCACCTTCGACGGCCAGAACGTCTGGTTTGCTGCGGGAGACACAATCAACGCGCTCGACCCTGAGGGCGGCGGCACCGTGCGCTCGATCAACGTTGCGGCCCATGCCGGCACCGCATTTGACGGCAAGCACATCTTTCAGATTGCAGAGGACCGCATCCAGAAGATCGACCCGGCGACCGGGCGGATCCTGACGACGATCCCGGCACCGGGCGGCGGCGGCGATTCCGGGCTCGCCTGGGCAGAAGGCACGCTTTGGGTCGGGCAGTATCGCGGCCGAAAGATCCACCAGATCGACCCTGAGACCGGAACGATCCTGCGCACCATCGACTCCAAGCGCGTCGTCACGGGCGTGACCTGGGTCGATGGCGAACTCTGGCATGGCACCTGGGAAGGCGACGACAGCGACCTCACCCGCATTGATCCCAAGACGGGCTCGGTGCTGGAGACCTTGACCATGCCATCCGGAACCGGTGTATCGGGACTGGAATCGGATGGTGGCGAGCGCTTTTTCTGCGGTGGCGGCGGTAGCGGTACGATCCGGGCGGTGCGCCGGCCGAAACATGGTCGCTGATGTCTTCTAACTCAAAGCCGGGGGCCTGAGCGGCAAAGCCCGCACCGCGATCAACGCGGCGCGGGGCGACAGCACGGTGCAACTCAGACACGCAAGGTTGCTGTCGGACTTTGCTGCACGCGTCACACCCTCATGCCGTCAACGGCCAAGGGATACATGCAGTGGTGGTTGTCCCGGCACGGTCCGCAGATGCCCGGACGGCGCGGATCGTGCCTTCACTTTAGGCCTTAATGAAGGCGAGCAGGTCCGGATTGATCACATCTGCATGGGTCGTCAACATACCATGTGGATAACCTTCGTAGACCTTCAGCGTGCCGTTCTTCAAAAGCTTGACGGCAAGGCGAGCGCTGTCGTCGATCGGTACGATCTGGTCGTCATCGCCATGCATCACCAGCGTCGGCACGTCGATCGCCTTCAGGTCTTCGGTAAAGTCGGTTTCAGAGAAAGCCTTGATGCCCTCATGGTGCGCCTTGGCGCTGCCCATCATGCCTTGCCGCCACCAATTCTGAATGACGCCTTCGGAAACTTCGGCGCCCGACCGGTTGAAGCCGTAGAACGGGCCCGCCGGAACGTCTCGGAAGAATTGGGCGCGGTTGGCGGCCAGGGCCGAACGGAAACCATCGAAGACTTCGATCGGCAGGCCGCCCGGATTGGCCGCGGTCTTGAGCATGAGCGGCGGGACCGCGCCGACCATGATGAGCTTTGCAACCCGGCCGGCGCCATGGCGTGCCACGTAGGCCGCGGCTTCGCCGCCACCGGTGGAGTGGCCGATATGGATCGCATCGCTGAGTTCAAGCTTGAGGACCAGTGCCGCGACGTCCTTTGCATAATGAGCGATATCGTGACCTTCGCTCACCTGTGTCGAGCGCCCGTGGCCGCGACGGTCGTGGGCAATGACACGATAGCCCTTGTTGACGAAATAGAGCATCTGCGCGTCCCAGTCGTCCGCCGAGAGCGGCCAGCCGTGATGGAAGACGAGCGGTTGTCCAGTTCCCCAATCCTTGTAGAAGATGTCGACGCCGTCTTCGGTTCTGACGAAATTCTCGGTCATGGCTACGGTTCCTTTCTCCGTTCGAAGGGTTGCAGTTTGTTCATTCCGTCGGGCCGCTCGGCGCGGCGGAAGGCTCGCCGCATCAACCAAGATGCGGCCGATTGATTGCAAGCAGGTGGTGAACGACCGGCGTCGCCGGTCCTCTGTGAAAGCGGCGGACATCCGCCTGGATGTCGGCGTCGGCCTTGGATACGCGCTTGTGCTGCCTCAAATGCTCAGCCCAGGACTCGACCATGAACCACTCCACCATGCGGCCGGGATCGGCCGCATCCTCGGTAACGCCCCAGCCATAGGCACCGTCGCGGCGACGTTCATGGGACAGTCGCGCAAGCGCCTTCAGGAATTCTGACCGATCGGCTTTGTCGACCGTGTACTCGATCAGTACGAGCACCGGCCCACGATCATGCTCGACCGGCTCACTGGTCAAGGGCTCTGGCCAATGGTTGGAGGGGATAAGATCGGCCTCCCCTTTCGGCAGCTTCATTGCATGGAAGACGACCCCGACGCAGAGGAGGCCAATAGCCGCTGCCGCAAGCGTGAACGGCACGCCGATCGCCTCGGCGACGGCGCCCCAGGCGAGGCTGCCGCCGGTCATCGCGCCATTGAAGACGGTGAGGTAGACGGCGAGCGTGCGCCCTCGCACCCAGTTTGGCAGGATCGCCTGCGCCGTGCTGTTCAGCGTCGTCAGTGCCGTGATCCAGGCGCCGCCGCACACGAGCAGCGCGACGATTGCCACCGATTGCGGTGGAGCGAGGGAAAGCACGCCCATCACGGCCGCCGTAAGGATGGCGGACAAAAGCAGGAGCCCGTCCGCATCCATCCGTGCCCGCAGGCGCGGCATCAGCAAGGCACCGACGATCGCGCCTGCGCCAACGGCACCGAGCAGGACGCCATAGAAACTGGCGCCGCCGCCCAGAAGCTGCCGGGCGACGAGCGGCAGCAGGGCCCAGATTGCGCTCGAGAATGCGAAGAACACCGCCGCGCGAACCAGCACAACATGCAGATCACGGCTGGCGCGGGCATAGCGCAAACCGGCTCGAAAGGCGCCGAGGAAGCGTTCGGAAAGCGCATCGTCCTCCGGCACCTGCCGCCGCCACCAGAGCAATGCAGCGACGACGAAGACATAGCTGATGACATCGACGCCATAGGTGACGGCCGCTCCGAACCAGGCAAGCAGCAGACCACCCAGCGCCGGGCCGATCGCACGGGAGATGTTGATGCCGAGCGAGTTCAATGCCACCGCGCCTTTGACATCCCGCCTCGACACGAGTTCCGGCACGATCGCCTGCCAGGTGGGGGCAACCAGCGCCGCGCCGATGCCGCCGACAAAGGTAAGCGCGATCAGCGAGGTCACGGATTGCAGGCCCGTGGCGGAGAGGAACAGCAGGCAGAGGCTGGCAGACGCGAGCAGAAACTGGACGGCGATCAGGAATTTGCGCCGGTCGAGGATATCGGAGAGCACACCGGCCGGTATGGCGAGCAGGAAGATCGGCAATGTCGCCGCCGCCTGGACCATCGACACGGCGGCGGGCGTTGCCGATAGGTCCGTGACCAACCAGGAACTGGCGACATCGCGGACGAAACTGCCGGTGTTGCCGATGATCGTCGCCACCCACAGAACGGCGAAGACCTTCTGGCGGAGCGGCGCAAATGTTCCGGCGCTGCCGGTGCTGCTTGTCGGGGCCGTCATCAGGCAATCCCTCCGGCGAGCGGGCGCAAGCGCAGATCATACCAGGCGACGATCACGAAGGCGCCGACGAGACCGATATGCTCGAAGAAGCCGTTCATCGCCATCGCACGCTCCATGCCGGCTTGCTGCTCCCAGAAGCGGAACGCCAAGAAGGTAGCGGCTAGCGTGAAGACCGCAAGCGCGCCTGCAGCCGCCCAGCGATAGATGCCGGCGAGGATGAGCGCCGACATCGAAAGCTCGAAAACGACGACGCCAACGGCAAAGAGGGGCGCAGGGTGCAGGCCGAAATGCTCCATCTCGGCTAGCGCGCCTGGAAAGTCGAAGATCTTCACAAGCGGCCCCTGGATATAGGCCGAGCAAAGCGCGAGAAGTGCTAGAAAATACACGGGGCTTGTTGTCGATCGGATGTGTCTGTTGTTCATGCGATCTCCCCTCATACTGCCCAGCAGGAGCAGCCAAGCGCGCCGAAGAAGCCCTTAAGATCGGCGATCGGCAGTTTCGAGGTCCAGGCGCCGGCATGGTCGTGGCCGTGCACGCCGCAATTGCTGGCGCAGCCGCAGTTCGTGATCGCCGTGCGCCGGAGCGAGTTCTTGCCGGCGCCATCGGGCTCGCCCCAGGCGGCATAGCCGCCGAAGGTCTTGACCGGCGACCAGTCGGGCATCGCCGGCGGGACCTTGTTCTCGTCGTGTGCGGTAAAATCGCCGGCCGCATAGACGACCTTGCCGCCGACAACAGTCAACTCCGACGTCAGGAACGAGATCTCGTCCTCGGGGCAGGCGAAGTAGTCCTTGTTGGGCACGATCAGGTCAGCAAACTGCCCCTTCTCGATCCGGCCCTTCTTGCCCTCTTCATTGGAAAACCACTGCACCTTCTCGGTCCACATCCGAAGCGCCGTCTCGCGATCGAGGCAATTGGCGCGCGGATAAAGCTGCAGGCCGCCGACGGTCTTGCCGGTCACCATCCACGACAGGGAGACCCAGGGGTTATAGGAAGCGACGCGGGTCGCATCGGTACCGGCCGACACATTGACGCCCTTCTCCAGCATGCGCTTGATCGGCGGTGTGGCTTCCGCCACGCCATGGCCGTAGCGTTCGACGAAGTATTCGCCCTGGTAGGCCATGCGGTGCTGGGTGGCGATGCCGCCGCCAAGGGCGGCGATCCGGTCGATCGAGCGGTCCGAAATCGTCTCGGCGTGGTCGAAGAACCAGTTCAAGCCTTCGAGCGGGATGTCCCTATTGACCTTCTCGAAGACGTCGAGCGCGCGGCTGATGGTCTCGTCATAGGTCGCATGCAGCCGCCAGGGCCAGCGGTTCTCGGCGAGCACTCGGACGACCTCCTCCAGTTCGCCTTCCATCTCCGGCGCCATCTCCGGGCGCGGCTGGCGGAAGTCCTCGAAGTCGGCGGCCGAAAACACCAGCATCTCGCCGGCGCCGTTGTGGCGGAAGTAGTCGTTGCCCTGCTTGTATTTGACCGACGAGGTCCAGTTCAGGAAGTCTTGCTTCTCTTCCTTCGGCTTCTGCGTGAAGAGGTTGTAGGCGAGGCGAACGGTCAGTTGCCCGTCATCGGAGAGCTTCTGGATAACGGCGTAATCGTCCGGATAGTTCTGGAAGCCGCCGCCGGCGTCGATAACGCTGGTGACGCCAAGACGATTGAGCTCGCGCATGAAATGCCGGGTCGAATTGACCTGGTAGTCGAAGGGCAGCTTCGGGCCCTTGGCAAGCGTCGAATAGAGGATGCCGGCATTGGGCTTGGCGAGCAGCAGCCCGGTCGGATTGCCGTTGGCATCGCGGGTGATCTCGCCGCCCGGCGGGTTGGGCGTATCCTTGCCATAGCCGACGGCGCGAAGGGCGGCACCGTTGAGCAAAGCGCGGTCATAAAGATGCAAGAGGAACACCGGCGTATCGGGGGCGATCGCATTGATCTCATCGATCGTCGGCAGGCGTTTCTCAGCAAACTGGTGTTCGGTGAAACCGCCGACCACGCGCACCCATTGCGGCGCAGGCGTGATCGCCACCTGCCGCTTCAGCATGTCCATCGCATCGGCAAGCGAGCGCACGCCGTCCCAGCGCAGTTCCATATTGAAGTTGAGACCCCCGCGCACAACGTGGGTGTGGTTGTCGTTCAAGCCTGGCAGAACGCGCTTGCCCTTGAGATCGATGATCTTTGTCGTTGATCCGGCAAGCGCCATGATTGTCCTGTTGTCGCCTACCGCCTGGATCAGACCGTCCTTGATGGCGACGGCGGTCGCGGCCGGATTGGCGCGATCAAGCGTGGTGACAAGGCCGTTGTGCAGGATCAGGTCGGGCGTCATCGAAGTGTCTCCGGTCGATTGGGCGCCGGCAGGACGGGCCGACGGAAAAAGAGCAGGCAGCGCCAATGACGAGGCGGCGCCGAGAAACGAACGTCGTGTCGGCATCGTCAGGCCCTTCCGTCTCTCGAGATCTCGTCGGCCGTCTTGCCGGCCGCCGTCTCGCCGCCAGGCAGATGCCCGAACACATGCGGCATGCATTGTCGGTTGAACCAGCTGACATTGATCGGCTCGCCCGAAAACAGGCGCTTGACCAGCGGCACCGACTGTTCGCCCACCAGGATGCCAAGCAGGCCGACGAGCGCGATGACCGGCGGCGCCGGCGAGCGGACGTTCAAAATGGAATAGATGACCCCGACGAGCAGCCCGGCGCCGAGCGAAAGAAGATACATCTTCATCGCCACCTCCTTTGCGGATGACATGGTCGCTCCGGTCGCCGCCAGCGACCGGAGCGCTCTTTTGGGAGGGCCGGCGTCAGTGGCCTTCGGAGGCGCCGAACATCGACTTGGCATAGATGATGCCGAGGCCGTAGGCGCCGCCGAACTTCTTGGCGATTCCGGTGGTCATGTCGTAGGTCTCGGTGCGGGCCCAGTCTCGTTGCAACTCGAGCATGTATTGCAGCGCGGTCATCGGCCGGACACCGGCCTGCACCATGCGATCCATGGCGCGCTCGTGCGCCTCGTCGGAAACGTCGCCGCAGGCGTCCGCGATGACATAAACCTCGAAGCCCTGGTCGAGCGCCGACAGCGTCGGGCCGACGATGCATACCGAAGTCCACAGACCACACATGACCAGGCGCTTCTTGCCGATGCGATTGACCTCTTCGATGACGGCGGCGTCTTCCCAGGTGTTCATCGAGGTGCGGTCGAGCAGCTTCTGGCCCGGGAAGGCCCCGGTGATTTCCTCGAACATCGGGCCGGAGAAGGTCTTCTCGGCGACGGTCGTCAGGATCGTCGAGACGCCGAATCCGGCGGCGGCGTGGGCGACCAGCGCTGCATTGTTGCGCAGAAGAACCGCGTCGATCGACTTGGTCGCAAACGACATCTGCGACTGGAAGTCGATCATGATCAGGGTGTGATCCTTGGGCGAGACGAGCAGTCTACCGGGGGTCGCTGTCGCGGACATGGTCGTGACCTCTTTCTGTTGAAAACGGAGCTCCGTTCGGAGAGCGTGAATTATGCCGCCGATAGACGTCGCGTTCTTGTCGCCAAAGGTGGATTTTTGAAAATTCCGCTCGCCACGCCGCAGAACGGCTCAGGCCGCTTTCGCGCGTTGACGTGCCCAGGTCGCCGCAAGATGACAGGCCACCGGCCGGCCGTTTGCTATTGGCTGCGGCGCCATTGGCGCGGCGTCGTGCCAACCGCCTGCACGAAGGCCCGCGTGAAATGGCTTTGATCCGAAAAGCCACAGGTCGTGGCGATCTCGCTGAGCGATGCCTGAGAAAAATGCAGGAAATGCTTGGCCTTCTCGATCCGCTGCTGCAGCAGCCAGCGATAAGGCGTGCTCCCCATCGTTTCCCGGAAAGCGCGCAGGAAGGTCGCCTGGGACAGGTTACAGGCGCCTGCCAGTTCCTCGACGGTGAGCTCGCCGTCAAGGCGGCTCTGCACCAGATCGCGGATCCGTGCCTGGGAGCGCTGCGACAATCGCCTGCCGCCGACGGCACTCTCGGCACGGCCGTTGCCGTATTGCCGCACCACATGGACGCCAATCGCCACGGAGAGTTGATCGACGAACAGCGCGCTTCGATCCATACTACCGTCCACACTCGCAAACAGGGCACCGAGCAGGCCGCCGAGCACCGGGTCCGGCGAACCGGCCAACGGGCGTAGTTCGCTGACACCGGCGAGATCCCCCGCGTCCGCGATACGGTCGAGCGCGCCCGCGCCGATCTCCAGCAGAGCAAAGTCAAACGTGCCGCTCAAATCGGCCTTGTAGTCGTCGCCGAAGTTCCGGACGTAGATGGCGTTTTGTTCAAACTCCTGGACGGCGCAATGGTGTTCCTGGAAGACACGGCGCCTGTGCCCGCCTGAAAGCGAAAGGCCGATCAGATAACCGCGACCGTTGGCCGGCGTGGCTACCCTTCCAGGAGGGCCCGCGGCGGATCGCTTGCGGTGAAACACCAGGTCGCGACCTTCGATCGTCCGGTTATCGTCGAGCCTGTCGAGCGAACAACCAAGGCTGTCACGCGGAGGCGCGCCAGATGGGTTAACGGACGGCCCGCTCAATGCCTTCTCTCCTCAACCCGCCAATCGCACGCCGCTGGTGCCGACCGCGACACCACAAGGCACCGGCTCGGAACAAGATCGACACGCCGGTCGCAGTTCGGGTGATAGGCCTCCATCCAGTCCATCTCAAGCACAGCATTTCATCCCAAGAAAACACGGATAATCGTCCTGTTCGACATCTTGGTTCTTGCACGGATGTCATGCGTTTTGAACAATTTGCGTGAGGGCGCGCCCTCTTTGTCCGCTAATCCCCAGCCCGATACGCGGCCACCGAAATCGGCCGCTTCTTTTTACGGTAGCGCGCCGGTGTCTCGCCGACCGCGCCGGTGAAGACGCGGGTCATGTGGCTCTGGTCGGCAAAACCACACTGGATTGCGATCTCGGCGAGGGGGGCGTCCTCACCCAGACATTCCTTGACGCGCGCAACGCGGTACTCGGTCAGCCATCTGGAAGGCGTGCATCCGAAGCTTTCCTTGAAGGCCTTGTTGAAATAGCTGCGCGAAAGCTCGCACTGCGTTGCGAGATCGCCCACCGAAAACGGCGTGTTGAAATGCGCGACGAGAAACTCCGTCGCCAACCTTTCCTGCCAGGGCGCTAACGTTCCTTTCTTGTCGACCGGAAAGTGCAAACCGCCGTAGGTCTGGCTGAGATGCGCGAGCGCCGCCAGACTGATCTGCTCGACGAAGAGCGGGTTGGCGCGAGCGGGTTCGTCGAGCGACGGCAGCAGCGCCTGCGCAAGACCGAACATGACCGGATCCGCGCGCCCCTGCACCGGCGCAAGCGACACGTACTCGCCGCGTCCCGCCTGCTCCGCAAACGCGCGCATGCTGGCGAAGGGGATGTGGAAGCGGACATTGTCGAAGGGGGAAAGATGGTGGCACTGCCATTGATCGCGCAGATCGGTGATCGCGATCGACGCCTTGGGGTGACCGCCCTCGAACACGAGCTCACCGCGCCGCCACAAGCGATGCGCATCGAAATCACGCATCTGGACGATGACGTTGAAGGCCTCGGCAACGGGAATGGCTGGCGCCAGCTGCAGATCGAAGCGATCGGAACAGGTTCGCGTGACAGTGATTTGCCCGGCCGAGATCGACTTGACCGTGGGCCTTGGCGCACGCTCGTCTTTCATTGCTTCATGCAAGGCCATCGGTCAGCACCTCCCGATTTCCAGCGCGACTGGCCGCTGCCCGCAACGGATGTAGCAGCGGCTTGGCCGGCGCACTATAGCGACAATTTGCCAGAGCGCCGACACCGCTTTTCGTATGATGCCGGACATTGCTACTGCAGCCAACGTGCGCGCCAGGCCGAGGGCGACACACCGGTCACCGTGCGAAATGCTTCGGTAAAGTGCGCCTCGTCGGCAAAGCCGCAGCGCGCTGCGATTGTGGCGAGTGGCTCGCCACCTCCCGTCAGATAGTGTTTTGCCCGGCCGATGCGGTAGCGCAACAACCATTGCTCCGGCGCCTGCCCGGTCACGGACACGAAACCGGCGGCTAGATCGTCTTCGGTCAGATGCGTTGCTGCCGCTGTTTCGGCAAGCGAGAAATCCTCCGTCCAGTGGTCGATCATGAAATCCTTGACCGCCTTCTCCTGCCATATCGAAAGACCGGCGTCGCTGGCCCCTGCCCGCTCCGGATAGGAGTGCAGCAAATGCGCGCAGATGGCGATCGCAATATGCGGGAGAACGGGGCCGGGACCATTGTCGTCCTCGCCAAACAACGGTAGCAGCGCCTGCGCGAGGTTCAGCATGACATCGTCGATCTCGCCGCGCAGGCAGCGAAGGCCGGTCAGGCTTGGAGCGAGCGCAAACTCGGACACTTCGCGAAACAGCCTTCGCGGCAAATGGAACCCGAGCGCGTCGAGATCGCTGACGAGCCGCACGTTGGCGCCGTGCGCCAGATCGACGAGACAGATTGATCCCTGCCTGTAACGCTGGATGTCGCCGTCGCAGCCATCATCCGTTACATCGCAGTGCATGACGTCTTTGAAGTAGAGCATCAAAAAATAGGAGTCGTCCGCAGGCAGCCGAACGAGACGCCCCAGCTCACCGTCCAGACGGCAACGAAGGCGTGTGACCGAAAACCGGGCGTCGCGGACGGGATGCGTCACGAGAACGGAGGCGTCCGGCTCGCCGAAACAGGCTCCAACACCGTTTGCCACTGTCATTGTCTATCTACCCTCGCCTCCGGGCGATGGAGTTCGCTTTTGCGCATGCGCCACACCGATACGCGAACGACCGCCTGGGCTCTCGTGAAGGGATCCGGAATCGTTGCGCAGACAACATGCCGCGAGCGGGTTGCAATGTCTTGTACCGATTGCTCACATTTGGCCGCAAACAACGCCGATCTGTCGCAAACCTCCCCGGCCGCGGCGTGTCGTCCAGGAAGAACGGCAACGTCCCGTCCTTTTCCGGCGCAGCGGCCGGATGGTGCTTTTGGCCGGTGCTCGACGACTTGCGGCGGACCCGATCATCTGACCGGGTCCGCCGCCGCTTTTTATTGAGCCGAGGCTTCGAGATCGACCTTGTCGAGAAGAAGCGCCGGGTTCTCGGCAGCGCCGATCAGTTCCAACGCGCCAACGCCCGCGTCCTCCTTGGACTTGACCGTCAGCGTGAAGGTGCCAGGCTTGCCGATGAACTGCGTCACGGCAGTTGCCGCGTCCTGCAGTTTCGGCTGCGTGGCAGCAAGATGCTGCACACCCGCGCTCGTCATCAACAGGAGGAGACCGCGAACGCTCTCCTCGGTCATGTGGTTTTCCTCGGCGTAGAACTTGATGCCCTTCTCCATCATGCCCTTGTCATCGATCTTGAGCTTCACCTCGCGGGCGGTGAGGCCGAAGAGCGCCATCTGCGCCGCGTTCAGGTCCCCGGAGAAGAAGTCCTTGCTGGCTCCGCCGAGCAGTCCGGAAAGAGCGAAGCTACCGAGATCCTTGCCGCTCAAGGAGATATCCTTGACGACGAGGTTCTCGCTCGGCTCATCCCAGGCAAGTTCGACATTGGCGGAGAAGGACAACGTGTCGAGACCAATCTTGCGCAGCGCCTTGAAGCTTTCGTCCGCAGCGTCCGCCGGGATTGGCATGCTCAAATCCCGGTAGCTGACCCGCACGTCCGTCGGGATGCCGTTGCGCGGCTTGTTCAGCGCGACCTCATACGTGTCGAGCGTGAACCGGACACGCTCCGGGACGCTCGGCACGGCCGTCTCGACGGGCGGCGCTTCGGTCGCGGTTTCGCCCTGAACCTCGGCCTCGGCTTCTGCATCCGGCGCCGGTTCGGCGCCGACCGGCGGTTCGGCCTCGCTGGCGCTCGCGTCTTCTTCGCTGGTTTCCCCGTCCGTCAGAGCTGACGGGTCGCTGCCGGGCATATCCACGGCCAACCCCGCAACCCGGATCGTGCCGAACTCAGGCATCAGCGTGGTGTAAGGGAAGGTTTCGAATTCCTCCTCCTTCAGTCCCGCCAGCTTTGTCAGCGCCTCCATTGTCGGCGCCCAGGAAAAGCCCTTGATGCTCGCTTCGGCGAACTTGAAGTAGTCGTCGCCTTCACCGGCGGACGCCCCATAGATGGCGCCATCAAAGGTTCGGCCATCGAGCTGGAGCACCATCTTGTCGAGAGCGAGCTTGACGGTCTTGCCTGCTTCGCCGTCCTTCTGCGGAACGTCCATCTTCAGGCCAAGCATCTCGATGTCGCCCTTGCCGAGCATGTCGGCAAGCGAAAGGATGCGCTTGAAAAACGTCTGGCGCTCCTCCGGGGGCAGGGCTTCCGGGTCGCTGACCGATTGAAGCTTCTCGAGCGTTTCAAGAAGCGGGTCGGCCGGCATGCGGACGCTGAGACCGCTGCTACGCACTTCGTCATAACCGAAACGCGACTTGCTGTCGGAGAAGGAAAGGTTTTTCACCGAGATCGGACCGTAGAGCGGCTTCGGCTCCTTGTCTTCGGGACCGGCCTTTTGCGTGTAGATGCGGGCCATGTAGGCCACGTCAAAGGTCTCACCGGTCACGGCACCCATCGTGCCGTCCGTCTTCTCGCGTTTCGTTGCGCCTTCGCCATCCGGAACATCCATGGCGAACGTGAATGTCGCACCGCTTGCCGAGTAGCGCGCGACCCGACCGCCGGCGATGTCTTCCAGCGCGACGTCCTTATAGACAGTCTTCTGTTCGGAACCGGCAACGTTTTGCGTAACGCTGACTTCAGCCGCCGACACCTTCTGCGCCGCGAACCGTTCGATACGCTTCAACAGATCGGCTTGGTCGCCGCTTGCAGACAAGTCGCCGGCTGAGAAGAAGTCCGGCTGGTCGATTGTCGCCTGCGGCACGGAAAGCTTGGCCGCCTTCAGATCAAGTTCCAGGCCCTGCACGTCGAGCTTGCCGCTGAGCGAAAAGATCTTGGGACGTCCGTCGATCGCGGCGATGCGCGCAGTGGCGCCGTTGGCGAAAGGCAGCGTGACGTCGCGCAGATGAATGCGCCCGAGGAAGTCGGCCTCGACGGACCCGGCCTTGCCGCCGCGCTCGGTGATGAACGTTCCGACTGCCCTCTCGAGCATGAACTTGCCGCCGATGACACCGGTCGCCGCAATTGCGATCACTGCCACGGCAGCCCAAAGAGCCTTGCGACGGCCGTTGCCGCTGCTCGTTTCTGTCTGCGCCACGATTTCGGTCCTTTCACCACGTGAAAAATGGAAAGTGAGTCTTTGCGCGTGTGACTAAACTTAAGTGCCGCCGTCCGCAAGTTTGGCGGGTGTGCTGTGCACCAATATCTTCCGTGGGCTGCAGCCGCATGCCGCAGCCCTCCTGTCATCAAGGATGTACAAAACGACTGCAAGCATCACCCTGCGAGCCGTCTGCGCAAAATATTAGCAATAGGATTTCCTTATCGCGCCAATCAGGAAATCCAACTTAAATTAATCAATCCGCTTTGCTAGAGTCCGCGAACCAAAGAGGGAGACGCAGCCAGTGGCGAGACCGCTTCGCGGAACGAGATCCAGCGACGGCACACGAAGCGCCGCATTCCGGGCCGGCCAGAATGCCGGCCTGCGGCACCTGTTTTTCCTCTGACCGCACAATTCACGTCATCCAAAGGGAGATGAAAATGGACGCGAAAGCCGAGAAAACGGGCAAATGTCCCGTCATGCACGGAGCTCAGACGAGCGCTCAATCCGTAGGCACCTCGAACCGGGACTGGTGGCCGAACCAGCTCAACCTGAAGATCCTTCACCAGAATTCGGCGCTCTCCGACCCGATGGGCGAGACGTTCAATTATGCCGAGGAGTTTGGCAAGCTTGACCTGCAGGCGCTGAAGAATGACCTCACGGCGCTGATGACCGATACGCAGGACTGGTGGCCGGCCGACTTCGGCCATTACGGCCCGCTCTTCATTCGCATGGCCTGGCACAGCGCCGGCACCTACCGCACCGGCGACGGCCGTGGCGGCGCCGGTGCCGGGCAGCAGCGTTTCGCGCCGCTCAACAGCTGGCCGGACAACGTCAATCTCGACAAGGCGCGCCGGCTCCTGTGGCCGATCAAGCAGAAATACGGCAACAGCATTTCCTGGGCCGACCTGATGATCCTGACCGGCAACGTCGCGCTGGAATCGATGGGCTTCAAGACCTTCGGTTTCGCCGGTGGCCGTCCCGATGTCTGGGAACCGGAGGAAGACATCTACTGGGGCACAGAGAAGACCTGGCTCGACGACAAGCGCTACTCGGGCGACCGCGACCTCGAAAATCCGCTGGCTGCCGTGCAGATGGGCCTCATCTACGTGAACCCGGAAGGCCCGAACGGCAATCCGGATCCGCTCGCCGCCGCACGCGACATCCGCGAAACCTTCGCACGCATGGCCATGAACGACGAGGAAACCGTGGCCCTGATCGCCGGCGGTCACACGTTCGGCAAGACCCATGGCGCCGGCGACGCTTCCAATGTCGGCCGCGAGCCGGAAGCTGCCGGCATCGAGGAACAGGGCCTCGGCTGGGCGAACACCTACGGCAGCGGCCGTGGCGGCGATACCATCAGCAGCGGCCTTGAAGTGACCTGGACGACGACGCCGACCAAGTGGAGCAACAACTTCTTCTGGAACCTGTTCGGCTACGAGTGGGAACTGACGAAGAGCCCGGCCGGCGCACATCAGTGGACGCCGAAGCATGGCATGGGTGCCAATACCGTGCCGGACGCGCATGACAAGTCGAAGCGTCACGCACCCTCGATGCTGACGACGGACCTCGCGCTGCGCGTCGACCCGGCCTACGAGAAGATCGCGCGGCACTTCTACGAGAACCCGGACGCCTTCGCCGACGCCTTTGCCCGCGCCTGGTACAAGCTGACCCATCGCGACATGGGCCCGCGCGCCCGCTACCTCGGCCCGGAAGTGCCGGCGGAAGACCTGATCTGGCAGGACCCGGTACCGGCTGTCGCTCATCCGCTCGTCGACGCTGCCGACATCGCCGGCCTCAAGGCGAAGATCCTCGCTTCGGGTCTTTCGGTCTCCGAGCTGGTCTTGACCGCCTGGGCATCTGCGTCCACCTTCCGCGGCTCCGACAAGCGCGGCGGCGCCAACGGCGCGCGCATCCGTCTTGCTCCGCAGAAGGACTGGGAGGTCAACCAGCCGGCTGTGCTCGCCCGGGTCCTGGAAACGCTCGAAGGCATCCAGCAGGCCTTCAATGGCGCCCAGTCCGGCGGCAAGCAGGTATCGCTCGCCGACCTGATCGTTCTCGGCGGCGCGGCGGCAATTGAAAAGGCGGCGAGAGCTGCCGGCCACGACGTCGAGGTGCCGTTCGCGCCGGGCCGTACGGACGCCACGCAGGAGCAGACGGATATCGAGTCCTTTGCCGTTCTCGAGCCGATCGCCGACGGTTTCCGCAACTACCAGAGGGGCCAGTACTCGGTTTCTCCGGAAGAGCTGCTGATCGACAAGGCGCAGCTGCTGACGCTGACGGCACCGGAAATGACGGTCCTCGTCGGAGGTCTGCGCGTGCTGGGCGCCAACTATGGCGCGTCCAAGCACGGCGTCTTCACCGATCGCCCCGAAACGCTCAGCAACGATTTCTTCGTCAAGCTGCTCGACATGAGCACGGCCTGGAAGGCGACGTCCGATGCAAAGGACGTCTTCGAAGGGACGGACCGCAAGACCGGAGAAAGCAAGGCGACGGCAACCCGCATCGACCTCGTCTTCGGCTCGAATTCGCAGCTTCGCGCCATTGCCGAGGTCTACGGACAGACGGACTCGAAGACGAAGTTCGTGCGCGACTTCGTTGCGGCATGGAACAAGGTGATGAACGCCGACCGTTTCGATCTCGTCTGAGAAATCGGCTCGGCTCACCGACACGAACGAAAGGTCCCGGCACCAGCCGGGACCTGTTTTATTTGGCGCCCACGCGCAGACAACATCACCTGAGGTTGCAGGCTCGAAACCGCCGCTCCCGCTGCCGCGCCCACACGTTAAACGATTTTCCATCAAACGCTGCACGCAACCACAGCGGCGAAAGTCTCGCACCGCCATGCCCTGCGCCGCCGACGACGCGTTTCACACAAACCATTGCTTTTGTGACAAGTTCCGTTTCAAAACACGCGTTCCCGGCAAATCCACTGCCATTAATTGCTTCATTTCTTATCAATCACAGATTGCGTGACTTGGCATGGAGAACGTGTTCTGATTTCATCGCATTGAGGACGCCTCACCGGGCGTGCTGAAGTCATTTCAAGCTGTTTCGTTCAGGGGGAACGTTGCATGCCGCATATGAGAATCCTCGCCGCTTCGTTTTCATCAACCCTTCTTTTCGCAGTCAGCCTCACGGCGCAGACCGCCTTTGCCCAGCAGCAGGCACCGGCCGTGGTCGTGGCGCCCGCCGCAATCATGGATCTGCGTGAAAGCGTCGACCTGACCGGCAAGGTGACGGCGATCCAGAAGGTCGACATCCGGGCTCGCGTCTCCGGCTTCCTCGAGGCCGTCAACTTCACCGAGGGGCAGAAGGTTCCAGCCGGGACGGTGCTCTATCAGGTCGAAGACGGTGCATACCGCGCTGCAGTCCAGGAGATCGAAGGCCAGATCGAGGCCGCCGAAGCGGCCAAGGAACTTGCGATCCTTGAACGCGACCGCGCCGGACAGCTCCTCGTCACCAAGACGATCTCGCAGGCCAAGGTCGACGAAGCTCATGCCGAAGTCCGTAAGGCCGAAGGCGATCTGGTGCGGCTGAAGGGAAGCAAGGACAATGCCGACCTCAACCTTTCCTACACGAAGATCGTCGCGCCCTTCGACGGTATCATCGGCTTGACGGCCGCCGACGTCGGCGCACTCGTCGGCCCGGACAGCGGGCCACTCGTAACGCTCACCCGGCTCGACCCGATCTACGTCCAGTTCCCGGTCGCCACCGCGCTCTATCTCACCTATCGCGAGCGCGTGCTGAAGGGCGAAATCAGCGGCGGCGCCAATGTCGGGCTTGGGCTGCCCAACGGCACGGAATACAAGCAGAAGGGCACGATCAACTTCATCGCCAGCAACGTCTCGCAAGGGACCGACACGGTGACCGTGCGCGCCGAGTTTCCCAATCCGGACAGCATTCTGCTCGACGGCGCGCTGGTTCGTGTCGTGCTCGAACAATCCGACAAGCAGGACGTTTTGGCCGTGCCGCAGCAGGCGATCCAGCGCGACCAGCAGGGCGCCTTCGTGCTGGTGGTCGACGCCAGTTCCAAGGTCGAGCTTCGCCGTGTCGACGTGACACGCAACACCCGCGGCCAGGCCGTGATCGGCAAGGGTCTGAAAGAGGGCGAAAACGTCATTACCGAAGGCGCCGGCAAGGTCCGGCCGGGCATCACCGTCGATGCTGCAACGGCAGCAGGTGGCTGACCGATGATTTCAGAGATCTTCATCGATCGCCCGCGCTTCGCCACGGTCATTTCCATCGTGCTGACGCTGGCGGGTCTGCTCGCGCTCACCCGCCTGCCGGTTGCGCAATTCCCCGACATCGTGCCGCCGCAGGTCAGCGTCACGGCAAGCTATCCGGGCGCCGGCGCCGACGTCGTAGAAACGACCGTCGCCCAGCCGATCGAGAGCAAGGTCGTCGGTGTCGACGACATGCTCTACATGAAATCGACCAGCGGCGCCGACGGGTCCTACACCCTGACCGTCACCTTCGCCGTCGGCACCGACCCCGACATCGCCACCGTCAACGTGCAGAACCGCGTGTCGCTGGCCGAAGCGGGCCTGCCCTCAGAGGTCAAGCAAAGCGGCGTCAGCGTGCGCAAGAAGTCCTCGGCGCTGATGCAGGTGATCACCATCTATGGCGCCGACGAGAAGCAGAACTTCGACAACCTGTTCCTGTCGAACTATGCCACCATCAACGTGCTCGACACGGTCAAGCGCGTGCCCGGTGTCGGCGACGCCCAGCTTTTCGGCGCCCAGGACTATGCGATGCGCGTCGTCCTCGACGTCGACCGCATGACCAGCCTCGACCTGACGCCGACCGACGTGATCAACGCGCTGAAGGCCCAGAACGTCCAGGCCGCCATCGGCCGCATCGGCGCTCAGCCGATGACCGACGACCCGCTGTTCCAATTGAACCTGCAGACGCAGGGACGTCTCACCGATCCCAAGCAATTTGAGGACGTGGTGCTTCGCGCAAGGCCCGACGGCTCCTATGTCCGCATCCGCGACGTCGCGCGGGTCGATCTCGGCGCATCCAGCTCGGATTCCAGCGCCCGCTTCAACGGCAAGCCCGTCGCCATGATCGGCACGTACCAGGCGCCCGGCGCCAATGCGCTCGCCGCCGCCGAAGGCGTGCAGCAGGCGATGGAGCGGCTGTCGAAGTCCTTCCCGCCGGGGGTGACCTACGCGATCTCCTACGACACATCGCAATTCGTCGAGGCGAGCGTCGACAACGTCGAGGAAACGTTGCTGGAGGCCTTCGTCCTCGTCATTCTCGTCGTGTTCCTTTTCCTCGGCAACTGGCGCGCGACGCTGATCCCGCTCGTCGCCGTGCCGGTGGCGCTGATCGGCACCTTTGCGGTGCTGCTGGCCATGGGCTTCTCGCTCAATACGGTGTCGCTGCTGGCCCTCGTGCTGGCGATCGGCATCGTCGTCGACGACGCGATCGTTGTCGTCGAAAACGTCGAACGGGTGATGGAAGAAAACCCGGGCCTGTCCGCCGCCGAAGCCGCCCGGCGCGCCATGGGCGAGATTACCGGCGCCATCGTCGCAATTACGCTGGTGCTGCTTTCGGTCTTCGTACCGGTCGCCTTCATCCCGGGCCTCAGCGGCCAGCTGTTCCAGCAGTTCGCCGTCGCCGTTTCAGTCTCCATGGTGATCTCGGCAATCAACGCGCTGACGCTCAGCCCTGCCCTTTGCGGCGTGCTCCTGAAGCCGCACCACGGACCGAAACGCGGCGTCCTCGGCTACATCTCGCGCACCATCGACAAGGGGCGCGACGGTTATGCCTTTGTCGCCGGGCACATTGCCCGCCGCGCAATCATCGGCCTCGTCCTTCTGGCCGTCGCATTCGTGGCGACCGGCTTCCTTTTCCGTGTCGTTCCGACCGGCTTCCTGCCGGCGGAAGACCAGGGGGCCTTCTTCACCGAAATCCGCCTGCCGGAAGGCGCCTCCTTCAACCGCACCGACGCGGTCGTAAAGGAAGTGGAGACGATGCTTGGCGGGATCGAAGGCGTTGCCAATGTGATCACCGTCACCGGCTATTCCTTCCTCGACGGCCTCTCCAAGTCGAACTCGGCCTTCGCGATCGTCACGATGAAGCCTTTCGCAGAGCGCCTGAACGACAGTGCAGGCGTCGAAGCGGCGATCCGCACGACCATGGGCAAGGCCCAGGCGATCCGCGGCGCGCAGATCTTCGCCTTCAACCTGCCGCCGATCATGGGCCTTGGTACAGGCTCGGGCTTCGAGTACCAGCTGCTCGACCTGCAGGGTCGCTCCGTCGCCGATCTCTCGGCGACGGCGGGTGGCCTCATCATCGCGGCCAACCAGAACCCGGTTCTCGGTCCCACCTTCACCACCTATTCGGCGAGCTCGCCGCAGCTCTATCTCGATATCGACCGCGACCGCCTGCAGTCGCTCGGCGTCTCGGTCAGCGACCTCTTCACCACGCTGCAAGGCACGCTCGGCAGCTACTACGTCAACGACTTCAACCTCTTCGGCCGCACCTGGAAGGTGACGTTGCAGGCAGCCCAGGCCGACCGAAACGCCGTCGACGACATCCAGCGGCTGCACGTGCGCAATGTGAACGGCGAGATGGTGCCCGTCGCCTCGGTCGCCAAGGTCGATTACATCCTCGGACCGCAGTCGATCGTGCGCTACAACAACTATCGCTCGATCACGCTGAACGGCCAGCCGTCCGCCGGCCATTCGTCCGGCGAGGCGCTTGCGGCGATGGAGGCGCTTTCAGCCTCCACCCTGCCGCCCGGATACAGCTTCGAGTGGACCGGAACGGCGCTGCAGGAACTGGAAGCGGCCGGCAAGACGACGGCCATCCTCGCCATGGCCGTGCTCTTTGCCTACCTCTTCCTGGTGGCGCTCTATGAAAGCTGGACGATCCCCATACCGGTGCTGCTGTCGGTCGCCTTCGGGGTCTCGGGTGCTCTCTTGTCTGTGCTTGTCGCCGGGCTCTCCTTCGACATCTATGCCCAGATCGGGCTCGTCGTCTTGATTGCGCTCGCCTCCAAGAACGCGATCCTGATCGTCGAGTTCGCCATGGCGCACCGCAAGGCCGGCGCCAGCATCGTCGATGCGGCGATCGAGGGTGCACGCGCCCGCTTCCGCGCCGTGATGATGACGAGCTTCGCCTTCATTCTCGGCCTGGTGCCGCTGGTGATTGCCAAGGGGGCAGGCGAACTCAGCCGACGTGCGGTCGGCACCGGTGTCGCCGGCGGCATGCTCGCCGCCGCCGTCGTCGGCATCTTCGTCATTCCGGCACTCTACGTCGCTTTCCAGTGGCTGCGCGAACGCGGCCACAAGATCGTCGGCATATCGAAGCATCCGCCAAGCGACGCGGCTGACGGCACATCCGGCGGCGACGGCTCGGCCGAGACAAAACCGGCTCCCGCCGCACACTGATGGGCGACCTTTGCGCGCCTGATAAGGCGCGCAACGTTCTAGCGGAAACGAAACCAATGCAGCCGGGGGTGGGACCAATCAGCCCGCTCCCGGCTTCTTCATTTCCGGCTGCCTCCGCGAGCGTCGCTCGACCGGCCATCCGGTTGTGGACCACCGGAAATGAACGAAAGATGCAAGCTCACGACGGAACGATCTGCCGATCGGCGAGGTAGGCACCGAACAGCTCGTGCGCCTGTTTCTCGGCGGCAAGCGCCACGTAGGTATCCGGACGCAGGAGATAGGCGGCGCCCTTGACCAAGCCTGCCGCCGCGTGCTCCTCGAGCCACGGGAAAACATGGAGGGGCAGTCCGCGTGCCGCACACCATTGTCTCATTCCATCATCCGCAACGCCGTAGACATGCACTTGCCAGGTGATGGCGGAAAGCGGCTGATAATTGTCCCACTCGCCCGCCATGACCCAGGGGAGCCGGTCGCCGCCCTGAACCGAGCCCGCGACGCCGCGGCTCAAGCGACCGTCGCGATAATTCAGCTGTGTTTGCGAGAGAATGCGGAACAGGAATTCCCTGATGCGTGCGAAACGGTAGGCGACGCCCGCCAGGGCGGGAGCAATGTAAATGCGCACGAGATCGACGAGACGTCCTCCAGCCGTCACGAAAGTGAACAGGCGGTCCGTGGTGGCGACAAGCTGACGGGCAAAAGCGATGCGCTCTTCTTCATAACTGTCGAGCAGCCTGTCGGGTGCCTGTCCCCTCAGAACCGCCGCGAGCTTCCAGGCAAGGTTGATCGCATCGCCGATCCCGGTGTTCATCCCCTGCCCGCCGACGGGGCTGTGCACATGGGCTGCGTCGCCCAGCAGAAACACGTTTCCTTGCCTGAAGCGATCGGCGACACGATGATGGACGCGGTAGGTGGAGAACCAGTTGACCCTGTCGATGGTGAGCCGCAAGCCGTCGATAGCCCGATGGCTGACATCCTCGAAAGTGAGCTGCCGCGCATCCTCGCGCGCCTCCCGCACGAGGCCGATCAAGCGGCCGCGTCCCTTGGCGTAGGCAAGCAGGGCGACAAAGTCGCTCGTGTCGAGCGATATATGTGCCTCACCGTTGGCCGTGGGGCCGCTCGCCTCGACATCGGCAACATAGAAAGTCTGGTCGTAGGTGCCACCCTCAAAATCGATCGCCAGCCTGTGACGGACCGTCGAGCGGGCACCATCACAGCCGGCAAGATACCGGGTCGTGCAAAGCTCCTCGCTGCCGTCAGGCAGCCGAAGGCGCGCGGTTACCTGGTCGGCTCCTACATCGAAATCGACAAGCTCGGTCTGCCGCTCGACGACAATACCCATGGCTTCAAGGCGGGACGCAAGCAGGCGTTCATGGTGATCCTGCGGAAAGACGAGAACAAACGGATAGGGCGTCAGCTTCGCGCCGGTCGGAGCGAAGGCTATATGCGCCCTGACGTGCCCCCTCGCCCACAGATTGACGGCGGGGTTGCAGCGTCCCGCCTCGACCACCGCCGCGGCCAGATCGAGCTGTCGGTAGAGTTCAAGCGTGCGGGCATGCACCACCATAGCCCGCGATGTGGGGCCGGGGCCGGCGTTCCGGTCGATGATGCGCACCCTCACGCCTTGGGCGGTGAGCCAGAGAGCGAGCACCAGCCCGGTCGGTCCGGCGCCAACAATCAGGACATCCCGTTCTGCCACCCCCGCCCTCCGGTGCCGCGAGCGGACCGCCACCGACGGTCAGGCGCGGCGTCGCTTATGTCCGCCAATCGCGGCAGCCTACGCAAAGGCGACTGGCAAATCCACCACGGTCGCAGGGCGATGGGGGCTACGGCCAGCCGCGTTGCCTCAGGTTCTCGAAAAGCCGCTCCTGGCCCACTTTGATCACGTGCTCCATGGCGCTTCGCGCGCCCTCTTCGTTGCGCAGCCGGATCTCTTCGACGATGCGGATGTGAGCAACGGCAACGCGATCGATCTCGGCTTCGTCAGCTGCCGAGTTGCTCAATCGGAAAACACCGATCAACGCCGCTTCGATCAGGCTTCCGACTGTCTGCATGAACGGGTTGAGCGAGGCTTCGAGCAGACGCAGGTGGAATTCGAGGTCGGCCCGCGCCAGCGTCTGCGCGCTGTGTCCGGCATCGCCCATGGCGACCGCCAGCCGCATCATCTGCGAGATGTCCGCGTTGGTGGCGCGCCGCGCAGCGAGCCCTGCCGCAAAAGGTTCGAGCGCCAGACGAACCTCACTCACATGACGCAGGAAATCTTCGTCGACACCGGCCCTGAAATGCCACGCAAGCACGTCGCCATCAAACAGGTTCCAGCTTGCCCGCGGTTGAACACGGGTGCCGATGCGGGCGCGCGCGACAACGAGCCCCTTGGCGGCAAGCGTCTTCATCGCCTCGCGCAGCACCGTGCGGGAAACATTGAAGCGTGCCGCAAGCTCGGCGTCACCGGGCAGGATATCTCCGACGGCGAATTCCCCTCCGACGATCGCCTGGCCGAGCTCTTCCACGACGAGCCGATGGCTTGTCCTTTTGCGCGGCTGCTTCAAGGAGGGCCACATCTCACGAACCCGGACCCGTCACGCCCGTTGCTGGCGGTGACGGGACGCGTAGATGATACCCTTCTGCAAGAGGATGAAAGCAAAGAGCAGGAGGCCGATCAGGATCTTCGTCCACCAGCTCGACAACGAACCGTCGAAAGTAATGTAGGTCTGGATAAGACCCTGGATGAAGATACCGACGAGCGTGCCGGCGACGAAGCCGGAGCCACCGGTCAGTAGGGTTCCGCCGATGACCACCGCCGTGATCGCGTCGAGTTCGACGCCGACGGCGGCGAGCGAATAACCGGCCGAGGTGTAGAGCGAAAAGACGATCCCCGACAATCCGGCAAGCAGACCCGACAGCGCATAGATCCGGATCGTGGTCGCCGCCACTGGAACGCCCATCAGCCTGGCGGTCGCAGCACCGCCGCCCAGCGCATAGACATTGATGCCGAAGCGGGTTCGGTGGGCAATCAGGATACCGATCGCAAAGACAAGCAGCATCAGCCCGCCGATCAGCGTGATGCGCCCGCCGCCGGGCAGCTTGAAATAGAGCCCCTTCAACGTCGCGTAGAAGGGATGCTTGATCGGAATGGAATCGATCGACAGCACAAAGGCCATGCCGCGCGCCAGAAACATGCCCGCAAGCGTCACGATGAAGGCAGGCATTTCCAGGTAGTGGATGATCGCACCCATCAGCGCCCCGAAGAGCGTCGCGATGCTCAGCACCATTGCAAAGGCGATCAGCGGGTGGATCGCGCTGTGTTCCAGGACGACCGCCAGGAAAACGCCGGTGAAGGCGATGACCGAACCGATCGAGAGGTCGATGCCACCCGAAAGGATAACGAAAGTCATGCCGACCGCCGCAATGCCGAGAAAGGCGTTGTCCGTCAGGAGATTGCCGATCACCCGCGTCGACAGCATGTTCGGGTACTGGGCGACGCAGAGCGCGTAGCCCAGAAGGAAAATCAGGATCGTTGCCGTGAGCGGAAGATGTTTCTGCTTCATTTGACTGCTCGCTCGGTCGGTTTGCGCGCGCCGCGCGCCGGGATCAGGAAGGCGAAGGCAGCACGAAACCGCGGGGATTGCAGCACCAGGATGAAGACGATGATCCCCGCCTTGATGATCAGGTTGAACTCGGGCGGGAAGCCCGAGAGAAGAATGCCGGTGTTGATGGCCTGGATGATGAGCGCGCCGAGCACCGACGCGGCAATGCTGAAGCGCCCCCCGAGCAACGAGGTCCCACCGACCACCACCGCGAGAATGGCATCGAGTTCCAGCCAGAGGCCGGCATTGTTGGCGTCCGCACCACGGATATCGGCGGCTGCGATGATGCCGGCGATGGCGGCGCAGACGCCGGAAAGCACATAGGCTGCCACCAGCAGCACCGGCGTAAGTACTCCGGACAGGGTGCTTGCCCGGCGATTGATGCCGATCGCCTCGATCAGCATGCCGAGCGCCGTGCGCCGGACAAGCACCGCCACCAGGACGCCGAAGACCAGCCAGATCACCACCGGCATCGGCAGGCCGGCGAACGAGCCGCTGCCGATGAAGATCAGGCCCGGATCGTTGAAAGTCAGGATCGCGCCCTCGGTGACAAGCTGGGCGATACCGCGGCCGGCCACCATCAACACCAGCGTTGCGATGATCGGCTGGATATCGAGCACGGCCACCAGCAGACCGTTCCAGATGCCGCAGAGGACGCCGACGCTGAGCGTGATCAATAGCGTCGCAACCAGCGAATGGCCGGACGTGATGGCCGCAGCGGCCGTGGCGCCACAGATCGCCATGACCGCGCCGACAGACAGATCGATACCCTTGGTGGCGATGACGACGGTCATGCCGATCGCCAGCAGCACGACGGGCGCACCACGGTTGAGGATATCAATGAGGCTGCCGTAGAGGCGACCGTTCTGGATCTCCACGTTGAGAAACCCGGGAAACACCAGCGAAACGGCAGCAATGATGACGGCGAGCGCAATCAGTTGTGGCAGTAGCCGGTTCACGTAAAGCCGGATGAAGCCAGTCACGCCGCCCCCCTGTCGTTGGTTGCCGCGATCGCTTCGACGATTTGATGCGCCGTGATCCTATGCCCGTCCAGCTCGGCGACATGGGCACGATCACGAAGGACGATGACGCGTGTGCTGTAGGCGACCAGCTCCTCGATCTCCGATGAAATGACAACCAAGGACATGCCTTTCTCGCGTAACGCCTCGATGAGCTTGACGATCTCCGCATGCGCACCGACATCGATGCCGCGGGTCGGCTCATCCAGGATCAGGAATTCGGGCTCGGTCGCGAGCCAGCGGGCGAGGATCACCTTCTGCTGGTTGCCGCCGGACAGGAGCCTGATCGGCTTCTCCCTGTCGGCCGTGCGAATATCGAGCGCGCGGATGTAGTGGTCCGCAAGCCGGTTCTGCTCGGCCCGCGAGATCGGCCGGGTCCAGCCGCGGCGCGCCTGCAGGGCAAGCACGATGTTTTCCCGCACTGAGAGGTCACCGACGATGCCGGCGATCTTGCGGTCCTCCGGGCAGAAGCCGAAGCTGTGGCGAATGGCGGCGCGCGGCGACGGCAGTTCGACCGCGCGGCCATCGATTTCCGCCTGACCGCTGTCGGCCCGACAGGCGCCGAACAGGAGTTCCGCAGTTTCCGTCCGCCCGGAACCGAGCAGGCCGGCCATGCCGACCACCTCGCCCGCCCGCACGTCAAGATCGAAGGGATTGATGTGGCCCTTGCGACCATAGTTGCGGAAGCGATAGCGCAGCGCGCCCTGTGCCGCCTCCTGGCGAGGCGCATTCATCTCGGCCGCAAGCTCGCGGCCAATCATCATCGCGATCAGCTCGCGGCGCTCCAGGTCGGCGGTCTCGCGGGTTCCAACCAATTGCCCGTTTCTGAGCACGGTGATCCGATCCGAAATCTCGTAGACCTGTTCGAGAAAATGGGTGACGAAGATGATGCCAAGGCCACGCGCCTTGAGCTGCCGGACGATCCGAAACAGCATCGCAACCTCGTGCGCGTCGAGGCTTGCCGTCGGCTCGTCGAGGATCAAAACCTTGCCGGACAGGTCGACCGCCCGGGCGATCGCGACAACCTGCTGGATCGCCACCGAGTAGCTTGCAAGATCGCGAGTAACATCGAGGTCGAGCTCATAGGCGGCCAGCAGTTCCCGCGCCCGCCGGTTCATGGCGCTGACGTCGACCATGCCGATGCGGCGCGGCTGGCGCCCGAGAAAGAGGTTCTCGGCAACCGTCAGGTTCGGCAAGAGGTTGACCTCCTGATAGACCGTACCGATGCCGAGCTTCTGGGCGTCGAACGTATCGCGCGGATCGACCTCCACACCGTCGATGAGGATGGCGCCGCCATCGCGGCGATAGGCGCCGGTCAGGCACTTGATCAGCGTCGATTTGCCGGCGCCGTTTTCGCCGAGCAGCGCGTGCACCTCGCCGCGCTTCAGGTGAAAATCGACCTTGTCGAGAGCCTTCGTTCCCGGAAATCCCTTCTCGATCCGGATTGCCGAGAGAATGTGGTCGCTGGTTTGCATCGATGCCGTCCCCGCCATGCTGCCATCGGGATCGCGATGAGGCAGAGCGCGCGGTCTTGCGCCCGCATCCGCTCAAACCCATCGTGACCAGCCGGCCGAAGGACAAGCCTGGTCTCGGCTAGCGAGAAGGCTTGCCTTCGGCCGGAGAGAAACCGCCCGAAGGGCGGCAGTCCGCCGCCTGCGTGCCGCCCCGCAGGCGGCAAGCGCTTAGTAGCCGAGGCCCTTCTTCGCCTCGTAGACCTTCATCGGGTCATCGGCCTGGGTGTAGAGCTTCGATTCCGTCTGGATCCACTTCGGCGGTGCGGTGCCATCCTTCTGGAACGCAGCGAGCGCGTCGAAGGCGGGACCGGCCATGTTCGGCGTGAGTTCGACCGTGGCGTTGGCCTCCCCGGCGGCCATCGCCTGGAAGATATCCGGAACCGCGTCGATCGAGACGACGAGGATGTCCTTGCCCGGCTTCAGGCCGGCTTCCTTGATCGCCTGGATGGCGCCGACGGCCATGTCGTCGTTGTGAGCGTAGAGCGCGCAGATGTTCTTGCCGCCGTCTTCGGCCTTCAGGAAGCTCTCCATGACTTCCTTGCCCTTGGTGCGTGTGAAGTCGCCGGTCTGGCTGCGCACGATCTTCAGGTTTTCGTGACCCTTCAGGGCCTCTTCAAATCCCTTCTTGCGGTCGATCGCCGGCGAGGATCCCGTCGTTCCCTGGAGTTCGACGACGTTGCAGGGCTTTCCGGCGGTGGCGTCAACGAGCCACTTTCCGGCAACATTGCCCTCGTGCACGAGATCGGAGGTCACGGCCGTCAAATAGAGGTCCTTCGACGCGTCGACCGTGCGGTCGAGAAGGACGACCGGGATTTCCGCGTCCTTGGCTTCCTGCAGTACCTCGTCCCAGCCGGTAGCAACAACAGGGGCAAGAAGAATGGCATTCACGCCCTGCGCGATAAAGGAGCGGACTGCCTTGATCTGGTTTTCCTGCTTCTGTTGCGCATCAGCAAATTTGAGGTCGATGCCGCGTTCTTCGGCCTGCTGCTTGGTCAGCGTCGTCTCGGCGGCGCGCCAGCCGGACTCCGAGCCGATCTGCGAGAAGCCGACGACGAGGTCTGCTGCCGAAGCGCTGCCAAACGTGCAGGCAGCAAGGATCGTTGCACTCGCAAGTGCCTTGGCGATTTTCATGATTTCCTCCCAAAGAAAGCTGCCTCCACGCAGCCCTCAAGAAAAAATCATATAATATTACTTTTGTAAACGGGCAGTTTTTGGCCTCTGCAAATCTCTAGAGCGGCGCCCGCCGTGCAGCCTATCTCCGGGCGAACATCGTACCGGCCGCGCTGGCGATCATCACAAGCGCTACGCCGAAGATCTGGTTGAGGGCCAGCGCCTGCCCGAGGATGACGAAACCGGCACCGGCGCCGATCGCAGGCTCCAGGCTCATCAGCAGCCCGAAAGCCGATGGTTGGAGGCGACGGAGCGCCAGAAATTCGAGCGCGTAAGGCAGCAACGGCACCAGAATGGCGAGCCCCGCCGTCACCAGCAACATGTGAGCGGAGAACCCGGACTGCGCCTGATGGAAGCCGAACGGCGTCGCAAAAACCGCGGCAAACAGCAGCGAAACGGCAAGTCCCTCCAATCCCTTGAAGCGTTGACCCGCATGTTTCATCAGCACGATGTAGCCGCCCCAGCCGATCGCTGCCCCAAAAGCGAAAAGCAGCCCGCGCGGATCGGCTACCCAGGCCGCGCCGTCCCAGGAGAGGCACAGCACGCCGGCTGCAGCAAGCGCCGGAAAGAGCAAGCGCCAACCGCGACCACCAAGGATTGCCGCGACGGTCAAAGGTCCGAGAAACTCGATGGCCACGGCAAGCCCGAGGGGGATGCGTTCGATCGCCGCGAAAAAGCAGAGCGTCATCATCGCCATGGTGGCGCCCAGAGCGATGCCCGAAACCCATTGCGACCGCGTATAGCTGAGGAACGGCGGCCTGACCAAAACGAGCAGGAAAGCTGCCGCCCAGGAGAGCCGCAGCCAGGTCGCGCCGAAGGCCCCGAGTTCCTGAATGGCCGGCTTCGAGAATGCCGCGCCGAACTGCACGCTCGTCATGGAGAGCAGACAAAAGACGATGGCGAGAGACACACGACCAGTCGAGCCGTCCACCGTCGCCGGTCCGCTCCACGCGTTGTCTGCTGTCGTTTGCTGCTCCGCCATTCTCGTTCTCCCTGTGACTTGAACAGACATAGCAATCCGGGCACAATAAGGAACGCTAATATTTGTGATAAGAACATAAGGGATCGTTATATGCGTGACCTGGACATCGGCTTGCTGCGCGCTTTCGTCGTGACCGCCGAATGCGGGAGTGTCAGCGGTGCCGCCCAGCGGCTGGCGCGGACCCAGGCCGCCGTGAGCATGCAGCTGCGCCGCCTTGAGGACGATCTCGGCACCAGACTTTTGAACCGCAGCACCAGGGGCATGGAGCTGACGGAAGCCGGGCATGTGCTGTTTCCGTACGCCCAGAAGATCCTTGGCTTGAGCGTCGGCGCGCGCCAAGCACTCGCCGGCAGCGCCGTGCAGGGCTCGATCCGCTTCGGCATGATCGAGGACATCGCGGTCGGATCGCTGCCGAAGGCGCTGCAGCGTTTTGCCGAATGCCATCCGGGTGTCGCGCTCGAGCTCACCGTTACGGAAAGCACCGTGCTGTCGGAGAAATTGTCGCTCGGCCAGCTCGATGTCGCCATCGGCGATCCCCAGCTGATCCGTGGCCGGCCGCTCCTGACCTGGCGCTTGCCGCTCAGGTGGGTCGCCGCTCGCGGATTCACGATCCCGCAGGACGGCCCCCTGCCGCTCGTCACCTTCGACGGGGTGTGCACCTGGCGCCAGAAGATGATCGAAGTGCTTGCGGGCAGCAAAAAGCCGTGGCGTACGGTGCTGACGAGCGCCAGTCTCGCCTCGATCCAGTCAATGATCGAGGCAGGCCTCGGCATTGCCGTCCTGCTGGATCTCAATATTCGTGCGAACACGATGCGGGTGCTTGGCGCCAATGAAGGCTTGCCCCCAGCACCGGTGATCGAGCTCGGGCTTTTTGCAGCCGACGATCAGGGCCTGTCGTCCCGACCGGTCTCCGCTCTCTGGACGTTCCTGTCGGACGAGCTGCAAGCCGAGGCGCTGGCGACGGGCCAATCGGCAGCCTGATCGCAAAAGCCGTCCTTTCGTCCGATGGCCGCGAACGAAATGCACGTCCAGTGATTGAAAAATCCGAGGCAAAATTTTACTAAATAAAGATTGCGCCGCGCCGAATTCGGGACGCCGGCGGCACGCAGGACGTAGGACATGGTCACAATCAAGGAAATCGCCTCGGCTGTCGGGGTCTCGTCGGCAACGGTGTCGCGGGTGCTGAACTACGATCCGACGCTGTCGATCTCCACCAAGAAACGCCAGGCGATCATCGAGACGGCCGAAGCGCTGAACTATGCCACACCGCGCAACCGCGGCCGCGGTGCGGGACCGATGCAGGGCTTGAAGTTTGCGCTGGTGCATTTCCTGCAGCCCGCCCAGGAGCTGATCGACCCCTATTATGTCGGCGTCCGGCTCGGTATCGAAAACCGTTGCCAGGCGCTGAAGATCGAGGTGGTCAAGGTCTTCCACAATGGCAACCTGCCGGAAGCGGGTATCCTTCAGGGCGCAAGCGGCGTCGTTGCTGTCGGCCACCATTACGGAGAGGAGGTTCACTGGCTGCGCCGCCATAGCCGCCACTTGGTGTTCGCCGATTTCGCACCCGACGACGATGTCGACGACAGCGTTATGAGCGACGTCTCGGTGGCCATGAACCGCTTGCTGCAAGGCGTTTTCGACATGGGCTACCGGCGCATCGGCTTCCTCGGCTGGATCGATGCTTTCCGCGACAAGGATGACATCCACTCCGAACGCCGCTGCCGCGCCTTCATCCAATGGATGACCAGGGCGGGGCTCTACGACCCGGCGCTCTGCATGGTCGAGAAGCTGACGCCGGATAGCGGCTACACGCTGGCCAAGGCGATGCTCTCGAAGCCCAATCCGCCCGAGATCCTGATCACCTGCAACGACAACATGGCGATCGGCGCGTACCGCGCCATTCACGAGATGGGCTTAAGAATCCCTGACGACGTCGCCGTGGCAAGCTTCAACGACATTCCCGTCGCCCAGTTTCTCGGACCGCCGCTTTCGACCGTCAAGATACCGGCCGAGGTGATCGGCGAGACGGCCGTCGACCTGCTGGTCGAGCGCCTCTCGGGGCGCGACGTCGCCAAGAAGGTCCTGCTTGGAACCGAGATCATCTGGCGCGGCAGTACGGTTGCGGAGAAGGCCAACGCAGCTCAGTGAAAAAGCCGTAGTAAAAATTTACTGAAATATTGCCTTCTTCAGAATTTTGCGAAATACTCCCGGCCGAGACGAAGAGGACCGTCTCGGGGAACGAGTTCGAGGGAGGAACCAATGAACCTGCGTACCTATCTGCCGCGCTTGACGAGCGTCGCACTTGCCGGCGCAAGCCTCTTGGCCGTAACGGCGGCCGAGGCCAAGGAAATCACCGTCTGGTGCTGGGATCCGAATTTCAACGTCGCGATCATGAAGGAGGCCGGCGCGCGCTATACCAAGACGCACCCGGACGTCACCTTCAACATCGTCGATTTCGCCAAGGCCGATGTCGAGCAGAAGCTGCAGACCGGCCTCTCTTCCGGCACCGCGGACGCGCTGCCCGACATCGTGCTGATCGAGGACTATGGCGCACAGAAATATCTTCAGTCCTTCCCCGGTGCCTTCGCGCCGCTGTCCGGCACCGTCGATTATTCCGGCTTTGCTCCCTACAAGGTCGAGCTGATGACGCTTGAAGGGCAAGTCTACGGCATGCCCTTCGATTCCGGCGTCACCGGCCTCTATTACCGCAAGGACTATCTGGAGCAGGCCGGCTTCAAGCCTGAGGACATGCAGGGCATCACCTGGGATCGCTTCATCGAGATCGGCAAGCAGGTGGAGGCCAAGACCGGCAAGAAGATGATGGGCTTTGACCCGACAGATGCCGGGCTTGTCCGCATCATGATGCAATCGGCCGGGCAATGGTATTTCGACAAGGAAGGCAAGGCCAACATCACCGGCAACGCCGCCTTGAAGGCGTCGCTGGAAACGATCAACAAGATCATGGCCGCCAACATCTACAAGCCGGCCGCCGGTTGGGCCGACTGGGTCGGAACGTTCACCTCAGGGGACGTCGCCAGCGTCATTACCGGCGTCTGGATTACCGGCACAGTGAAGGCGCAGGCGGACCAATCGGGCAAGTGGGGCGTGGCGCCGCTCCCGGCACTGTCGATCGGCGGCGCGACGCACGCGTCGAACCTCGGCGGCTCGAGCTGGTACGTGCTTGAAAGCTCGGCTGAGAAGGCCGAAGCGATCGACTTCCTCAACGAAGTCTATGCCAAGGACGTCGATTTCTACCAGACGATCCTCACGGACCGCGGCGCCGTCGGCTCGCTGCTCGCCGCGCGTGGCGGTGCGGCCTATGGCGAAGCCGATGCCTTCTTCGGCGGCGAAAAGGTCTGGCAGAACTTCTCCGACTGGCTGGCGAAGGTGCCCTCGGTCAACTACGGCGTCTTCACCAACGAGGCGGACACCGCCGTCACCGCGCAACTGCCGGCCCTGACGCAGGGAACGCCGGTTGATGAGGTTCTGAAGGCGATCGACGCCGAAGTCAGCGCCCAGATCCAGTAATCGCTCCCGCGACTGACCGCACCTGGCCGTGGCTACACTGCCACGGCCAACGGCTCCTGTTTTCCACGAGGATGATGATGGCTCTCGCGCGCCGCGGCGGCATCGGCCGATACTACAACGTCAATGGCTGGCTCTTCGTCGCGCCGGCGCTTGGGCTGATCGCGCTGTTCATGATCTACCCGATCCTCTGGTCGCTCTGGATGTCGTTCCAGTCCGGCCGCGGTATGATGTTGAAGTTTGCCGGTTTCTCCAACATCGTTCGCCTGTGGAACGACCCGGTCTTCATCAAGGCACTGACCAACACGCTGACCTATTTCGTCGTGCAGGTGCCGATCATGATCCTTCTGGCGCTGATCCTGGCGTCGCTGCTCAACAATCCCAAGCTCGTCGGCCGCGGCTTCTTCCGCACGGCAATCTTCCTGCCCTGCGTCACTTCGCTCGTCGCCTATTCGGTGCTTTTCAAGGGCATGTTCGCGCATGACGGCATCGTCAACGCGACGCTTGAGGCGATCGGCGTCATTGGCGAGCCGATCCCGTGGCTGACGCATCCCTTCTGGGCGAAGGTTCTCGTCATTCTCGCGATTACCTGGCGCTGGACCGGCTACAACATGATCTTCTACCTCGCGGCGATGCAGAACATCGACAAGTCGATCTACGAGGTGGCACGCATCGACGGCGTGCCCGCCTGGGCGCGTTTCACCCACATCACCATCCCGCTCCTGAAACCGGTGATCCTGTTCACGACCGTCATTTCGACGATCGGCACCATCCAGCTTTTCGACGAGGTCTACAACCTGACCGAAGGCAAGGGCGGGCCGTCGAACGCGACGCTGACGCTATCGCTCTATATCTACAACCTGACCTTCCGCTTCATGCCGAACTTCGGCTACGCGGCGACGGTCTCCTATGTGATCGTCGTGCTCGTCGCCCTGCTTGCCTGCGTCCAGTTCTTCGCAGCCAGGGAGCGCGACCGATGAAAAACCCCGTTCAGATCGCAACCGCCGCCTTCACCTATGGCTTCGTCGGGCTGATGGCCTTTCTCTCGATCTTTCCGTTCGTCTGGATGCTGCTCGGCGCGACCAATTCGTCGATCGACATCATCAAGGGCAAGATGATGCCCGGCAGCGCGCTTGCCGCCAACATCAGCGCCTTCTTCACGCAGGTGAACGCGCCGCTGGTCTTCTGGAATTCGGCCAAGATCGCGATCCTGGCGACGGTGCTCACCCTCGCCGTCTCGTCGCTTGCCGGCTACGGCTTCGAGATGTTCCGCTCGCGCCACCGCGACCGGATCTACAGCGCTCTTCTGTTGACGATGATGATCCCGTTTGCGGCGCTGATGATCCCGCTCTTCATCATGATGGGCAAGGCCGGCCTCATAAACACCCACCTTGCCGTGGTGTTGCCGACGATCGGCTCGGCCTTCATTGTCTTTTACTTCCGCCAGACCACCAAGGCCTTCCCATCCGAACTTCGCGATGCCGCCAAGGTCGACGGGCTGAAAGAGTGGCAGATCTTTCTGTTCATCTACGTCCCCGTCATGCGCTCGACCTACGCCGCCGCCTTCATCATCGTCTTCATGACCGCCTGGAACAACTATCTCTGGCCGTTGATCGTGCTCCAGTCGAACGAACAGAAGACGATCACGCTCGTCATCTCCTCGCTCGCCTCGGCCTACTACCCCGACTACGGCGTCGTCATGGTCGGCACCATTCTCGCGACGCTTCCGACACTCGCGGTCTTCTTCTTCATGCAACGCCAGTTCGTCCAGGGAATGCTGGGCTCAGTCAAATAGGAATGATCATGCGTTCTGTTACTCCATTCAACAATAGCTGGGTTTTCTCCGAAAGCTTCGACGCCGCAAATGCTGGCCGCTTGCTGCCGGGCAAGGCTGTCAGCCTGCCGCACAATGCGGTGGAGCTGCCGTTCAACTATTTCGACGAGACATCCTATCAGCGTGCCTTCACCTATCAGAAGGTGCTTTCCTGGCGCCGCGAATTTCACGGCCGCGAGGTCTCGCTGGTGTTCGACGCCGCCATGGCCGATGCCGTCGTCTACCTCAACGGCGAAGAGATCATCGCGCACAAAGACGGTTACACCCCATTTGAGGCACGGCTGACGGACAAGCTGCGCGAGGGCGACAACCTGATCACCGTCAAGATCGACGGCAGCGAGAACCCCGAGATCCCGCCCTTCGGCGGCCGTATCGACTATCTGACCTATGCCGGCATCTATCGCGACGTCTGGCTGAAGGTCACCGACGCGGTTTCGATCGCCAACATCAAGATCGAGACCCGCGACACGCTCAGCGACACCAAGTCCGTTGCGATCCGCTGCGACCTCGCAAACCCGCAAGGGCTCGCCTTTGCCGGTGCGATCACCGCACTTCTCAAGGACGCCAATGGCAAGGTGCTGGCGGAAGCGACCGGCGAAACCCGTGGCGAGAGCGTGAACCTGGAGATCACCGGGCTCACCGGACTTTCGCTCTGGGATATCGACAATCCGGTTCTCTACGAGATCGAAGCGCAGCTTCGCAGCGATCGCGGCAGCGACCGCTTTTCATCGCGCTTCGGCTTCCGCACCGCCGAATTCACCATCGACGGCTTCAAGCTGAATGGTCGGCCGCTGAAACTCCGCGGCCTCAACCGTCACCAGGCCTTCCCCTATGTCGGCTACGCCATGGGCCAGACGGCGCAGGAGCGGGATGCGGAAATCCTGAAAAACACGCTGCATTGCAATCTCGTGCGCACATCGCACTATCCGCAGTCCAAATGGTTCATCGAACATTGCGACCGGATCGGCTTGCTGGTCTTTGAAGAAATTCCCGGTTGGCAGCATATCGGCGGAGAGGCCTGGAAGCAGGAGGCGATCGAGAACGTTCGCCGCATGATCGAGCGCGACTGGAACCATCCCTCGATCATCATCTGGGGTGTGCGCATCAATGAATCGCAGGACTCGCATGATTTCTACGTCGAAACCAACCGCCTGGCGCATGAACTGGACCGAACGCGCCAGACCGGCGGCGTACGCTACATCACCGACAGCGAACTGCTCGAAGACGTCTACACGATGAACGACTTCATCCTCGGCAACGAGGAACTGCCGGGGGCAAACCGCCCGCGGACGGCGCTGAGGCCGCAGGAGGAATGCACCGGGCTCAAGCGTAAGGTGCCGTACATGATCACCGAATTCGGCGGCCACATGTATCCGACGAAGATCTACGACCAGGAGCAGCGCCAGGCCGAACATGTACGCCGGCATCTCGAAGTGCTGAACGCCGCCTACGGCGACGCAAGCATTTCCGGCGCTGTCGGCTGGTGCATGTTCGACTACAACACCCACAAGGACTTCGGCTCCGGCGACCGGATCTGCTATCACGGCGTCATGGACATGTTCCGTCAGCCGAAATTCGCAGCCTATGTCTATGCCAGCCAGTGCGCGCCGGCAGAAGAGGTGGTGATGAAGCCGGTGACCTTCTGGGCGCGCGGTGAGCGCAACATCGGCGGCGTGCTGCCGCTGATCGTGCTCACCAATTGCGACGAGGTTGAGCTGAAATACGGCTCGCTGGTCAAGCGCGTCGGCCCGGACCATGAAAACTTCCCGCATCTGCCGCATCCGCCCGTCGTCATCGACCATCGTCACTTCACCAAGGACGAGCTCGGTGTCTGGGGCATGAAGTGGGAAGACGCAGAGTTCACCGGCTTCATCGACGGCGAAGCTGTCGCCCACCTGCGCATGGTCGCCGGCCCGGTACCGACGACGCTCGATGTCGTCGCCGACACCAAGACGCTTCGCGCCGAGGGCCGCGACAGCGTGCGCGTGATCGTGCGGGCCCTCGACCAGGTCGGCAACGTCCTGCCCTTCCTCAACGATGCGATCGATGTCACCGTCACCGGCCCGGCGCGACTGCTCGGACCGGAGCGCCTGATCTTCCAGGGCGGCTCGACCGGCTTCTGGCTGGAGACGACCGGTGCGGCCGGCGGCATCGCGGTCACGGTCACGTCGACGCGACTTGGCACCGTGAGACTAGAACTGACGGCGACGGTCCAAGAGGCGGCGGCTGCATGAGCGAACTGCAACTCAGCGACGTCAGAAAATCCTACGGCAATTTCGAGGTCATCAAAGGCGTCGATCTCGACATCAGGTCCGGCGAGTTCGTCGTCTTCGTCGGCCCCTCCGGCTGCGGAAAGTCGACCCTGCTTCGGATGATTGCGGGACTCGAGGAGATCACGTCGGGTGATCTCACGATCGACGGCGCGCGGATGAACGATGTCGACCCGTCGAAACGCGGCATCGCCATGGTCTTCCAGTCCTATGCGCTTTATCCGCATATGACGGTTCGAGAGAACATGGGCTTCGCGCTGCGTTTTGCCGGCGTGCCGAAGGCCGAGATCGAGCAACGCGTTGGCGAAGCGGCCAACATTCTCGAGCTCGGGCCGCTGCTCGACCGCAAGCCGAAGCAGCTTTCGGGCGGGCAGCGCCAGCGCGTGGCGATCGGCCGGGCGATCGTGCGCCATCCTAAGATCTTCCTCTTCGACGAGCCGCTCTCCAATCTCGATGCGGAACTGCGCGTGCATATGCGCATCGAGATCGCGAGGCTGCACAAGAAGCTTGCAACCACGATCATCTACGTCACCCACGACCAGGTCGAGGCGATGACGCTCGCCGACAAGATCGTCGTCATGCGTGGCGGCGTGGTCGAACAGGTCGGATCCCCCCTCGACCTCTACGATGATCCCGCCAATCTCTTCGTCGCCGGCTTTATCGGCTCGCCGAAGATGAATTTTCTCAAAGGGATCGTCGAGGCCGGTGGAACGCACGTCCGCCTGCCCGATCTGGGCAACGCGATCATTCCGGTCAGGGTCAAGGATGCAGCGCCCGGAAGCACTGTGACGATCGGCATTCGCCCCGAGCATTTCGGCGAAACCGGTTCGGCAAGCCTCGATCTGACGATCGACATGCTGGAGCATCTCGGCGGAGAGACGTTCGCCTATGCTCGACATGGAGATGGCGAACTGATCATCATCGAAACGAAGAACGGCCGCGGCCTGAAGTCCGGCGATACCATCGCCGCACGCTTCGATCCTGCAGCCGCGTTGGTTTTCGACGCCGAGGGTCGGCGTCTGCGCTAGAGCCATGTTTCCGAAACGAGAAAGACGGCGCCAACCGGGAGGTGGCGCCGTCCGTCCTTGTTACGGGAACATGCCCTTCGGCGTCTCGCCCTTCAGGAACGGTTCGATGAAGGCCTCCAGCAGCTCCGTCTGGTTGATGACGGCGGTGTGCGAGGTCGCCGGCAGGATGGCGAGGCGCGAGGGCGAGAGCGGCTTGCCCATGTCGCCCATGGCACCGCCACCGAGAAGACGGAAGAGCGCGACATTGTGCTCGAGCGTTGCGACGTCCGCGTCCCCGGCAATGATCAGCACCGGCGCCTTCAGCGTCTTGACGTCTGCCTCCCAGGCCATCGGCTCCTTCTCAAGCTGGATCAGCTTGCGGGCCAGTTCCGGAAAACCGTTGGGGTCGACCGCGAGCTTTCGGTAATCATCAGCGAACGGCAGGCCGACGAGCATTTCGACCGTCATCTGCGGGATCACCGCCTTGAACTCCGGCTGCCAGCCTTCGGCATCATAGGCGACGGATGCGGCGGCGAGCTTGTTCACCTTCTCCGGATGGCGGATCGCCAACTGCAGACCGGCGGCGGCGCCCATGGAATAACCGAAGACATCGGCCTTCTCCAGCTTCACCGCATCCATGAAGGCCGCGACGTCGTCCGCCAAATTGGGGTAGGTGATCGGCCGGTCGATGTCGTTGGTGCGGCCGTGTCCCTGGAACTCGACGGCATAGACCTTGTGGGTTTCGGCAAGCTTCGGAATGATCGCGCCCATGGACGGAATGTTCATGTAGGCACCGTGCAGCACGACCAGCGGCTCGCCCTCGCCCGAAACCTCGTAGTACATCTTCATGCCGTTGACTTCGACGGTCTCAGCCTCGGCAAGGGCCGTGCCGGACATGAACAGGGCGCCAGCGATCAAAGCGGTCCGAAACATTCTCAATCTCCTTGTTGTCAGTGCGGTTGAACACCGCCGTCGAGATTAAGACGCATGGCGGCTTCCGATCCCGACAGCGACAATCAAGAATTTTTCGCGCTTTCGTTGTGGAGCTGCGAACGCACGCAGCATGCCGGTCCGTCAGTCGACGCTACAGGCGTTTCAGCATGTAGCTCTTGAGCAGTTCAGCGTGATTTTGCGCCTCATCCTTGACGCTGAAGAGCAGGGTGACCGGCCCTTCCTCGATGCGCTGCCGCAGTTGCTCGACTGGAGCAGGATTTCCGTCGAGTTCGGCGAGATAGCGCTCGCGGAACTCCTCCCAGCTTCCCTCGCCAGTATGAAACCACCGCCGAAGTTCCGTCGTCGGCGCGATCTCTTTTAGCCAGAGGTCGACGGCGGCATCGGCCTTGGTGAGACCGCGCGGCCACAGGCGATCAACGAGGATGCGCATGCCGTCGTCATCGGACTTCGGCTCATAGACACGTTTGGTCTTCAGCTGCATGAACGCCCCCTCACCCGACTCCATCATCCGGACCATAGCTGCCTGCCCGTGTCCAACCAAGAGCCAGCGGGCAGACGGCGAGGTCTGCGCGCTACACCCCGCGCCTGTTGCCCCAGAGCAGCACATGCAGCTGCGGCAGGACACGCGCTTCGAACCAGCGATCCTCCGTCACCTTGCCGACAAGCCAGAGCATGCGGTCGATGATACCGTCGATATCGACGGTGGCGTCGTCATCATCGGGCGGCGGTGGCGTGTGGTTGCCCGGCTGCAGGTAGAGCGGCAAATGCGGGTAGCGGGCCGCGGCGTCGCGCGCGTAGCCATAGTCGCGCTCGTCGAAGACGACGATCTTCAACGCGACCTGCGGTCCGCCCGCAGCCGCCCGAAGACAGTCGTCGAACGCATGCCAATCCGTCTCCATTGCGCTCGACGGCGGCTTTGGGCTCAGCACCAGCACATCGAGATCGGCGAACCAATCCTTGGCGAGACTGCCCTGGGTCTCAAGCGCAAAGCGGTAGCCCTCCTCCCGTCCACGCGCGATCAGGGGTCCGAGCGGCTGGATCGCCGGATTGCCGCCGGAGAGCGACACCGTCAACGGCTTGCCTCCGGAAAGCTTGGCGACTTCCTGCCAGATTTCCTCGACGGACATCGGCAGCCATTGCTCGCGGTACGCGCTGTCGACCGCGTGGAGCGTGTCGCACCAACTGCAGCGATAATCGCAGCCACCGGTGCGCACGAACACGGTCGGCAGCCCGATCAGAATGCCTTCGCCCTGGATCGTCGGCCCGAAGATTTCACTGACGCGGATGCGCGTTTCGCCCGGCCCGGTCATGGCCGGTATTCCGCCCAGGTCTTTGGCGTTTCGCTGACCCGTACCGCCGAGGTTTCCGGCAGCCTTGCCTTGCACCAGTCATAAAAGTGCTTTGCGAGACACTCGGCCGTCACCCGGTCATGCCCGAGCACGTCGTTCAGGTGGCGATGATCGAAGCTCTCGTCGATATAGCGCTTGAGCGGCGAAAGCTCGTGATAGTCGCGCACGAAGCCATGCTCGTTGAGTTCCGCTCCCGAAAGCTCGACCTCGACAACGTAGTTGTGGCCGTGCAGCCGCGCGCACTGATGATCGGCCGGCAGGCTCTTCAGTTGGTGCGAGGCCGAGAAATGGAATTCCTTGGTGATCCGGAACATCACTTCACCTCCTCGGCAGCGAATGCCGATGTCGCCGCCATCCAGAAATCCGGGTCCTCGTAGTCGGTGGGGTCTGCAACGCCGGCAAGGTGGAAGGCTTCGCGCCGCTCGACGCAGGTGCCGCAGCGGCCGCAATGGCGAACGCCACCCTTGTAGCAGGACCAGGTGTCTTCAAACGGCGTCTCATGGCTTGCACCGTCGGTGACGATATCCGCCTTCGAGATCGTCACATAGGGCGAATAGAGCGTGACATTGGCGTAGCCATCGAGCGCGTGGTTCTGCATCGCCTGGAAGGCGTCGATAAAGCCGGGGCGACAGTCGGGATAGATGAAATGGTCGCCGCCGTGCACGGCGACGGCCACCGCATCCGCCTTCTGCGCCGCCGCCAGCCCGAAGGCGATGGCGAGCATGATGGCGTTGCGGTTCGGAACCACCGTCGCCTTCATGGTTTCCTCGGCATAATGCCCGTCAGGCACGTCGACATCGTCCGTCAGTGCCGATCCGGTGAGATGGGCGCCGATCGGGCGGATGTCGATGATCTGATGGGGAACGCCGAGCCGCGTTGCGCAGGCAGCGGCATAGTCCAGTTCCTTGCGGTGGCGCTGTCCGTAGTCGAAGGAGAGCAGTCCAATGAGTTCATGCTCGGCTGCGACCTTGTGGGCAAGCGATACCGAGTCCAATCCGCCGGAGCAGATGACGATCGTCTTCATGATAGGTGTCCTTGTTTTGACCGGGTAGGCTGCGACCGGATTACGGGGCGCCTTCTAGGGCAAACGAGGAGCGATTGAAAGAGCTAAATCTTGGCCAAAGGAAACGCCCGTTCCGGCCAACGCTGGCCGCAATGCCTACTCCGGAGCAGCGCGAGACCTTAAACCGCAGTCCGTTCCAGCTGCGCAAGACCGCGAACCATGCCTTGCGACGACACGTCACCGATAACAGCGGATTGCACGACATAGCCGAGCACAAGTGACAGCAAAGCGGCGGCCATATCCATGTCCGCATCGTGGTGCGCGCCAGTTCTCTCGTCACGCCAACGCTTTAGCGCGCCGGCGAGATCGCTGCGAAAATCGACGTAGAAGCGCTTCATCGCTGCCCGCAGTTGCTCACTCCGTTGCGCCTCGCTCCAGCCAAGCAGTGCGATACGCTTCAGATCGAAGCCATCCCGGTTCGCAAAGCTATCTATGGCCCCGGTGATCTTGCCGACGAGTTGGGTGGGGTCGATCGGCGGCTCGGCATGCAGCAATGGCGCAACGATCGCCGAGAGGCTGGACAGAGACGTGGTGACCGCGGCGAGGATCAGCTCCTCCTTACTTGGATAGTAGGAGTAGACGGCGCCGGCCGACAGGCCGGACGCACGGATGATGTGGTCCATCGTCGTGGCGTGAAGCCCATCCCTCTGAAAACAGATCCAGGCTGCTTCTAGAATTTGCGCCCTACGGGCGGCTCGTTTCTCGTCTGATATCTTCGGCATCCGCACAAAATAAAACGAACGCTCCCTCTTTAAAAGAGGTGCAGAAAATATTAAAACGAATAACCGTTCTTTTTATGGAGGCAACCATGATCAGAGTGACGGCGATCGAAACGGGCAAGGCCCGCATGAAGTCAGCCCAGCGTACCGGACGCGAAGGCCGCGGCGCCATCGGACGCAAGATCGATATTTTCCGCGACCCGCACTGGATCGATCCCTTGCCCATCCTGTGCTTCCTGATCGAGCATCCGGAGGGCCGCTTTCTCGTCGATACCGGCGACACCTGGCGCAACTCGGTGCCGGGCTATCTTCCGGGCTGGAACCCGTTCTACAAGCAGGTCCAGATCCGCGTTGCGCCCCACGAAGAGGTGGGCTCACGGCTGCTCGCCATGGGGCTCGATCCGGCCGAAGACGTCGGAACCGTCATTCTCACCCACTTCCACCACGACCACACCGGGGGGCTCGACCACTTCCCGCGCAGCCGGATCGTCGGGCCGCGTGCAAACTATGCCGTATCGATCGGCCTGAGGGGAATGATGACGGGTTGCCTGCCACAACGCTGGCCGATCTGGCTGCGGCCGGACCTGGTGGACATGGATGGCCCGGCCGTCGGCCCCTTTGCCGCTTCCCACCCGATCACGCGCGATGGTCGGATCCTGCTCGTGCCGACACCTGGCCACGTCGCCGGCCACGTTTCCGTCATCGTGCGCGGTGATGCGTTCACCTACTTCCTGGCTGGCGATGCGACCTATTCGCAGGCAACCCTGCTCGCGGAACAGACGGATGGCGTCACCAACGACCCAGCGACCGCCCTTTCGACATTGCGGGCGATCCGCCGGTTTGCTGCGGACGAACCGACGATCCTGCTGCCGGCTCACGACCCGGAGGGTGTCGCGCGGCTGGCAGCCGGATCGACCTTGGTCTGACACACGACCCCTTCAGGCAGCGCCGGCTGGATCCACTTCGGGCACCACAAGGTCGCCTCGGCCGAGGTCGCCTCGGCATCGGCAGGCGGAGGTGAACGCTCGATGCGCTGGCAAGCTGTTCGGCGTCGCGATCGCACAGGAACATTAGCGAGCCTCTCGCTGACCTCATGAAATTACTGGGACCGCGGGGGCAACGCGTTGTCTTCCGACAATTGCTTGCCGTTCGGATAGACACGCTGTCGACTTCACCGATACAACAACGCACCCTTACCCAAAGACTGTGCTAATGAAGCGGTCAGCGATTCCTAAGTTTGTAGTGCAATGAGCCCCAAGACCCGCGGTTACATTTTTGCCTTCCTTGCCATTTGCATTTTTGCTGGCCAGGACGCCATCACCAAGTATCTGGGCGATCGATACCCTGCCCTGTTCATCACCATGATAAGGTTCTGGGCCTTCGCGCTCTTCGTGTTTGCATTCGCTGCATCGTCACCGGGTGGGATTCGCAAAACCGCGCAAACTCGTCATCCCTGGCTGCAGATCGTTCGCGGCCTGCTGCTGGTCGCGGAAATCGTTGTCATCGTCGTGTCCTATGTCCACGCCGGGCTCGCGATGAGCCAGTCGATCTTCCAGGCGACACCGCTGATCATCACCATCCTCTCGATACCGCTTCTCGGCGAGGTCGTCGGATGGCGACGCGGTGCGGCAATCGTAGTTGGCCTCATCGGCGTTCTGGTGATCATCAATCCCGTGGATGTGCAGTTCGACACGTCCCTGCTTCTGCCGCTTGCAGCCTCGGTCCTGTTTGCGCTCTACAGCATCGCCACGCGAGCGGTCAGCCGGGACGATTCCGCCGTGACAAGCCTGTTTTACGCCGGTGTCGTCGGCGCGCTCGCGATTTCTCTGGTCGGCCCGTTCTACTGGACGGACGTCAAGCCTTCCGACTGGTTCGCGCTCGCAGCGCTCTGCGTCTGCGGGACGCTCAGCCACTACTTTCTCATCAAGGCCTACGGGCTGTTGCCGGCCGCGGAAGTCCAGCCGGTCACCTATTTCCAGCTGGTTCTGAACGTCATCTTCGCCGTCATGCTGTTTGGCGAGACGATCACCCACAACATGATCGTCGGCGCGCTCATTGTCGTCGGCGCCGGACTGTTCACGATCTGGCGCGAACACCAGTTGGCGAGACGATCGTAGACGGGTCGCCGGGGTTCTTGGAACGCAACCGTTGGCCGCGTAAAGATTCCGAACCGATAGACGGTAGCTCGCGCGCCCCATAGCTCCGAACGGGACGCGCGAACCTCGATTATTCCGGACGTGCGCCGAAGGCTACTGCTGAAGCCCCGGATAGGCCCAGACGCCCGAAACACGCATCAGGTCACGGTAGATAACCAGCCGCTCGTCCGGCCCGACCTTTGCCGCCTCGTCCTGGGACGCTGCGTCCAGTGCATTCACCGGTAGCACGGCGGTCGGCAGATCGCGCTGATTCAACGCGTCTTCCATCACGGTACGGGCGCGGCGCATGTGGCTCGAACTGGTCACCAGGATCACGGTATCGGCCTGATGTCGCACCAACAGGTTGGCGGCGTTGATCACATTGCCGATCGTGTCCTTCGACTTGTCTTCAATGATGATGCGATCACGGCTAATGCCCTTTTCCACCAACCACTTGGACATCACGTCACCTTCGGTAACACCGTTCTTCGGGACGCCGCCACTCACCATTACCAGCGCTGTCGGGTTGGCCTCTGCAGCCTTCAGCGTCACGTCGAGGCGGTCGAGCAAAGGCTGCTGCGCCGTGCCGTCATCAGCCAGCGCATAGCCCAAGGCGACGACCACGACCTTGCCGGGCACCGTCGGGACATCGAAGTTCGGCTTTTCGGCCATGATCTGTTCTGCACGAACAAAGCGCTTCCGATACTCCTCCGCGCGCTCGCGATCGAGCCCAGCAAGGGCTTGGTGGGCTAGTCCCGCACCGGTCTCGTCACCACGGATGCGGGCAATCGCCTCCTGCCAGGCTTGCGCATCAAATGCGGTCGGCTCCTTATCAAGGATACCCTGGAACGTCGCCCGCGCCTCGTCGAGCTTCTTCTGGATGATCTGGGTTGAGGCGACGGCATACTGAAAATCCAGTCGCTCGGGCGCCAGCGTCGACGCTTCCTTGAAGGCCTCCTCCACGACATCGTACTTGCCGTGCAAGGTGATGCCCTTGAAAACTTCGGCTTCCGCCTTTTTGACGTCGCCTCCCGACCAGTAATATTGCATGCCGGTGTCAACCAACTGCTTGATACGGGCAGCGTTGTTCTGATCGAAGGCCCCGGCCGGAGCAACCGACACAAGACACGCCGTTGCCGTCAATATCGCGATGAGGCGGCGTCTTGTGCTGCCGGCCCTTGCAGGACGCGGCGCGTCCGATGCACGTACGGTCGGCCCCACCAAGAGGGCAAATATGGAACTCGGCTTCATTTGATATCTCCCAGTTTTCCGGTTGCCCTTGGGCTTGCTTGCCCTTGGGCCGATAAGCGTTCCGTAATCACTTCCGATCTGGCCCCATAGTGATGAGGCCAGTATTATCAATACCAAAATATGACCACCGATCTAGGGCTCGATGGCAAATCGCCCGCAACAACGCCCCCAATTGGCATGATTTATGTTACATTTCTTACAGATAACGCATGTAAGTTGCGACGAGACCGAAGAACAGTCGCTAGTTGGTATGATATTGGTATTATCCAATCGAACCTGACCGGCGTGCGCTCGGCTGTGCGCAATCGGGCCGTGACCGCAGATGGCGTGGAAGATCAGATTTTCGCCAGCCGGAATTCTGCCCCTTGAGAGGCGGGTAGCCGTCAAGGACTGGGGAGCGAATGTCCCGCCTCGCAGCAGCAGCTGTCGATCGTCGAAACGGCTAGGGCCGCGCTCCAGATTCTGCGCGGGAAGACAAAGCCTGTTCAGGTACCGGGCTGGAGAACGCCATGCGGAAACACGCCCCGCCGCTCGGCGAGTTCAAGACCGTCATCTCGGCACCATGCCGCTTGGCAATCTGCAGCACGAGATTGAGTCCCAAGCCCGCACCTCGGTCGCGCGGCTTCAGGCGATAGAACGGCTCGAAGATACGCTCGCGTTCCGCCTCCGGAACACCCGGACCATCGTCCAGGATTTCGATCACACCTTCGCGCTCCACCCGAACGACAATCGTTCCCCGGTTTCCGGCATGCTCGATCGCGTTTTGAACCAGATTGGTGACGGCCCGTGCGAGGGAGGCTGCGTCGGCCTGAACCAGCGATCTCTGGATCTTCGGCTCGTAGGAAAAGTCATAACCTTCGTCGATCGCCAGAGGCGCGAGATCGGCGGCCACGTCGCGGCACAATTCAACGAGGTCCACGGCGGCAAGCGGCTTGGCATTGGCCTCCAGGCGCTGCAGATCGAGCAACTGCTCGGCAAGTGCCGAGATCTTCTCGCAGTCGGCGATCAGCCGGTCCCGCTCTGGCCCCGCCGAAAGCGAATCCAGCCGCGCCTGGAGGATGGCAACCGGCGTCCGCAACTCATGGGCCGCATCGAGGATGAACCGCTGGTGGCGACCATAGGCCTGGTCAAGCCGATGCAGCGCGTCATTCATGCCCCGCACCAGCGGCTTCACCTCATTGGGAATGGTCGTTTCGGGCAGTCGGTAGTTGCGCCGTTCGATGCTGATTTCTTCGGTTTCGCGCGCCAGTTCCGAGATGCCGCGGCTCGCCCGGTTGACGATCCACGGCACGCCCGCGATCGTCACAATGGCGAGAAGCACCAGCATCGGCGCGAGCGAAAAGCGCGAAAACTGCAGGATGAGGGCCGATTGGCTCATCAACTCGCCTTGCCCGAAAATCGTGAAATCCCCTTCCGCATTCGACCTGCGCCGAAGAACGGCAAGGTAGGGTGATGGATCCCCCGCATCGCGAATATCCGAATAGGTCATCTTGTCGAGGTTCGCGCTGATCCCCCGGTAGATCGCAGGGATGTTCCCCACCTGCACGGTCTCTCCGTGATCATTGCGCGCGATGAACCAGAAATCCGGATGCCTGGCATGGACGTCCCCCATCTCCTCGGTTCTTGCGAGCATCAAGCCGCCATCCGGGCCCCTTCGAATGGCGTCGAACGCAGCCTCGACCGGCGCGGGACTGACAAGCACGCCGCCCTCGTCGGCAAGCACCAGCAAGCTGACGAACGAGAGCCCGAAGGCGAGCAGGATCGCCAATTGCAGGACCAAAAGCTGAGCGATGAGGCGCTGCTTGAGGGATCGCGGCCAGAACGTCCTCACCGGCTGCACCGCAGGAATGGATGGAATCTGCAAGGCATCGGTTGGCTCCGCTCGGACACGCGCAAAATGATCTCGCTTACTGAAAAGACTCAAGCCCGGGCGAAAACCGCTTCGCAATTTTCGTGGATCTGCATGGGCCTGAAGCTGCAAAGATTAGATTACGCGGGCATTACGACCGATCGCGGCCCGGCGCTGCGGCGCCGGGCCGCGATGTCTTCTGCCCATCGTCATGCATGCGCATGCGGATGCTGACGTTCATCCCAGACAGCCCAGACCGCGAGCGCAGTTACCAGCCCACCGAGGACGACATGCGTCCACATGGGGTTGGAACTGGTCGAGAAACCGAGCAGCCAGGGTGAAGCGATCAGCCAGAGCCCGACGATGAGGCTTGCCCATTCCTCCCATTCCGCAAACATGGCAAGCGTCGCGATCGCCAGTACGCCGAGCACGGCGGCGGCGATCCAGGCGTTCCAGGCCGGAACGCTTTCGACAACGAAACCCATGATCCAGGGAGAGACAAACAGGCAGAGGGCAAGAACCAGATTAATCCAGTCCTGTGCTTTCTTTCCTTCCATCAGTGCCATGACAACCTCCACGAATGAAGCTTGGCCAAAGCGTACGATCGCGTGCGATCGCACGCTCTGAAAACTATAATAAATTCAACCGAAAGCGCTTTCAAATCTTTTTCGCGCGAGCAGGCGGTGATCGGGCGTGCAAATGCGCCGGAAGAGGTGCGCCGAGACACGTTCTGTGGCGACCTTTGGTCGTCACCCGTTCAGTTTCCGACGTTCCGCAAAACGCGCTAGTACCCGCGCGCAGCGCCCGCGCCGATACGGCTGTCGACGGCGCCGTTATAGCGGGCGCCACCACCGGCCTCGATGTCGGAGAGGCTCTCGCCGCCAACGAGAATGCCGGTCGCCTGCCCCCAGATCGTCCAGCTTTCGTCGATCTGAACGTTATGGCCCATGGCCGCAAGCAGCTTGCGGGTATCGGGCGACAACGCATAGGGCTCCATGAACACCTTGTCCGGCAGCCATTGATGATGGATGCGCGGCGCGTCGACCGCCTCCTGGATGTTCATGCCATGATCGATGACATTGAGGATCGCTTCGAGCGTGATGGTGATGATGCGCGCGCCACCGGGACTGCCGATCACCATGAAGGGCTTGCCGTCCTTCGAGATGATCGTCGGGCTCATCGACGACAGCGGTGTCTTGCCCGGTGCAATCGCGTTGGCCTCGCCCTGGATCAGCCCGTAGAGATTGGGCACGCCCGGCTTGGACGTAAAGTCGTCCATCTCGTTGTTAAGCAGGATACCGGTGCCAGGTGCCACCACGCCGGCGCCGAACGAACCGTTCAGCGTATACGTAACCGCGACCGCGTTGCCCTCGTCGTCGATGATCGAATAGTGCGTAGTTTCCTTGCTCTCGCCGAAGCCCTTGGGGATCAGCGCCTTTGAGACGCCGGCGCGGAACGGATCGATCTTGCCGCGGATCTCCTGGGCATAGGTCTTGTCGGTGAGCTTGGCGACCGGGTTCTCGACGAAATCCGGATCGCCGAGCGAGGTGTTGCGGTCGACATAGGCGTGGCGCATCGCCTCGATCATCACATGCACCGTGTCTGCGGCGCCGTAACCCATGTAGGAAATCGGATACCCTTCGAGCACGTTCAGGATCTCGCAGATGATCACACCACCCGACGATGGTGGCGGCGAGGAAACGATGTCATAGCCGCGGTAGTTGCACTTGACCGGCTCGAGTTCTCGCACGGCATAACGCTCGAAATCGGCCTTCGCCAGGATCCCGCCCTTCTCTGTGCTCGCCTTGGCGATCTGATCGGCGATCGCCCCCTTGTAGAAGGCATCCGGGCCTTTTTCGGCGATGCTCGAAAGCGACTTTGCAAGATCGGCTTGAACGAGCGTTTCGCCAACGACGAAGGGCTTACCGTCCTTCAGGAAGATGGCGGCCGCTGCCGGGTCCTTGGCGAGCCTTTCGGTCTCGCCCTCGAAAGAGTCGATGTCGCCCTGCTCCAGCACGAAGCCATCCTTGGCAAGCGCGATCGCCGGAGCGATCAATTCGGCAAGTGGCTTCGTTCCGTATCGGCTGCGCGCAGTCTCGAAGCCCATGACCGGCCCGGGAACGCCGACGGCGAGATAACCCTCGGTGCTCGCGCCTTTGACAATATTGCCCTTGTCGTCGAGATACATAGTCTTGGTCGCCGCTTGCGGCGCCCGTTCACGGAAGTCGAGGAAGGTCGTCTTACCGTCCTTGAAGCGGATGGTCATGAAGCCGCCGCCGCCGATGTTGCCGGCGGTCGGATAGGTGACGGCGAGCGCATAGCCGACGGCGACCGCGGCGTCCACGGCATTGCCACCGCTTCTCAAGACCGCGACCCCGATATCGGACGCCAGGTGCTGCGCAGTCACCACCATGCCATGCTCGGCCTTTACAGGCTCCGGGGATGCGGCGTGCGCCGACCAGGAGGCGAGGCTCGATGCGAGGAGCAATGTCATCGACAGGGTCTTCAAGCGGGAACTCGGCATGCGTCTCTCCCTCGCAGGCTCGCGATGCCTGCAAATGCCGAAACGCCGCAGCTTTGCCGCGTCGAGCACGGCGGCAACGATCGTTCGGGAGGGCAGGCACCAGACGTGGGTGGCTATGAAGTGAGGGGAGTATAGCCACGCCCGACCGGCCATGGCAATTCACGTATGGGAGTCAATCACCGGTGCAGCCTCCCACTGCGGGCGATCCGCAGTGGGGTCGGTTCCTTAAGCGGCGTCCGAAAGGATCAGATCAGCGCCCTTCTCCGCCACCATCATTGTCGGCGCGTTGATGTTGCCGGCGGTGATGTTGGGGAAGATCGACGCGTCGACGACACGCAGGCCCGGAACGCCATGCACGCGCAGGCGGCTGTCGACCACGGAGCTCGTCTCATCCGGTCCCATCGCGCAGGTGCCGCAGAGATGATAGATCGAACCGGAGTTTTCGCGGAAGTAGCCCAGCAGCGCTTCGTCGCTTTGCACCAGAGGCGCCGGCGAAATTTCCTCTGCCGTCAGCGACGACAGCGCCGCGCCCGACGCGATCCGTCGCACCAGCCGGCTTCCCTGCAGCACCTCGTCGATATCCCGATCGGTCGTCAGGTAGTTCGGACGGATCAACGGCCTTTGCGCAGCGTCCGGCGATGCGATCGAAATGCTGCCGCGGCTGGTCGGCCGGCAGGAATTGAAGCAGATCAGGTAACCCGGATAGGGTTCCGGTTTCAGCCCGGCCTTCGGATCCTTGGGGATGCGGTAGGAGAGCGGGTTGAAATAGAGCTGGATGTTCGGCCGTTCCTCGTCCGGCCTGCCGCGGAAGAAGCCACCGGCCTGGTTGACGCTCATTGAAAACGGGCCCTTTCCGGTCAAGAGATACTGCAGCCCCAGCCGCATCTGGCCGAAGAGGCTGCCGAACTCGTCGTTGAGGGTCGGGATCGTGGCCCGGTAGTAGAAGCTTGCGCAGAGATGATCCTGCAGGTTCTGGCCGACGGCCGGCAGGTGCCGCCGCGTTTCGACGCCGAGTGCCGACAGCGCCTGGCCGTCGCCAATGCCCGAAACCTGAAGCAGTTGCGGACTGCCGACAGCACCGGCGGCAAGGATGACCTCACGCCGCGCGGTGAACCGCCGCTTTTCGCCGTTCTGCAGCACATCGACGCCCGTGACGCGCCCGTCATCCGCAAAGACCAGCTTTTCCGCCTGGGCGTAGCGCTCGATCGTCAGGTTGGAACGCTTCAACGCCGGCCGCAGATATTCCGCACTTGAATGCGATCGGCGGCCATTGTTGGTGTTCACGTCGTAGACGCCGGCGCCTTCGATCGAAGCGCCATTGAAATCGTCGTTGACCGGCAGCTGCAGCGATCCGCAGCTTTCGAGAAAGGCGTCGGTGATCGGATGCGTCATGCCGCGCATCGGCGTGATGTGGATCGGGCCGTCGCCGCCGTGCCATTCGGAAGAGCCGCGCGCATGGGTTTCGAGACGACGGAAATAGGGCAGCACGTCGTCATAGCCCCAGCCGGTATTGCCCGATGCTTTCCAGTCCTCGAAATCGTCGCGCGCGCCGCGCACGTAGATCATCGCGTTGATCGAGCCCGAGCCGCCCTGAACCTTGCCGCGCGGCACGTAGATGCTGCGATCCTGAAGCTCGGCCTCCGGCTCGCTCGAATACATCCAGTTGACCTGAGGATTGTAGTAGCTGCGGGCGTAGCCGACCGGGATCTTGAACCAGAACGAATTGTCGTTGCCGCCAGCCTCGAGCAAAAGCACGTTGTACTGGCCGCTTTCGCTGAGGCGGCTCGCCAGGATGCAGCCGGCCGAGCCGGCGCCGACGATGATGTAGTCGTAGATCATCTCGTGTCCCTGATATCCGAGTTCACCCGCGCGCGGGCGCAAAGGCCTTCACGTCGGCGGGCCGGCTGTCCATCTGCAGGTGCAGGCGCTCGCCGGTATAGGGCGTGTGCTTTTCGACCACGTCCATGTTGAGCTCGATGCCAAGGCCGGGCTCGCGCGACGGGATGATGTAGCCGTCCTCGACCACGAGTTTGGTCTTCAGCACGTCGGCATGGAACCCGGAGAAATCGAGGATCGCCTCGTGGATGAGGAAGTTCGGCGTGGCGGCCGAAAGCTGGATTGACGCGGCTGCACCCACCGGACCGTTATAGAGATGCGGCGCGATCTGGGCGTAATAGGCCTCGGCCATGCCGGCGATCTTCTTGGCTTCGAGCAGCCCGCCGACGCGGGCCACGTTCATCTGCAGGATCGAGGCAGCCTTCAGCTCAAGCACGCGCTGGAACTCGTATTTGGTCGTCAGCCGCTCGCCGGTCGATACGGGGATGGAGGTTGCGCGCGCCACCTCGGCCATCGCCGCTTCCTGACCCGGAGGAACCGGCTCTTCGAACCACAGCGGATCGTATTTCTCCAGTCGACGGGCAAGGCGGATGGCGGAGGACGGAACCATCTGGCCATGGGTGCCGAAGAGCAGATCGGCGCTGCTTCCGACCGCATCGCGGATCTTGCGGCAGAATTCCTCGCAACGGTCCATCACGCCCAACGAAAGCTGATGGCCGGAATAGTTGGTGTAGGGACCAGCCGGGTCGAACTTCACGGCAGTGAAGCCCATCTCGACCATCTCGACTGCGCATTCGGCGGCAAGATCCGGATCGTTGAAATCGAACTCGCCGGCAGCGTTCTTCGGATAGAGATAGGTATAGGCGCGGAGCTTTTCGTGCACGGTGCCGCCGAGCAGGTCTGCAACCGGCCGTCCTGCCGCCTTGCCGATGATGTCCCAGCAGGCGATTTCCAGGCCCGAGACGATGCCCATCATCGTTGGGTCCGGGCGCTGGGTGAATCCGCTCGAATAGGCCGAGCGCCAGAAGCGCTCGATCTGGTGCGGGTCATGGCCGAGCAGATGCCGCTCGAAGACGTCCTCGATCAGCGGCGCCATGGCGCTCGGATGGAACGAGGTCGCGTAGATTTCGCCGATGCCCTCGATGCCGCAGGCGGTGGTGAGGCGGACGAAGATCCAGTACATGCCGCCCACATGCGGCTGCGGGACGGCGACGGCGTAGGTCGTAAGGGACGCGATCTTCATGTGTATCATGCCTTCTTCTTGAGGCGGGCCATCAGCGCCAGGGTGGCGATGGCGCCGAGGACGCAGATGGCGGCGATGTAGCCGAAATAGAACTGGTAGCCGGTAATGCCTGGATAGGTATCGGAGAGGTATCCGTTGACCAGCGGCAGGTAGGTGTCGGGCGCGTAGCCGACCAGCGAGATGATGCCGATGGCAAGACCGGTGATGTTGGCCGGCACCCGGCAATCATCGAGGATTGCCCAGTAAAGGCCGCGGATCGTATAGGTGATGAGGCCGACGACGAGCACCAGTCCGACGAAGAGGATCGTTGAGCCCATGCCCGGCAGGGCGATCATCGCGACGAGACTGGCAGCCGCAATGATGAAGCTCAGGAACAGGATGCCGGTCTTGCCGTAGCGGTCTCCGAGCAATCCACCGCCGATGCCGCCGACCGGGCGCAGCCAGAGCTTGATGGTGACGATCAGGCCGGCCATCGCCGCCGAGATGCCGAAACCGCCTTCCTGCAGATAGGCCGAGAAGCTGTAGGTCGCGAGGAACACATGGTAACCGCAGAAGATGATGGCTGCGACCAGCCAGACCTCGGGGATGGCGAGCAGCGTCTTGATGTCGGCGAGAAGATTTCCGTCGCGCTTGCGCGCGGTCCTGTCGGTCTTCACCGGCTGCGACACGGCGAAATAGGCGATGCCGACGACGATGCAGAAGATGGCGTAGAGCAGCACGACATCACGGAACCCGGTGGCAAGCCCGGCGCCACGCGTTTCCGTCGTGAAGACGAAGAGCGCGATGGCAACACTTGCAAGCAGTGCCTCGACGAGACCGCGGCCGCCGTCGAGGACGCCGAAGAAGCGGCCCTGTTCGTTGGCGCCGGCAATCAGCTTCACCTGCTTCAGCGTGGCTGCCCAAAAGGTCAGGCCGGTCGTGACGCCGAACCCGCAATAGATGACGAGAAGGGCGGAATAGCTGGGCAGCGTCGCGTACCAGAGGCCGAGCAGGCCCGTGCCGACCATAGAGACGAGGATCAGGATGCGCGGCTGGACGCGGTCGGCCAGCCAGCCGCTCGGCAGGTAGCCGAGAAGAAAGCTGGTGCCGAGGATGGAATAGAGCACGCCGAGCTCGGTGTTCGACAGCTTCAGCACCTCCAGCATCGTCGTCTGATAGGACTGACGCAAATAGAGGATCGGGTAGATCGCGCCGGCGGCGATCACGATCAGCGCCAGCTGAAGATAACGGCTGCGTGCCGACACGGTTGGCGCTGACATTTCAGATTCGATCGTTAGGCTCACGGGTAGTCTCCTCCCCGGCCGACGGCGAGAGCGATGCCATCGGCCCGGTCTTGATGTGGGTGTCGGAGCAATTCCGGTTTCGCGAATTGCGCCATTTCAAATGATCAGTGTTTCAGAACGACGAGGCGTGTCTGGGTGAACTCGAGCATGCCGTGCTTGCCGTCGTCGCCGCCGAGGCCCGAGCGTTTCCAGCCGGCATGGAAGCCTTGGTAGGGGTCGGCCGGGAAACGGTTGACGTAGAGTTCGCCGGCCTCGATCGCGTCGCTGGCCCGCATCACGGTGCGATAGTTCTCGGTGAAGAGCACCGAGCTCAAGCCGAACTGGTGGTCGCTCGCCTTTGCCAGCGCCTCTTCGAAAGTCGCATAGGAAAGCACCGCGAGCACCGGCCCGAAGACCTCTTCGCGCACGATCTCCATCGCCTGGGTGCAGCCGGAAATCAGTGTGGGCGGATAGAAATAGCCGGGTCCGTCGGGCAGATAGCCGCCGACCTCGATCTTCCCGCCTTCTGCTTGCGCCTGCTCGACCATCTCATGCACGCGCTTCTGTGCGGCCGCATTGGCAAGCGGCCCCATGCGGCTCGAATCCTCGGCGCGGTCACCAAAAGCGCGGGCGGCAAAACCTTCGCGCAGCTTGGCGAGCAGCCGATCGTGCACGCTTTCATGGACATAGAGCCGTTCGGCACTGGTGCAGACCTGGCCGCAATGGGCGGTCTTGGCAGCGATGATCATCTGAGCCACCGCATCGAGATCGGCGTCGGGCTCGACGATGACAGGTGTCTTGCCCCCAAGTTCGAGCGACGGCTTGGCGATATTTTCCTTGCAATAATCAAGCACGATACGGCCGGCCGACACACTGCCGGTCAGGGTGATCATGCCGACGGCAGGATGGGTGCAGAGCGTCTTTGCGACATCGTGCGACATCGTCAGGATGTTGACGAGGCCCTCAGGCAGGCCCGCCTCGACGATGGCTTCAGCAACGGCAAATGCAGAGGTCGGCGTGTTGTTGCTCGGGCGCACGACGACGGCGTTGCCGGCAATCAGCGCCGGAGCGATCTTCCGGACCAGCGTATAGATCGGGTAGTTGAACGGAATGAGGCAGGCGGCGACGCCGATCGGCGCGCGCTTCAGAAGCAGCGTTTCGCCGGGGTTGTCGCTCTCGATCACCTCGCCCTCGATGCGGCGCGCCCATTCGGCGTGGTAACGCATCAATTCGGCGCCATAGATCACTTCGGCGGTCGCGTCGGCAAGGCTCTTGCCGGACTCGAGCGCCAGGGCAGCACCGATGCGCTCGGCCCGGTTTTCGAGCACCGCTGCCAGTAGGCGCAATGCGTCGCCGCGTTGAATTGCCGGCAGCGCCGCCCAGCCACGTTGCGCCTTCACCGCCGCCTCGACCGCGGCCTTTGCCTCGTCGTCACTGGCCGCCGGGACAGACGTGAACACTTCACCGGTTGCCGGGTTGCGAACATCGATCACGGCCGCAGACGTGCTTTCGATAAAGCGGCCGCCGGAGAAATTGCGATAGGAGCTCATGGCATCTCGGATTTTCTTGCCGCAGTCCCATGCGCCAAAGGCGGCGCGGGAGGCGGGCTAGCCGGGAGAGAGCATCACGAGCGACGACCCGACCTCTCTCCCGCGATCGGATCCGTCACCAAATTGATGCGACGATGAAGACGAGGGCACAAGCGAGTAATTTTCGGTGAGAGCATTCCAAAATGGAATGCTTGGTTCAGCCAGCGCGGTCGGCCACCACTTCCGAAAGCAACCAGGTGCGGAACGCGTCCACCTTGCCGTCACCGCCGGACTGCGGCCGGGTGACGAACCAGTAGGATTCGTGACCTTCGACTTCGACGTCGAAAAGCTGCACCAGTTGCCCTGACTGCAGCTGGTTGCGAACCATCGAACGATCCGCGACGGTCACACCCAAGCCCGCACACGCCGCCTCGATCGCGAGATCAAGCAGGTCGAATTCGAGGCCGCCGCGGGTATCGACATCCTGAAATCCGGCTGCGTCCAGCCAGTGCCGCCAGGTGAGGTAGCGCCGATCGGGCGAGGCGAGCACGTGCAAGAAGGAGAAGCGCTGAAGATCGGACGGGCCGTCGATTTTCGCTCCCTCCAGAAGGGAAGGCGCGCAGACGACGACATGCCGCTCCGTCATCAGAATGCTCGTATCGAGCATCGGCCATTCGCCGTCACCGAAGCGGATGGCGCAGTCGAGAAGCCCGCGCTCGGCAAGCGTATCGGAAGCCTCGGTGCTGATGCTGATGTCCACATCCGGCAGGGCCTCGCGCAAGCGGGCAAGGCGTGGCAGCAGCCAGCGCTTGGCAAAGGTCGGCGGGACGTTGACCCGCAAGCGGTTCTGGTTGCTCTTCTCAGTGATGCTGCGCAGCGACACCTCGATGTTGTGAAACGCCTCCTGGATCGTTGCCAGCAGTTCGGCGCCGGCGGGCGTCAATTCCAGGTGGTGATGGCGGCGGATGAGAAGATCTTCGCCAAGCTCGTCCTCAAGATTGCGGACCTGCCGGCTGACGGCACTTTGCGTGAGGTTGAGCCGCTCGGCCGCGCGCGTGAAACTGCGGGTCTGGCCGACCACTTCGAAGACCTTCATCGCCGACAATCCAGGAAGTCTTCGCATCGATAACTTGGCCTCAGGAAGTACTACGCACATTTCCGCGGTCGTGGTCGCGGGATCGATGCGCACTCTTGCGTGCCGCGCGCCAGCGTACAAGCACGAAAATCCAGATCGCACATGGCCGACCGAAAGCGGCGATCTGCAAACGACAAACGGCGGCTTGCGCCGCCGTTCACCTATCCAATCCATCGTCTGGCCAAGTCCAGACGCAAACTGGAAACTCTCGCGCAATTACTCCGCGGCATAAAAACCGTAAAGCACCGGCATCAGCCCGACGAGCGCTTCGAAACGCTTGAAGGACTTGCGCTCCGGTCGCGTCCAGCCGGTTTCGGCGAGCGCCGAAAGCCGCGGGAACACGAGGCGATCGAAAACGGCGCGATCGGTCATCGGTTCCGACCAGATGCAGCACTGCACGCCGAGCAGGTGCTTTTTCTGCGCATCGGTCCAGCCCTCTACCGGATCGAAGGTGTAGAGCCTTTCCGGATCGGACCAGCCTGCCCAGCTGGCACCAGGCTCCGACCAGGCCGGGCTATTGGCCATGTCGAGATAGTAGACCTGTCCGGGGCAGACGACGATGTCGTAGCCTTCCTCGGCTAGCGCTGCCGACGCCTCGACGGTGCGCCAGCCGAACAAAAGCGACTTCGCCTTGTCGATGACGTTGCCGTGGGCCGCCTCCTGCCAACCACCGGTGACGCAATCGCGGTTCGCAAGGAACGCCTGAATGCGCGCCAGAAATTCGCCCTGCAGCACTGCGGCGCCCGATCCGTCGATCTCATCGGCGCCATGGGTGTTGGTGACGACGTTCAGGCGCTTGGCATGCGTTTCGGCAACTTCGTCCCCGGCGAGCGCCCGAAGCCGCGCGAGCGCCTCCGGCGAGCCCGACCAGGCTCCAAGCGGCACTTCGTCGGCGCCGACGTGGATCGCCCGCATGGGGAACAGTTCGATCAATTCGTCGAAGATGATCTCAAGCACGCGGTAGGTTTCTTCGCGCGCCGGGTTGAGGCAATTGTCCGGGAAACCCTGCACCGAGTGATAGCTGCCCTTTTCCTCAGGGTCGCGCAACTCCGGTATCGCCTGCAGCATCGCATAGGAATGCCCGGGAATGTCGATCTCCGGCATCACCTCGATGCCGAGGCTCGATGCGAGCGCCACGATCTGACGGATCGCCGCCTTGGTGTAGTAGCCGCCGGTCGGCTGCGGGCCCGAACCGAGCAGCGGCGGGATCTTGCGGCCATGGCCACGCCAGGCGCCGATTTCCGTCAGCGCCGGATAGGCGTCGATCTCGACGCGCCAGGCCTCGTCGTCGGTGAGGTGCCAGTGGAACCGGTTGAGCTTGTTCCAGGCCATCAGTTGCAGGAAACGCTCGACTTCGGCGGTGCTGTAAAATTGCCGGGCGACGTCGAGATGGGTGCCGCGCCAGGACAGCGCCGGCTCGTCCTTGATTTCCCCGCCCGTCGGAAACACGAAGGTGCCGGGATGAAGCCGCGCACCGCGCAACACCTGCCCGAGCGTGATCAGGCCATAGAGGATGCCGGTCTGCGTGCTGCCGGCAACGGCAACACCGGCTGGCGAGAAACGGATCGTGTAGGCTTCGGGGCCAAGTTCGGCAGCCTTCGACAGCGAAACCGGAAAGCCGCCCTCGGCCTCTGGCCGGACGATGCCCTCGATCGGGAACAGGCTTGCCGTCAGATCAGTGAAAGCCTTCGCCGCGCTCGCCGCTTCGTCGCCCTCCGCCGTGAGATCAAGGCCCGGAGGCGCCACGAGCTGGCCGGAAACGGAGACGGCCTCAGGCCACGGCACGATCGACACCGGAACCGGAGCGACCTTCGGCACGGGATAGACGGCAGCACCGCGCTTCAGTTCGGCATTGTCGCCATGGGCCCGCGAGGCGAGCACCGCAACCGGCGCCATCGCGCCATCGGGAAGCACCAGGAAGGCGGCGTTGGCGCCATCGGTCCAATGGCGCGGCTCGTAGCTCATGCCGTGCGCCTTGAGCGTCCAAGTGGCGCCTGGCGCGAGCTCGAAGCCTTCCGGTGGTGCGAACTCCGCGTAATTGGACAAGCGAACCAGCAACTTCCCGCCCTCGATTTCGGTTGCGGGATCGATGCGCGCCGGCCCGGAAACGCCAAGGCGAAAGCCCTTGAGCGGGCGATCCGAATTGTTGGTCAGCGTCAGCGCGTAGACGGACCGGTCAGCGGTGCCGACCGGGACCCAGAGCGTTTCCAGCAGGAATTCAGATTTGGCGGCAAACGTCATCAAGCGGCTCCATGGAAGACTGATTTCGAGAGCCGGCCGAATGGCCGGCGGGTTGTTCTTGAGGGGTGGCTGTCCTTGGTTCACATAGCTCACGTCGGGGCTTGGCCAAGGGCACGGACGAAATGGTTTACCGATACCTCTTCCACCGCATCCGACATCGGGCGGCTCGCACGCCGCACATTGTCGGCATGGGCGAGGAAGCGGGCGCTCTGCCCCGGAACGAAGGGGCGATCCGGGTCAGGCACGGCCGAAAGCAGAAGCTGGGTATAGGGATGGCGCGGATCTCCAATGACCGCGCTGGTTTCGCCCCACTCGACCATCTGCCCGGCAAACATCACCACGACCTCTTCGGCAATGTGGGCGGCCGTGGCGATGTCATGGGTGATATAGAGCATGGCGAGGCTTCGCTCGCGCTTGATGCGCGCGAGAAGCTCCAGAATATCAAGTCGGATCGACACGTCGAGCATCGATGTCGGCTCGTCGGCGACGAGCACGTCCGGTCCGACAGCGAGCGCCCGGGCGATGTTGACCCGCTGCCGCTGGCCGCCCGAGAGTTCATGCGGAAATTTTCGCGCCGTCACATCGGGGTCCAGACCGACATCGGCGAGCAGACGCGCGACTGCGACTTTCGCTTCGCCGGTGTTCTTCGCGTGGGCATGCAAAAGCAGCGGGCGCGCGAGGTGATGGTAGACGGAGAACACCGGATTGAGCGAGGCGAAGGGGTCCTGAAAAACCATCTGGATCGCGCGGCGGCGCAACTTCTCGGCGGCGCGGTCCCCCGCCTCGGTCACGTCGGCCCCGCGAAACTGCATCGTTCCGGCACTCGGCACATCGAGCCGCGCGACAATGCGGGCACAGGTGGTCTTGCCGCAGCCGGATTCGCCGACGAGGGCCAAGGCCCGCCCGGGCTTCAGCGACAACGAGATCCCCCTCAAGGCCTCCACGGCACCAAACGTGCGCTTGATATCCGTGAGGCGAACGATCGCGTCCTGTTGGTCAAAGGTTGTGTTCGAGACCGGCATCACGTTCATTCGACGACCCCAAGGCTGCGGTTGGCGTGCGGCAGTTGCGGGATCGCGCCCCAGAGTTTTCGCGTGTAGTCATGTGTTGGCGCGCGGCTGATCTGGTGGGTGTCGCCGACCTCGACCAGTTGCCCCTTCAGCATAACACCGATGCGGTGGCAGAGCTGCGCCATCAGCTGCAGGTCATGGGTGATGAACAGCACCGAGAAGCCGAGGCTACGCTGCAGGTCGACAAGCTGCTCCAGGATCTCCCGCTGCACCACCACGTCGAGCGCCGTCGTCGGCTCGTCCATGATGATCAGCTCCGGCTTCAAGGCGAGGCAGATGGCAATCACGATCCGCTGCCGCATACCGCCGCTGAACTGGTGCGGATAATCATCGAGACGGCCCGCCGGAATGCCGACGAGCTTGAACATTTCTTCCGCCCGGGCGCGCGCCTGCGGCCGCGTCGCGCCTGTGTGGCGGCGCAGCACGTCGAAGAACTGCGCCTCGACCCGCATCAGCGGGTTGAGCGAGTTCATGGCGCTCTGGAACACCATGCCGATCCGCCGCCAGCGGACTGTCTGAAGGGCAGCTTCCGGCATCTTGAGGAGATCCTGACCATCGAGCAGGATCTCGCCGCCGGCGACCCAGGCCGGTGCCTTCGATAGGCGGGTGATCGCATAGGCAATCGTGCTCTTGCCGCAGCCGGATTCGCCGGCAAGGCCGAAGAGCTCGCCGCGCCTGACCTCGAACGAGACGTTGTTGACCGCGCGGAAGGCACCTGCGTCAAGCAGGTAGTCGACGTTGAGATTGCGGATCTGAAGCAGCGCGTCGCTCATCGGGCCGCCTCCAGTTGCCGGCGGCGTAGCCGGGTGAGACGAAGCCAGCGGCTGAGCGCCGGACCGGAGCGAAGCTGCGGATTGGCGATCTCGTCGAAGGTGAAATTGATCAGCGCGAGACCGAGGCCGACAAGAGCGATGCCGGCGGCCGGGACGGCGATGTCCCACCAGGCGCCGACCATGATCGCGGAGGAATTCTGGGCGTTGTAGAGCATGGTGCCCCAGGTTACCCGGAGCGGATCACCGAAACCGAGATATTCGAGCGTCGTCTGGGCGACGATCGCATAGATGATGCTGCCGACGACGTTGATGCCGATCAGCGGCACCAGATTCGGCAGGATCTCGACGAAGATGACGCGCCAGTGCGGCTCGCCGACCATGCGTGCCGCCACCACGAATTCACGCTGCCTGAGCGCCATGGTCTGCGATCGCGTCATGCGCGCCCCCCAGGGCCAGGAGGTGAGCGCAATGATCGCCATGATCGCCAGCGGCCCGACCGTGCCGGCGAAGGAGGCAAGCAGGATCAGCAAGGGAATGTTGGGAATGACCAGCACCGCGTTGGTGGCGAGATCGAGCGTCGCATCGGTGCGCCCACCGAAATAGCCGGCGACAAGGCCGACGATGGTGCCGAGCGCGGTGATCGCAAGACCGGTGGCAAAGCCGACCGCCAGCGATGGCCGCGCGCCCCAGACGAATTGCGCAAAGACGTCGCGTCCCATCTTCGTCGTGCCGAAGTAGTGCTCAACGGTCGGCGGCTGGTGCGAGCGGCCGACCCGTTCGCTTGGATCTCCGGGCGCAATGACAGGCGCGAACAGCGCCATCAGGCAGAGCGTGACTATGATGACGAGCCCGGCGACGGCTTTCTTCTGCCGCCAGAACAAGGAGACACCCGCATTCATGCCCTGCCCTCCCGGATGCGCGGGTCGACCACGCCGTAAATGATATCGACGAGCAGATTGGCGCCGAGTGTCGCGATCGTCATCAACAGGAGCTGTCCCTGGATGACCGGATAGTCGCGCGCGACGCTTGCCGTGTAGAGTGTCAAACCGAGGCCGGGATAGTTGAAGACGATCTCGGTGACGATCGAGCCGCCGAAGACGGCCCCCAGCATCAGCGCGAGATTGGTGAGCACTGGCAGCATGGCGTTGCGCGCCGCATACCCGAACATCACGGCCGCTTCGGACAGCCCCTTGGCGCGGCCCATGGTGACATAGTCTTCGCCCAGCACGGAAATCATGCTCGAGCGCATCGTCGTCTGAAACTCGCCGATGAGATAGGGCGAGAGCGTTAGCACCGGCATGACCGCATGCAGGAAGACGCTGCTAAAGAAGGTGAAGTTCAAGCCGGGATCTAGGCTCGGATCATAGGCGTAACCGACCGGCAGCAGCCGGAGCGTGACGCCGAAGGTGAACAGCGTCGCAAGCGCAATGATCACCGGCGGCACCGCGATCAGCACGACCGAAAAGGGCGAAACGAAACTGTCGAAACGGCCGCCGCGACGCCAGGCGGAGACTGCGCCGAGCAGTACGCCGACGCAGAGCGAGAAGACGATGGCGGTGAAGACAAGGAACGCCGTCCAGCCGGCCGACCGGCCGAGCACCTCGACCACCGTCTGCGGATAATACTTGACCGAAACGCCGAGATCGAAATGGGCGAGCCCGACGACATAGTCGACGAACTGCCGCCAGATCGGTTGCTCGATCGCGCCGAAGCGCGCCTTGATCGCCTCGATGGCCGCGGGCGTTGCCCGCGGTCCGAGTTGGGCGATCATGCTGTCGACGGGGCTGCCCGGCATCATCCGGGGAACCGCGAAGTTCATGACGATCGCGAAAAGGAACGCCACGCAATAGACGGCAAGCCGTCGACGGGAAAGTCGCATCGTTGAGGCCCGCTGTCGCTTATTGCACGGGCTTGAGGCGGAGCAGATGCACCAGCCGCATCCGGTTGTTGTCGTGGTCCTCCGGGTTCATGACCGGCTCGTCCTTGGTCACCCAACCGGTGAAACGCTTGGTCGAGAACTGGTACCAGGTCGGACCGTTGAACACCGGCACGACCGGCAGGTTGTCGGCGACGATCACCTGTACCTGGTCGAACAGCGTCTTGCGCTCCTCGTCCGTGGTCGCGCGGCGATAGTCGTCGAAGACCTTGTCGAGTTCGGGGTTGGAATAGCGCGACGGCGCGCTGGTGATGCGGCCGCCAAACGCTGTTGACAGCGACTGGAAATAACCGCGGAACGGTGTCGGCCCGTCGGCGCGCGAGTTCATCACCGCTTCGAACGTACCGTCGAGGATCTGCTTCTGCCACTGCTCGTATTCGGGTGTGGCAACGGACGCGTTGACGCCGATCTTGCGCAGGCCCTCGGTTGCGATCTGCACGGCATCGATCCAGTCGGTCCAGCCATTCGGGACGATGATCGGGAAGGCAATCGGCTTGCCGCTCGGTGTGGTGCGGAAACCATCGCCGTCCTTCTTGTAGCCGGCGTCGTCAAGCAGCTTGTTGGCCTTGTCGATGTCATAGGCCATCCACTCGTCCTGCGTGCCCTCGGCTGCCTTGTTGCGCCAGCTGTCGAATCGCGGCGGCAGGCCGCTTGCATGGGTGTTGACGACGGGATAGCCAAAGCCGGCAATGTCGACCATCGCCGTGCGGTCCATTGCCAGGCTGAAGGCGCGGCGGAACGCCATATCGTTGAAGGCCTCGGCATTGCCGGCATTCGACGACTTGAGGTTCATCTGGAACGACACGGTTTCGGCCGGCGGCTGCCAGTAGCCGTTATGCTCGGCGTCAAGGCCGACATAGGTCTTGTCGATCTGCGGCAGGAACGAGCCGAACCAGTCGATCGACCCCTCGGGCAACAGCGCCAGCATCTGGTCGTTGCCGGAGATCTGCGGCAGCTTCAGGCAATCAACCTTCAATGAGGCGGCATCCCAGTAGTTGGGATTGCGGCACTGCTCATAGACCTGCGGTGTGAAGCGGCGAATCTCGGTCATCGGACCGGAACCGACGGGCGTCTCGTTCTTGAAGGCGAGCGGGTCCTTCACATCCTTCCAGATATGTTCGGGCACGACGGGAAAATCGGCAAGCGATTCTGGAAAGTGCGTATCGACGTCCTTGAGATTGATCTTCACTTCCGTCGGCGACGGCGCTTCGACCGAGGCAACGGTTTCACCAACGCCGACCGTATCGACCGCCGGGTTCTTCAGCATCATCTCTAACGTAAACTTCATGTCGGCAGAGGTGAGTGGCTTGCCGTCCGACCACTTGACGCCGTCGCGCAGCGTGTAGGTGATCGACTTCAGATCGTCGGCAAATTTGTAGGCCGTTGCCAGCCTCCAGACCGGCTTGCCGCCGTCATAGTCGTTGAAGATCACCAGCGGCTCGTAGACGAAATCCATGGTGCTCTGGCGCCGGCCGCCGAGGTCGAACGGGTTGAAATTCTGTACCCAGCTCGTCTGTTCCTCGATGTGCATGGTGAGAACGGATTCAGCGCGGGCTTCAGTGGCTGCCACCATCATCAGCGCTGCAGCGACTGCCCCGAGACGCCATCGCCCGGCGGTCGCCCTCGATTTTCCGGCCTCCCGCGCCAGACGCAAAAACCGCATTTCCTCGACTGCCGTCATGACGAATTCCCCCTCAGGTTTCGTTGATCGAACTATTAAGTCAAGTTATTTGACTTAACGATAAGACCGTCAAAGTCGCGCTGTCAATCGGGGTCTTTTCGCCCTGGCTAAAGTTATTACGAGAACCGCCAAGTGGTATTTGGAAGTCGAATACCACTTTCAAAAAATGCGATCTGATGGGGCATGCAGGCGGTCTCGACCGGGTCCGAAAGGTTGCTGGTCGCGTGTGTGGCGGGCAGAATCACGCCGTCATGGATACCGCCGAAAGCGCCGGGACTCCCCCGCTGAGCGGAGAGCCCCTGACGCACAACCTCAAAAGGGCGACCGTCGCGGGTTTGCCGCGACCGATCGAGTTTCCCGCATGCGGTCACAATACCGCAGTGCCCTGCCTGCCTTTATGAGACGGTGCGCGTGCGCCCGAAGGCGCGAAGCAACAGGTTCACCGAGACGGCGACCTTGTCGATATCGGGAATGTCTTGAGAATAGCGGCCGGTGTAGAGCTTGACGATCATCCTGTCGCGCTCGGCGCCGCTGAGGTCGTAGTAGAGATGCAGGTAGTAACGCCGCTCGTCGCCGGAGCGGGTGATGTCGCCGCGCCGCTGCGTGACATGCCTGAATTCCGCGCGAATGGGTTCGAAGCCGTCAAGTCTCAGCGTCACCTGGGTCGATTGGAAGCGCGCCTCATTGGCCACCGCCACGACGGCCTTGTCGAGCGAGAGGCTGACAACGCGGCCCGGCGTGCCATCGACATTGGCAGGCTCGTCCAGCTTGAAAGCCTGGAACAGACGGCGCGGCTTTTCGAAACAGATGAGCGAGGCAATAACGAGAACGACGATGTTGATGCCTGACCAGACAGCGCCTATGGCCGAGAACGACCCTTGGACCCGCGCCGTCTCCGGAACGAGATTGATCAGAAGACCGAGAGCCGTGACCGCAATGAAGCCGGCAATCCAGGTGAAGGTGTAAGCGTCGAAGGTGTTCGCATCGTTGCTGCTGCCCTTGGGCGTGACCTTGAACGGTTTGCCGAACGGTCGCACCAGGCTGGAGACGACCGTCGGCAGCATGCGGAAGGTCGCAAACGTACCAACGGCGCTGGAAACCACCGGTAGGTAGCGTGTCGGCGTGATCCAGAGCATCAAAAGGAAATATGCGGCCAGAACGGGGAGCTGGTTCGAGACGTAGTCGGCAATGCCGGTGAAATGCAACGGCAATGCGCCAAACCACAGATAAGCGATTGGAACGATCAGGACGATCAGGCGGACGACGTATTGCACCAGCCAGGACATGGGAAGGAACATGATGCGCTGGAAGAGCGTGAGGCCCGGCCCGCGCAAGGGTCCATTGTGAAGAAAGAGCGTCTGGATGCCGCCCTGGCACCAGCGCTCGCGCTGCACGAAATAGCCGGTAAGGTTTTCGGCCGCCAGCCCCATCGACAGGCGCTCGTTGAGGTAACGGGTCTTGTAACCCTTGTTGAGCATCGACAGCGTCGTGAGCAGATCTTCGGTGATCGATTCCGTTGGGAACCCGCCGATTGCATCGACCGCCTTGCGGCGGGCGATGGAGCAGGAGCCGCAGCAGAAGCTGACGTCCCAGACGTCGCGGCTCGGTGCGATCTCGTCGAAGAAAAGCCGCTGTTCGTCCGGCCAGATGTTTTCCAGGCCGAGGTTGGACTGGACCGGGTCTACGTTGAAGAAATGCTGCGGCGTCTGAACGATGCCGATCGCCTCGTCGGAGAAGAACGGCAAGGTACGCTTGAGAAAGTGGCGATAGGGCACGAAGTCCGCGTCGAAAATGGCAATGAAGTCACCCGAGCTCGCTCGCAGCCCGCTGTTCATATTACCGGCCTTCGCATGCGCGTTATCGGGCCGCGTAACGTGGGTCGCGCCCCGCTCCGCACAAAATTCCTTCAGCCATTCACGCCGGCCATCGTCGAGGACGTAAACTCTGAACTTGTCCTTCGGATAGTCGAGCGCCAGGGCTCCGACGATCGTGCGCTCCAGCACATCAAGTGGCTCGTTATACGTGGGAATGAAGATGTCGACGGTCGGCAGGTCGTGTTGATCACGGGAGAAGAACGCCTTTCCGAGGCGATCGGCCTCGGCGCTGCGATCGACATAACGGCTCATCAGAATGAGGAACAGCACAACCTCGGTAAAGGCAAGCAACTCGATGATGAAGACGAGCCAGACCCAATAGACGTTGGCGCCATCAGCAGGATAGGGGAGCACGGTTTCGGTGAAGCGCCAAAGCATGTAGCGCAGCGCGACGGCACCGACCACGGCGCAGGTGATGGCTCGCGCCCAGCTTTGATGCCGCGACCAGTTTGACGGCCCGAGCAGGAAGAAGGCGATCACCAGAAGCGTGGGCGCCAGCGCTAGAAGAGGTTGAACCACAGACCCTTGATCCACCGTGCCAGTTGGAAACTATGCTTGGAGATGCGCACCTGCGCCGTCCGGCCCACCTGACAAAAATTGCCAAAGTCCGAATTGAGGGCGGACGGCAGGAGCTGAATGCGGATCTGGGCGTCGCGTTCGTCGGCCTCCGGTTCCTTGGCGGCAAGGTTATCCTTTTCGACAACAGCAGAAGAGCCTTTGACCGCCTGCACTTTCCCTTTGAAGACTTCGCTGCGCCCGAGGAGACGAATCTCCGCCTCGCGCCCCGGATAGATCTCGTCGTAATCGACTTCGGGAACGAGGATATCGACGAAGAGTTCGCGACAGTCGAGGATGCGCATCAGTTCGTTGTTGAGGATGACATTGGAGCCGTTGACGACGTTGCGGCTCCAGACGACCCCACCGAAGGGTGAAGCGATGTCTGCAAGTTCAAGACTGCGAACGCGTTTCTGCTCCTCAAGCATTTGGCGCTTGGTCTCGTCGGCACGTGTCCTGTTTTCAGCGATGCGGGTGTTGAGATCGTTGATCCGCACGATCACTTCGTCCTGGCGCTGACGCGAATAGGGCACATCGTTCTGGCCATCGCCAACGACAAAGATCCCTTGGCGCAACGCTGCCAGGCGCTGCTCGAGCAGTTCCAGCGACAGATGGCTGATCTCGACTTCTCCGCCGGTCGCAGCGCCTGCGGCTTCGGCCGCCTCCACCATCTTGCGTGCAAAAATCCCCTTCGCCTCCAGTTCCTGACGCCGGTCGAGATCGACCTTCGCGGCGGAGTCCTGGGCACGCGAGACCTCAACCCGCTTTTGCAGGATGCGAAGCTCTCGTTCGACGCTGGCTATTGTCGCCGTCTTGAATACTTCGAGCCGCTCGGCAAGTTGATCGCGGAGCGCAATCAGTTCATTGCGTTCCCTTTCGAGCGCGATGACCCGATCGGTCGCTGTCTTCGATTCAGCATGCAAGGAGGCAAGAATTGCCCGATTGACCCGTTCGTTGCCGATGGTCAGCAGGGTCTCCCCTTCCGCAACAGGCGTCCCGATCCGCGGCGGCGCCTGGCCGATCTCGCCGTCAATGGGCGCGTTGATTGCTGCGAAGCGCGCGTTGACTGTGCCATCGAGGCTCGTAAAGCCCGTCAGGCCCGGCAGCAGCACCACAACTGCGAGCACCAGGAGCAACAGACCAACCGAAATGCGCGTGACGCGATGATTTAGGATCATTCAAGCCGTTCCCACCACAACCACGGCCCCGGCAAACGCCGAACGGCGCACTCGCCCAGCCGCGCACAGAGGATCGTGCAGGACAGCACAGCGAGCAATCCTCAGAATTGTGTGTTTTTTGCCAATCGGTTAACCATTTACGAATGGTTTTCGGTCGTCGATGACGCCTATTAGATGTTGTGTGTCGTCACCGCGCAGGTTTCAGGTCTGCGGGGATGGGGCCCCGCCCACGGCACCACAGTGCGACCCCTTGTCCGCCTGATTGCGTCGTGGCAACGGCGGAACCGAATGCGACCCGACGCCCATCGAGAGCTTACCCGGCAATCCGGAGGCTCGGTCGCGCGCGCGTTTCGGACAGGCCGACGGACCCGTTTGGATGGGAATGGCGCCCCATAGATAAAGCGAGATACCAATTCCCGAGCCGGGCCAATCTCGGCCAAGCCCGTTTATGCCAAAGGGCCTGTCACCCGGCGCGGGACAGTTCGAGGTCTATTCCGCTGCAACGGCCGGCGGATAGGGAACAATGGTTGTCTTGTCATTAGCCTTCGCCTCGACTTCGACCGGCTCCGTTGTCCCCTTCTTCGGCTCACGCCCGAAGAAAAGCGCGTAGCCAGCGGGCAGCACCAGAATGGTCAGCACGGTCGCGACCAGAATGCCGCCCATCATGGCGTAGGCGAGTGGGCCCCAGAAGACGCCGCGGGAGATCGGGATCAGCGCCAGCACCGCCGTCAGCGCCGTCAGCGTGATCGGGCGGAAGCGCCGGACGGCCGATCCGATGATCGCCTCGGCACGATCCATGCCGGCGGCAATGTCCTGGTCGATCTGGTCGACGAGAATGATCGAGTTGCGCATGATGATGCCGAGCAACGCAATGACGCCGAGGATCGCGACGAAGCCGAAGGGCGCACCGCTGATCAGGAGTGCCGCCGCCGCACCGATGATGCCAAGCGGTCCGGTGGCAAGAACCAGCATCGCCTTGCCGAAGTGCTGCAGCTGCACCATCAGCAGGATGACGATCACGCCGAGCATGATCGGCGCCTTGGCTGCGATCGAGGCCTGGCTCTCGGCGGAATCTTCCGCCCCGCCCTGGATGCCGATCGAGTAGCCGGCAGGCAGGCTGTCGCGCAGCGACTGCATGTCGCCGAACATCTTCATCGCCACGTCGTTCGGCTGCACGCCGTCAGGCAGGGTGCCGCGCACCGTGATCGTCGGCAGTCGGTCGCGACGCCATTCTATCCCCTGTTCGAGCACCGGCACGATCTTGGCGACCTGCGAGAGTGGCACGAAACCGCCGAAGTCGGTCGGGATCAGGATGGAGTCGACGGAGCTTAAGAGCTTGCGGCTGTCGGCCGGCTCTCGGGCGACGATGGCCACCGTCTCTTCGCCGTCGCGGAAATTGTCGAGCGGTGCTCCGGTGACGCTCGCCTGCAGCATCTGGCGGATACGCTGCGAGGTGACGCCAAGCGCGCGGGCGCGATCCTGGTCGATCACCAGTTTCATGCCCGGCACCGGCTCCAGCCAGTCGTCGTGAACGGCGCCCAATTGCGGGTTCTCATGGAACTTCGCCTTCACCCGGTCGGCGATGCGCCTGACCTCGTCGCGATCCGGTCCCATGACGCGCATTTGCACCGGCCAACCGGTCGGCGGACCGAGGAACAGGCGGTCGACCTTCGACCGGATCGACGGGAAGTCGGCGGCAAGGATCGCGCGCATCTTGGCAATCAGCCGCTCGCGCGCCGGCTCGTCCTTGGCCATGACAAGCAGCTGGGCGAAGTTCGGATTGCGTAGTTGCTGGTCGAGCGGCAGGAAGAAGCGTGGCGCGCCTTCGCCGATATAGGTGGCGATGAAGCGCTTGTCCTCGTCGTCCATCATCCGGGCCTCGAGGGCCTTGGCCTGCTTTTCGACCTCCTTGATGCTGGTGCCTTCGGGCAGCCACAGATCGACGAGGATTTCCGGCCGCGACGACTGCGGGAAGAAGTTCTTCGGAATGAACTGGAAGGCCCAGAGGCTGACGAAGAAAATCACCAGCGTTGTCGACAGAACGATGACGCGGTGGCGCACGGCCCAGGTGACCGTGGCGCGCAGGTTCCGATAGAAGCGCGTGTCGAAGACGTCATGATGGTTGCCCGCGTGGCTGCGCTGTTTCAGGAGCATGTTGCCGAGCCATGGGGTGAAATAGACGGCGACGAACCAGGAAACGACGAGCGCGATGCCGACCACGTAGAACAGCGAGCGCACATATTCGCCGGCTGTGGACGCGGCAAAGCCGACCGGGATGAAGCCGGCCGTGGTGATCAGCGTTCCCGTCAGCATCGGAAAGGCGGTGGAAGTATAGGCAAAGCTTGCAGCCTCGACCTTGACGAGCCCTTCTTCGAGCTTTCGTTCCATCATCTCGACGACGATCATGGCGTCGTCGACCAGAAGCCCGAGCGCGATAATGAGTGCGCCGAGCGAAATGCGCTGCAGATCGATGCCGAGCTCGTACATGATGGCGAAGGTGGCGGCGAGTACGAGCGGAATGGTGATCGCGATCACCAGGCCCGAGCGCCAGCCGATCGACAGGAACGACACGACGAGCACGATCGCAAGCGCCTCGCCGAGCGCCTTCATGAATTCGCCGACGGCCTCCGTCACGACTTCCGGCTGGTTGGAAATCTGGTCGACCTTGACGCCATAGGGCAAGGATTCTTCAAAACGCTGATAGGTCTCCTCGACCGCCTTGCCGACATCCGTCACCTTGAAGCCCTTGGCCATGACGACGCCGATCTGCACGCTGTCCTGGCCATTGAAGCGGAACTTGCGCTGATAGGGGTCCTCAAGCCCGGAACTGACCGTGGCGATATCGCCGAGCCGGGTGATCTGGCCGCCGGCCCGAAGCCTCAGGTTCTTCAGATCCTCCACCTTGTCCAGGCTGCCTTCGACCGAGATGCGCACCGAGCGCGCGCCTGTGTCGATGGCACCGGCAGGGTCGATGTTGTTCTGGCCGGCGATCGTGCTGCGCAGGTCGTTCAGCGTCAGGCCACGCTCAGCCAGGGCCTTGGAGGAGACATCGATATAGATCTTCTCCGGCTGGTCGCCGATGATGACCGCCTTCTCGACGCCGGGCGTCGTCAACAGCATGTCACGGGCCTGGATCGCGAACTTCTTCAGTTCCGGATAGCTGTATCCCTCACCGCTCAGCGAGTTGAGCGTGATGAACGTGTCGCCGAACTCGTCGTTGAAATAGGGGCCGAGCAAGCCTTCCGGCAGCTCGCTCGCGATGTCGCCGACCTTCTTGCGGACCTGATAGAAGGCATCCGCCACCTGCTGGGCGTTCGTATCGCCTTCGACCTGCAGCGTGATGATGGCGCTGCCGGCGCGGGTGTAGGAGCGCACGAAATCGAGATGCGGCGTTTCCTGCAGCTTGCGCTCGATTTTGTTGACGACCTGATCCTGCATCTCCTCGATCGAGGCGCCCGGCCAGAAGGCCTGCACGACCATGACGCGGAAGGTGAAATCCGGATCCTCCTTCTGACCCATGCGCATCAGGCCGAAGACACCGGCAAGAATGATGAGACCGAACAGGAAGCGCGCCATGCTCGGATGCGCGATTGCCCAGCGCGAAAGGTTGAAAGGCCGCTTTTCGTCAGAGGAGGAGGTGGTCATCGGATCGGTCCCGCGGGGTTTTCTGGGCTGTCAGCGCACGATGCTGGTTTCGCCGGCTGCGGCGGACTGGTGCGTGGCGTCGTTGGAGATCGTGACCTTGAGATCATCCGTCATGAACTGCGTTCCTGCGGCAACGACGAGATCGCCGACAGCAAGGCCGTCCGTGACCCTGACGCCGTCACCGGTGAAATCGGCAAGCGTGACCGGGCGGCTGCGGACGAGTTCCGTGCCGCGATCAACCACCCAGACGATCGGGTAGCCGTCCTTCTCCGCCAGCGCGCTCAGCGGCACGGACACGAAGGACGCACCGTTGCCGGCCGACGCCTCGACGCTCGCCGTCATGCCAAGCAGGACGCGCGGATTGTTCGGCAGGCTGACGCGCACGGAGAAGGTGCGCGACTGCTGGTCGGCGCTGCCGGCCACCTCACGTACAGTGCCGTCAAGCGACAGTCCCGCGTCGGCCCAGAGCCCGACCTTGACCCCCAAACCTGCCTTGAAACTGGCAATCTCGGTTTCGGGCACGGCGATCTGGACTTCCTTTTCGCCTTCCACGGCAACGCTGGCGACAGGCGTGCCCGAACCGACGACCTGGCCGACGTCGGCATTGATCGTGGTCACGATGCCGGGCCGGTCGGCGACGAGGCTGGTATAGGTCACCTGGTTTTTCGCCTGGGACAGCGCCGACTTCGCCGCGTCGCGCGTGGCGATCGCCTGGTTGTAGCTCAGCACCGATTGATCGAACTGGGCCTGGGAGGCAAACTTCCGCGCCAGCAGTTGCTCGGCACGATCGCGCACGAGCTTGACCGTCTCGACCTGGCGCTCGGCCGCGTCCAGGTTGGCGGACGCGCTGCGCACTGCGAGTTCATAGTCGGTCGCATCGACGCGGGCGAGCAGATCGCCGACCTTGACCCGATCGCCGACATTGACGGCCCGCTCGACGATTTTGCCGCTGACGCGAAAACCGAGGTTCATTTCGGTGCGCGCCCGAACGGAACCGGAATAGCTGAGCTGGCGCACATTGTCAGCCGCTGCGATCTCGACAACCTTGACCGGGCGCACGACGTCGGAGGTGTCGGCCTTTTCTTCGGAGCAGCCGGCCAGTGCCATCGAAAGGGTTGAAAGCAAAGCAACAGTGGCAAAAAACGAACGATGACGACCAATTTCAAAAGGCATAAACATATTCGCACTCCTAAAAAATAGGCCGATGCCGTCGCGCAGCATCGGAAGCATCCCGGCTAAATCTTCAGCGCCTTGATGGCGAATTCGATCAGTTCTTCCGGGCTCGCACGGTTCGACTTGCTCAGACATTGGGCAACCATCTGTGGATGACAGAGCGTGACCGTCGCGGCGCCAAAACAGCGCGACGCCGTATCTGCGTCCTGCTCCGGGAATTCGCCGCTCGCTATCCCCTCACGAATGACATCGGCAAGAAGCGCGTCGATCCTGTCGATATGCTTGTCGATCACGTGCCATTCTCGTTCGATGGCGACGACCACCATCTCGTGCACCTTCGTATTGTCGAGCATGAGCTCGACGGTCATCTGATGTTGCGCATGCACGTAGCGACGCAGGCGCTCGCTCGCGCTGACGGGCTGGCGGCAGATTTCCTGGGCAAGCTGGTAACTTGCAGCGAGCATGCGCGCGCACAGCGCCTGGTGGATCTCGGTCTTGGAGGCGAAGAACCTGTAGATGTTGGCCGGCGACATGCCGAGCTCGCGGGCAATGTCGGCAACATTGGTCTTGCTGTAGCCGAAATACCGGAACAGTCCCTCGGCCGCATCGAGGATACGCGTGATGTTGTCCTGCCGCGTCTGGTCCACGACGGTATCGTTGCTCACAGGCATCGTTTGTCTTTCGATTTACGACTGACGAATTTTGTATTTCGTCAGTCGTAAATCGAAATGGGACAGCGGTCAACGGCAAAGGTTGGTTCGGGCGATCACGATTTGAGACCGCCAGACGGTTCGCAAAAACCGCGAACCGCTCCGCGCCGATATTGCCGATGCAACGACCGTTGACTCGACACGCTATGGTGGTTACTCGCGATGAGCTTTTCGGATTCTCAAAGGGTTAGCAGTTCATGGCCACCGGTCTTATCGCCCTCCTCGACGACGTTGCAGCCATCGCCAAAATGGCGGCCGCCTCGCTGGACGACGTTGCCGCCCAAACCGCCAAGGCCAGCGTCAAGGCGGCGGGCGTCGTGATCGACGATGCTGCCGTGACCCCGCGCTATGTGGTGGGCCTGACGCCGGAAAGGGAGTTGCCGATCATCGCCCGGATCGCCGTCGGCTCCTTGAAAAACAAGCTGCTCTTCCTTTTACCCGGCGCGCTGCTGCTCGGCTATTTCGCGCCCTGGGCGATCACCCCGCTGCTCATGCTTGGCGGCATCTATCTGTGCTACGAGGGTGCCGAGAAGTTGTATGGCGCCGTTTTCCCGCATGCGGCGCACGCCCATGAGGAAGCGGTCCTCGGCGAAAAGAGCGATCCGGTGGCACTTGAAAACGAGAAGGTTTCCGGCGCCATCCGCACCGACTTCATCCTTTCCGCCGAGATCATGGCGCTGACGTTGTCAATGATCGCCGATGCCGGCATCTACATGCAGGGCGCGGTTCTCGCCAGCGTCGGCATCCTGATCACGCTCGCAGTCTACGGCGCCGTCGCGCTGATCGTCAAAGCCGACGATGCCGGCGTCGCGCTGGCAAAGAACCCGCTCTCCGCCCTGCGGCTCTTCGGCCGCGGCCTCGTTTTCGGCATGCCGGTGTTCCTGAAAATTCTTGCCTCAATCGGCACCGCGGCCATGCTCTGGGTCGGCGGCAGCATTCTCGTGCACGGCATGGCGCAACTCGGCAAGGCCGGACCGGAACACCTGATCCACGATCTATCCGAAACGGTCGCTCATGCGCTCGCCTTCGCACCGGGTCTGGTCGGCTGGTTGACGACCTCGGCGCTCCAGGCCTTGCTTGCCATCGTCGTCGGGGCCGTGACCATCGTCGTCATGGGCAATGTCGTCGCGCCGATCTGGGGTCGCCTCAGGCCCGCAAAGGGCTGATCCGGCGCGAAGCCGCGCCGCGATCGACTTCTCAAAACCTGCCCACCTCAAAGGTCCCCAGGCATGACCGCAAACGACAATGGGTATCGTCCGGCCGGGACGCACCTTCTCTTGGACTTTTGGGGAGCGAGCGGCCTCGGTGACAAGGATGGCATCGACGCTGCCTTGCGGGAAGCCGCCGACGCCTGTGGTGCGACGCTGCTTGACATGCGCCTGCATCAGTTCGGTGGCGAAGGTGGCGTGACCGGAGTGGCGCTCCTGGCGGAATCCCATATCAGCATCCACACCTGGCCGGAGAACGGCTACGCCGCGCTCGACATTTTCGTTTGCGGAGGCTGCGACCCCGAGAAAGCAGTCGCGCCGCTTCGGCAAAGGTTCAATCCGGCACGTTTCGAAATCACGACCGTCGCAAGAGGGCTGCGCGCGGATATTTCGAGCAAGGGTTGTACCACCCCCTTGAACGAAGCGCCGAAGCCCCATAAGCCTAGCTTCGATTTTTCATAGCGTACGATACAACGAGCCTTCGATGGACCTCAGGAATTTCGTTCTCGATGACGTGGCGCGAGCGCCGGCGTTCATCCTTCTCTACCTCGTGCTGTTCCTGCTTTCGAAATGGCTGAAGGGGGTGTTGCGGCCCTATGACATCGACCACGAGCTCGCGACCAAGGACAATCACGCCGTGGCGCTGGCGACCAGCGGCTACTATCTGGCGACGGCGGTCATCTATTGCGCGGCCCTTATCGGCCCCTCCAACGGCCTGCGAGAAGATCTCATTGCCGTGGGCGGCTATGCTTTGCTCGGGCTGGTGATGCTCAATTTCAGCGGCTGGTTCGCCGACCTCGCGATCCTCAGAAAGTTCTGCGACACGAAGCAACTTATTCAGGAAAAGAATGCCGGGGTCGGCGCGGCGCATTTCGGCATCTATCTGGCAACTGGTCTCATCGCGGCCGGCGCCGTATCGGGGGAAGGCGGCGGCGTCGTTTCCGCCATCGTTTTCTTTATCCTTGGCCAGATCTCGCTGCTCGTCTTCGGCTTCGTCTACGAGAGATTGTCGCCCTACGACATTCACGAACAGTTGCAGAACCGGAACACGGCTGCAGGCATCGCTTTCGGCGGCCACATCATCGCGCTCGCGATCATCGTGATGAATGCCGCAGCCGGCAATTTCATCGACTGGAAAAGCGACCTGGCACAGTTCGGCCTGGCAAACCTGATCGCCTTCATCTTCCTTCCGGTCATTCGGCTGGTGGTCGATCGCCTGGTCATCCCAGGCCAATCGCTGGCGCGGGAAATCCGCGACGACCGGAACGTCGGTGCGGGCATCCTGGAAGCGACGAGTGCCATCGCCTTCGCCGCCGTTCTTGCATTTCTGCTTTAGTCGGACGGCTGGCATGTCGAAGGTGCTCCCCGGGCAATCTAACAAGCGTGGCACACGAGCGGACCCGTCCGGTCTCGACTATGGCCGGATCGCGTCCGTCTATCTGGTCTTCGGCCTCCTTGGCCTGTTCACGGCCTGGGTCTTTAGCTGGCAATCGGAAAAGATCTTCGCGGGTCCGCCAAATCCTGCGGCAAGCGTGGCAGCGACAGATGAACCGCAGGAGGCCGGAGAACAGGTTCCGACGCAGAACTTCGGGCTGATCGGACCGTTTTCCGTTACCAAGGCCAACGAGGTTTTCCGTGTAACAGTGGCTGCCGACGTCCAGGTGAACAGGTGGTCTTTCGTCGAGGCCGAGCTGCTCGACGCTGAAAGGGACTACTTGTTTTCCTTCGGCCAGGAGCTTTGGCACGAGACCGGTTGGGACAGCGATGGCTCTTGGGCCGAGGCCGATGAAACCTACGAGATGAAGCTTACGGTTCCCTCGGCAGGCCAATACTACCTCAACATCAAGACGCAGGGCGCCGTCGCGCCGAATTACGTCACCGTCGCCATCCACCGGGTCTATGGCAGCAGTATCCCTCACCTGATTTTCGGCGTCCTGACGCTGCTGATCGGCATCGTTCTCAACGAAATTGCCAACCGGACAATCGTCCGGATCGCAGCGAGGGGCTTCAAATGAACGATGCGACCAGGCGCGTGGTGTATGCAACGGCGACGATCTTGAGTGCGATCTATCTCGTCCTCTTCTACTTCGCACTCGATGGCTACGGCTATTCCGGCCACGGCGGCTCTCACGCCCGCGCATCCCGTTGGTATTGGGGTGGCCCTGAAACCTTTCATGACCCGAACAACCGCGCCGGCAGCGTCGACGGCACCAACCGGCTGGGTGGCGGACCGGAAAGCGGCAAGTGAGCAAGGTTGACGACCAGGCACAGGCAAGCGGCAGCGCCAGGCAATCCCTGACGCTGGTCTTCTGCGCCTTCATCTCCGGGCTTTGCTCGATCATCTACGAACTGCTGATCGCCACCACCGCCTCCTACTTCCTCGGCGACAGCGTCAAGTTCTTCTCGCTGACCATCGGCATCTACATGGCGTCGATGGGGGTCGGCACGTACCTTTCGAAATACATCGAGAAGGACATCCTGGTCCGCTTCGTGCAGATCGAACTGGCGCTGGCGTTTCTCGGCGGCGTCAGCATTCCCGTGCTCTACTTCTCCTATGCCTGGACCAGCTTCTTCATTCATTTCTACCTGTTTTTCACGGTCGTAATCGGCGTCCTCATCGGGCTGGAGATTCCGTTCCTGACGCGGCTGATGGAGCGCTACAGCCAGCTCAAGGTGAACATCGCCAACATTCTCTCCTTCGACTATTTCGGCGCCTTGATCGCGACGATTTCCTTCCCGTTCTTCCTGCTGCCCTTCTTTGGCGTCTACCAGTCGTCGTTGCTCTTCGGCTTCGCCAACATGTCGATCGGCTTCGCCATCTTGAAAGTCTTTGCGGACGAGATCGGCGAGAGGTCCCGGCCGCTGATGCGCCTGACGCTGATCCTGACGGCACTCTTGGTGGCACTGATCGCGCTGTCGCACACGTTCCTCGATCGCTGGGACCAGAGCCTTTACGAGGACCGCATCATCTACAGCGAGCAATCGCGGTATCAGCGCATTGTCGCCACGCGCGACCGGGACGACCTGAGGCTCTATCTCGACGGCAATCTGCAGTTCTCGTCGATCGACGAATACCGCTATCACGAGGCCCTCGTTCACATCCCGCTGTCGCTGAGCCCAAGGCCCGCCACTCGCGTGCTCCTTCTCGGCGCGGGCGATGGCCTGGCGGCGCGAGAACTGCTGAAATATCCTGGTATCAAGGAGATCGTGCTGGTCGATCTCGACCCGGCCATGATCCAATTGGCCAGCACCAACCCGCAGATCCTGGCGCTCAACGGCGGCGCGCTGCAATCGGAGAAGGTCAAGGTCGTGCTCGCGGATGCCTTCGGCTTCCTGCAAGACAATCGCCAGCCCTTCGACTACATCGTCGCCGACCTGCCGGATCCGAACAACAGCGGGCTCGCCCGGCTTTACAGCAAGCAATTCTATCGGCTGGTTCGCAACAATCTCGTGCCGGGCGGATTGTTCGTGACCCAGGCGACGAGCCCGTACTTCGCGCCGAAGGCGTTCGCGAGCATCGCCAGGACCGTCGAAGCGGCCGGCTTCGGCAACCTCTATCCCTACCACGCCAACGTACCCTCGTTCGGCGATTGGGGTTTCGTGCTGGCAAGCGATACGCCGCTCGATACGTCACGCGTGGCGCTCGGCGTTTCCACACGCTACCTCGATCAGGCCAATGTGGCGAAGCACTTCCTGTTCGAGAAGGACATCGTCGCAAGCGGCGTCGAGATCAATACGCTCGATCGTCCCGTGCTGCTCGACTACTACCTCGCCGGTTGGCGGAACTACCGCTAAGCCTCCCGCCCTTTGCCTGGAGGCGCCCGCGCCGAAAAAGTGCAGGCATGATGGATGCCCGTCGAGCCTTCCATCATGCCGATTGCCGGCCTTCTTCGGGCTAGCGCTTGTACTTGACGCCCGGCAGTACGCAGAGCATTTCGTAGAGCAGGTTCGCGGCCGTGATCGCCGTCGTTCCCGTTGTATCGAACGGTGGGCTCACCTCGACGAGATCGGCGCCGACCAGATTGAGACCGCGGCAGCCGCGGATGATTTCGAGTGCCTGGATGACGGTGAGGCCACCGATTTCGGGCGTGCCGGTGCCCGGAGCATAGGCCGGGTCGAGACTGTCGATATCGAAGGTCAGATAGGTCTTGTGGCTGCCGATCTTCGCACGGATGCCTTCGATCAGCGGCGCCAGCGACTTGTGCCAGCACTCCTCGGCCGGGACGACGGTGAAGCCCTTGTCGCGCGACCAGTCGAAATCGTCTGACGCATAACCGGTGCCGCGCAGGCCGATCTGGAACACGAGGTTCGGGTTGAGGCAGCCGTCCTCGAAGGCGCGGCGGAACGGCGTTCCATGTGCGATCTTCTCGCCGAACATCGTGTCGTTGATATCCGCGTGGGCGTCGACATGGATGAGCGCGACAGGCCCGTGCTTTTCGGCAATCGCCTTCAGGATCGGATAGCTGATCGTATGATCACCGCCGAGCGTCAGCGGAATGCAGTCGTGCTTGAGGATCTCAGCGATGTTGCGGGTGATGATCTCCATGTTGGCCGGCAGGTTGAAGGTGTTGATGGCGATATCGCCAATGTCAGCCACCTGCAGGCTCTCGAATGGGGCTGCCCCGGTCGCCATGTTGTACGGGCGGATCATCACGGACTCGGCGCGGATCTGGCGCGGTCCGTAGCGCGTGCCGGAGCGGTTGGACGCGCCGATATCCATGGGGATGCCGACGAAGCAGGCATCGAGACCCGAAGCCGACGTCGCCGTCGGCAGGCGCATCATCGTGCCCGGGCCGCCGAAGCGGGGCATGTCGTTGCCGCCGAGCGGCTGGTTGAATGTCTCATCCATGGAAGCTCTCCCTTTTGATTTCGCCGGAACCCTATCAGGCGCTGCAGGCCGAGAAATGCCCAACGATCGAATGTTACTTCGATCGCCATCAAACCAACATGTCCGAACAGCGCAGGCGGGCGTCGATTGCCATGTACGACGACTGCTGGCCTGCCGCACCTAGCCAAAGGGAGTGTTGCCCTCGCGGGAGCCGCCAATCACTTTGGCGAAAACAAAAACAGGCCGTCCTTGGGAGGAACCATGCAAAACTTAACTCGCACCGCCCTGCGCTCCATATTTGCCGCGTCGCTCGCGGCCATCGCCGTCTCAACGACCGCCCGGGCCGAAGACAAGCTCTTCATCTACAATTTCTCCGACTACTTCGCCGAAGACACGGTCTCGAACTTCCAGGCACGCAGCGGTGTCGAGACGCGGGTCGACTTCTACGATTCCCTCGAGGTGCTCGAAACCCGGCTGCTTGCCGGCGGCAGCGGCTTCGATGTCGCCTTTCCGAGCGCGACTGTCGGCGAACGCCTGATCCAGTCCGGCGCGCTGAAGCCGATTGATCCAGCAAGCCTGAAGAACTACGGCAACCTCGACAAGGAGCTGCTGAAACTTGTCGCCGAACATGACCCGGACAACAAATATCTCATCCCCTACATGTGGCTGACGACCGGCGTCGCCTACAACGCGAAACTCGTCAGCGAGCGGCTGCCCAACGCACCGGTCAACAGCCTCGACATGTTCTTCAAGCCCGAGGTCGCCGCGAAGTTTCAGGATTGCGGCATCGGCATCGTCGATGCGCCGAACGAGGTGATCCCGATCGCGCTCAACTATCTCGGCCTCGACCCCTACTCCACCAAGCCTGATGATCTCGACAAGGCGAAGGAACTGCTGCTGAAGCTGCGTCCCTTCATCCGCCACATGCAGAGCGGCCAACTGGTGGCCGACATGGCCTCTGGCCAGCTTTGCCTGGCGCTGATGTGGAGCGGCGACGCCGGCATTGCCGCTGCCCGCGCCGAGGAAGCAGAGACCGGCGTTGCCGTCGACTATTCCATCCCCAAGGAAGGCACGATCATCTCCTTCGACACGATGGCGATCCCGGCAGACGCGCCCGACGCCGATCAGGCGCTCGCCTTCATCGATTACATCCTTGAGCCGAAGACCGTCGCTGCGATCAGCAACCATGTCTTCTACGCCAACGCGAACGCAGCGGCGACCGCAGAGGTTGATGCGGCGATCCGCGACAACCCGAACATCTACCCGCCTGCCGACGTCCGCTCCAAGCTCTTCGTCGACAAGTCGCTGCCGCCGCGTCAGACGCGCGAGCGCACCCGCGTCTGGTCGGCCTTCCGAGCCGGCCAATAGACGAACCGTCAACAGCAGGACCAGACCCCGTGCACTCCTATATTTCGATCGAGAACCTGGCGAAGTCCTATGGCGTCGTCAGCGCCGTCAACAACATCAACCTTGGTATCGGCAAGGGCGAATTCTTCTCGCTCCTTGGCCCCTCCGGCTGTGGAAAGTCGACGCTGCTGCGGATGATCGCCGGCTTCGAGACGCCGACATCAGGCGCCATCAAGTTGGAGGGGGCCGACATCACAGACGTCCCGGCCCATCGCCGTCCAACCAACATGATGTTCCAGTCCTATGCGTTGTTTCCGCACCTGACGGTCGGCAGGAACATCGCCTTCGGGCTGCAGCAGGATGGTCTGGCCAAGCCCGAGATCAAGAAGCGCATCGACGACGTCGCCGAGAAACTGCAGCTCACCGCGCTGCTCGACCGCAAGCCGGCGCAGCTTTCCGGCGGTCAGCGCCAGCGCGTGGCGCTGGCCCGTGCCCTCGTCAAACGACCGAAGGTGCTGTTGCTCGACGAGCCGCTCGGCGCGCTCGACAAGAATCTGCGCACCGAGACCCAGCTCGAACTCGTCCGCCTGCAGCGCGAACTCGGCCTCACCTTCATCATCGTGACCCATGACCAGCATGAGGCAATGACCGTTTCCAGCCGCATCGCCATCATGAAACAGGGCCAGGTGCTGCAGGTCGGCTCGCCCCTGGAAGTCTATGAAACGCCGCAGTCGCGCTATGTCGCGAAATTCCTTGGCGAGACCAACGTTTTTGCCGGCGGTCGGGCTGAGCGCAACGGCGACGAACTGCAGATCGACAGCGGCGAAGCGGGCGGGCGCGTGCATGCTGCCTTCACCGACAGGATCGCGCTCGATGCGCCGTTCTGGGTCTCCGTCCGCCCCGAACGGGTACAGCTCGCGACCTCGGGCGCCGGCCTCGAAGGCACTGTCGAGCAACTCACCTATACCGGCGTCGAGCGGCATTACCGGGTTCGGCTGACGTCGGGCGCAACGCTCGACGCGCGCCGGGTCAACCATGGCTGCGAGAGCGACCTTGGCGTCGGCGACCGGGTGTTTGCGAGCTGGTCACCGCAGGCAAGCCGCCTGCTGGCCGAATAGGGGGTCGACATGTCTGCCGTCACGACCACATCTGAAAGCGCGAACTGGGGCAGCCGCCTTCTGATCGCCATTCCCTATGCCTGGCTTCTCGTCCTGTTCCTGGCACCCTTCGCGCTCGTTGCCGTCATCAGCCTGTCGACGGTGCGCCTCGGCATGCCGCCGTTCGAGCCGTTGACCGCCTGGGACGGGTCGATCCTGAGCCTGAGGCTCAACTTCGAGAACTTCCTCTACGTCCTGACCGACGACACCTATCTCCTGGCCTACCTGACGAGCCTGAAAATCGCGGCGATCTCGACAGCGGTCATGCTGCTGATCGCCTATCCGCTCGCCTACGGCATTGCCTCCTGCGCGCCGTCCTCCCGTTCGCTCCTCGTCTTCCTGGTGATCGTGCCGTTCTGGAGCTCGATGTTGATCCGCGTCTATTCCTGGATGAGCATTCTCAGGAACGACGGTCTTTTGAACGCTTTTCTGTTGAAGGTCGGCCTCATCAGCGAGCCGCTGCGCATCCTCAACACCGAAACCGCGATCTATATCGGCATCGTCTACACCTACCTGCCCTTCATGGTACTGCCGATCTATTCTACGCTCGCGAGCGCCGACCGGACATTGATCGAGGCGGCACGCGACCTTGGCTGCTCCAGAGTTTCCGCCTTCTGGCGGGTCACATTCCCCTTGAGCCTGTCCGGCGTGGCTGCCGGTTGCGCGCTGGTCTTCATTCCGGTCGTCGGCGAATTCGTGATCCCGGATCTGCTCGGCGGTGCCGACACGCAGATGATCGGCCGTGCCATCTGGCTCGAATTCTTCAACAACCGCGACTGGCCGATGGCCGCCGCCGTGACCATCGTGCTCCTGGCGCTCCTGGTCGTGCCGATCGTCTATTTCCAATCGCGCCAGTCGCGCAGCCGCACTTGAGGAGCCAGACGATGACGAAACCAAGCTGGTTCAACCGACTGTCGATCCTGTTCGGCCTCGCCTTCCTCTACCTACCGATCGTCGTGCTCGTCATCTACAGCTTCAACGGTTCGAAGCTCGTGACAGTCTGGGGCGGGTTTTCGACGCAATGGTACGCGACGGCTCTCAACAATCCCTCGATCATCGAGGGTGCCAAGGTCAGCTTCCTCGTCGCGGCCGTGTCGGCAACGGTTGCCACCGGTCTCGGCATGCTTGCCGCCGTCGTCATGGTGCGGCTCAGGCGCTTCCGCGGCCGGGCATTGCTCAACGGCATGCTGCTTGCTCCAATGGTGATGCCGGAGGTGGTGATGGCCGTCTCGATGCTGCTGATGTTCGTCACGCTCGGGATCGACCGCGGGCCGCTGACCATCACCCTGGCGCACGCCACCTTTACGCTCTGCTTCGCAACCGTCGTGCTGCAATCGCGGCTCATCGAGCTCGACGCCTCGCTTGAGGAAGCGGCTCGCGATCTCGGCTGCCCGCCGGCCAAGGCATTCGTCAGCGTTGCCTTACCAAACATGGTCCCGGCGATCGTCTCTGCTTGGCTCCTGTCCTTCACCCTGTCGCTCGACGATCTCGTCATTTCGAGCTTCACCACGGGGCCGGGTGCATCGACCCTGCCGATGAAGATCTACTCGCAGATCAAGTTCGGCGTCACACCCGAGATCAACGCCGTCTCGACCATGATCCTCGGCATCGTCGTCCTAGGGCTGGTCGGCGCGCAACTGGCCTCGCGGCGCACGCAGCAAAAGGGCGGATAGCGCCCTTTTGCTAAGCACGGAACAGTTTGACGGACGCTGGCACAGGCGTCGAGCACTAAACCTCTAGGCCGCGTGACGGTTTGCCTAGAAGCCTAGTCCACGCACCGCAAGGTCGACCTGCTCTGCTGTCGGAAGAGCAACGTCAACGACAAGGCCATCCTCGTCCGGGCCCAGAGGCTCAAGGGCGGCAAGCTGGGATTCAAGCAGCGAGGCGGGGAAGAAATGTCCTGCGCGGTGCGAAAGCCGGTCGGCCAGAACGTTGCGGGCGCCGTGGACATGCACGAAGCGCACCCGGGGCGCTCCGCTGCGCAGGATGTCGCGATAGGCGCGTTTCAGGGCCGAGCACCCGATCACCGAGGGGCGACCCGCCGCCTCGTCCTTGGCGATCTCTGCCGCAAGGGCTTTCAGCCATGGGCCGCGATCGTTGTCATCGAGTGGAATGCCGGCGGACATTTTGGCCACGTTCTCTGGCGGATGGAAGCTGTCGCCCTCGATGAAGCGCCAACCGAGCCTTTCGGCAAGCGCCTCCCCGACCGTGGTCTTGCCGCTGCCGGAAACGCCCATCACCACAATGTGCTGCAACACCATGCTCATAGTATCCACCAGCCGACGAGCGCGAAGGCAAAGCCGATGACGCCGAGCAGCGTTTCCATGACCGTCCAGGTTTTCAGGGTAGTGCGTTCGTCCATCTGAAGGAAGCGGCCGACGAGCCAGAACCCGGAATCGTTCACATGGCTCAGGACCGTCGCGCCGCAGGCGATGGCGATGACAAGGAAGCACAAGTCGAAGGAGCTCAGTCCGGTGGTCGCAGCCACGGTCGGCGCGAGAAGTCCCGCCGTCGTCGTCAGCGCCACGGTGGCCGAACCTTGCGCCACGCGAAGGGCGGTCGCGATCAGGAAGGCGGCCACGATCAGCGGCATGCCGATCGCCTCCAAGCTGCCGGCAAGCGCCTGACCGATACCGCTTGCGCGCAGCACGCCGCCGAACATGCCGCCGGCTCCGGTTACCAGGATGATGCCGCAGATCGGGCCAAGCGCACCGTCCATCAGCTTTTCCATATCCTTGGCCGTACGTTGGCCGCTCAGCACCCACATGCCGACAAGGACAGTAATCAGGAGAGCGACCGGTGTCTGCCCTGCCATCCGCAGGACGCTGACCCAGAGCGCATCCCCGTCGAGCACCTTGGCGGCAGCCAAGGTGCCGAGGCCGGTGTTCAGGAAGATCAAGGCAAGCGGCAGCAGCAGCACGAGCATGACAGTCGCAAAAGTCGGTGGCGTCTGGTCGTGCGAAACCTCGCTCGGGGACCCGAGAAGGGTCGGAACCGGCAACTCGAAGCGTTTTCCGGCCCACAGGCCGAAGAGGTAGCTGCCGAGATACCAGGTGGGCAACGCGACAACGAGGCCGACGAGCACGAGGAGGCCGATATCCGCCCCCAAAAGCTCGCTTGCGGCGACGGGGCCCGGATGGGGCGGCAGAAAGGCGTGCATGACGGCGAAGGCACCTGCCGAAGGCAGCGCATAGAGCAGCACCGAGCCGCCGAAGCGGTGGGCAACGCTGAAGATGATGGGAAGCATGACGACGAGGCCGGCGTCAAAAAAGATCGGGAACCCGAACAGAAGCGAGGCTACGCCGAGCGCCATTGGCGCGCGATCGTGGCCGAACTGCCCGATCAACCGGTCGGCAAGCACCTGCGCGCCGCCCGAGACCTCCAGCATCCGCCCGATCATCGCGCCAAAGCCAACCAGCAATGCAACGGAGGCAAGCGTCGAACCGAAGCCCTGCAGCAGCGTCGGGACCACATCCTTAAATGAGATGCCGGTCACAAGCGCGGTGAGCAGGCTCACCAAGACCAACGCCACGAAGGCATGAAGGCGGAACCGCAGGATGAGCAGAAGAAGCAGCCCTACGGCTGCAGCCGCGATGAGCAAAAGCGTCATTGTCCCGTGGACGGGTTCGATCGAAGTCATGAATTCCCTTTACGCAGAAGTCGGTGCGAAGGCCGTATAGTTTCTCGCCTCGTCCTGCAACCTCGGCCAGGAAGGGAATTGGGCATAAGCAAGTGCCCCGCGTCCTACGGTCACAGGCGCAGCCTGACTGGTCTACCGGGATCGCGCCGGGCCTGAGACACCGGAGAAAAAGGCATCAGCCGCTTCAGGATGAACTGCTGGCCGGGCGCCAGGCCGCGAGAAGCGCAAACAGGTTTTCGCCCGCGCCTTCGAACGCCATGGCGGTAACGATCAATGCGAAACGGGCGTGCCGCCTGGAGACAGATAGCTTGTCAGCGGATCCTCGAAGGCGCTGCTTGCCGACGAAACGGCGTCGATGAACAACGAGAACAGGGCCGTCTGTGAGGTGATATCAAGCTTGGCGTAGAGATTGCGGCGATGCAGTTTTACGGTTGCCGGCGAAATACCGAGCTTTTCCGCAGCACCCTTGACCGAGTAGCCGCGCAGGATCATCTGCGCGACCTGGCACTCGCGATCGGTCAGCACACTGCGGCCAAAATTGCGGACCGCCAGCGCCAGGGCGTTTTGAAGCGGTGAACCATCGTCGTCGCCGAGGCTTTCGGGGCGCAGATCACGATAGTGCCTGAGCACCGCCATGCTGAGCAACGGCGCAGCACCTTGCAGGAAATCCTGGTCTTCGCCGCTGAAGGCCGCATGCGAATGGCGACGCGCGAGCGAGATTGCGATCTTGGTATCGGCATCGATGCCGATGAAGACGTTGAACTCGTCGTGCAGGCCCGAATGCCGATAATAATCGCGATAATACTGCGACCGGTCGAAGGACGGGTCGATCTGCCTCAGGCGATAGAGCCCATCGTCACCGTTGTCGAGCGCCAGCCGATAGAACGGGTCCATCCGATAGGGCCCCTGCAGATACGCGCGGATATCGGAAAGCCCCTTGTCGGTGCGCCAGTCGTTAAAGAGGATCTTCGGCGCGGCACCGCGGCGATAAAGGAGCATCAAGCCGGCATCGATAGCAATATGCCGCTTCAGGGACTGCGCCAGCCGATCCTGAAAATCCGAGCAGCCGACACCCGCCATTAGCGACAGGGCCAGATCACCCATGCCTGGCGTCTGCTGCGTGCTTGCACACACTTTGACGATCATCTCGTTGCTCATGATGTTCTCCTCCGGGAGGCACATTAGGGGAAGGTTGAACGCGCAGCAAGCAATGGATGATCACTACGGATTTTCCAAAACTATCATTTGCCAAGGCAAAACAACGCCAAGCGACGCAACAGGCTGGCGGCCAAGGCCGGAGCGGGCCCCGAACAGGAGCCCTCCAACCCTGAACCTAGCCCTTTGGCGTATTCCGGGCGTTGCCGCGCGCGCTTAAAAAATGAGGCAAGTCGCGCAGCAAAGCGGCGGCGAACGAGGCGGATCTCGGCTGTCGGAACACGATCATTCTCCGACGACGATGCTTTCCGCCCGGACCGAAAACCCAAACTCTGGCGGCCGGCACGGGATGCCGCCCGCCTTCATGAAATGGAGTGAACATGTCGAAGGTCATCAAACTCGGGCGCAACGGCGTCGGCCTGCGGGAACTTGAGAAGTGCAGCGTCGTCCCGCCGGAAGCGATCCTGACAGGCTTTGCCGACGAGCTTGGCGACGTCCACTTCGAAAGCCCGGACAAGGCCGTGACGATCGGCACGTGGCAGTCGACGCCCTATGCGGAAATGCTCTCCTACCCCGACGGCAACGAGTACAGCGTCATCCTCTCCGGCAAGGTCGCGATCACCAATCCGGACGGATCGGTGGAGACCTTCGCGGCTGGCGAAAGCTACATCCTGCCGGCCGGTGTCGAAGTTCGTTTCGAAGTCATCGAGACGATGCGCAAGGTCTACGTCCTCTACTCCGCACCCGCCGCGAACTGATGTGAGCGCCCCATGACAAAGGTAAGAAGCAAAGCGCTTTCAGATGTAAAGATGACGCCTTTCTGGCTCGACCGGCCGGATGCGCCCGAGCCGAAAGAGCGACTGACGCGTCATCTGAAGGCCGATCTCGTCGTCGTCGGCGGCGGCTTTACCGGATTGTGGGGCGCCATCCAGGCGAAGCAACGCCAGCCCGAAATCGACGTCGTCCTGATCGAGAAGGGCTCTGTCGCCAACGGCGCTTCCGGTCGGCCCGGCGGCGTCGTCTCGACCTCGGTGATGCACGGCCTTTCAAATGCAGTGCGTATCTTTCCCAAGGACATCGCCGCGCTCGAGCGCTTGGGCCAGGAAAACATGCACGGGTTCCTCCAGACGATCGAGGACCATCAGATCGACTGTCACGCGGAATGGGGCGGCGAGCTGACGGTCGCCGTCGACGACGCCCATATCGAAGCGCTGCACGAAGAACACGAACTCCACCTGAAATACGGCCACCAGGCGACCTTCCTCGATCAAAGTGCCGTGCGCGCCGAGATCAATTCGCCGCGTTACAAGGCCGGCGTCTGGTCAAAACACATCTGCGGCACAGTCCATCCGGCGCTGCTCGCCTTCGGGCTGAAACGAGTTGCGCTGACGCTCGGCGTCCAGATCTTCGAAAACACGGAGCTGACGGGCCTCGAAGACCTCGGCAACGGCATGAAAGCTCACACGCCCTTGGGCAGTGTCACCGCGCCGAAGGTGCTGCTCGCCACCAATGCCTTTGCCTCCGGCCACAAGAAGATCAAGCACCGGGTTGTCGCAGTGCGTGACCGGGTTCTGGCGACGGAGCCACTCTCGGCGGAACGTCTGGCATCGATCGGCTGGAGCCATCGCCAGGGCGTTTACGACACGCGCACGCAGATGAATTACATGCGGCTCACCAAGGACAACCGCGTCATCTTCGGCGGACGCCTCGCCTATGCCTTCGCCGGCGATCCTTTCCCATCGGTCGACAAGGAACTCGATACCTACGAGCCTCTGGCCGCCGCGTTCTTCGATACGTTCCCGCAGCTCGAAGGGCTGCGCTTCAGCCACGCCTGGAGCGGCCCGATCGATCTGAGCACCCGCATGGCGGTGCATTTCCAGCGCTACCACAGCGACAAGGTCGTCTATGCCGGCGGCTATTCCGGTTTCGGCGTCTCTGCCTCCCGTTTCGGTGCGCGCATCGCGCTCGATATCCTCGACGGATCGAAGACCCCGGAGAGCCGCCTGGATTTCGCCACCAGCCTGCCGAACACCATTCCGCCGGAACCGTTCCGCTGGCTCGGCGCGCAGATCACCATGTATGCGCTCGACACCGCCGACAAATCCGGCGGCTGGCGCAAGCCCTGGCTGAAGATGGTCTCGGCCATGGGCTTCCCGCTCAGCTGACAATCCGCCGGGCGGTCGGCGAGACCGCCTGTTTGCAGTCATCGCCGGACGCGACTGGGGAACTGTCGCAGCCGGCGTGAGGCGTGCCCGCGCTTCCCGTCGGCTGCCAGGTGATACGGGCAAGGCGCGCCCTCCCACGGCAGAGCCCTCAAGGTCCAGGCGCAAGCTGTGGTAGCGAACCGTTAACCATGATTAGATAGCCGGGGTCATCAAGACCGCTGGCTGATTCGCGAGCGTTCGTTAGCACCGGTGCCATCCATGCGAAAAACACCGCTCGCGGTACTTTCCCAGCGTCTCGGCCTTTTCACGGCACTGGCCTCTTTCGCCTTGAGTGCACCTTCTCTCGCCCAGTCCGTATGGACCGGCAGCAGCGACAACGAATTCAGCAATGGCTCCAATTGGACGCCGGCCCTCCCCGGCGCGGGCGACGCAGCCGAGGTGAACACCGGCTCCCCGCAGGTCACCAACGATCCGACGATCCGAGAACTCGGCGTCAACGGCGGCAATGTCACGATCACCAATACCGGTGCGCTGACGGTCACCAACGGAAGCACGATCAATTCGGGCAGCATCAGCATCAACGCGGGCGGTGCCTTGAACTCGAACGTCGACCTGAACGGCGGCAGCCTGTCGATCGATGGCGACCTCAACGGAAGGCTGAACCTCAACAGCGGCAACGTGTCGGTCAACGGGACGCTCGATAGCGCCGTCGTCGGCACGACCACGGCGCTCAGCAACAACGGCCAAGTCGGCGACGTCAGCGTTTCGGCCGGCGGCACCTTCGTCAACAACAGCGGCGCGATTGCCGGCGCGGCGGTTAACGCCGGCACCGCCTCCAATGCCGGAACACTCGGCTCGCTGACGAACACAGGCGGAAACTTCACCAACAACACCGGCGGCACGATCACCGGGAAAACGACGGTCGCCGGCGGCACCGTCACCAACAACTTCGTCGTCACCGACGCCGATGTCGAAGCGGCCGCCGCTTTCGTCAACAACAACGGCGCGACCGGGGGCAACGTCAAAAACGCCGGCACGACGACCAACGCCGGCACGATGGCCTCGCTCAACAACGAGGGCGGAAGTTTCACCAACAATTTTGGCGGCGAAGTCACCGGTCAAACGACCGTCTCGGGCGGCAGCATCACCAACAACGCGACGCTTGGCGCCGTATCGGTCGGCGCAGCCGGGAGGTTCACCAACACCAGTGGCGCCATCGCCGGTGCCGTTGCGAACGGTGGTGCCTCGTCGAATGCCGGGACGATCGCCGCCTTGACGAACACGGGCGGAAATTTCACCAACAACGCCGGCGGCACGATCACCGGGAAAACGACGGTCGCCGGGGGCACCGTCACCAACAACTTCGTCGTCACCGACGCCGACGTCGAAGCAGCCGCCGCGTTCGTCAACAACAGCGGCGCCACGGCGGGCAACGTCACGAATTCCGGCACCGTCTCCAATGCCGGCACGATCGCTTCGCTTCGCAACGACGCCGGAACCTTCACCAACAACGGTGGCGGCCAAGTGACCGGCAAGACCACGGTCGCCGGCGGTAACGTCGTCAACAACGCCGTGCTTGCTGACGTCGATATTAGCGCGAAGGGTGCCTTCACCAACAACAGTGGTTCCCTCGCCGGCGTTGTCACCAATGCCGGGGCCGGCTCGAACGACGGAACGATCGGCTCGCTCGTCAACACCGCCGGGCTGTTTTCCAACACGGGAACGATCAGCGGCGCGGCCACGATCGCGGGTGGCGAGCTTGCCAACCAGGGCACCATTGCCGGGCCGGTTGACGTGTTTACCGGCGGCCTGCTCTCCGGCGGTGGCGTCGTCGGCGGACTGACGGTCAATGCCGGCGGCACGATTGCGCCCGGCCCGGGCATAGCGACCGTTGCCGTCAACGGCGACCTGACGTTGCGATCCGGTTCGATCTTCGAGGTGGATGTCGATGCAGCAGGATTATCCGACCGCCTCGCCGTTTCGGGCACGCTTGCCATTGAAGGCGCGAGGCTGGACATTCTTGCCGGAAGCGGCGTCTACGCTCCGACGACCAGCTATACGATCCTGACGGGTGGCGCCGTCACGGGAGCCTTCGGCGAAGTCACCAACACCCTCGCTTTCCTGTCGCCGACCTTGACCTACAACCCAACGGGCGTCGATCTCCGGCTCGACCGAAACGGTGTGGAATTCGCGGACTTGGCGCAAACGGCAAACGGACAGGCCGTGGCAAACGCCGTCGAAGCGTTGGGACCGTCAAACCCGCTCTTTCTCGCCATCCTGTCGCTGGACGCAGAAACCGCCAGCCAGGCCTTTCCGCAGCTGACGGGAGAAGTGCACGCCTCCGCCAAAAGCGCGCTGCTATGGGACAGCCGCTTCCCGCGCGAGGCCATTCTCGGCAGAACAAGCGCCGTGGCCGCCTCCCGTGCGGCGGACGACGGCGCTTTCTGGACATCGGGTTTTGCAGCATCGAGCAGATTGTCCGGCGACGGCAATGCCGCTGGCATTGACGCGCGCACCGCCGGCATCATTCTTGGTGCCGACTGGGTCGCTGCCGACGACTGGCGCTTCGGCGGCATCCTCGGCTACAGCCATCTCACGCTGCAACCGGAAGCAAGCGCGGATGCCTACCATGCCGGCCTCTATGCCTCCGGGCCGATCGGGCCGCTCGACTTGACGGGAGGCGCGATCTATTCGCACAACGAGGTCTCGACCCGGCGCGACGTTGCCTTCGGCTCGTTCTCCGACACGCTTAAGACGGACTACGACAGCGCGGTTGCGCAGGTTTTCGCGGATCTGTCCTTTACGCTCGAAACCGACGTTGCCCGCCTACAGCCTTTCGCAAATCTTGCCTATGTCAGGCTCGAAACGGATGGTTTCCAGGAGAATGGCGGCGCCGCCGCCCTGTCGTCCGGCGATGCTTCGGATGAGCTGACACTGACGACGATCGGCGTGCGCTGGTGGGCAGACCTGCCGGTGGAGCAACTGCCTCTCGCCGTGTCCGGCCTGCTCGGTTGGCGACATGCCGCAGGCGACCTGACGCCTTCGGCGCGGCTTGCCTTTGCCGATGCCAGCCCCTTTACCATCGCCGGCGTTCCCGTGGCGCGGGACACTCTGGTCGTGGAGGCGGGATTTTCCGCCAGGCTCTCCGACACTGCGCGGCTGGCGATTACCTATCTCGGCGAGTTCGGTAACGGCGTCCAGTCAAACGCCGGCCGGGCAAACCTGACCGTCGATTTCTAAGGCCCTCTCCAGACCGAACGCATGAAAGGCGCCGCGATCCGCGACGCCTCGAAATTCACCGGCACTTTGGCCGGAGGTGTCATTTTCCGACGGTGGCGACCGATGCCGTGTCGGCGAAGACGTCTGGATAGGAGTGCTCGAGCGTTTGTGCGATCGCGCCGGCAAACCGCTCGTTGGCGATCTTGTTGGGATGCGCGTCGGACGGCGACACCCAAAGCGTTTCCGGCACGAGATCCTCGACCGACGGGCGCAGATCGAGGAAGGGAACGCCCTCGCTCGCGGCGATTTTTTCAACGCCGGCTGTCACTTCCGGGAACGGGTACTGCTTGATCTCGTGCAGTTCGGGATAGTTGACGATAACAAGCTTGAGGCCATGCTCCTTGCAGTAGCGCGCAAGCTTCTGGATCGCCGCCTGCCCGTCTGTCCAGCCGGGCTGCCCGTTCTCATAGAGACCCCGGTAATACGCCTTCCAGTCGGCCCGCCCGAGGAAGATGCGCGAGATCTTGTCGACGGCGGAGGCCAGCACGACGTAGGCCTGTGAATACTCGCCCCAGCCCACCTTATGCCGGCGTGGAGTCTGCTCGGCATCGTTGATGAAATAGTTGAGAACGACGATATCCGGCTTGAGCTTGTATCCGTTGGTCAGGAAGTAGGCGACTTCCATCTGTGTGTTGTAGTTACCGACGCCGGTGTTGATCACCTCGTACTTGCGCCCTCCGGTCGCGGCACTATTGAGCACGGTCTCCAGTTGCCTTGACGGCGTATCCTCTTCCTTCACGCCCCAGCCGAAGGTCAGCGAATCGCCGAGCATCATCACGCGCACCGCGCCGTCTGGAACCGGCGCCACCTCCCTGTTGCGCAATCCGATCGAGTTGATGTCCACTTGCGCGCCCATGAACACGCCGCTGGTGTTGGGGATATGCTCGTGGCCGATCGCTGGCTCGGCACTGACGCGCTTGAGATCGCGGGCGTATTTCCACATCTCCAGGTCGAAATCCATGCCGTTGTCGAAAACGGTTCGCGCCAGACCTTCGATCATGAGACCGCAGAGGACGAGGCTGAAGCCGGCGGCGAGAATGGCGAGCAACGCGCGCTTCACCACGGACGACTTCGGTACGCTGTTTTCTTCCATTTGAACGGCTCGTGATGCGTTGGAATTCATCGGATCTTCCTCTCAGCGCCACCAATCATGATCCGACCTGCGAGAACTGGGTGCAATCGGGCTCAACCGGAGCGGTTTTTACGAAGTCGTGCTTGCCACCTGCCAGGCCTTTGCCGTCGCTCCAGCTGTTGAGCAGCCACTCGTCGATCGTCTCTGCCACCAGGAAATGCCCGAGCGGAGAAAGATGCTTGTCGCCGATGCCATAGGTCTTCATCGGGTTGTTGGCGGCGAGTTTCTCGGTCGGGTCGACCACATAGACACCGGGTGTCGCAGCGGCGAAGGCATTGATCATTTCGCGCTGCTTTGCCGGTTGCAGGCCGTCGTCGCGGCCCGCGAGTTCCGCCCATCCGGGAAGGACGACGACCAGCAGGTCGGCACCGTTTGCACGGGCGTCAGCGGCAAGGCGAACAAACAGCCTGCGTGTCAGTTCGATAGCGTGGCCCATGTCGCGACGGGACGCCCTGTCGCCGACATAAGGCCGAAGCAGCGTCGAATAGAACCAGTTGTAGAGCTTGCTGTGTTGCCACAGGTAGAGATGCGCCTGCAGCGCGAGGCTCGGCTTTTTCGTCTCGGTGCCCGCCGGCTCGACCGTGATGTCGACCGACTCCGGCGTCATCACCGCCCGCTCCGAATTGTCCTCGATGTCGGTGCTCAGCGACAGACCGACGATCACCAGCTTGTGCGGGATGTTGGGCGCCTTGTCCTCGTAGAGCCGGATCTCGTTCGGCTGCCCGTAGCCGCCCGTGCCATAGTTCTTGAGCAGGAGCTGCGGATGCCACGCGTTCAGGAGCGAACTGAAGGTCTCGCTTTCCTTGACGAGCGAGCCGCGGACCATCGAGTCGCCGAGGACGAACACCGGCGACCCGGTTCCCGTGGCATTGTCTCGGAAACCGTCGCTGTTGATCTGCACGCGGTTCCACGGATCGAGCGGGCTGAACCGCTCAAAGTAGCTGTTGCCCGGTATCTCGGTATAACCATAGAGCGCATGGGGCTGATGGCGCGCGCGCGGGATCCCGCAATAAACATACTCGCCTTCGCCGACCGGAAGCTGCAGGCTTGGCACGAAGCGCAAGAGCATTTCGCAAATGAGAATGGCCGCAAGACCCGAAACGACGATGATCAGCCCGTCCATCGCGCCGGCAAAATTGCGCGACCGGCGAATGCGCTGAAGAATGCCAGCTGGACGGGGTTTGTTTTGGCCAATGAAATCCGCCGGGGCGGCTGTTGGGTTGTTGAGCGCGTCCTGATGTTCGACTTTTCGGGACATGTTGGCTGACACCTTGATTGTGCGATCTTATTGGAACATTTACAGGTTGCGTCGCTTCATTCTTGATCAAGCACTTCCGAGTTCACGCAAATAGGAACGCGCCAGACTGGCCAAATAGGTGATCGTCCTTCTTTGCCCCTTCGGCGCGGACGAGCCGCGCTTCTGTTCGCCAGGGGTCACAAGCCTGACGCGCTTCGAAGAATCTGGCTTCAGCGTCTCGATCGAGCGCAGCAGACAGGGCAAGATCCCATATCCGGTCAAAAGATCCCGAAACATCGCGGTCGCCGCGTAGACGACCTCGGCGGCCTCTACAGCCTCGCGAACGCGGGCACCGTCAGACATCTTGACGTAGAGCACACCGGGAATGAGAAGAGGCAACGTCGGCACGACGGGATCCAAGACGCGATTGACCGCTGCCGGCGTTACCTCGTTCAAGATAAAGACGGTAAGCCGCTTCTGGCTTAAACGATAACCCTTTATGATTATCTCGACCGGAAGCTGACCGTCTGTTTCCGCTATTTCAATAACACTTTGAACATACATAGTGGCTCTCCGGAACAGAGAAGAACACCGAGAATATTTTTTTGACTACGAGAACATGAATTGAATTTTTATACAGCGACATGAGCTTCTGAGGTTTGCACTTCTCTGCCGGAGACGCCTTACAATTCCAACTCTATCTCAGGATTTCCGATCTGAATATATACGGATGGATATACTCCGGGGCACTTTCTGAGGTCCTGCTCCCCTGGGGCGAAGTGCCCGAACGACGGCCCAGGAGCGCGACCCCTGATGAGAAAGACGACGATGGAAAGCAGGCCTGCGCGCTCACGCAGGGCTTTTCGGGAGCCTGTTGGCGAGATTGGCAAGCTCGACCCGCGTCGAGATGCCGAGCTTGCTGTAGATGCTGTGAAGGTGCAGCTTGACGGTGCCTGGGGAGATGCCGAGTTTTGCGCCGATCTCCTTGCTGCGGATGCCGGAGGCTGCCAGGCGCGACACCTCGATCTCCCGTTGGGTCAAAAGCTCGACCCCCGGCGTTTGCACCGCCTCCTGCGTCCGTATCCGATCGAGCGCGGACCTCAGCGCCTGGTCCTGGAAATAGGTCTTGCCGGCGGCAACGGCACCGATGCAATCGAGCAGGGTGTCCGGCGCCTGCTCCTTGAGCACGATGCCGTTTACGCCAAGCCGCATCGCTTCGGCGATCTGGTCGTCTGCGATATCGGCGGTGAGAATGATGACGGCGATCCGCTTCCCATGGCCACGCACCCGACGGATGAATTCGAGCCCGTCCATCTGCGGCATGCGAAGGTCGGCGATCACGATGTCGGCGCTGCGGTCGGCCAGGACCTGAAGCGCGTCCTCGGCGCGCTCGCAGGTGGCGACAACCTCCCAGCCAGGCACGGTCTCGATCAGGCGGCGAAGCCCGTCAAGCACGATCCGGTGATCGTCGACGACGATCGCGCGAAGCGCTATTGCGGCATCGGCAACATGACCACCACCCGTGTCCATTCCGCTATCCTTTCGATGGCAAGCTTTCCGCCGCGCGCGGCCGCGCGTTCGCGCAGGCTGCGGGGTCCTATTTTCTCACGTTCCAGTTCGGCATGGTCGACGCGCTCGCCATAACCGAAGCCGACACCGTCATCGTCAATCGTCAGCACGATCGAACCCTTGTCGATCCGGACGGTGATCCGGACCTTTTGCGCCCCGCCATGCCTGACCGCGTTGGCGGTGGCCTCGGAAGTCATGCGTGCAAGCTCATAGGTCAGAGCCAGGGGCAGATCGATGCCGGACGGCGGATCGAAGGTGATTGATACGTCGATCTGCCATTGTTGTCTGAGCCGCACTGCAACCGCCTCGAGCTGCCGCTCCAGGTGCATTTCTCCTGCGACCTGCAGGTTGCCGCCCGGCTCCAGTGCCCGAATGAACCCGCGCAACTCCCGCTGCTCGTCCAAGAGCATCGCCTGGATAGTGTCGAGGCGTTCGGCAAGCACCTCCGGACGCACATCAGTGAGCTTTCGCAGCGACTGGAGTTGCAATGCGGTGCCCGCAAGGGCCTGGAGGACACCATCGTGCAGATCGCGGCCGATGCGGATGCGCTCGTCCACCGCCGCCTCGTCGCTCAATCGCCGCACGAGGATCGCCTGCTCGAACAGCGCCTTTATCCGGTCCGCGATGATCTCGGCGATCGCAACGTCGTCAAGCGTAAGCGCCGGCGGCTCCAAGGCGAACAGGCGCGCCTGGAGGTCATCGACCTGGAAGTAGGTCGACACGGCGGAATTGATCTGAAACGCCTCGACGAGTGCGGGGGAGATTGGCGGGTCGCTGTCCGACCATTGATTAAATCGCCCATCGCCCACATGCACGAGAACCCGACCGCGCCCCGCCTCGGTGACGAGCAGACTGCTGCGCAGCAGCTTTTCATCCGTCCACGAGCCGAAGGCGTCCGGCGGCATTTGCATAACCTCGAGTTCGCCCTCCTGCCACAGCGCCACATAGGTCCATGGCTCCTCCGCGTCGGTCCATAACAGAAGCGCGCGCGGCACCAGCATCACGTGGGCGGCATAGTCCAGCGCTGCGCGCGCCGGCCATTCGCGGCCCCGCGGCTGGGCCGGCGTTCGCTGGACAAGCCGCAGCAGCTCGGCCCTCACCGCCTCCTGGTGCGCGCCGAGCCACACCAGCAATGCCGCTGCGACAAAGATGAAGAGAAGCCGCGATGCGTTCGTCGTCGTGTCCGAATCCGGGTCGAGCAGATCACTGGTGTCGAAGTAACCGAGATAGAGCAGCGCGGCCAGGCAGACGAGGCCGGTATAGAGCGCACCGCGCCAGCGCCAATGAAGCGTCGCAGACAGCAGCGTGAAAGGCATCAACATGAAGAAGGGGCTCGCCGGACCGTCCGTCATCGACATGAACGTGGCAAAGGCTGCAACATCGATCACGTGGCGAACCAGCGTGCCGCGCACCCTCGATATTTCCGTACGCCAGACAAGAAAGGCGGCGGCGACCGCATAAAACAGATAGCCGATCAGCAGAAAATAGATCGGCTCGGGCGGCAGCGGCACGTGGGCAGAATCAAGCCAGGCGATCCAGACGCTGCCGGCGGCAAGCAGAATGCGCCCGACAGCAATCACCTTGTCGGAGCGGGCACGGAAAGTGTTTGCCCATACCTTGCGGCCAGAAGCCTGATCACCATCGATCGGGGACCGAGGGTCATGTCGCAGCCCTGCGCCCGCCGGGGTTACGCGCCACGTGCCGAAACGGTCAGACGGCTCCAGCTTCATACTTTGTCTCCGCCCTCAGCCGACCCGCAAAAATTCTGCAATGTGCGCGTGACGATCAAGAATGAACAAATGGCTCCCGACGAATGCCACTGGCCGTATCGTCAACGATAGGGACAGCGCTGATGTTGGGGCCGCTAAAAGCTTAACTACTCAAGTGACGCGAGCATACGCTTGTCTTGTCTTATGCTCAATTGCATTCGCGGCGAGTATATCCAAGGTTAGGGATGTCAGAAGCGCCCAACTCATCTTCGCACCGCCGACAGAGCCGCGTGGAACATGGCAGGCCGCCGAACACGCGCCTCAATATCTGCATGAGCCGCCAAGAAGCTGAGCCAGGATATGGTCTTCTATATCCATTGGCATATTGACCAGACCCAGTATTTGCCGCTCATATTCTCTCAATATAAATTACTAATTCGTTTTCAATCATCGGCACAATGAAGATTGTGCGAATTTTTAGCTAACCGCTCAGAGGTGGATAGCAATGAGCATTTCTCATGGACCATTGCACGAAAAGCCCCTGGAAGGGCCTTCGAACAGGAGCTTCGGCTACACCGTCGGAGGCATTCTGCTCGCGATCGCGATCATCAAAGCATGGCGGCATTCCGAGGTAACGATTATCGCGGGCGTGCTCGGCCTGATCGGCGCCGTTCTTGTCATCCTGGCCTTTGTCGCACCGTCGACTTTGACACGCGCCAACCGGCTTTGGATGAAGCTCGGTCTTGTTCTGTTCAAGATCGTCAATCCGGTCGTGATGTTCCTGATCTACGTCACGACTTTCGTGCCGATCGGCTTTTACCTTCGCTTGCGCGGGCATGATGCGCTGGCCGAGCAGTTCGACAAGAACGCCAAGACCTATTGGATCGACAAGCCAGAGGCCGGTGCGGTCGAGGCAACGATGAAAAACCAGTTCTGAATTTTAAAGAACCTAACCATTATTGTATCGGACAGAGGAAACGAAAATGGACCTTGCTAAGGAACTCCTCTCATACATGGGCAACCGTAAGAAATACTGGTTGCTGCCGATCTTGGTCATGACAACCATTTTCGGGACCCTGGTGGTACTGACGCAAGGAACGGCTGTCGCCCCCTTCATCTATACGCTGTTCTAAGGCGAAGATATCGTGCGTATCCTCGGTATCTCGGCATTTTACCACGACAGCGCGGCGGCGCTCGTCGAGGACGGGCGGATCGTTGCCGCCGCCCAGGAAGAACGCTTTACGCGCCGGAAACACGATCCCGACTTTCCGGCGCGGGCAATCGAATACTGCCTGGCGGAAGCGGGCTGCAGCATGAACGACATCGATCATGTCGTCTTCTATGAAAAGCCGTTCCTGAAGTTCGAACGACTGGTCGAGACCTATCTCGCCACCGTGCCCCACGGCTTCAGCTCGTTCCGGGTCGCCATGCCGGTCTGGATCAAGGAAAAGCTCTTCCAGAAGAAGATGCTGCGCAAGGATCTGGGCAAGCTTGCCGGCAAGAAGGAATGGGACGGGTCGCTGCTCTTCACGGAGCATCACCAGTCCCACGCCGCAAGCGCCTTCTTCCCGTCGCCCTTTTCTTCGGCGGCGGTGCTGACCATGGACGGTGTCGGCGAATGGTGCACGACGTCGCTCGCCCATGGCCGCGACAACCGCCTCGACTTTCTGAAGGAAGTGCATTTCCCGCATTCCCTCGGACTGCTCTATTCGGCCTTCACCTATTACACCGGCTTCAAGGTCAATTCCGGCGAGTACAAGGTCATGGGGCTTGCGCCTTATGGTCGGCCGCGTTTTGCCCAGACGATCCTCGACAACCTGATCGACCTCAAGGAAGACGGTTCGTTCCGGCTCGACCAGCACTATTTCGGCTATTGCACGGGCCTCAGAATGACCAAACCGGCCTTTCACGATCTCTTCGGAGGGGAGCCGCGCAAGCCGGAATCCCCGCTGACGCAGCGTGAAATGGACCTTGCGGCCTCGGTTCAGGCCGTAACGGAAGAGGCTGTGATGCGGCTCGCGCGCTTTGCGCGGCGCCAGACGGGAGAGAAGAACCTTTGCCTGGCGGGCGGCGTGGCGCTCAACTGTGTCGCCAATGGCAAGTTGCTGAAGGCTGGCATCTTCGACGACATCTGGATCCAGCCTGCCGCCGGCGATGCGGGCGGCGCACTCGGGGCAGCACTTTCGGTCTGGCACGAGTATCTCGGAAGCACACGCACGCCTAAGGACGGCGATGCGATGTCCGGCTCTTATCTCGGACCGGCCTTCGAGCAGGGTGAGGTCGAACAGCGGCTAGCCGCGGCCGGCGCCAAATTCGAGGTACTATCGGATGAGGACGTCACCTCGTCCACGGTCTCGGCGCTGGCTGAGGAAAAGGCTGTCGGATGGATGCAGGGTCGCATGGAATTTGGTCCACGCGCACTCGGCGGCCGTTCCATTCTCGGCGACGCACGCTCTCCGACGATGCAGAAGATGCTCAATCTCAAGGTCAAGTACCGCGAGAGCTTCCGGCCCTTCGCGCCATCGGTAAGGCGCGAGGATGTCGCAGACTGGTTCGACATCGACAAGGACAGCCCCTACATGCTGCTTGTCGGCGACGTGCTGGAAAGCCGCCGTCTGCATGCCAACCACCCGCAGGAAAACCTGTTCGGCATCGACCTTTTGAACGTGCCGCGCTCCGAAATTCCGGCGGTGACACATGTCGACTATTCCGCCCGTATCCAGACGGTGCACCGGGAAACCAACCCGCGCTACTGGGAGCTTTTGACACGCTTCAAGGCACGCACGGGCTGCCCGGTTCTTGTCAACACCAGCTTCAACGTGCGCGGCGAACCGATCGTCTGCAACCCGGAAGACGCCTATCGCTGTTTCATGGGTACGGAGATCGAGCGGCTCGTCGTCGGCAACTGCATGCTGAAGAAGGAAGACCAGCCGGCGCACCTGAAACAGGACTACAAGGAAAACTTCGAGCTCGACTAGTCAGCTGTACGATCTCGAAAAGGCCGAAGGACGCTCTGGAGCTGGGGTTCCCGGGCGTCCTTTGGCGTGTCGGTTCCACTTGGTCGATCGTGGGCCGATGTCCCTTGCGTGCAAGCCTGCGCGAGCCTCGGTTTGCCGTAGCGCGCTATCGACCGGCACGCACGCGCGGCGCGCCGCGAGACGCTTGCCGCCCCCCGAACTCACTCACAAGCAGCTTCACGAAAAACGGGACCAGTCCCGACTTTGCGCGCGACTTGTCAAAGGCGGCCTGGAACGGCGCCTTGTAGCTAAACAGATCCGGACGTATCGCGCGCAGCAGGCCCTGTTCGACATAGCGGCTGGCGAAATGATCGGGCAAGTAGCCGAGATACCGCCCGGAGAGGATCAACCGCGCTTCCGCCTCCATGTCGCTGACGGTCGCGCGCGGATTGGCGATCGAGAAGATCTTGAGGTCACGGGCATTCCAGTAGGACCGGCCGATCAGGTTGTAGGAACGGATGTCGTCGATCTCGATCGCGCTGTCGTCGCGCGAAAACAGCGGGTGTTCCGCGCCACAGTAAAAGCGTTGGGTCTCCTCGTAGAGATCGACGTATTCAAGCCCCAGTGTCGTGCGCGGAAAACTGGCGATCGCGATATGAAGCTCTCCGGTTATCACGTCGCGCAACAGCTCGTGCGGCGGCCGCGTGACGATTGAAAGCGCCACTTCCGGCGCCTCGTCGGTCATGCGGGCAAGCACGCTGGTCAGCCGGGACGTCGGGTCGGACAGGGTATTGTCGATGAGGCCGATCGAGAGCGTTCCGTTCAGCTGGTGCTGCAGGCCTTTCATGCGCACATCGAACTGATCGATCGAGCCGAAGAGACGCTTTGCCTCCTCGTAGACGGCGCGCCCTTCCTCCGTAAGGCGGAAGCCGGATCGGCCGCGCTGGCAAAGCGTCAGGCCGAGGCGACCCTCCAGCGCGGAGATATGGTTGGAGATCGTCGAAAGCGACAGATTGAGCTCCCCTTGCGCGGCCGCGAAACCGCCCGCTTCCACGATCGTCACGAAGATGCGCAGCAGCCGCACATCCAACGAGTCCAATGCCATTTCCCCGCGCCCTTACCTTGATTATGCTCCAAGTGAAGCGCGATTATTATGCATTATCGCGCACTAAGCCAGGCGATTTTCCACCTCGGAAAGGCGCGGAACAGCAACTCGCGCGCGCGTCCAAGCGGTCGAGTGCGCACGAAAAAACGACCGGCACCCCGTGGCACCGGTCGAAGGCATCAGATGGCTTGCACGGCAGGTGTCAGGGCCGACGGTAAACCTCGTTTCCGGCAAGATAGGTCGCTTCCACCTTGCGCTCGCGGATCGAGCGGTCGAGCGGTTCGGGCAGCGTGCCGTCGATGACGACGAAGTCCGCCCATTTGCCGACGCTGATCGACCCGATCTGGGCGCCCCAGGGCGTCATGTCCGCGCCGGCTTGCGTCAGACCGTGCAACGCCTGATCAAAGCTGACCGCCTGTTCGGGATGCCAGGGCCCATCGCCGAGACCAAAGGGGCTTTCGCGGAAGACGGCGTCGTTGATCTGGGTGAGCGGGCTCAGCGGCGATGTCGGCCAATCCGATCCGAAGACCAGCGGCACGCCGGCATTCAGCATCGAGTGCCAGACATAGGCCCTGGGTTCGCGGTCGGTACCGATCCGCTCGGTGATGTATTTGCCGATCGTGCCGGTCGCGTGGTTCGGTTGCATCGAGGCAACGACGCCGAGGTCCTTGAAGCGCTGGATATCCTTGGTCTCGACCACCTCGATATGCTCGATGCGGTTCGGCTGCGGCCGCGGCACCGAGGCTTCGGCAAAAGCGTCGAGAACGAGGCTGACGCCGCCATCGCCGATCGCGTGCACCGCTGTCGGGAAGCCGTTCTCGTTGGAAGCCCTGATCGCGGCTGCCAACTGCTCCTTGGTCTCGAAGGGCTTACCCTTCCAGCCGTGCTGGTCGGAGTAGTCCTCGTGCATGAAGGCCGTGCGGGTGGACAGGACGCCGTCGATCACCGACTTCGTATAGCCGAGCTTGAGCATCGGCCCCTTCTTCTCCTGCTCGCCGGAATCGGCGGCAACCTTGTCAACCTCCGCGCGGTCCTTGACCGCACCGGCAATCTTCTTCGGGTCGCCCTCGAAGAAACCGTACCAGACGCGCAGCGGCAACTTCTTCTCCGAAAGGATCGCGGCATAGTCGTGCACGGCCGCAAGATCGGACATGTCGTTGACGCCGGTGATGCCGAGGCTGTTGGCGAACTTCATCGTCTGCAGCAGGGCATCGCGGCGCTCGGCATCGGCGACCTTCGGCCGATGCTTCTCGACGAGATCGCCGGCGCTTTCGAGCAGGATGCCGCTCGGCTCGCCCTTGTCGTTGAGCACGACCTCGCCGCCTTCCGCGACCTTGGACTTAGCGGTGACGCCACCGACTTCCAGCGCCTTCGAATTGACCCAGTAGGAATGGAAATCGATGTCACGCAGGATGACAACACGATCCGGCACCACGGCGTCGAGATCTTCCTTGGTCGGCAGCTTGCCTTCGCCGAGCGTATAATCCCAGCCGCCGCCCATCAGCCAGACGCCCTTCGGCAGGCGTGCGTCGGCTTCCTTGATCTTTTCGAGCCAGGTCTTCTTGTCCGGAATGTAGGACAGGTCCACCCCGGTCACCATGTCCATGCCGGACGTCAGATGCGTATGACCATCAATGAAGCCAGGGGTTACCGTCTTGCCGCCGGCGTCGATCACCTTGGTCTTTGCATCCGCGAGCGCCTTGATCTCGTCACTGCTGCCGATCGCTGTGAACTTGCCGTTCTCGATGGCAAAGGCCTCAACCTTGGGCTTGGCCTGGTCGACCGTGCGCACATCGCCATTGAGGACGATCAGATCGGGTGCCGCCCATGCTGGCGCGCCGCCACAGGCGAGGATCGCCAGGAATGAGGTAGCGCCCATCGCCCTGCTAAATGCTGCCAATGTCATGAAGTTTCTCCTCCCGCGACTGCATCCCTCCAGCCCCCGGCGAGCCGCACCACCGACGTTGGGGCGATGATGCTCGAAATCCGGGAGACAGCGAAATACTCCCTCGGGCTAGGTTCGCTTCAAGAGTCATGGGACATCGGGCGCAGCCGTCGCGACGGCTCGCCGCTTCTTGTCCGTTTCGAAAGAGGGTTCAATCGCGCAACGCGCGCCGGTCGGCCCCACCAGGGCCAATTCCGACGCGCGGCATGCCAGACCTTTCCGCGGCGACCACCGGGATCAGCCGCGGATGGAGACAACTTGAAACGTGAGGGAAGCGTCCGGCTGGCGCCATGGCCTCCCTGTCGCCTGGCCGTTCTGGCTCAGGTAAAGAGCGCCTTGATGCGCGGCCACAAACCGATTGCGGAGCGCACCCGCCGCGCAGCATAGGCTGCACGCACGGAACTGCCGAAATTGCAGTCGCAGACGATGTCGTGCAACTGGTGGTCCGAGAGTTCGAAGAACCGTTTCGCTTCGCCGTAGCTGTCGTCGCCGAGGCCGGCGAGGCGCAGTTGCGTATCTTCGAAGGCGACGGTCATCGGCGAACCGTTAACCTGCATAGTGTGCCTGACGGCGGCGGATGCATGTTCAGTTCCCGAAAGTGTGCCCAAGCGTCGGCCCGGGTTCATTTCCAGGAGTTCGGCCCAGCGTTGGAGCCGTTCCGTTCTCGTCATTGAGGGATCGGAACGAATTTCGGCGAGCGCTTGCAACTGTTCTAATGTTTGATGCTTCATCGTCGTCTCTCCTAGTCCGAAGACGCGACCGCGGTGCGAGCCCCTCCACACAGAGATCGCCGCTCATCAAACTCACCAGTGCGAACCGCAGTTCCCTTGCCGAAGAAAAAAAGAAAGCTTGCGCGTACCGCTGCGGGAAGCTCGCTCTTTGGCCCAACCACCGCGGGCGGAACTGGCTGAATTTCGGTCGTTTGGCCGGCGGCAAGATCCGCCTTGGCGAAGCGCGACCTTGAGCTTCCATTCACGCCAAAGTCACTGGGAGCCGCCTGTATCACGAAGCGGAATCATGTCATGAAGCGACCGGCATTATCGGACAGGGCGAATGACCATGAAGAAGATCGGCTTTCTTTCCTTCGGACATTGGACACCATCACCCCAGTCCCAGACGCGATCGGCGTCCGACGCCCTCCTGCAATCCATCGATCTGGCCGTTGCGGCCGAGGAGCTGGGGGCGGACGGCGCCTATTTTCGCGTCCATCACTTCGCCCGCCAACTCGCTTCGCCCTTCCCGCTCCTAGCAGCGATCGGCGCGAAGACGCAACGCATCGAAATCGGCACCGCCGTGATCGACATGCGCTATGAAAATCCGCTCTATATGGCTGAGGACGCGGGCGCTGCCGACCTTATCGCGGGAGGGCGGTTGCAGCTCGGCATCAGCCGCGGCTCGCCGGAACAGGTGATCGACGGTTGGCGACATTTCGGCTACCGGCCACCCGAGAACGAAACCGAAAGCGACATGGCCAGAGGGCACGCGGAAGTCTTGCTCGACGTGCTTCGCGGAGAAGGCTTTGCCGAGCCCAACCCACGACCGATGTTTCCCAATCCTCCCGGTCTGCTGCGCGTCGAGCCGCATTCTGACGGGTTGAGAGAGCGGATCTGGTGGGGTGCAAGCTCGAATGCCACCGCCGTCTGGGCGGCGAAGCTCGGCATGAACCTGCAGAGCTCCACCCTCAAGGACGATGAAAGCGGCCTGCCATTCCACATCCAGCAGGCCGACCAGATCCGTGCCTACCGGGAGGCCTGGAAGGCAGCCGGACACACACGCACGCCGCGCGTCTCGGTCAGCCGCAGCATCTTCGCCTTGGTGGACGACCGCGACCGTGCCTACTTCGGCCATTCCAATCAGCAGGAAGACAAGATCGGGTTCATCGACGACCAGACGCGGGCGATTTTCGGGCGCAGTTATGCTGCCGTGCCCGACGTCCTTGTCGAGCAACTGGCAAAGGACGAGGCAATCGCCGAGGCCGACACGTTGCTCCTGACCGTACCGAACCAGCTCGGCGTCGACTACAACGCCCACGTCATCGAGGCGATCCTCCGGCACGTCGCGCCCGCGCTTGGCTGGCGCTAGCGTCCGCTAGGTCCCTGTGGTTCCCTCCGGCTAAAGTCGTATCAGGGAACGGGTGCCGGGTGGGCGATCCCCTGGTAGTAGTCGCCTTCGCCGCCGCCCCAATATTCATTGGTGTAGCGTTCCCGCTCGTCACCCAAGCTCTGTGCTGGCGGGCGGTAGACGTAGCCGTACGGGCCTCCCATCGGTACCGGCTCCATGTAGACGCTGCCCGTGGGCATGGGGTCGACATAGACCGCGCCGGGCGCCGGCTGCCGGTAATAATTGTTGTAGTAGTCGGCAAGGGCCGGACCGGCGGCTCCGGCAAGAGCCGACGAAACGACGACTGCGACAACTGGCAATTTCATGGAAATCTTCATGGGTTGCTCCTGTCTGCTATCGGCACTTGCCAGCAGCGGCAAAGGGCATGCGAACCGCCCCTCGGGCGGTCGCTACCCTGCCAGTAGTAACGCTTGACCGCGGCAACCGTTCCGCCGATCCGTACAAGAGTTAAGACAGGGCAATCCGCCGGTTTCGACCCCGACCATGATCTGCTTCAATGCAGGCCGAAAAGGTAAAGCAACGCCTCGCGATGGCGCACGAACTCAGGCGTGCTTCTGTCGCGCGGCCGCGGCAGGTCGATTTCGATCAGCCGCGGCTCACCGCCCTTCTCACGCGGCAGGATCAGTATCCGATCGGCAAGATAGATCGCCTCTTCGAGATCATGGGTGACAAGAACGGTCGTCACGTCCTCGTCGCGCCAGATGCGGGCGAGCTCCTGCTGCATGCTGATCTTGGTCATGGCGTCGAGCGCGCCGAGCGGCTCATCGAGCAACAGGATCTCAGGCTGAACTGCTAGCGCGCGGGCGATGCCCACACGCTGCGCCATGCCTCCCGAAAGCTGCCGCGGGTAGGCGCTCTCGAATTGCTGCAGCCCGACCAGCTGCACGTAATGCTTCGCCCGCCCGCGCGCCTCGCCCCGAGAAAGGCCTCGCGTTTCCAGCCCGAAGCCGACATTGTCGAGCACCGTCAGCCAGGGCAGGAGGCGCGGCTCCTGGAAAATGACGGCGCGATCGGCGCCGACGCCCTTCGTGACCTTGCCGTCGATCAAGACGTCTCCAACATCCGGCTCCTCGAGCCCCGCCAGCACGCGCAAAAGGGTCGTCTTGCCGGAGCCGCTGGCGCCGACGATCGCGAGCGTTTCGCCGGGCCGGATGTCGAGATTGATATCCTTGAGAACGGTAAGCGGCGCACCGTTCAGGCTGTAGGATTTGGAAAGGTGGCGGATCGCCACCTCTCCGCGACGATGGTCCTCTGCAACACTCATGTCCGGTCCTCAGTTGCTGGCCGACGCGCCGTCGACCGCGAAGAGCACGTCCTTGGGCGCGAGTTGCCCCTCCTTCAACTTGCCTTCGCGCACAAGCACGTCGATCCAGAACTGCAGGTCGTGATCACCAGGCAGACCGCCGGCGCGGACCCCATAGCCGCGGAAGTACTGGGCGATCTCAGGGTTTTCGCCGCGCTCCTTCAGCGCCTTTGCGAAGATCTGCTTGGTTTCTTCGGGATGCTCGCGGGCGTAGTCGAGCGCGCGGGCGGATTGAAGAACGAAGGTCTTCGCGGCCTCAGGATGGGCCGTCACGAAGTCACGCCGAAGAACAACGAAACCGCCGGCGATATCGCCGAGCACGTCCGTGTCGTCGAACACGGCACGCAACCCTCCGTTCTTGCGCGCGGCCCCTTCAAAGGTCGTCTGCCAGTAGCCAAACGCCGAGATATCGACCTGGCCGGAACGCAGGACCTGTTCCAGCTGCGGCCCCGGAACGACGATCTGGTTGGCCGCGTCCGAAGGCAGGCCGACCGAGTGCAGCGCCTCGCGGATGGTATAGTCGAGATGGGCTCCCAGCGTGTTGACGGCAATGCTCTTGCCGGCGATGTCCTTGATGCTTTTGATCGGGCTGTCTTCAAGCACGTAGAAGATCGACTGCACCTCGTCATTGATGCCGTTCGACGGGTAGGCGGCGACGAAGTCGTTGCCGCTGATGATCGAGTTCAGCACGGCCGAGGTGGCGGCACTGCCGATCTCGACGTCGCCCGACGCGAGCGCGATCAGCGAGGCCGGACCACCGGTGGCATAGCCGACATTCTCGATCGTAATCCCGGTTCCGTCGAAATAGCCGAGTTCCTGGGCGAATTCATGCGCCGAAAGGCCGCCTTGGCTGGCGAGGAAGCGCAGCTTGACCTCGTCGGCGGCAGTGGCGGGCACGGCGAGCCCGAGAGCAATCGTGGCCGAGAGCAGGAGATTGCGGGGATGGAAGGTCATTTCGAATTCCTTTCCGAAGAGAAAATTGACGCTGGCTGGTCAGGTGTTGGGCTGTGACCAACGGCAGAGGTTGCGCTGGAGCAGGACAAGCAAGGCGTTGGCCGCAAGCCCAAGCAGGGCCAGCAGCAGGATCGCGGCAAACATCAGCGGGATCTGGAAATTGTACTGGGCATTCATGACCTGGAAGCCGATGCCCTTGTTGGCGCCGATCATCTCGGCGGCAATCAGGAGAAGCAGCGCCGTGGTGGCCGAGAGCCGGAGACCGACGAAAATCGCCGGCACCGAGGCCGGCAGCACCACCCGGCGGAAGATCGCAAGCGGTCCGGCGCCGTAGGTGCGCGCCATCTCGATCAGCTTCCTGTCCACCTCCTTGACCCCGCCGATCGTCGACAGCAGGATCGGGAACAAAGTTGCCCAGAAGATCACGAACACCTTGGAGGTCTCGCCGAGACCGAGAAGCAGGATGAAGACCGGATAGAGCGCCAGCGCCGAGGTCTGGCGGAACAGCTGCAGGATCGGATCGAGAGCCTGCTCGATAAATCGGACCTGGCCCATGAGGAGGCCAAGCGGAATGCCGAGGGCAACGGCTGCGGCAAAGGCGATGCCCGACCGTTGCAAGCTGATGGCGATGTCGTCCAGCAGCGCACCGCTCGCAAGGCCATCCCAAAGTGCGGCGACGATCACGTCGAGCGGCGGGAAGACAGCGGGGTTGACCCAACCGATCGTGCTCGAGACCTGCCAAAGCACGAGAAAGGCGGCGACGACACCGTAGCGAGCGGCGAAGGCGGGTAGCCACCCGCGCCAGCGCGCTGGAGTGGGCGGCGAGGCCGGGAGCGGATTGCGCGCGCGGCTGTCGGCTCGACTGCGCCCCAGGCCCGCCGGCAGAAACGGATTGGCGTTTTCATACGACATGTCGGCGCCTCATTCCGCTGCCTGGACGACCGCTCGCGCGGCGGCCCAACGGTTGACCGGAAAGGGAAGGCCGAGATTTTCCCGGAGCGTCCTGCCCTCATAGGCCGTGCGAAACAGCCCGCGACGCTGCAGTTCCGGAATGACCAGCTCGACGAAATCGTCGAGTGCTGTCGGAAACCAGGGCGGCAGGATGTTGAACCCGTCGGCGGCTTCGTTTTCGAACCAGGCCTGAAGGGTGTCGGCGATCTGCTCGGCAGAGCCGACGATCGTGTAGTGGCCGCGCGCCGAGGCGATCCATTGGTAGAGCTGGCGGATGCTGAAGTTATTCTCGTCGGCGATCTGGCGGATCAGCGCCTGGCGGCTCTTCATCCCCTCGGTCGGCGGAGCCGGCGGCAATGGGCCGTCCAGGTCGTAGCCGTGGAGATCCAGCGTCCCGCCGGTCAGGCCGTTGAGCAGGCCGATCCCGTCCTCCTCGACGATCAACGATGTCAGGCGCTCGTATTTCTCACGCGCTTCGGCTTCGGTTTTGCCGACGAACGGTGAGACGCCGGGCATGACGAGGATGTGATCGGGGTTGCGGCCAAGGCCACGGGCACGTGCCTTGATGTCGCGATAGAATTCCTGAGCGGTTTCGATGTTCTGGTGGGCGGTGAAGATCACCTCCGCCGTTGCGGCTGCAAGCCCGCGTCCGTCGTCGGATTGCCCCGCCTGCACGATGACGGGATGGCCCTGCGGCGAGCGCGAGATGTTGAGCGGGCCGCGCACCTTGAAGTGTTCGCCGCGATGGTCCGTGTCGTGAAGCTTCGTCGGATCGAAGAAGACCCCCGTCTCCTTGTCGCGGACGAAGGCATCGTCCTCGAAGCTGTCCCAGAGTTTCTTGACGACATCGACATGTTCGGCGGCACGCCGATAGCGTTCGGCATGGGGCAGCTGCGTGTCGCGGTTGAAGTTCTGCGCCGTCGGATCGCCTGTCGTCGTCACCACGTTCCAGCCGGCACGGCCGCCGGAGATGAGATCGAGCGAAGCGAACTTGCGCGCCGTGGTGTAGGGTTCCTCATAGGTGGTCGACGAGGTCGCGATAAAGCCGAGATGCGTGGTCAGCGGCGCCAGCGCCGAAAACAGCGTCACCGGCTCAAAGCCCGCCACCCGCGCATTGCCGCCTTCACGTGCGCCGCCAAAACCGATCGCCAGACCGTCGGCCAGGAAATAGGCATCGAACAATCCGCGTTCCGCCGTCAGCGCCAACTCCTTGTGAAATTCGAAGCTGGTCGCGCCGTCGGCCGGCTGGTCGGGGTGGCGCCAGGCCGCAATATGCTGCCCGCCGCCGGGAAGAAAGGCTCCAAGCCGGATCTTGCGTGTCATCTCAATCCTCTCCTCTTTTTGCCGCAAGCCCGGTGGGCCCGCGTGCTCCGACGTGGCGCATCGCCAGGCCGCAACCACTCAGGCAGCTTACATTATCTACATCTTTTATAGAGAAAGAGGATTTCTCCCTAACTCGGCGAAGGTGAAATGTTTTTGCTATTGTGGAGACGATACGGGCTCATCGGCCGTTCGCAGGCCGGGAACAGGCTGTGCCACGGTGTGAACGAGCTAGTCCGCTATCGCTCTAAAGGCGCGTCGCCAGCGGCTTCACGCCTGATCCCTGACCGCATCGATCAAGGCGCGGAAGCCCGCAGACAGATGACGGCGGCTCGGATAGTAGAGATAAAGCGGCTCTTCCGGCTGGCACCACGTATCCAGAACCTGGATGAGTGCGCCGCTCGCAATCTGCTTTGTAACCCGGTTTTCCCAGACATAGGCCAGCGCCACGCCGCTTTCGGCCGCCTGGACCATCAGTTCGTGATCATCGAGCGACAGCGGTCCGGTCGGATTGAAGGTGACCGATTGCCCGTCCTTTGCAAACTCCCAGGCATAGCGCGCGCCGGACGGGAACATGTTCTGGATGCAAAGGTGGCTTTTCAGATCGTGCGGCGTCTCCGGTTTCGGCCGGCGCGCGAAATAGGCGGGTGAACCGACGACGACAAGGCGCAGCCGCTGCTTGAGCCTGAGGGCTATCATGCCTTCGCTGACCCGTTCGCCAAAACGGATCCCCGCATCGAACCCCTCGCCGACGATATCGACAAGACGATCGGTGGCGCTGATTTCAAGCTGGAGGTTGGGGTTGTTCTCGAGCAGCGGCCCGATGACGTGACCGATGACGAAGGGCGCGATCGAATTCGGGACGTTGATCCGGACACGACCAAAAGGCGTATCGCGAAACTTGTTGAGCGCATCGAGCGCCGAGGCGATCTCGCCGAAGGCGGGGTCGACATAGGATTGCAGAAGCTCGCCCGCCTCCGTCAGCGAGACGCTGCGTGTCGTGCGGTTCAGGAGCCGAATGCCGATCCGGCTTTCGAGATTGAGCACCGCATGGCTGATTGCAGACGCGGTAACGCCCCTCTCCTCGCCCGCCTTGCGAAAACTCCGGTGCCGGGCAACCGCGGCAAAGGCCGCGAGTTCTGCAAGTTCCGACGCGCGCATTACTGAGCACCATTCATCATAGTTTCGAGAATAACGAATCTTATGCAGTGAAGCACTTTGCGTCAAATTCCTCTCGTCAGCACGGGATGCGGACGCCGAATGGCTCCGAAAGAACCCGTCAAACCCTCAAAGGAGTTCGTCATGAAGGTCTGGTTTATCACGGGTGCATCACGCGGCCTCGGCGCACTGATGACCAAGGAAGCCCTTGCGGCGGGCGACGCCGTCGTCGCCACCGCGCGCAATCCGGCCACGGTCACCGAGCAGCTCGGCACCCACCCCAATCTTTTCGCCGTTGCCCTCGACGTCACCAACGAAACCCAGGCAAAGGAAGCGGCCGCAGCAGCCATCCAGCGTTTCGGCCGCATCGACATCCTCGTCAACAATGCCGGCTACGGACTGCTTGGCGCTGTCGAGGAGGCAACGGCCGAAGAGGTCGAAAAGCTCTATGCCACCAACGTCTTCGGGCTGCTCAAGGTCACCCGCGCCGTGTTGCCCCACATGCGCCGGCAGCGCTCGGGCCATATCCTGAACTTCTCGTCCATCGGCGGTTACTTCGGCTATCCCGGCTGGGGTGTCTATGGTTCGACGAAGTTCGCGGTCGAGGGACTTTCGGAATCGCTTGCCACCGAGGTTCAGCCCTTCGGCATCAAGGTGACGATCGTCGAGCCGGGCTTCTTTCGCACCGACTTCCTTGCCGAGAACTCGCTTGCGGTCAGCGCTGCCGCGATCCCCGACTATGTCGGCACGCCGGCCGGCAACATGCGTGACTTCGCAGCCGGCGCGAACCATGCCCAGCCCGGCAACCCTCAAAAACTCGCCGCCGGCATCGTGACCCTGGTGAATTCGGCCAACCCGCCGCTGCGCATGCCCTTCGGCAGCGACACGGTCGCCGTGATCGAGGAGCAGAATGCGAGCGTCGCGTCGGAGCTCGCCGCGTGGCGCGAACTTGCGCTCTCCACCGATTTCGTCAAGGACGCCTCCGCCTGACCCTTCGCCGAGCCTTTGGCCCCGCTCGATTAGAGACGAGCGGGGCCAGGGACGTTGCCCCGTCGAGGCAGCCGCGGTGCGCCGCTGTCAACCTTGGCAGCCGCCGCTTGATCGGCGAAAATTATTCCACTCTGAGTGGTTTGCGCGACAAAGGGTTCCTTATCTTCCCGCCGTCCTTCGATTAATTCTTGAGCACTTTCGTCGGCTATTGCCCAAATTATGGCCGCCGCCATCCAGTTGAGAGTGCAGCACGTGTCCCAAGCATCCGCCAAATCCCCATCAAAACCGATCTACGCCTCCTTCGGCTTCCAGGTGCTCGCCGCCATGGTCATCGGCCTCCTGCTCGGCCTCATCGCCCGCAACATGGGCGCCGACGCCGCCGGCAACCCGAACTGGCTGACCGTCACGCTGCAGACGATCGGCTCGATCTTCGTGCAATTGCTGCGCGCCCTCGTGCCGCCGCTCGTCTTCACCGCCATCGTCGCCTCGATCGCCAACCTCGCGACTCTGCAGAATGCGGCCAAGCTTGTCTGGCAGACGCTTCTATGGTTCGCGATCACCTCGCTGATCGCCGTCGTCATCGCGATTGCGCTTGGTCTCGCCATCCAGCCGGGCATCGGCTCTGCGGTCTCGCAGGAAGCCGCGAAGGCGCCTTCCTATGCGGGCTCATGGCTCGACTTCCTCAAGGGCCTCGTGCCCGCCAACATGCTCGGCCTTGAAGCCAGCACCAAGCTCACCGACAACGGTGCCGCCACTTCGTTGAACTTCAACGTCTTGCAGATCCTCGTCGTCTCGATCGCCGTCGGCGCCGCGGCGCTGAAGGTCGGCGACGCCGCCAAGCCGTTCCTCGTCTTCAACCAGTCGCTGCTCGCGATCGTGCGCAAGATCCTCTGGTGGGTGATCCGACTGACCCCGATCGGCACGATCGGCCTGCTCGGCCGCGCCGTCGCCCAGTACGGCTGGGAAACGCTCGCGCAGCTGACCTGGTATGCCGCGGCCGTCTATATCGGCCTCGCCATCGTGCTCTTCGTGGTCTATCCAGCACTGCTCGTCGCTCATGGGCTGAAGCCGTCGCGGTTCTTCGCCGGCGCCTGGCCCGCGATCCAGCTCGCCTTCGTTTCGCGCTCCTCGGTCGGCACCCTTCCCGTCACCGAGACCGTGACCGAAAAGAGCCTCGGCGTGCCGCGTGAATATGCCGCCTTCGCCGTTCCGCTCGGCGCGACCACCAAGATGGACGGCTGCGCTGCCATCTACCCGGCGATCTCGGCAATCTTCATTGCGCAGTTCTTTGGCGTCCCGCTCGGGATCCAGGAATATGTCCTGATCGTCTTCGTCTCGGTGCTCGGCTCCGCCGCAACGGCTGGCCTCACCGGTGCGACCGTCATGCTGACGCTGACGCTGTCGACGCTCGGCCTGCCGCTCGAAGGCGTCGGCCTGCTGCTTGCCATCGACCCTATCCTCGACATGGGCCGCACCGCTGTCAACGTCGCCGGCCAGGCGCTGGTGCCGACGATCGTCGCCAAGCGCGAGGGCATCCTCGACGAGACCGTCTACAACGGCGACAAGGTCGTCGACGATCTGGAGCCGCTCGCGGCCGCGGCACGCGCGGCCTAACGTTCCAGCCAAGGGAACCGACGAAAAGGGCATGCGGGCAGATAACCCGCATGCCCTTTTTCGATTGCGCATCCGGCCGCGCCAAGACAAGCGCACCGGACGGCCAGATTGCGATCTCGAAGCGGGTTCGATCGATCAGGCGGCGCTTGCAGAAGCGACCCGATAGGCGGATCGTCTATCTGAATCGAGCGAGTATCAGGCGGCCAGATGCGCTGACCAGTAGGCGCTTTTGTTCCCGCGTCGCCGCCGACGGCCAAAGTCTGTCGGCGGATCGAAGAGGACTGATGATGTCTCTCACCGAATTCCATCTCGTCACGCAGTGGACCCTCGATGCCCGGGTGGAAGACGTGTGGCGGGAATTGAGCACGCCGGAGGCGTGGCCGGACTGGTGGCCATCGGTGAAGCGGGTTTCTCTTCTGCGTGACGGCGACGAACACGGCGTCGGCGCCGTTCGTCGGCTGGAATGGGTAACGGCCTTGCCCTACGAACTTGCATTCGAGATGGAGACCGTGAGGATCGAACCGCTTTCGTTGATCGAAGGCAGGGCTTCGGGCGAACTCGACGGCATCGGCCGGTGGACGCTTGAGCCCGAAGGCGCCCGCTGCCGGGTGCGTTACGACTGGATCGTCGAGGTCACAAAACCCTGGATGATCAGGCTTTCTTTCGTGCTCAAGCCGGTATTCCGCTGGAACCATGGCGTGGTGATGGAACGCGGCCGGCGTGGTCTCGAACGACGTCTCGCGCGCTCGTGAGCAGGGGCGATCCAAGGCCCACGCCTGTTTCAACCTTGTCTACGACGTGATGGCGCGAGCGCTGCAAAAGGCCCGATATCCCTCGAAAGGGCAACAGTGGTAACCCCAATTGTGTAATCGCGTAATCATTGCTCCTCGATTTTGGCTGTGTTGCTATCTGGCCTTAATGAGAGAGGCGCCATGTCCAACGAAGTCGATATTCCGTGCCCAGAGTGCGGCCATGAAAACAGTCAACGCGTCGCATGGGTGAAAGCCAATGACGAACTCCCATGCGAACAATGCGGGAGTGCCATTGCGTTGGAGGACGAAAAGCATCTGCTCGTCATCGAACAGGCAACGCACAACATCACGAAACTGCGGCGATCGCTCGCGAGGTTTCGAAACTACACGCCTGGCACCACGCGAAAGCGGCGATGAATTTGGAATGTGGACGCGCCGCGACGGGAGCGTTCTTGCTGTCACAGGCGCCGGCAACCATCCAATTCGTGGCCTGCGGGTGATCACCTCGATCGGCGGACCATAGGCATGAAGAGGCCATATATAACGTCAGAGGGTCATGTGCGCCCGCGCTACCGGTTCACTTCGATCACGAGCGGGTAGCCTTCGTCATCCCATTCCAGATATCCGCCTGCAAAGTAGTAGACCCGCGTGTAGCCCCAGGCGATGGCCTTGGCCGAGGCATAGGCGGCATAGGTGCAGCTTTTGCCCTGACAGTAGAAGCCGACCTCGTCGTCCTTTCCCGCAACCTTGGCGAGGCTTTCCTTTGTCAGACCGGTGACGAGCGACAGGTTGACGGCCTTGGGGATGTGGCCGTTGTCATAGTTGAGTGAAGCCCGCACGTCGATGAAGGGCACGCCGCGCGCAAGCAGCGCCTTGGCCTCCGCCACATCGATTTTTATCGTTCTGTCGACGCTCAGTTCGCCTTTCGTCAGCGCCATGAACTTCACGTAGTCGGCAAGCGCGAGGTCCGTACCGGCCCCCTCGGGCATTCCTGCCTTGCGAAGTCCCTCCTGCACGAGCGCGATGTAGGGCCTGTGATAGCCGAACGCGCTGCCGTACCAGTCATAGGCACTTTCCTGCACGGTGAGCGGATCGCCCAGGAAGGAGATCGACAGCTTGTTGTACCGGTCTACCAGCGCCTGAATGCCGTCCGCGCGTGCGAGGTGCCCGTAGGCTGATATCAAAGTGGCATAGTCCGCCCGGAGATCGGACTTTGCTCCGATTGCGCGTTCAAACGTGTCGGCGGCCTCAGCGTACTTTCCCTGGGAAAAGAACGAGACCGCGAGCATGCGCAGCGTTGCCCGCGTTGGGTGGGGATCGAACCGCATCGCCAGGCGGGCCTGCTGTTCCGCCTCCACCGCATGCCCGGTCGCGTTGAGTATCCGGGCCATGCCGACACGGTTGTCGGGATCGTTCGGCGCGAGTTTAATCGCCCGGTCGATGGCGGCGAACGCTTCGTCATAACGTTCCTGCTGCGCAAGCACCTGGGCAGATATCGCATAGGCAAGCGGCGTCGGCCGCTCCATTGCCTTTGCCAGATTTCTGGTGAGGTTTTTGGAGGCGGTCTCCCGACGGTGAAAATCCCAGGACAAAATGCTCGTCCGCCAGTTTGCAGCCGCCAGTGACGCATAGGCGCGGCTATAGTTCGGATCGAGCACGATCGCCTTCTGGAAGAAAGCGGTTGCCGTCGCCGTTTCGGCTTCGCTGTCGCGGCGAAGATGGTCCCATCCCCGCAACAGCATGTCATAGGCCTGCGGATTCGTCGTTTCCGGTACCTCTGCAACGCTTCGCTCGGCGCTCGTCAACTTGACGGAGAGTGTCGACACGATCTGTCCGATCACCCTGTCCTGCAGCCCGAAGACGCCACTCATTTCGCCGTCATAGCGCTCGGCCCAGAGGTGATGCCCGTCGATCGCGTCGATCAGCTGGGCATTGACGCGAACATGGTTCCCTTCTCGGCGCACGCTGCCCTCGAGGATGTAATGGACGCCCAGATCCTTGGCCACCTGTTGCGCCTTGGTGGGCTTGCCCTTGTAGGTGAAGGTCGAGTTGCGCGCGATCACGAAGATGCCGGACAGTTTCGACAGTTCGGTGATGAGGTCGTCGGTCATCCCGTCGGCGAAATAGCTCTCTCCCGCGTCAGAGCTGAGATTGTCGAATGGCAGGACGGCGATGGAGGGCGTTTGGGGCAACGGGTAAGCCATCTGCGCAACGGAGGCCGCGTCGGCACTCTCGCGCCTCTGGACCAGCCAGACAGCAGCAGCGCCAACAAGCACGAGGAGAACCAAAACCGCGGGAGTTCTCCAACGGTGAAAGCTCCCGGCGGCGAAGCGCCGAGGCCTCGTGTCTCCCGCAAATCTCACCCGGTAGACACGGACAGGCCTCTGGATGTTTTTCACATGCTGTTCACCGATAAACTCCAGCGGCAGTTCGAACTTGCCCTGCAGATGATCGAAAGCAGTGCCGGAGATGAAAAGTCCTCCTGGCTCACACATCTGCTCTAGGCGAGCCGCAACGTTGACGCCGTCGCCGAGCAGGTCATCCCCGTCGACGACCACGTCTCCGAGATTGATGCCCATGCGAAAGAGAAGCCGATGCTCGGCGGCAACATCGTGCTCGCGCGCCGCAATCTTCGCTTGTGATGCAACAGCGCAAGCGGCGGCGTCAACGACGGAGCCAAATTCCACGATCGCCCCATCGCCCATCAGCTTCACGATGCGTCCGTGATAGTCGTCCATCAAGGGATCGAAGATTTCGGAACGCCACGCCTTGATGGCTGCCAGGGTTCGGGCCTCGTCGGCTTCCATAAGTCGCGAATAACCAACAATGTCGACGGCAAGAATGGCAACCAGCCGCCGTTCTGCGCGAATTGCTTCCATAACCACCTCTCCCGAAGGTGTAGAAGGCCTCGCTCTTGCGTTGGTCAGGACCATGAAAGGTCCAGCCGCCCAGCCTTTCAAGCTACTCTCGTTTCCGCGCTGGTGCCACACTTATTGCCGCCGAGCGACCTGCCCCGGACGGCCGGGGGGCCGGATGCCGTAAACCGAACATCCGGCGTCGAGGACGTCCACGATCGAGCCGATCGGGCGGGGCATGCACGCATCCTGTTTACGCGCTCTTGACCTTATCCTATCCCCCTGGATAGGATAAGGGAATGAACGATCACAAACACGAAACCCACCCGGATATCGTCAAGCGGCTGAAGCGCGCGGAAGGACACCTGAAGAGCGTCATCGCCATGATCGAAGGTGGCCGCCCCTGTCTCGACATCGCGCAGCAGCTGCACGCCGTCGAAAAGGCGATCAGCCAGGCGAAAAGAACCCTGATCCAGGATCATCTCGATCATTGCCTTGAAGACACGATCGGCGCGCTTCCCCGGGACCAGCGTCAGTCGATCGAAGACTTCAAGGCGATCACCAAGTATCTGTGAGACCGAGCCTGGTTTCTGACTGCACCGCAAATCCGAGAAAACAAGCCAAACCGTCATGTTGCAGATTCTCGCCAACCGCACCTATCGACATCTGTTTCTGGCGCAGATGATCGCCCTTGTCGGCACCGGTCTCGCGACCGTGGCGCTGGGGCTTCTTGCCTACGATCTGGCGGGCGCGGACGCAGGTGCCGTGCTCGGCACGGCGCTCGCGATCAAGATGATCGCCTATGTCGGTGTCGCGCCGATCGCCGCTGCCTTTGCCGAGCGGCTTCCCCGCCGCGCCATGCTCGTTTCTCTCGACCTGGTGCGCGCCGCCATTGCGCTTCTCCTGCCGTTCGTGACCGAGATCTGGCAGGTCTATGTACTGATCTTTGTACTGCAGTCGGCGTCGGCCGCCTTCACCCCGACCTTCCAGGCAACCATTCCCGACGTCCTGCCTGACGAGAAGGAATACACGCGCGCGCTCTCGCTTTCGCGGCTTGCCTATGACCTCGAAAGCGTGGCCAGTCCGATGCTTGCTGCGGCACTGCTGACGGTCATCAACTTTCACAACCTGTTTGCCGGCACGGTCATCGGCTTCCTTGCCTCGGCGGCTCTCGTCCTGTCCGTCGGCCTTCCGAGCCCGAGACCGAGCGAGCGGCGCGGCATATACGAGCGGACGACGCGGGGCTTGCGCATCTATCTGGCGACACCGCGGCTTCAGGGCCTGCTTGCACTCTGCCTCGCCGTTTCTGCGGCGGGATCAATGGTCATCGTCAACACGGTCGTACTGGTCCAGGCGAAGTTCGGTCTGAGCCAGAGCGACACGGCGGTCGCACTTGCCGCCTTCGGCGGCGGCTCGATGCTCGCCGCCCTCCTACTGCCCCGTCTTCTCGAGACGACCGCAGACCGGGTGGCCATGTTTTCGGGCGCCGCCATTCTCGTGGCCGGTCTGTTCATGGGCGTCGCGGTTTCGCACTACGGGCTGCTTTTGCCGCTCTGGGCGCTGATCGGCCTTGGCTATTCGTTGACGCAAACACCCTCCGGCCGGCTTTTGCGGCGTTCGGCGCATCCCGAAGACCGGCCGGCCCTCTTTGCCGCGCAGTTTGCGCTGTCGCACGCTTGCTGGCTGATCACCTATCCGCTCGCGGGCTGGCTTGGCGCAACCGTCGGCATGCCCGCAACGTTCGCGACGCTCGGCGTCATCGCGGCTGCGGCCATGGTCGTCGCAACGCGGCTCTGGCCGGCGCATGATCCCGATGAGATCGAGCACACCCATCATGAACTCGACGAGCACCATCCTCACCTTGCCGGCGCGACGCGGTCCGGCAAGGGACACAGGCACAGCCATGTCTTCGTGATCGACAGCCATCACCCGGATTGGCCGGCCGCGCGTTAGGCACGCCTGCCTATGCCGATGTCCCCCTTGGCGAAGGACAGGATTGCCGCGTCGGCAATCTCGGCAAACCGGGCGCTCGGCCCCATCACGCCGGAGCTTTTCTGGGTGGCGCGCGCGCCCTCGATCAACAGCAGCAAGGTGTCTGTCAGCAGTTCGGCATCCGCAATGCCAGCCTTGTGACAGAGCGCGACCACGCGGTCGCGCTGTGCATCCTTGAACGTCCGGATGAGCGATCGGCCCGGATGGTCTTCGTCGGTCAACTGAACGGCGGCACTCATCATTTCGCAGTGACAACTGTCGTCATCGAGATGCGCGGCGAGCGATCGGACCCACGTTCTGAGCTGCATCAGTCCGTCGCCGGGATGCGCCTCCTCCAGCTCCTGCCAGAAGCCGTCCATCTCCATGCCGGCGCGATAAAGGCATTCGACGATGAGTTCGTCCTTCGAATTGAAGTGCCGGTAGAGTGTCATCTTGTTGCTGTCGGCCGCGTCGGCAATGGCGTCGACGCCGGTCCCGCGAATGCCGTTCCTGCGAAAGAGATCGCGCGCGGCCTCGATGATACGCTCGCGCGGGGATCGGCGTGGTTTCTTGCAGAAATCCGTTGTCATCGCATGCGATCCGGCGAAATCCGTATGGAAATCTTGCCCCTTGACGCCCCGTAAGCGATCGATAACATGCGGCCCTGTTACCGACCAGTAACATTTTCGGCAGCGGCACGAGCACGGGTCTGCTGCCCCATACGCTTTCAAGACATTTCGGTAACCGCAGAAAAATTTCGAGCGCAATGTCGGTGGGCGCGGTCGTCAGGCGTCTTTCAGCCAGAGTGCACACCGCACGGACTTAGAAAAATTTGATCACGTGCCTGATGCGGGTCGGCTCGACCCATCGTGGCGACGTGCCGGAGCCTTATGATGCGCATGCTGGATGGGCTGAAGGCGAAGACCTGCGCTGCTGACCGGAGGGCCGGCGCGGCGTGCCTGCGCGAGCCCGGTTTCACGAACTCCCGAGATGCCCCCCGCCGAATGGGCATTGCCCCACAAGGATCGATCCGACCATGATCGACTTCTTCATCCACCGGCCGATCTTCGCATCGGCGATCGCCATCATCATGACGCTCGCCGGCGGCATCTGCTATTTCCTGCTGCCGATCTCGCAGTTTCCCGACGTGACGCCGCCGCAGATCGTGGTCGCCGCCAACTATCCCGGCGCCAGCGCCCAGGTCGTCGCCGATACGGTGACCACGCCGCTCGAACAGCAGATCAACGGCGTGCCGGGCATGCTTTACATGACCTCGACGAGTTCGAACGACGGTTCGTCGCGGATCATCATCTCCTTCGAAGTCGGCTACCCGATCGACGTTGCGGCGCTCGACGTCCAGAACCGCGTATCGCAGGCCGCCTCCTCGCTTCCGGCCCTCGTCAACCAGACCGGCGTCACGATCGCCAAGCAGATCCCCAATTTCACCGTACTCGTCAGCCTGGATTCGCCAGACGATTCGGTCGATTTCGCCTCGGTCAGCAACTACGCCTACCTGCAGATCCTCGATCCCCTGAAGCGCCTGCCGGGCGTCGGCGACGTCCAGCTCTTCGGCGAGCGGCGCTACTCGATGCGGGTCTGGCTCGACCCCGACCGCATGGCCAATCTCGGCGTCACCGCCGCCGACGTCCAGAATGTCATCGCCGAACAGAACATCCAGGTCGCAGGCGGCAAGATCGGCCAGTCGCCGGCGCCTGTAGGCACGCCTTTCGAGATGCAGATCAACGCGCTCGGCCGCCTGAGTGATCCGTCGCAATTTGGCGACATCGTGCTTAGGGCCGACCCGACGACGGGAGCGACGACAAGGCTGCGCGACGTGGCCCGCATCGAGCTCGGCGCGCTGCTCTATTCCTCGTCGGTCACCTTCAATGGCAAGGAGAGCGTGGTTCTCGCCGTATTCCAGGGGCCTGGTTCCAACGCGCTCGACCTGCAAAGCCGCGTCCAGGCGAAGATGAACGAGCTGTCTGAACGTTTCCCGGCGGGTATCGCATACCACATGTTCTACGACACCACGCGCTTCGTCTCGGCGGCGATGAAGGATGTCGTCTATACGCTGCTGGAGGCGCTCGCGCTCGTCGTTTTCGTCGTCTTCATATTCCTGCAGAACCTGCGCACGACGATCATCCCGACGATCGCCATCCCCGTGTCGCTGATCGCGACGCTGGTCGTCATGTACCTCTTCGGCTTCTCGCTCAACATGCTGAGCCTGCTCGGCATGGTGCTCGCCATCGGCCTCGTCGTCGACGACGCGATCGTCGTCGTCGAAAACGTCGAGCGCCAATTGGAGGCCGGCCTGCCACCGCTTGAAGCCACCAAAAAGGCGATGCAGGAGGTGACCGGCCCGATCATCGCAACGACAGCCGTTCTGCTTGCCGTCTTCATCCCTGTCGCTTTCATTCCGGGCGTTGCCGGCAGTCTTTACAACCAGTTCGCACTCACGGTCGCGATCTCCGTCGCCTTCTCCGCCTTCAATTCGCTGACCCTCAGCCCGGCGCTGAGCGCCGCCTTCCTGCGCTATCGCGGTGAGCCGCGCTTCGCCCTTTTCCGCTGGTTCAACGACGGTTTTCATGCGCTGTCGCACGCCTATGCCCGCAGTGTCGCCGGGCTGGTGCGCTGGCGCTGGGCGCTGTTTGCCCTCTTCCTCGTCGCCGTCGGCTCCACCTATGCGCTCTGGCAGCGCATCCCGTCGACCTTCCTGCCGGTCGAGGACCAGGGCTATTTCTTCGTCGTCATCCAGCTGCCGGACGGCGCCTCGCTGGAGCGCACCGAAGCGGTCGCCAGGCGATCGGAAGAGATCCTGCGCAAGACCGCCGGTGTCGATTTCGTCGGCTCTGTCGTCGGTTTCAACTTCCTGTCCTTTGCCGCCCAGTCGAATTCCGCCGTGCAATTCGCCGTGCTGAAACCATGGGACGAGCGCCCGCCCGAGCAGGGGGCGTCAGTCTTGCGTGAGACTGTGATGCCGCAATTGCTGCAGATCCCGGATGCTCTGGTTCTCGCGTTCGATCCACCTTCGATCCAGGGGCTCGGCGCGACCGGCGGCTTCGAGTTCCAGGTCGAGGATCTCGGCGGGCGCAGCGCGCAGGCGCTGAGCGAAGCGACACAGGCGCTGATCGCCGAGGCGCGCAAGCAGCCGGAGATCAACCCCTACCAGCTGTTCAGCACCTTCAGCACCTCAAGCCCGCAATTCGACTACGATCTCGACCGCGACAAGGCAAAGCTGCTGGGTTTGAGCCTGCCCGACATCTTCAACACGCTGCAGATCTATTTCGGCTCGCTCTACGTCAACGACTTCAACCTGTTTGGCCGCACCTTCCGTGTGACGCTCCAGGCCGACCAGGGGGCGCGTGCTTCGGCGACGGATCTGTCGCGCCTCTATGTGCGCAACAGCCAAGGCGAAATGGTGCCGCTCAACACGCTTGGTACCTTCCGGTCAACGGTCGGCCCCGAAACCATCACCCACTACAACAACTACCCCTCGGCGCTCATCAACGGTGCGGCGGCGCCCGGCTTCAGCTCAAGCCAGGCGGTGGCGGCGATGGAGCGCGTCGCAAAGACAACGCTACCGCGGGACTACACATTCGAGTGGACCGGCATTACCTATCAGGAGATCCGCGCAGGTTCGATCGCCGCACTCGTCTTTGCGCTCGCGCTCGTCTTCTGCTTCCTGATCCTGGCTGCCCAGTACGAAAGCTGGTCGATGCCGTTCATGGTGCTGTTGTCAGTGCCGCTGGCGCTGCTCGGCGCGCTGTTGGCGCTGTGGCTGCGCGGAATGCAGATCGACGTCTATTCGCAGATCGGCTTTGTGATGCTGGTAGGACTTGCCGCCAAGAACGCCATCCTGATCGTCGAGTTCGCAAGGCGCCGGCGCGAGGAGGGGCTCGACGTCGTGGCGGCCGCAGCCGAAGCCGCACGGCTGCGCCTGCGGCCGATCCTGATGACGGCCTTCGCCTTCATCCTCGGCGTTCTGCCGCTGATGTATGCCAAGGGCGCGGGTGCCGCCAGCCGGCAATCGATCGGCACCACCGTCTTCGGCGGCATGCTGGCCGCAACGATACTGACACTCATTTTCGTCCCGGTTTTCTACGCTGTCATCGAGCGGTGGCGCGAAGGGGTCTCGTCGAAACCCATCGGCCAGAGCCACGAACCGGAAGCGGCGGAATAGCAATTGGAGCCTGACATGCGTGGTTCGAAACTGGTTCTTGCAGCAGCGGTCGCAATCGCCGCTCTCGCTGCGGCCTATCACTACAAGAACGGCGGCTTTGAGCTCAAGGGCGGCGATGCGGGTGCCGCCGTGCCCCCGGCACAGCAGGCGATGCCCGTCCCCGTCGCCGCAGTCGTCAAGAAGACGATCCCGATCTATCTCGACTACTCCGCGCGCACCGAGGCAATTCGCAACGTGACGCTTCGCGCCAAGATATCGGGTTACGTCGCCTCTCAGGCGGCGCCCGACGGCTCTGATGTCAAGGAGAACGACCTCCTCTACCGGATCGACGCACGCGACTATCGCGCCCAACTTGACCAGGCGAAGGCGCAGGTCGAACGCGACGAGGCATCGCTCGCCTATCTTCGGTCCAGCCTCACGCGCGGCAACGAGCTTGCCACCACCGGTTATCTGGACAAAGACACCTTCGACCAGCGCCAGAGCGCCGTGCATCAGGCAGAAGCAGCCCTTGCTATGTCCAACGCTGCCGTGCGCACCGCCGAAATCAACCTCGATTACACCGAGATCCGCGCCCCGTTTGCCGGTCGGCTGGGCCGCAACCAGGCGCCTGAGGGCACGCTCGTCAGCAGCACCGCCGGTACGCCGCTCAACAATCTCGTCCAGCTTTCACCGATCTACGTCTCGTTCAATCCGAGCGAGACCGAGCTTGCCGCCATCCAGAAGGCCCGCGCAAAAGGCAAGGTGGAGGCCGAAGTGCTGCTTCCCGGCGATACCGAACCGCGCTACCGCGGCGACCTCAGCTTTATCAACAACACCGTGGAGGGCAACACCGGCACGATCGTGGCGCGCGCGACGATCGACAATTCCGACCTTTCGCTGCTCCCCGGCCAGTATGTCCGCGTTCGCCTGAAGGTGCGCGACGAGCCGGACCTGCTGATGGTTCCGGAGACAGCGCTTGGATCGAGCCAACTCGGCAAATACGTCTATGTGGTCGGCAAGGGCGACGTCGTCGAACAGCGGCTGGTCGTGCCTGGCCCGACCAGCGGCGACCTCATCGGCCTGACATCAGGCGTTTCGGAGGGTGACCAGGTGATATCTGGTAATCTGCAGAAGATCTTCCCCGGCGCGCCGGTAAAGCCGATGACAGCCGAGCAGGCGCAGAAATAGGCCGCCGTCCGCCGAAAATTCGCTAGGATCGCTTCAGGATCGGGAAGATCATCCCTGACGTGATGATGGCGATTGCAACGATCTGGAGGACCGTCGGGACCTCGCCGAGAACGACCATGCCTGCGGCGGTCGTCGTCACCGGTATGCACGGCATGAACAGCGACGCCGGCTGCGGACCCAGCTGGCGGACCGCATAGGTATAGAGGACGCTCGAAAGCGCACCGGCAAGAAACCCCTGAATGACGAACTGCGTGCCAACTTCGCCGATCGAGGCCGTGGCAAGCCCGCTCGGCGCGAGCACGTGCAGAAGCGGCAGCGGCAGGCAGGAGAGCAGTACCACCGCGATCGTCGCGGTCGCGGCATCGACGGACCAGCGGCGCACCAGCACCGCATAGGCGGCAAACATGATGCCCGACCCGGCAAACAGCAGGTCGCCGCGCACGGTCTCGCCGCCACCCACTCCCTGCTGGACAACGAACAACATGAGGCCGGCAATGATCATCGCGATGCCGGCCAGGCGCGCCCTGGAGATCTTGTCCTTGAAGACGATGCGCGAGAACAGGAAGGAAAAGAAAACGATCACGGCCGGAGAAAGCGCCGCCGCATGGGCGGCGGGCGCCATCGAGAGCCCCTGGTTGATGATCAGTGGGTAGGGCAATCCGGTCAGCAGCGCCATGAGACCCGCCCTGCGCCAACCGAGCGCTTTCAGTTTTGCCGTGCCGGTCTTTAGGAGCAACGGCAGGAAAACAAGCGCTGCCCCCGCAAACCGCAAGCTGACGATGTCGGCGGCCGTCAGATCACCCTTCAGGCTGAAGCGGGCCGCAACGAACTGGACTGTGGTGATTGCGACGACCGCAAAGCCCGCCAGTATCGCCAGCCGCCGACTGTCTGCCCCAACTCCCACCATCGTACCACGCAGGCTTGCCTCCATGACGACCGCCCTCTCCTTCTGCGACTGCGACAACGGCATGGTATTGCTCGTATGAGTGTGGCGAAATATATTGATTGCGATGATTTTGAGTGAAACTCACTTAATTGGAGCTCAGAGAGCGTGAGTAACGAAATTCCGGGTCTCGACACGATCGACCGCACGCTCTTAAGGCTGCTTCAGGAAGATGGCCGGCGCACCACGCTTGAGTTGGCGGACCGGGTCGGCCTTTCGCCGACGGGCACCAGCCAGCGTGTCAAGCGCCTCTTCCGGGATGGCTACGTGAAGACCGTCCGGGCTATCCTCGATCCAAAGAAGATCGGGCGCGGGACGGTGGTCTTCATTCAGGTGCGGCTCGACCACACGGCACCGCATATTTTCGAGCGGTTTTCCGAGGCCGTGGCGAGGGCGCCGGAGGTCCTCGAATGCCACATGGTGATCGGCGGCTTCGACTACCTGGTCAAGGCGCGGATTGCCGACATGTCTCTGTTTCAGGACTTTCTGGAGCGGGTGATCCTGCCGCTGCCCGGAGTTAGGGAAACCCATACCTACGCGTCGGTTGGCGACGTCAAGCCGGACGCGCTTCTGCCGATCTGAAGCTGCGGCTGCGGTCCGTCGGCTGGAGCCGCAGCACCTTCGCCGGTCACATGCGTGGAAAGACCGTCGCCCGTTTGACGGTGCCGTAGGCAAAGCTGGTGTCGATCGCCGCGATACCCTCGATGCTGTGCAGCTGATTGCGCACGAACTGCTCATAGTCCTTGAGGCTCTTGACCAGAACCCGCAGCAGATAGTCGGCTTCGCCGGTCATGACGTAACAATCCTGGATATTGTCGATCGTTTTTACCTTGCGCTCGAACGCGGCGACCGACGCCTCGGAGTGGCGTTCAAGCCGGATGCGCACGAAGGCGGTGATCGGCAGGCCATAGGCCTCTTCGTCGACGATCGCCGTGTAACCCGTGATGACCTTTGCCTCTTCGAGCAGGCGCAGGCGCCTGAGACAGGGCGAAGGCGAGAGAGCGACCTTCTCCGACAGGTCCTGATTGGAAAGGCGCCCGTCCTTTTGCAGGGCCCAGATGATCTGCCTGTCTTTCTCGTCCATTTCCCTCTCCATCTTGGCAGATTCTGCCAACCCATCCTTCAGCTGTCGACGAAATAGCAAGAAACGAGCAGAGAGAGAAGCATATCATGCAAGCCACTGAGACAATGAGGCTTCCGCATGACCGACGCGACGTCCGAATTCCACCCATCGCGGAAGCCATGGCTGACACCCATGACCGCAGGCTACGCCGTGCTCGCCGTCGTCGTGCTGGTCTGGGCAGGTTTTGCGCTCTCCATGCGGGCGATCGGCGCCTCGCCGCTTGCCACCGCCGACGTCGCCCTCATCCGCTTCGCTGTTCCAATCATCGCCCTGCTGCCGGCTATACCGCAGCGGCTCGCGACGCTCCGCAAGGTTAGGCCAAGGGACGCGGCACTGGTCCTGCTCGGCGGCGTGCCGTTCTTTTTCATCGCGTCCGAAGGCGCCAAGGCGACGTCGGCAGCCTATGTCGGCGCCCTCGTCGCCGGCACGACGCCGGTTTCCGTCGCGTTGATCGCCTTCCTGCTCGAGCGAAAGACCGTCGCGAAGAAGCGCTGGCTGCCGCTCGCGTTGATCCTTGCCGGCGTCACCGGGATCGTCGCCGGGCAACAGCATGCGGTAACGGCCGAAAGCCTGCGCGGCGTCGGTTTCCTGCTGGTCGCGAGCCTCATCTGGGGCGCCTATACGATCGGTCTGAGACGGACCGGAGTGGATGCGATCGCCAACGGGCTGCTCCTGTCAATCGGCTCGCTGATCATCCTCCTGGCTCTGGTTCTCACCGGCGCCGTCACCAGCCATATCGGCCAGTTTTCCTGGCATCAGGCGCTCCCCTTCATTCTGGTTCAGGGGCTCGGGGTCGGCCTGGTTTCGACCGTCGGCTACGCTTTTGCGATATCGCGGCTCGGCGCTGCCAGAAGCGCCACCATCGGCTCGCTCGCGCCAGCGCTTGCAAGCCTTCTCGCCATACCGGTCCTTGGCGAACCGCTCGCCTTTGCGACCGCCATCGGCATCGCCGTGATCACGTCCGGCGTGATCCTGGCAAACCGCAACTGAACTCAGGGAGATTCAAGATGCTCGCCGCTCTGCCACTCGCCGAACCCGATCCATTGTGGGCTCTCCTCAGCGCGTTCCGCCAGGATCGCCGGGCCGACAAGATCGACCTCGTCGTCGGCGTCTATCGCGACGCCTCGGGTCAAACGCCGGTCATGCGTGCCGTGCAGGATGCCGAGGCGCGGCTTGCTTCCTCGGCCATGTCCAAGTCCTACAAGGCCCTGTCGGGCAATACAGCCTTCAATGACGGAATGGCGAAACTCCTTCTCGGACAAGGTACCGAGGCGCTTGATCGCCAATGCACCATCCAGACGGTCGGCGGCACTGGAGCGCTGCGGATTCTTGCCGATTTCATCGCCCTCGTTTCGCCCGATGCGACGATCTGGAACAGCAACCCCGGCTACGTGAACCACCGTCCGATCATGCTGGCCGCCGGTCTGGCGGTGCGGTCCTTCCGCTGGCAGGAAACCGAAACAGGCCTCGACCTCGGCGCGCTCGCCGCGGATCTAGAGGACGCCCGCAAAGGTGACGTTGTCCTGCTCCATGGCTGCTGCCACAACCCCACCGGCATCGATCCGTCGCTCGAACAATGGCGCCAGCTTGCCGCGCTCTGCAAGGACAAGGGGCTTATCCCCCTCATCGACATGGCCTACCAGGGCTTTGGCGACGGGATCGAGGAAGATGCTGTCGGCCTGCGCCATTTTGCAAGCGAACTCGACACAGTCCTCGTGGCGGCAAGCTGCTCCAAGAACATGGGGCTCTATTGCGAAAGGACGGGTGTGGCGATGGTGATCGCCGAAGACGCAGGACCGCTTGCCAACGTTCGTGCGACACTGGAGCGGATCACGCGGGCCAACTATTCCATGCCGCCGGAACACGGCGCTGCGGTTGCTGCCCAACTGCTCGAAGAACCGCAAACCTGGCTTGCGGAACTCGAGGGGTGCCGCAGGCGGGTCGCGGGTATCCGCAGCGATCTCGCCGATGCGCTGGCGCACTTTGGAGCGCCGGAGAGGTTCCAGGCGTTACGCCGACAGAAAGGCATGTTCTCGTTGTTGCCGCTCGACCAGCGTCAGATGAACCGGCTGCGCGAGGAATTCGGCATCTACGGGACCGCCAATGGTCGCATCAACATCGCCGGGCTGCTTCCTGACGAGGTCGATCGGCTTGCGCGAGCCCTGAGGATTGTGTCCAGCGCTCCGTCGCTGGTCCATCCCGCTAGAGCCAGCGCCTGACGCGCGCCTTGTAGGCAAGGTACCCTTCGCCAAATTTGCGTTCGAGATAGGTCTCCTCGCGGGCAACGACGCCATGGCGGATGACGAGGTAAAAGGGCACCAGCAGGATCAAAAGCCAAAAGCTGTCGAACGCCAGAGCCAGACCGACAAGGCCGAGAAACATCGCGACATAGATCGGGTTGCGTGTGAAGCGGTAGGGACCAGCCTCGACGATCGCCGTCGTCGGGCGGGTGGTCTGGACTTCGGTCCCCGCCCGGCGGAACGTCGTCGCCGCCCAGATAAGAAGGGCGACCGCGGCAAAGAAGACGGCGACCCCGGCCAGGCGACCGGCGCCGATGCCCGGCAGGAACGGCAGCGGATGGGCCCCATCCAGCAACAGGCCACCGCCGACGGCGGCCAGCCAGACTATGGGTGGCCGGACGACGGCGCCCGATCGGTCTTCAGCATGTCCGTTCGTGTCAATCATTCCAGATGCCCTGATCTTTTGCCGTTCACGCAATGAGCGCTGCCGAGCCGCCATATTAACGGCGGCAGCCTCTTTGCGAAATTGCCGGGACTCGTTATCTCAAGGAAAGATCATCGGCCAACCGCGGCCAGAGATCACGGCACATGAGCAACAGGACGAGACACATGAAAGCGCGCGTCAAATGGGTGGAAGACCGGACCTTTGTGGGAGAATCCGGAAGTGGCCACAAGGTCGTATTGGGTACGGCGTTCGGTGAGGAAGGGCGCACGCCGGGACCAAGCCCCATGGAGTTGGTGCTGATCGGCACCGGCGGCTGCTCGGCCTATGATGTCGTGCACATCCTCGAAAAGGGCCGCGAGCCGGTCGAGGATTGTGTCGTCGAGCTCGACGCCGACCGCGCCGAAACCGAGCCCCGGGTCTTTACCCGCATTCACATGCACTTCGTCGTCAAGGGACGTGGCCTATCGATTAACAAGGTCGAACGCGCGGTTTCGCTGTCGATCGAAAAGTACTGCTCGGCCTCGGCAATGCTCGCCAAGACCGCCACGATCACCCACGACTTCGAGGTGGTCGACACCAGCGCCGGCTGAGCAACGCTTCCGCCGGCGAGCGCAGGCTCATCCTTGCGCCGGCTGGAACAGTTCAACGAGATTTCCGGAGGGGTCGATCAACAGGATCTGTGCTCCTCCGGGGCCCCTGACAATGTCGTTGCGAAACCGGACGCCGGCGGCGCGCAGCCGCTCGACCTCAACCGGCAGATCGTCGACGATCAGATGTATCCGGTTCCAGCCGCCAGGTCGCGGTTTTTCCCCGTCGGGCATCGGTTGCCCGGCCGAGCTTGTCGGTCCGCTCAGCAGCAGCCGCAACGCTCCCCGTCGCACATCGGCGAAGGCCGGCGCAAAGTTTGACTGAACCGTGAAACCGAGATGGGTCGAGTACCAGGCAATCGCAGCCTCCACGTCATCGACCATATAACGAACGCTGACGAACGTATCCGGCATAAGTTTCCTCCGAACGTGCGAAATCCGATCAGGGCGCTGCGGTCGCGCCCCGCTGCGGGCCGGTTCAATCGCGATAGAAATTGCGCCGCCAGCGGTGAGCCCGCAGCTTCTCGCGTTGACCGTCCGGCAGTCCGCGGCCGTCGCCGATCGCGCAGTTGCGCTCAACGTTTCGCACGGAGCGCATGCCGGGAATGACCGTCGACACCGCGGGATGGCTGAGCACGAAGCGAAGCGCCGTCTCCGCCAGAGCGTCGGGCGCGATCTCAAGGTCTTCGACGATCTTCTCTGTCCGGTCCTCGACCTCGCGCTTGCGCTCGCCACGAAAGTAGGTTTCGCGGAAGTCGCCGTCGGGAAAAACGGTGTCGGCACGGATCTGGCCGGTGAGGCCGCCTTCATCGAGCGCCACGCGAACGATGACGCCGACGCCGTGCTTCAGGCAAGCCGGCAGCAGCTTTTCTTCCGGCGCCTGCTCGAAGACGTTATAGATCACCTGGACGCTATCGACCACGCCGGTCTCGATCAGCCTCAGTGCGTTGTCCGGCTCGTAGTCGTTGATCGACACCCCAAAGAAGCGGATCTTGCCGTCACGCTTCAGCCGCTCGACCGCCTCCAGCCAGTCGCCGCGGCCGACCCATTCGTCCGACCAGACATGGAACTGCTGCACGTCGATCGTCTCGACACCGAGGTTGCGCAGGCTCGTCTCCGTGCAGGCAATCACGTGATCGGCCGGAAAGGCATGTTCGGCCGGCGTGCCGGCATGGGCGGGCCACTGCAAGTTCTTCGGCGGGATCTTGGTCGCGACGTAGATCCTCTTCGACCGCTCGCGGAGCAAACCGCCGATCAGTCTTTCGCTGTGCCCCTGCCCGTAGCCAAGCGCCGTATCGATGAAGTTCAGGCCGAGATCGACGGCGCGGTTGAGTGCGCGGGTGGATTCGTCGTCGCTCGCGCCTTGCCAGTGGCTCTTGCCGATGCCCCAGGCACCATAGCCGATTTCCGAGATGCGAAGGCCGGTCCGGCCAAAGGGTCTGTGGTGCATGACGTGCCTGCTGACGTTCGGGGAAGGGCGATGCCGATTAACTAGCGTTCGACAAGGCACCGTCAACCGTCGGCAGTTCGGCGGATCACACGTGCATTGTGCGCCGGCATCCGACGCATTCGGATAGGTGGGACTGTGGCGATGATCGAAAAACAAAAGAGCCCGCCGCGGGAGGAGGTGCGGCAGGCTCTTCAAAAAATCGATCAGCAGCCTGGGAGGAGGAGTGGCGCTGATCTTGTGAACGATCATGGGAGGAGGAAGATCGTTCACCGTATCGAAGCTCTGCGGGAGGAGGTGCATCACTTCGATGACTATGAATATACAGCAGCCTTGCTCAATTTGTAGGCGGAATTTCCGCAGGCCAGCTATGCGCTATGCGCGTAGCGCATTCCGAGCTCAGGTCCCCCGGATCTCCGGCACGGCGGGAACAGTCGCGGGAATGGAGGCCGTAACCCGATGAAGGCCGTGACCCTGATCCGCTCAGTTCTCCATGAAGGCGCGCGCCATGCTGTCGCGGATCGGCTTGGTGAGATAGTCGATGAAGGTCCGCTCCGCTGTCTGGATCAGGATTTCGGCGGGCATGCCCGGGGTCACGACAAGACCGTGAACCCTCGCCAGCTCACTGGCGGTCAGGCTGACGCGGGCCAGGTACACCTCGCGCGTGCCTTCCTGCGTCTGCACCGGCAGGGCGTCGGCTGAAACGTAGAAGACCTGACCGTTGAGTACGGGAGTGGTGCGCTGGTTGAGGGCCGTCATCCTGACCGTTGCCTTCTCGCCGACGCGGATATTGTCGACGTCGGTCCGCAGGACCTGGGCTTCGATGATGAGCGGGACATCGGCCGGCAGGATTTCCATGATCGGCTTGCCGCTTTCGATGACGCCGCCGGAGGTGTGGAAATGCATGCGGATGACCGTGCCCGTGACCGGTGCATTGATCGTGGCGCGACGCAGGACGTTGGTCGCCCCGCGCAGCTGTTCGCGCACCGTGTCGAGTTCCGCTTCGGCCTTCTGCAATTCGTCGAGTGCGGCCTCGCGATAGCTCTCTTCGGTCTGGTTGACCTGTTGCTGCTGCTTGAGGATCTGCGCACCGGTCTCCGAGACCTCGGACATCAACCGACCGATCTGCCCTTCGGCATCGGCAATCGCCCGCTGGATCGTTTTGATCTCTGTCTTGCGGATCAGGTCCTTGGCAAGCAGCGTCTTCTTGCCGATGTATTCTTCCTCAAGCAGCACACGCTGCTCGCGGACCGACTTCAGCTGTTCCTGAAAACCCTGCGAGCGGAACTCCAGGCTCTCGATATTGCGCTTCAGCAGACCGATGTCGCTGTCGAGTTTGCTTCTCCAGGTCTTGAAGTTGAGCTCTTGGCTCTGGACGATCGGCGCGATTTCCGGGTCGTCCTTGAGGTGATCGCTCAGGACCGCCGGCAAGGCGAGTTCCGTCAGACCGTTGGCCTGGGCGTTGAGCCGGGCGACGATCGCCTCAAGTCGCGCGCGCCGTAAGAAGAACTGACGTTCGTTGGCAAGGGCCGCCGTTTCGTCCAGGCGGATCAGCGGCTGCTCGGCCGTGACGTGATCGCCCTCGTTGACCAGGATCTCCTTGATGATCCCGCCTTCGAAATGCTGGACCACCTTGTTCTGCCCGGTTGCCACGAAGCTGCCCTGGGCGATGACCGCTGCGGCGAGCGGTGCGGTAAACGCCCAGAAGCCGAAGCCCCCGAATGTGACCGCGATCAACGCAAGGCCAATCGCCGTGTGCTGCCAGATCGAGCGCGGAACTTCCGCGTACCATGTCAGGTCCTGTACTTTTGCCGTGTCTGCCATGATCGCCTACGGAAGCTGGGTTTGGTCGAGCGGGTTGCCTTCGGTGTTCACCCCACGGGCTGCGAGCGCCTTAAGGACGTCCTGCCGTTGGCCGAAGAGGGCGACGGTGCCGTTTACGAGCAGCAGCACCTTGTCGACGCTGTTGAGGAGAGCGGGTCGCTGGGTGATGGTCACGACGGTGATCTTTTCACGCTTCGCGTGGCTCAGCGCCCGTGTGAGTGCCGCCTCCCCGGCGGTATCGAGATTGGAGTTGGGTTCGTCCAGCACCACCATGCGCGGATTGCCGAAGAAGGCGCGGGCAAGTGCTACGCGCTGCTTCTGACCGCCCGACAGCGGCGAGCCGTCGGCCGCCACCACCGTCTCGTATCCGTGCGGCAGCAGGGCGATCATGTCGTGCACGTCGGCAAGCTTGGCAGCGGCGTAGATATCGGCGTCCGTTGCATCCTCGCGCATGCGGGCGATGTTGGCCTTGATCGTTCCCGGGAACAGCTGCACGTCCTGCGGCAAGTAGCCGATGCTTTCGCCGAACTGGCGCTGGTCCCAGTTCCTCAAGTCCATGAGATCCAATCGGACGTTGCCCGAGGTCGGCAGGATCGAGCCGACCAGCATCTTGCCGAGCGTCGTCTTTCCGGCGCCGGAACTGCCGATCACCGCAAGCGAATCGCCGGGCTCAAGCGCGAAGGTGATGCCATTGAGCACCACGCGCTTGGTGCCCTGCGGCACGAACAGCAGCCGCTCGACATCAAGCCGCCCCTCGGGACGCGGCAGTTTCAACCGCTCGAAATTGAGAGGCGACGTCTGAAGCAGCGCGGTAATGCGCCCATAGGCGGCGCGCGCCTGGATGACCTGGTGCCAGCCTTCGATCGCCGCTTCGATCGGGCCGAGCGCCCGGCCGGCGATGATCGAGGCGGCAATCACCATGCCGCCCGACAGGTGGCCATGAAGAGCGAGATTGGCGCCCCAGCCGAGCATGGTCACCTGGGTGAGCAGCCGCACAGCCTTGGAAAGTGACGCAAAGGCGATGTTGCGGTCCTGCGCCAACACCTGGGCCTTGAGCGAGCCCGCCATATCCTTGCCCCAGATGTGCACCGCCTCCGGGATCATCGCTAGCGCGTTGATGATCTGCGAGTTGCGCGACATCGAATCGAGATGAAGGTTGGCCTTGGTCTGATAGTTGGTCGCCTCACCGAAGCCCGCAGCCGTTGCGCGCTGGTTCAGGAGCGTGACGATCAGAAGGAGAACGGCCGACGTAACGACGATGGCGCCAAGGTGCGGATGAATGAGGAACACCGCCAGAAGGAACAATGGTGCGATCGGCGCATCCAGGAAGGATAGCAGCGTTCCCGACACCAGAAACGACCGAAGCTGCTGCAGATCGCCAAGCGTCTGGTACTCGCGCCCGTTGCTGTGGAGGGACGCCCTGGCCGCGGCACTCAGGATCGGCGCGCCGAGTTGCGCGGCGACCTCGACTGCCGTGCGCATCAGGATCATGCGGCGAATACCGTCGAAAACGGTCTGCAGCACCACCGCGCCGACGATCAGTATCGTCAGCATCATCAAGGTGTCGAGCGAGCGACTGGTCAGCACGCGATCCGATATCTGGAACAGATAGACCGGGATCGCGAGCACGAGCACATTGGTGGCAATGGTGAACACCATGACGATCATCAGGTTCTGCCGGATCGCCTTCACACCGGCCCTGAGGCTCGCCGAGAAATCGACCGGCCCGAGCCGCTTGTGGAAGACGCCTCCACTGCCACTGCCTCCGCCTCCACCGCCATTCCCGCTTGAGGAACCGCCACCCTTGCCCGGCGATCGATCATCCACCTTGACCGGCCCGCGGTCGCCGTCGATCACCACCATGCCCGACGGCGCGCTCCGATCCTTCATTTCGGCCGTTGGCCAGACGATCGGCTTTTCCACGCGCAGTTCCGGCTTTCGCTCGTCGAGCGCCGGGCGGCGCTCGACCGGCGCCTCTTCGCGCGGCATGGGTCTTGGCTCCGCCCTGGGCGCGGCCTCGGTTTTCGGAGGCCAGGGCCGATGAACAAACCCGCTTCCGTGAGGGTTGCCCGCCGGCACTTGGCCCGTCTGCGTTGGGCCCGCCTGCGTTGGGTTCGCCTGCGCTGGGTTCGCCTGCGCAGGGATCGGCTGCGTTGGGATCGGCTGGACGGGGCTCATCCGCACCGGGCCAACGGCTGCAGCCGGCGCGACATTTGCCGGCACGATGGTTGCCACCGGGCCGTTCTGCGGTGTTGCCCTTGCTGCGGTGCCCGGTGTGGGAAGGGACGGAGCGGGTGAACTGGTCCAGGTTTCCTTGGCGTCGGCTGCCGCCGCTCTTCTTATTTGATCTGCCACCCCGTCAATCTCCTTAACAGCGCGATCCAGGACTTGTCCCTGGTGATCAAGTTTGCGGAGGAACTGCCGTCGCGCGGCATCCGCATCGGTTATTTCCGTTTGGCTACCGTCTTCGCCGGCGCGTGGAATGCCGGCATCGCGCACCTCGGTGGGCGCTTGCCAAGACGGTCTGTTGCGGTCGGTCATGGATATCCTCCCGCGCCCCGATCAGGCGACCATGCTGTGCATGGGATCGGCGCTGGCCGTATCGATGGTGTGCATTCCCGGATTGGGCGAGATTTGGTCCTGTTGCTGATGACCGAAATCAGGGGTCAGCATGTCGTCGCCGAGGAAGACGACGGCTTCACTGACCAATGCATCCGGGTTCTGGCCTCCGAGATAGGGATCGTTCTTGATCAGTTCGGCCTGAATGAGGACTTCGTCCGAATAGGCGCCGCCGCCCGCGTAAATCGTCTTGCCGGTATCGACGTCAACGATCCCTGCATAATTGAGCAGGGCATTCGAGCCCGTCGAAATCGTCCAATCGGCGTCCGGGCGCGCGGTCAAGGCGTTCATCGCCAGGGTCACCTGGTCGCTGTCCCCCAGAATGTTCGTCTGCTGAATGTAGTTGAGGCTGATGAGATCGCCGGAAATGTAAAGCACCCTTATGCCGAGAAGCCCGGCAAAGGCGGGATCATGCAGAAAGTCTGAGGGCGAAGGCGTCTTGCCTTGCGAGAGATCCTGCAGCGCAGACAGGTAGCCATCCGACATCGGATTGACGGTGCCTTTGGCACCGGCTTCAACAATGCCGGCATAGTTCCAGAGCAAGTTTGCGCCGGTCGAGACCGAGCCCGCGCCGTTCGTGTGGAACCCACCGACAGCCCCGATCAGATCGTTGTCGAGCAGGATGTTCGTCTGCTGGATGATGTTGGCGTCGAAAACCCCGCCACCGACAAATATCAGATCGTAGCGATAGCCCAACTCCAGCAGCGATACCTGGTTGGCGACCGTGTTGTCGCCAGCAACGATCGACAGCTTGGAGCCGGACGCGGATAGGATTGCCGTGTCCTGGTCCGACATGAAGGTAAACTGCTGCAGCCAGTTCACCATCATCAGGTCGCCCTTGACCTCGGTGATCGCCCAAGCCTTGGGGAAAATTCCGCTGTCGGCCTGCGTCGTTTCCGCTGATGCCGGTTCGACATGCTTGAACATCGCGATGTTGAACGCCTGGGTCGCACTTTGCTCCACGTTGCCGCCGCCAAGCGCCGACGTGACCAGGTCGCTGTCGTAATAGGCGTTGGTCTGGATGATCGCATTGAGCTCGACGTGATCGCCGGCAACAGCAAGCACCTCCGCCTGCAGCCAGTTGCTGGTGACGACGGCCGAATTGACCAGTGTGTTGCTGCCGGTATCGAGATCGACGGAGACATCGATCGTGACCGCGCCCTCGCCGTGCGCCACGCCGCCGCTCACGTCTTTCGCATCGTTCGACGGCTTTGGCCCGGCGGGTGTATCGGAGGTTTCGTCCTGGTTTGGCAAATGGTCCTTGAGAACGGGCGCTTCCGCGACAATCACGCCATTCACATAGATGCCCTCGAGCGCATCCGCCTTGGCGACGAAACTTTTGACGGAAAGCCCACCTTGCTCGGCCTCGCCACTGGCAGAGTAGGCGTCGAACCTTTCGGCCGCGGTGGTCACCAGGGTTGCAATCGCGTCGCTGGAGCCGGCGATGTCCGTGTCGCGCAGCAGCGACGTCTCCTGCGCGGCGTCGATGAGTTCGGCCATGGTGGCGCTGTTGTCGATGTGCAGGCTGGACTTCAGGCCATGCCCGCCGACATCGATAAAATCATTGTCGGAGAGTTCCGCGGTCTGGGTGCTGTAAACCACGACCGAGCCGGGGGGATTGATCTGCGGCGAGCCGGGATGAACGGCCGTTGCGACCGACCCGCCCTGCAGGGCGGATTCCGTAACGTCGCGGCCCAGGAAGCCGCCGTGAATGGGATATTCCGGGAAGGCTACGCCGGCATATCCGCTCGGCGTCGGCATGTAGATATCTGGCGCGAGCGGCTTGTAGGGAACGTCCGGGTTGAAGTCATCGAGGTCGTAGGGCGCTTGTATCTTGACCGGCGCTGAAACGAGCTCTTTCGGGTCCTTGTGAACTTCGCGGTCCGGATCGAATTTCTCGTGGACCTCGCGCAGTCGCGCCTCTTCGGTGGTGAGTTCAAAAAGACCGATAAAATGGGCAATGGCCTCGGAGATCTTTGCGGAATACAAGGTCAGGCCCTCCTCTGGTAGTCGGCAGACCCCGTTGACACAGCGGGTCTTGCCGAACTGCGCGGGGGGCTCCCCGCGCAGTCCTTCTCAAGCCGATTCCGCGACATGCGTATCGACATCGCCTGATCGATCAGGTGTTGTCGTCGTCGCCGACGGCAGTGGTCGTGTAATCACCACCGACGACTGTCATGTCGATCGTGTTGCCCTGGAGGTTCGCACCGAGCACGATCTGCTGGTTGAAGGCATTGGTATCGATGACGGCATCTGCCGAGGCCGAGGAGAGCCCCTCAACGAAGCTGTCATCACCATTGTACGAGCCCCACATGCCGGCGCTGCCACCTGCGCCGCCATCGCCATTCGTCGCAAAGCCACCGGCACCGCCGGCACCGCCGTCGCCGCCAAAGGCGTGACCGCCATAGGCATCGCCACCGTCGCCACCTGCGGCCCACGAACCCGTCAGCGCGGAGCCGCCGAGGCCATGACCACCTGTCGCTGCACCGCCGGTACCGTCGCCGCCGGTTGCGTCACCGCTGAAGCCGCCGCCTGCAAGGGCATCGCCGCCGGAGCCACCGGCGCCGCCGATACCTGCACCGGCACCAAAGCCAGCACCTGCACCGAGACCGGCACCAAAGCCATCGCCGCCGTCGCCGGCATCGCCGGCGTCACCGCCGTTGGCATCACCCGTATCACCGACTGCAACGCTGTTGCCGCCGTTGCTGTCGCCACCGTCGCCACCAAAGTTCAGAATGGGCAGGACGAACCCGCCGGCATCGCCACCGTCGCCCGCGTCCGAAGCGCCAGCCGGGCCGCTTGTAACGTCGCCGGTTCCGCCGCCGTTGCCGGCGCCGTTGCTGCCGCCGTCACCACCGGCTGCCGCGCCGACACCAAGGCCGACACCGAGACCGAGGCCAACACCGAGACCCGCACCGCCGGCAGCACCGGAACCAGCCGTCGCTGTACCGCCATTGCCGTCGCCGCTGGAGCCGTCACCGCCAACACCGACGGAAGCGGCAATACCGCCAAGCCCGGCACCGCCGGTCGCATCGGCATTGTTGTCGGCGTCGCCGCCGTCGCCGTCACCGGCACCGGCAAAGCCGCCAACCGTATGACCGCCATCGCCGCCGTCGCCACCGTTGGCGTAGGCCTTGCTTCCGCCTTCACCACCGTCTGCGCCAGCGCGAATGCCGTCGCCCGAGTGTGCGTCCCCGGCATTGGCGTCACCGTTCTGGTTGAGCGTGCCGCTGTTGTTGATGTTCGACGCGCTGTCGTCATCCGACATGATGGCGTTCTGGCTGAAGACGTTGGCAACGTTGCTGTTGCCATTCATCGAGCCGTTCAGGATGTCCTTGAAGCTCGTGTTCGCCATGCCGTGGATCGACGAATGGTCGATATCGGCAAAGTCGTCGTCCGACGGCTTGTAGCCGCTCAGGTCGAGATCAACGTCCACATCGACCGTGGTCTTGCTGTCCACGTCCACATGGGTGCTGTTTTCGTTGAGGTTGGCATTCAGGTTGGCGTTGCCGTTACCGTTCAGGTTGGCGTTGCCATTGCCGTTCAGGTTGGCGTTGCCGTTGCCGTTCAGGTTGCCGTTGCCGTTGGCATTACCGTTGGCATTGCCGTTGCCGTTCAGATTGCCGTTGCCGTTCAGGTTGCCATTATAGGATTCGCTGTACTGCGACTGGCCCTGATCCTGGCCTTGGCCCTGATCCTGTCCCTGGCCTTGGTCTTGACCCTGGCCTTGTCCTTGACCCTGAAGCTGGCCCTGAAGCTCTGCCTGCAATTGTCCTTGACCCTGGCCCTGACCTTGGTCCTGGTCTTGATCTTGAGACTGGCTGTCATCCCATGGCCACAGGATGTTCTTGTCCTTACTCATGACGATAACCTCAAGTTGAGGCCGCGACAGCCGAACCGCATTCTTCTCATACGCGGATTTGGGCCATGCGCGGGCTACATGTTGGACTTAATGAACTTCGTGAAAAGTGGTTTCCTCCGGGCGCCTAGTCGCCCACATGCCGATATCTTCGATCGTTTTTTTGCCTCTCCCCTTACTTGGTCGAGAGGACCGGAACAGGTACCCAACTGGGCATTTCCATTCGATGCAGTGCTCGCCCTTAGGGGCCTGTTTGCGTCCTGCTCGCCGGTTGCAGAGTAAAGTCTGTCTAAAACCGGCACGCATTGTAAGTTGTCAGTTCGGGCTAACCTTCGCGGGCTAGCGATGGGGCACGGAAATCTTCACCCGTGGGTTAGGCAAAATGTGGCTATCAACCTCCGGCTGGACGGGAGCCGGCAGGGGTAAAAACGCTGCGGTCCAAGGCCCGTCGGTCCATCGTCAGAACAAATTTACTGGACGCAGGAATGCGCTATTCTGGCAAACAGCGGTTTGGCGATTGGCAAGCGTTGGCAGGGGCCTATGGCGAGATTTCACGAGATTCTACTGTTGATCGGGCAACTCAATTATACGTGGACCAACACGGAGAGCTTGCTGATCTACCTCATCGCCGGCCTCGCCCGCGTGGACAAGGAGACGGCGATCGTCATCTTCCTGACGCTCAACACGACACGAGCCCGCATCGAACTCGTCGAACGGCTGACCAAGATGGGCAAGACGCCCCCCGCCCAGCGGCAGGAAATACTCGCGATCACCCAGCAGCTCGGCCGGCAGGCAAAACTTCGAAACAAGTACAGCCACTGCATCTATTCCTTCGACGAGAACGGAGACCAGGCAAGCACGCAGCTGATGGCGATCTTCGACAGCAAGGACACGATCAAGTACGGCAAGATCGAGCAGATCAACGACGCGGAGATCGCAAGGATCAACGAAGTCATCGAGCAACTGCAGGACGTTAACCGGGATATCTGGGCGATCGTCGACCGCTACGGCTTCCCGCGCTGACATTGACCAGCTCGCCGCACGCTGCGGTTTACGTGGTTCATAATTCAACCGCATTGTCCGGCCATCGCATCACGAACGGTGAAGCGGAGGCGGGGTTCATGGTTCAAGTGTCCGAGGAACGGCGCTTCACAAGTCGCGAAGCGCTGATCGACGCGGCTGTGCACCGTCTGCTTGATCGGCTCCCTGCGACGGGCTTGCTTGGCGGCCTGACCGAGTTTCTGGTCTTCGGGATCAAGCAGGCATTTGCCTGCCTGTTCGGCGGCGCCATGCTGGCGCTCATCCTCGCGACGCGACTGTGGTGGCCTGAAGATATCGGCCTTGCCCGCTATGATTTTCTTTTCCTGAGCGCCGTCGCCATCCAGCTCTCGCTCCTCGTCTTCAAGCTTGAAACGATTGCCGAAGCCAAGGTGATCCTGATCTTCCATGTCGTCGGCACCATCATGGAAGTGTTCAAGACGGCTGCGGGCTCCTGGGTCTATCCGGAACCGAGCCTGTTGCGCATTGGCGACGTTCCCTTGTTCTCCGGCTTCATGTATGCCGCCGTCGGCTCCTATCTCGCGCGTGTGACCCGCATCCTCGACATGCGCTACACCGGCTATCCGCCGCTTGCAGCGACATTGCTCCTGGCCTTCGCCATCTACGTCAATTTCTTCTCACACCATTTCATCATCGACCTGCGCTACGTCTTGTTCGCAGTGACCGCATTCCTGTTTCTGAAAACGACGGTGCATTATCGCGTCTTCCGGTTTCGCCACCGCATGCCGCTGCTCCTTGGTTTTCTGCTGGTCGCGCTGTTCATCTGGTTTGCCGAAAACATCGGCACCTGGTCGCGCGCCTGGATCTATCCCTCCCAGCACAATGGCTGGTCGCCGGTTTCGCTGCAGAAGCTCGGCGCGTGGTATCTCCTGATGATCCTCTCGTTCGTCCTGGTCACCCTGGTGCACCGCCCGAGAAGCCTGCCCACCAAGGCAGGAGATCCGTCGGCGGACGCCGCTCCAACGCCAGGCGGCATTCTGACGACAGCGCCGGAAGTCGACGGCAGCGCCGCTTGAGCGGCCGAAGCGGCGCGCAGAACGCCCGGCAAGAGTTGCAAATCGGTCCGCCCTGGAAAACGATACCGAATCAGTAGCCCTTGCAACGGAGAGACACATGCGGCGTTTCTTTCTTTGCCTGCTCGCGTTCGGCGTCCTTGTCGCTGTTTCCCTGGTTATCCTGCCGAGCTTCGTTTCGAGTGACTGGATGCGGGCGGAACTGGCGCGGCAACTCTCGAGTTCGACCGGCAGTGCGATCGCGCTCAACGGCCCGGTCAGGCTCTCCGTCGTTCCCCACCTCGCCGTTGTGGCAGAAAACGTCTCGCTCGACGCCGAAGGCGTGACGGCCGAGATTGGCGAGGTCGCGGGTTCCGTCACGTTCGCGTCGCTCTGGTCGGACCGTTTGCATGTGCGCGAGGTGAGGCTCACCCGCCCGGTCGTGACACTCCGCCAGAAGACGGATGCGGCAGCGGGCGCCCCGGCAGAAGCACAGGGCACGGGCGAAAATCAGACGACAGCAAGCGACCCGCTTGCAGCGCTCGTCGCCTTTCTCGAGCGAAGCGCAATCGATCAGGTCTCGATCACCGAGGGGACGCTCAGGCAGGAGGATAGTGCCGGCACGGCACAGGTCCTGAGCGGCCTCGATCTGGAACTGGCCGTCCCCGATATCGACGGCGAATTGTCGCTTTCGGCCGCAGCTGGCGTCGAAGGTCAGCGCCACGAACTGACACTGGCCGTTTCGCCGCTGCGCCCGCTGCTTGAACGCAAGCCGGCCGACCTTCATGTCTCCGTGAAATCCGACCCGGCGCTGGCGCCCGGCCTTGATGAGGTCAAGGCGAGCGGCCAGGTGGCGCTCAACGCCAATGGCAGCTACCAGATCCGCGGCGGCCAATTGCACCTCGGAGACGAGACGCTCGGCCTCGACGCGCTGTACATACCGGGCACCCGCCCGCGGTTTCTTGCCGACCTGAGCGCGGAGCGATTGGATTTCAGCGCATTCGTCGCAGGCGATCGTTCGTCCGGATCGCAACCGGCGGGCCAATCCGGAAAATCCGAAGAACCAGCTGCGGCAGGCTTGCAGGCGCTTGCCGGCTTCGACGCCGATATCAGCGTCAACGTGGGCACGGTCACCGCTGGTGCGATGTCCGCCTCGGACGTCGCACTATCGGCCACCCTCAAGGACGGGCTGCTGACAGGCAAGCTCGAGCGTCTCGGTATCGATGCGGGCAGCGTTGCGGCCGACATCACGGCCGACCTGCGCAAGAATGAACCGACGTTCAAGGGTCGCGTTGTCAGCAACGGTCTGGACATCACCAAGCTCGCTATCCTCGCCGGCCAGTCCGTGCCCTTGTCGGGGACCTTGACGATGGACACCGGCTTTGCGTTTCGCGGGCTGGGCGCAGCTTCGTTGCGCAAGACCCTCAACGTTGCCGGCGTCGCCAACCTGCAGAACGCCACCCTTGTCGCACCCGGCATCGCTGATCCGTCGATGGCTGAGGTAAAGACAAGGAAGCTCGCCATCACTTTCGATGGCCTCGACAAGCCCGTGCGCCTTGCAGGCAATCTTGCATGGCGCGGGAAATCGGCCGAAATCGATCTGCAGGTACCGGTCCGCAACCTGCTCGCAGCGGCCAACGACGGGGCGGGTGAGATACCCTTGACCTTCGGCCTGCGCATGAAGGAGGCGACGCTCGCGCTGAACGGCAAGGCGGCGCTTGCGGGTAGCTACACCGGAGATGCCAATTTTGCCGCCTCGGATTTGGGTGCGCTGCTTGCCTGGATCGGCCAGGGCGGCGCCGACAGCGTCAAGCAGTTCGCCTTTAACGGCGATCTGAACGCCGGCCCCGAAGGCATCGGGTTTCAGAAAGCCACCCTCTCCGTCAACGGCGTCGAGGGTAGCGGCAGCGGAGCCGTCCAACTCGGCGCGCCGTTGAAGATTTCGAGCGCCCTCCGCTTTAAGGAACTCGATCTGGCGCGGCTTGCCGGCGCACCAACGCCCGGCCCGCAGGCGAAGGCAAAGGCCGGCAAAGGCCCCGCGCCGGACGCGCCACTGGATCTGTCGTCGCTTCGCTCGATCGAGGCGTCCATCAAGCTGGATGCGGAGAAACTTGGATATGGCCGCGTCTTTGCAGGGCCGGTCACAACGACCTTGGCCGTTTCCGAAGGCGTGGCGAGCCTTGAGCTACCCGAAAGCCCGTTCTATGGCGGGACGGCGACGGCAAGCCTGCGTGCCGACGCATCCGGGTCCGAGCCGTCGATCGCCGTGAAGGCCGCCATATCCGGTGCCGCTTCCGCCCCGCTTCTGACCGACCTTGCCAATTTCAAGCATCTCGAAGGCGCACTTGAGGCGCAGTTCGACATCACTGGCGCCGGCGGCACGACGGGTGCGCTCAAGCGATCGCTTCAAGGCTCGGCCAACGTACGGTTTTCCGATGGTGCCATCCGCGGGATCGACGTCGCCGATGTCTACAACAACCTCATCGGCCTGATGTCCTCGGGCTTCAAACAGAACGACAACAAGGCGACGGGTTTCACCGAGCTTGGCGCCTCCTTCACGATAGAGAACGGTGTCGCGCGCACCGACGACATCAAGCTGATCGGTCCGCTCGTGCGCATGAGCGGCAGCGGTCAAGCAAACCTTCCGGACGATCAACTCAATTTCCGCCTTGACCCACGCCTGGTCGCATCGCTCGAAGGCCAGGGCGCTGATATCGCCACGGAAGGCATCGGCGTGCCCGTGATGATCGAGGGGTCCTTTGCCGCTCCGCGCATCTATCCCGATCTGTCAGGTCTTCTGAAAAACCCGGAGGCGGCACTCGCGACGCTGAAAAAGATCGGGTTGCCGACCGGCAAGTTGGGTCTCGACGAGTTGCTGTCGGGCGGAGGCAAAGGAGGAGCGATCCGCGACATCATCAGTGGTGCGATCGGCAAACAGCCACCGACCGAAGACAACGCACTTTCCATCGAGCAGGTCATCGGCGGCGCGACCCCTGACAACGGCGACGCGACGCCAGCGCCGCCGGCCGACGCGCAGGCGACGACATCCGGCGTCCCCGCAGAGCAGCCTTCGGCGGAAATCGCTCAGCCCGGCCAGCAGGAAGAACCGCAAGCCGAGCCGTCGAAACAGGATCGCGGCACTCTGGGAAAACTGTTCGATCTGCTTCAGTAGCAACGCCTGAGCGCACGATTTTCCGTCGCACTTCCAATCGCGCCTGGGCGTGTTAAACGTGTCGCCGGCTGCTTGAAGGATTGCCATGCAACACGATCTTCTGTTCGAACGCCTGTGGGACGGCAGCGCTCCAATGGAAGAGTGGACTGCTGCGGTTTCGCAAGGTGCAATCACGCATGTCAGCGACAACATCATCACCGTGCACACGACCTATTTCTGCGGCAGCGTGACGGCCATACGCACTGGCGAAGGGCTGGTTCTGATCGACACGGCCAAGCCGGACACGGCGAAGCGGACGCTCGACATCGTGCGGTCCTGGGACGACGCACCCATCCACACTGTGATCTTCACGCACGGCCATATCGACCACACCAGCGGCATCACCGCGATCGACCAGGAAGCGGATGCGAGAGGCCTGCCGCGCCCGCGCATCGTCGCACACCGCAATGTCACCCGGCGGATGGACCGCTACGAGGCGTCGCACGGTTTCAACAGCATCGTGCAGGGCCAGCAGTTCAACATGCCCGGCTACGTCTATCCGATCGGTCAACGGCGACCCGACCAGGTCTATGACAATACCCTTTCGCTTTCGATCGGCGGAGAGCGGATCGAGCTCTTCCACGGGCGCGGCGAAACGGACGACGCAACCTTCGTCTGGCTACCGGAGCAGCGTGTGCTGGCGAGCGGCGATTTCGTCATCTGGGTGTTCCCCAATGCCGGCAACCCGCGCAAAGTGCAGCGCTACGCGGCGGAATGGGCCCTGGCGCTGAGGCAGATGGAAGCACTTGCTCCGGCAATCCTCATCCCCGGCCATGGGCCGGTCGTCTTTGGCGAGGAACGGGCAACCCAGATGTTGCAGGATGGCGCTAGAGCTCTGGAGCACCTGGTTCGAGAGACGCTCGCGCTGATCAACAGCGGCGCCGGCCTCGACGAAGTCCTCCGTTCGGTAAAGGTGCCCGCCGCATATCTCGCCAAGCCCTATCTCGTTGCAAAATACGACGATCCGGAATTCCTGGTTCGCGCCATCTATCATTTCTACGCCGGCTGGTTCGATGGCAACCCGGCGCATCTCAAACCCGTGCCAGCCTCCGAGCTCGCGTCAGAATTGGCCGATCTCGCTGGCGGTGCGGCAAAGCTCGCCGAGCGGGCAGCGCTCCTGTCTGAGGCCGGTCAATCCCGTCTCGCGGTGCAGCTCGTCGAATTCGCCGCCGCCGCCGCGCCCGAAGACCAGGGCATTCAGGCCACGCGCGCAGCCGTCCTGCGCAAGTGCATCGAGGGCGAGAGCTCGCTGATGGGCAAGGCATTTCTTGCAGTCTTTGAGCGCGAGGCAGAGCAGCGGTCCAGGAGCTGACCGATCTCAGGCCGCATCGGGCACGCCGTCCGAATTGAGGGCGCAGGCTTTTTGCGGCACCGAGACCGGACGCCGTAAACATGCAATTCCAGAGAGATCAAAGCGCCAGTTTATACTTGCTCCATAGCTAAATTAGTCGCAATCTGTGCGGGAGTTGAAAGGGGCGAAATCCTTGGTTGCCGGATTCCGGGAGGAATGGGAACATGGGACACGTACTTCTTGCGCGGGAATACAAGCTTCTGCTCAAGCCGAGTGAATTTAAGGCAAATCCGACGCTGGTTTCCGCCAACGCGTTCTGGGCGTCGCGGATCGAGAGAATCGTATCGACAATCGACAACCATCCCGAATCCTTCAAGAAGGTGGTTCATAGGGCCATCCGCTTTTGGGACACCGCCGATTGCGTGCTGTCGCGGCACGACCTCATCCTGCGAACGCGGGAAGAGATGGATGAGAATTTCAATCCGACCGGCAAATTAGAGACAACCTTGAAGCTGCGCATGCCGGATCAGTTCGTGGTCGCTTCGACGTCCCTGGTGGACGACGGCAAAACCGACAAGAATATCGAGACGAAGTTCGAGGAAGACATCGGTCCGCTCGAGGTTGCAAGGTCAAAAGCGACCGAAGGCGCTCGCGTCGTTGTTCCCGTCAAGCGGTCAACCAGGAACCGGTTTTCCCTCTCGACGACCATAGAGGGCGACCCGAGCCAGCGCCCCGCAAGGCTCGCTGATGTCTTTGAGAAATTCCCGGGGGCGAAGGTATTGATCGGCGATGTCGCGACCAACGAAGACTTGATCAGTGGATCCGTCAGCCACGAATATGCATTCAAGAAAGCCGAGGCAAAATTTAGCGATAGCGTTGACGGCATTTTCGCGTTGAGCCTTTGGTGCTTCGACAAGCCTGACGCCAATCCAAGTGTCGCGGAACTCTCCTACACTTGCGAAACCGTGAACGGAAACATGCCGGGCAAGGCAGCCCGCCAAGCCTACGATCTGTTCATCAAACTCCAGAACCAACTCGCAGATATCGTTGACCCTGAAAACACCAGCAAGACGGCGCTGGCGCTGCCGAAAGGCTGCGCAAGCTAGATCATGTCATTGTTTCAACGACATGATCTAGCTCCTTGAAAGCACGCCGCGACAAGGCATGCTCGCGCGAGCAGAAGCCGCGCCTGTTTCGCGCGCACTATCGCCTCACCGTCAGCTTCACACTGCCACGGTTATTCTCGTAGGTTTGCCACGCGTCATTGGCGAAGGCATAGAGATAGCCGCTCTTGTTGGGCGTGAACGTTGTTCCGGCACCAATCTCGAAAACTTCGTGCGGTGCAAAGCTCAACTTGTCGTCCGCGCTGCCTTCCGGCAGCACTCCATTTGCCACCATGCCGATCAGTGCGAACCAAGGCGCGTCCCGCTCGCGCTTGGTGTACCAAAAATCGACCTGATGGTTGCCGGTCAGCTTGGTGAAAAGCAGTTCGCCCTTCTCCCAGACCGACGAAGCCATTTGAACGGCCTCGCCGAGGTGGAACTTCCCGTCATCGGATCCGCTCGCGGCACAGGTTATGCCGCTATCCATCCATTCGCCCTTCGCCGTGAACTTGTAGGCCTTGCCGGCTTCAAGAAAGATGCCGGAAAAATTCCATCGCTCCCGCGCAAACACGTCGATCGTCACCTCTTGCCCGTCGTCAATACGCTTGGTCTTCCAGTAGTCGCCCTGCGACAGGGGCGGGGTGTTGTGGCGGTCCTTTGCAGACCTGTGCAAAGCGATGCTGTCTTCCGAAAAGAGTGGCACGTCGCGCGGCCGCGTCTTCAGCGATTTGAACACCCCAGTGACAGAGTCGTGCAACTGGCCAAGAGGATCGGCCGCAAGCTGCTGCTCGATGTTCTCCCTGAAGTTGAGGTCGAGCGCCCGCGCTTCCTCGATCATCCAGCGCAGCGCTCCGTCTGAAAGGCCGCACCGGCCATAACCTCCGCCAACATCGCCGTGGACGCCGGGAAACCAGATCTGTTTGACGGTTGGGCGGTCCTCGACATTCGTCCAAAGTGTCGGCGCAAAGCTCTGCCGCGTCTCGTCGATCGCGATGGCGTGGCGTGCATTGGCGACGATCGGGCTGAGGTTCGTGTCGTGAAAGCTATGTTTGGCCGGGTCGTCAAGCAGATTGAGCAACGCCAGGTCGTCCGGGATGCCCAAGGCGCCGACCGTATCCCAGACGCCGACAAAGTGAATGGGAATGGAACCCTTGCTCTTGTCACCCACCTTCACGCCGTGGAACGGCATTTTCTTGCTGGCAATGGCGGGTTTGGTATCTTTTTCGGGCAGACGGTAGCTTCGAAACAGCGCCTCGATCGAACTCCAGATGGTCTTTTCGTCCATTTCTGCGGCCTTCAGCAGCCCACAGCGAGAAATCATGCCGCCCAAACTGCGCACCGTGTAGGCCCCGCGGCTGAAACCGATCAGCCAGATTTTCGCGCCTGGCTCGTAGTTGCGGGCAAGCCAGTTGTACCCGCTCATAATGTTCTTATCGAGCCCCTCCCCCATTCCGCCGCCGGCGACGCGGTCCCACAGTCCTCCGTCGGTTCCGACGCCTGTGTGGTAATAGGGTCTCTGTTCCTGGCCGTCCTTGTCCATGCTCGCCAGCGCGTTGCGGAATTTCACGACATTCGTCGGTGCCGGCAACCCGGCTTCGACCTGGTCTGGCGTGTTCCACGTTCCATCGCAGCATACGATAAGATGCATGTGTCCCTCCCCAATCCCGATGAGAAAATATGCCTGAAAACCGGCACCCTCAAAGAGGGTTTGCAATTTAGGCGCGATTGTCTTCAATTTTAAGATGTGCGATGAAGTATCTACGCACGCCACCTCCTTCGCAGATCGGCCACCTTTTCTGCACTGAAGCTTCCCGGTTAAAAATGAGGGAGCGCCCTCTCCGCCCTAGAAGCGGTCGAACGTCCGCTCCCAATCCGCCCGGGTCATGCGTATTCTTGCAAGCGCCGCCTCGTCGAGCGCCTGGCCGCCCGCCTGCCGTCGCGCGATCTCCTGCACGCTTTGCGGCTTCTCTATTTCCGACAGTCCCCAATCGGTAAATGTCACGGCGTTGAAGACGTGTTCGGACAGAAGCGGATTTGTGAGCGCCTGCGAAAAAGCGTCGAGCGCGACCATGACGCCGATGAGAAGAGGCATCGGCGTGTTCGCATTCACATCTTCGGCGAAGAGGCCGACGTAGAATTCAAGCTGCTCAGGCGTTCCATAGAGGGCCGTCAGCGCCTGCCGCCGAGCCGGATCACCGGTTAGTTGGGACCAGTCGTCGGCAGGTCTAAGACCCATCGCTTTTCTGTAGTCATTGTAGCTCGCGACCTTGTTGTCTCGGCCTTGAGTGATCGCTCTCCTTTCAACGTCCGCCAGGAACGCAGGCGTATTGAAAAGACCCAAGGCGCAGGCATTTTGCGCGCTCGTGAGGTAAAGCGCCTTCATAAGCCCAATGTTCGTCAAATAGCGGTTGTCCAGGAACATTTTCGCCGAGGCGATGTTGCCTTCGGCCCATGCCACCTGGTCCGGGATCATTGAATGCCAGCGATAGAGCAGAGCGAACTCGACTGTCATCCAGTTGGGCCGGTTCCATTTTGCCTTCCAGGCAACGGACGGATCCGCTTTCAATCGAAAGTAAACCGAGGATATGTGATTGATGTAGTCTTCGATGACCACCTTGATGAAAATGACAATCAGGATCGCGCGCGCGGTCTGAAAGACCCGTTCATCGTCCCAGTCCTTGTTCCGCGACACCACGTTCTCGGCGATCCGATTGTGCTCCCGCAGGAAGAGCGTATTCAACATCGCCACGAAAGGTGTCGCATTCACCCTGTCGCCACCGACGGCAAAAATCTGGCGTGCATACCCCCCGTCCTTAAGCCCGAGCGGAGCGTCGAGTATCGGCGCACCGTTCTGATCGGTGAACTCGCGCTTCAAGGTGATGCCATCCTCCTCGAACAGGAAAGGAGGATAGTCTTCGCCGAGTATCTGCTGGACCTTCAGGCGTCCGCGCAGTTGGGGATCTTCATTCTTGGTCCGCAACACATCTGTTTGTGCCGGGGTCCGGCCGTAAAGGGGCGACAGATCGATCTCGTGGTTCGATGTCGTTCGGGTTCGCGTGGCCATGTCGGTGCGAAGAAATCCGTCCGTCAGATACTGCGCGAAAGCTGGAAACAGGAGGGTGGACTTCGGACACTGCCGTTCCCCGTTTTCCGACCGCTGAAAAAGGGCAAGCACTTTTTCCGGGTCCGGCAACGGTGGTTCCGGATCGCGGGCCGGGAGATGGCGGGCGAAATAGGTCTTGTCCGTAAGCGACAGCCACGACGTATAGGGAGAAACCGTGGAAAAGGCGTGCGGGCGGTTCCGCGTCGTATTGACGGCCGTGTTGATGATGCTCCGGTTGACAATCTTGGCGATGAAGGGAACCCGATCGGCAAAGGCCCACAGGGGTTCGAAACGCTGCAGCACATAGCTGCGCAAACGGCGAATGAAGCCATCGGCGCTCTTGCTACGAAGATTATTCATAGGTCTCTCCCAAAGCGCAAGAAATCCAGATGAGTGAATACCGGCGAAAGAGCCGCGCTCTATGAATACCCATCCGGGTCAATGCAGAGCTCGAAGATCATTTCGCCCTTGCCTCCGCTAATCGCCGACAGGTGATTTGAGCCAAAACTTGGCAATGCCCCTACATACGATGCCGAACACTAAACTTGAGACCGCTAAACGCATAGATTGAATCATCAAGCATCACGCCACTTGGCGTTCAAGACCTGCGCGTCTTCCGGCTCCATCTTAGCGGCCGATCGAAGGACCGCGATCACACGTCGCGCCCTCTGACAAGTGACGCCCGGGAAACTACGCACAGCAAGGCGCGAGCCATGCGCGTGCGCATAGATCGTGCTGCGGAAGTAGCATGGATACAACGACGCCGAGAGCGCCATCTAAAGTTCTAATCGGAACTGGAGACGAACGTCTTCAGCGATAAGCCTGAGTAAATACACGCAATAGCGCGAAATTCACTCCAATTTTACTATTCTCTTATTTGGAATTCCAGTCGTGGGTGATCACTACAACTGAGCACGCGATTATATTACGCTTTCGGCATATGTAAATCAAAAAGCCGACCCTCGATTGCAATATTAACGGCCAGGTTGCCAACCTCGCGACCGTGCTTGGCTCTCTCCACCGAGATTGTGCCGCGGCGCGGCGCGATTGCGCGCGCTATGCTGCGGGTTGGGGCGGCATGTCTGTAAAAAGCGTGCGCACGTCCTTGTCCAACCAGACCGCGAACAGCTTCTGGACGTCAGGCGGCACAGGCGCCTGCTGTTCAATCCATTTTTCCAGGGTTGGCACGTCGATACCCGTTTTCGCCGAGAGCTCGGCAATCGTCTTCGTCTCGGACAAATGTGCTTTGACGCCGCTCGCCCAACGCTGGCGTTGCTCGACCGTCCCACCGCGAAGCCATGTTTGTCCGACGCCACGCACTGTCTCGAGCGCGTTTTCGGACAACAGACCCGAGACGATGCCCACAAAAGCGATGAAGAACGGATTAAGTGGCGCAGCTTCTCCAAGCTTGGCGGAATCGGTCACGACAAGGACGCCAGCTTTCAGAAGAACAAACACGACAATAGCGGTAATCGCCCCCAACATTGGGCGCAGGAGGAAATGGCTACTCTTTGGGATGGTTCCATCTCGATAATACTCGTAAGTCAACTGCACCGTACTGCCGAGAGTTCCCATCGCAACAACCAGAACAATGCTCAAGAATTCGCTTGGAAGAATCGCAAATCTGTACAGCGTGCCGAGAGTAAATCTTTCAATGAATGCGAACTCGGAGATGAGGTCGTAGATTCGGACAACATCTCCGCGCTTCATCGTTCCGTCAGGATCGATCACTTTCGCGATTTTCGTTTCGGCCTCGACGAGGAGTGCGCTCTCGCTGTCCAGGGAGTCCTCTTCATTGACCATCGCCAACGCCGCTTCTTGCACGGCTTGCGAGGCCTCATTCTTTTCGCGCAGGCTTGATAGATAAATGTAGTGGAGGTCATCCACGGCCTTCTTGGTGGGCGCGCGGAGTGCCGTCTCCAGACTTTCGATCGCCCCGTCAATCTTCGCCCGCAGGTCCTGATCACTGATGTTCGAGATATCGTCGGGGAAGGACAAGGGAACGAAGTTCCTAAGCTTCGAAAGCATGTCGTCCTTTGCGATGGAGTATCTGCCCACGGCTGCGGAGTACTTCGCCTGTGTTTCCTGAGAGTGCGCAACAGCCTTGTCCCGCTCGATCCGGATACTTTCAACCTTCGCCGATTGTGCCGTGACCCCACCCTGCTGTGCGTTCAAGTCCTTGCGCAGCCGCTCGATCTGCCACACCGACAAGGGAAGGTCCGCGCGTGAAAGCGCCAGCAATCGGCCTTGCAGTTGGCTGGCTGAAAGCGTGACTGTTGCCACGACAATCGTCACGACAAAAAGCGACACAAACCAGGCAACAGCAAACGCAGCGCCGATAGCGGATCTCTTGCTCGTGGATGTCACACCCATACGCAGAACCCCCGGAAAGGCTGGTTAACGCGAGGTCGAAAAGCGGTCACGTCGCAAAGTGAGGCTTTCGCGGCCAGCCGGGTGATGCCGGTCGCAACGTATCGCCACAGATCGACGGTGTTACCGTCGCACAGCGCCTCAGTTCGGGACAAATCGCTATGGTCACAAGGTACGGAGCAGAGCCTTCACTTTCCCACGTCTTCCTAGCCGTCCATGATCGCCAAGTGAATATGCGCCTATATTAGAGATTTTGAAAGCAATAATGCAATCTGTGCGGGCGTTGGAGATATGGCCGGACAGGCGTTGGAATTCTACGCGACCATGGTGCCTCGCAAGTTCTATGTATGTGTCGAAAGACTGACCGTTTCCCCCTTCCAACCGGCCGGTTGAAGCGGCATCAAATGTGCTACGCACCACTTGCACCGGCGCCTGTCACCATCTGGCACAAGGAATGCTCAACGCTCATGTGACCTGCCAAACTCGAACCGCGAAACGAAAATGGATGCACGGCTTCGGGGTATGAATAGTCCTTACCAGATCCCGAATGTAACGACCGTCCAGGTCACAATTCCCCAATTGCACTTCAGATATCGTTCGGCGCATTGTTGCCGTTGCACTGCTTGTCGGCGTGAAACCTCATCGACGACGAGACTACCGCTGCAAGGCCTGTCGTGCACACTCAAGTTCGCCGGAGTACCAACGCGAGACCGACATCTCGCTTGCCTGCATCCTAAAATAGCAATAAGCTATTTATAGTTTAACACGTCAATTTCACCACTTCCCGATGCTTCTGTCGGATGACCGAATGTTGATGGGCTACAATTGGTTGCGCTGACGATTAGCGCCGACTCTTCCGATTGCAGCTGAAGTGGTTGAGCGGAATCCTAGTCAGGGCGGGATCTAAGATGTTGACATTCACAGCGCCGGATCAAAGCCCGGTCAGGATTGAGGAAAGCCAGGTTATCCGGGCGCGGCGCACGATCTATGGAGAAAACAAGTTGGCGCGCTGTCGAATAGATTGGGTACAGGCGCAATTGGTTCTCGAGGAGATCGACGACGTTGCTGAACGCATTCGCGCGTCATTGGATTCCTTTACCTACGTAACGACGAAGGACGGATCCAAGATATGGTTCGACGCCAAGAGGGCGTCGGGTCCATACGATCTGGTTCCATCACAAACCGACGGTGGAATTTACAAGGCCGCGATACGGCTCATGGGGTACCGCCAATATGTAAGAGAAACCCCTGCCCAAGTGCGAGACATATTCAGGGCAGCCGGGGCAACTCCACTCCCTTAAGCAATCTTGAAAGCCGGACGTGCCACGGACGAATTGGGCGTTTCTCCGGGTAAACGGCGGATGGACGATGATCATCGTCCACGGAATAGCGCAAAGCCGACGCGGACAGCGACCGGCGGCCGCCCATGGAGCATCGTTGAGTGCATCTCCAAAGCCTTGAGGCTAGCGCTTCCGGGCAGTCACAAGCCCAAGATCCTTGGCGCCGAGGCGGCCAATGGCGGACAGTATCCTGTAGCCGCCCACCACCATATTCCGCTCGGCGTCGGCCAGCTTCACCTGCGCTCTCACGACATCGGCCTGCGCTTTTAGAACCTCCAACAGCGTACGCTGGCCAATCTCGCGCTCCGCCACGATACCCGCCATCGCCACTTTTGCTGCGTCTACCGACACGCGGTTGGCGGATACGGACGCGGTCGCGGCCTGGTACTGCGCCCAGGCGCCAGCCGCCTTGGCTTGAACCTCGGCGCTTTGGGTATCGACCTCGAAGCGAGATTTGCCAAGCTGCTCCTTCGACTGTCGAACTTGGCCGGAGACCTTGCCGCCTTGATAGACGGGCACCTTCACTTCGATGCCGACCTTTCTCGAGGTCGCGCCTGGCTCGAACGCCATCGTGTCGGTCGCGCTGCCGCTCTGACCGCGTCCAATCCCGATCGAGCCGGTAACACCGGGCAGGAGCTTTCCTTCGGTGGCCGCAACGCCGAATACCGCGCCCTCGGCGAGGTGCCGCTTTGCCAAAAGGGCGGGATGCTGCGTTTCCGCGGTCGCGAGCGCCTTGTCGAGCGTGGCGGGCAACATTCCAGACGGGGGCTTGGCGCCGGAGAGCTTGCCCGGCTCATCGCCGATCACCTGCCTGTAGGTGGCTTGCGCCCGTTTGACCTCGGCATGGGCAAGGTCAAGTTCGGCCTGCGCCGCCGCCCGGCGCGCCTCCGCCTGGGCGACATCTGTCCGTGTTCGTTCGCCGGCATTTCGGCGGGCCCTCTCCGAGCGAGCGAGTTCACTCAGGAATTCGAGATCTTGCTTGCGCAACACCACCATCCTGCGGCCCAGGACCACATCCATGTAGGCTTCGGTCGCCTCAAACAGCACGTTTTGTTCGGTGTTGCGCGTGTTTTCTTCCGCCGCACGCAATCGCGCCTCATGGACCGCAACGTTGTTGGTCGTCTGCAACCCGTCGAAGAGCGTTTGGTCGAGAACGATGCCAAAGGTGCCGCGACCGCCGCCACCTTCGGAGCTATAGCCCATGCCACTGCGCAACTTGATTTTCGGGCGCATAGCCGAGCTTGCGATATCCACGTCGTAGGCGCTCATCCGTACGCCGGCCCGAGCCGCGTTCAGCGTCGGGTTGTTGCGATAGGCCTTGGCAAGCGCGCTTGAAAGCGGCTCGGCCGAGGCCACATCAACCGTCAGGGCTGCGAGGAGCAGTGCAAAAGCGGCCGTCAATCGTATCATCGAGCGAGGTCTCCATCGGCGGACCGCGATGACGCTTGCCTCGTCGCCGTGCGGCGATGCCGGTCAAGCTCGCGGTGCGAAAATCGCGAGGACAACTCGTCTGTTTGTGTCAAGAAACGGCTTGCATTCGAGCAAGACCGCCCCCGCAGATTTCCCGGCGGCGGTTCTCCACAAGAGGAGCGCGAGCGCGGCGTCTTTCGCCGCGCTCATCTGGAAACGGGCTATCGCATCATGGCCGCAACGTTGCCACCATCGACGGTGATGACCGCGCCGGTGCTGGTGCGCGCCTTGGCCAGATGGACGAAGGCTTCCGCGACATCCTTTGCGGCCACCTCGCGATGGACGAGATTGCCGCGCATGTATGCATCCGGCGTGATGCCGCGGGCGCGGCTGCGCTCTTCGACCATCTGGTCGGTCATGAGCCCGGTGCGGATGCGATCGGCGTTGACCGCATTCGAAGTGATCCCGTCGGCACCGTGCTCGACCGCATATTGCCGCATCAGCGCCATCAGGGCGGCTTTCGACGTGCCATAGGGACCGAAGTCCGGACCGGGGTTGACCGCCTGCTTGGAGACGTTGAACACCAGGGCGCCGCCCGTTCCCTGGGCCTTCATGATCTTCACCGCCCGGCGGGCGATGTAATGGTGTCCCCAGAAATTGAGCGCAAAAGCCTTTTCAAAGAGTTCGTCGGAGACCTCGCTGATCGCGCCTTGAAAGGCGGCGCCCGCGTTGGAAATGACGATGTCGATACCACCGAAATGCGCGGCGACCTCGGCAAGGGCGGCATCGACTGCTTCAGGGCTGGTCACGTCGCAGACGAGCCCGATGCCGCCGAGGCGCTTGGCCTCCATTTTCAACGCCGGTTCGGAAAGGTCCAGCAGGGCGATCTCGGCGCCGTCGGCCCGCAGCGCCTCGGCGACGGCAAGGCCCAGCCCGCCGGCACCGCCGGTGACCACAGCAACCTGGCGGCTGAGCGGCTTTTCCGCCTGCTTCGTCAACTTGACCTGTTCGAGCGACCAGTACTCGATATCGAAAAGGTCCGCCTCGGAAAGCGCCTCGAAGCTCTCGATGCCCTCGGCATTGCGGATCACGTTGATCGTCGCCTCGGCGACGTCGGCGCCGACGCGCGCGGCCTTCTTGGTTGATCCGGCCGCAAACAGCCCAACGCCGGCGACGTAGAAGACGCGGGGCATGGGGTCGAGCATCGTCTTGTTGCCGCCGACACGGGCATTGTTGCGTTCGAAATAGGCACGGTATTCGTCGGCATAGACCGAGATCGCCTTGCGCACCGTCTCGGCCCAGGCCGCCGTCTCGCCGGCGACGGGCGCCGGCAGGGAAAGGCCGAAGCGCTTGATGTGGATGACGTGTTCCGGCGTCGCATTGCCGCGACGGGCAAGGTCGGCGACGTTCTCCGCGTTGCAGAATTCAAGCACGGCCTCGCCGGCCCGGTGTTCCAGCACGAAGCGTTTCGGGCAACCTTCGACACCGGTGTCGATCGCGATCGCGCCCCGCAGGATGGGAGCGATGTCGGCGGCGGTCGCAAGGCCGGACGGCTGATTGACCTGGACGAAAGGCCGCGGATTGCCCTGCGCGATGCGGCGCTCCGCCTTGTCGATCGCCGCGATCATCTTTTCATAGGATTCGCGCGGGTCTTCCGACCAGGTGAAGATGCCATGCTTCAAAAGGATCATGCCGTCCGCCGTCGGGTCGGCGCGGAAGGCTTCGTCACAGGCCTTGGCCAGGTCGAAGCCGGGCATGACGTAGGGCACGATGATCGAGTTTGGGAAGAGCTCGCGGATGATCGCCTCGCCATGCGGCTGGTTCGTCAGCGACACGATCGCGTTGGCGTGCGTGTGGTCGATGTGCTTGAACGGCAGGTTCGCGTGCAGGATGGCTTCGACAGACGGATTGGGAGCAGCCGGATCCAGAAGCAGTCGGCGCTGCAGCATGACCATGTCGTCGTCGCTGAGCGTCGGAAAGGCGACCATGGCATGCAGCGGCTGCAGGCGGACGGCCGGCAAGCCCGCCGGCTCGATCGTGCCCATGTCCCAGCCGCTTCCCTTGACGCAGAGGACGGGAATTTCCGAACCGTCGAGGTCAACGAAGGTGGTCTTCACCGAAGTATTGCCACCGCCATGCAGGACGAGTTCGGGATCCGATCCGAGAAGACGCGTCGTGTAGGTGCGGATCGCAAGGTCGCGGTTGACGCCGTTGCGCACATAGTTGTCGACAACATTAGCGTAGTCGGTTTCGGACCATATCGACTTCATGAAGGGCTCCTCTGCTGCCGGTCCTCACGCATCCCGTGCGCCGCTTCCGGACAAAAATGGGTATGGCGAAACCGTGCCCGCCGAACCGCATAGGGCTGGCGGGGCATGTACGCCCGGAATGTCTGGGACAGGCAACGGTTGCCGGCCGCGCGACGGGCGCGGTCCTGCGATTGCCTTGACCTCGCCTGCGCGAGCATCCGCTTTCGGCGGGGGCATGCTCAAGCGAGAATCCTGTCTTGATCGTCACGCTGCACGCGACGCAAACAAATGACAACAACGTGTGTCAAATGTCAATTGGACTTTCGAATTTGTTTGACGCCAGAGGTTTTTCCGGTTTGAGGTGGCAGAAACGGATCAGGCGGAGTGACGGATGACGGACAGCGGGCGGGCAAGCTGGATGATTGGCGAGGGCAAATCGCTGCCACCCGAATTCGATGACGGGGTCGTATGGGCGGCGTGGCTCTACTATGTCGACCAGCTGACCCAGAGCGACATCGCCAAGATCCTCGGCATGTCACGCGCAACCATCGTCAACTACCTGCAGGAAGCCCGCGAAAGGGGCCTCGTGTCGATCCGCGTCAACACCGACATCGGCGGGCGCGTCGCCATTGCGCGCAGGCTCAAGGAGACGTTCGGGCTTGAAGGTGCGCTGGTCATTCCCGCCGGCGAGCCCGCCTCTCTGGTCACCCGGCTCGGCGAAGCGGGAGCGCGGCTCCTTGCAGACATGGTGAAGGAAGGCGACACGATCGGCGTTGCGTGGGGTCGGACGGTCCTTGCCGTTGCCGACCAGATTTCGCTGGCGGAGCCGCTCGAGGGTCTTACCGTGGTTCAGGTATCCGGCAGCTCGATCGCCAATCCCGAGTTTTCACCGGAGTTCTGCACGTCGCTGATGTCGCAACGCATCCATGCCCGTTGCGTCAATCTGCTGGCGCCGGCGCTGTTGTCGACGCCGGAACTCAAGCGCCGGCTGCTTGCGGAACCGGTGCTCGTCAAGCAGTTCGAACTCATCCACTCCACCAACATCCTGGTCTTCGGCGTCGGCGATATCGGCCCGGATACACTGATCCGCTCGGCCAATGTTGCAAGCCAGCAGGACTTTGATTCCTATGAGGCCCACGGCGCCGTCGCCGTGCTGATCTGCCGCTTCATCGATGAAGCGGGCCGTCAGGTGAACGGCGAGCTCGACGACCGCATGGTGGGCATCGAGCTTGATGAACTGGTGCGCATTCCGAGCCGCATCTGCGTGGCAGGCGGCGCAAACAAGATTACCGCCATACGCGCGACGATGACTGGCGGCTACGCCACCCACCTGGTCACCGACATCGAGACCGCCGTAATGCTGTTGGCCGAACGCCCCTGATGCGCTTGCAAGCAAAACGCATCAGGGACGAGATCAGTTCGCCTTGACGCGCGCCGTGCGCATGAAATCGCGTGTCGCCTCGAAGGAGGTGATGCCGGCGTCTGAACCGAGACCGGTCGCCACCAGCGCGGCAGATGCCTGCGCGAACCTGAGTGCCGTTTCGGTATCCATCCGGTGATGCAGTCCCGTGATGAAGCCGGCATTGAACGCATCGCCGCAGCCGGTCGTGTCCACGACGTCAATCTCGAAAGCTGGCAGTTTCAGGCTCTGTCTCTCAGGGTCCATGAAGTAGACCCCCTCCCCGCCCAGCGTGAACAGGCAATGCCTGACGCCGAGATCGGAGAAAAAGAGTGCGGCATCTTCAGCCGTCCGGCGCCCGGAAATCAGCAAGGCTTCCTCGACCGAGGGCATGAAGTAGTCGATGTAGGGGAACAGCGGGCGGATCAACGCAAGCGTCTTCTCGTTTACCCCGAGAAGGTCGAAGGTGGTCGTCTTTCCCTTGCGCTTGGCCGTTTCGAGAAGCACGCGGCTCGGCTCGCCGTCGAGACGGTCAAGCAGACCCGTGCCACCGAGATGGACGATCGGCGCCTCGGTCACGCGGTCGAGTGCGTCCGCGGCAATTTCGAAGCTCCCGGATGCGCCACGAACATGAAGGGCCGGGCGGTCTCCGTTGCGGCGGATGTTGAGGATGGTCGCAGATGTCGGGACACCCGGGATCCTCTGCATCTCAGCCGTGTCGACGCCAAAGCGCTGAAGCGTCGAGATGACGAAATCGGCCTTCTCGTCATCACCGACCGCGCCGACGGCCAGGCAGTTCAGCCCGAGTTTTGCGAGGTCCACGACGGTGCCGCCCGCTGTACCCGCGACGGTCAGGCGGATCTCGTCGATGAACTCGACATTGCCGCCTTCCGGGATGCGGTCGACGGGACGACCAAGGATGTCGAGGATGTAAAGTCCGATTACCGATACATCGTGCGCCATGCGCTCAAACCTTTCTCATGAACCATAGTTGTCGAACGGCCAAGGGTCCGGGCCGCCTTCTGGCGACCACGGATGAGACCGTCAGGATTGTTTGCCGCGGATCGAGAAGATGGCGCCGGCGAGGATGATGAAGACGCCGACGATGACGAGCTGCCAGGTGCTTGGAATGCCGACGAGAATGAGGACATTGCTGACGAGCGTAATCAGGATCACGCCGAGCAGGGTGCCGACAACGCTGCCGGAACCGCCGGTGATCCGCGCACCGCCGAGAACGACGGCGGCAATGATCTCGAGCTCGGCGCCCGCCAGATCGAAGGGGTTGGCAAGGCGGTTGCTGGAGACATGGATGATGCCTGCAATGCCGGCGAGAAGCCCCGCATAGGCGAAGACGAAGATGTGGACCGTGCGCAGATTATAGCCGAGCCGCTCGGCCACGTTGGCATTGCCGCCGACGGCGTAGACCGCGCGACCGATCAAGGTGCGTTCGAGGATCCACCAGGTCACGACCGAGGCGACGGCAAGGACAAGCACGAAGACGGGAAGGATCGACGTCGAGCCATTCTCGCTGTGGTGAGTAACGAGCGCGAGCTTTCCAAACGCCTCCATTGCCGCCGGAATGTTCATGAACAGCGCGGTGCCGACGAAGGTCAGCAGGAAGCTGCGGATGACATATTGCGTGCCGATCGTCACGATCAGCGACGGCGCCTTCAGCGCGTGAACCAGGACACCGTTCAAGGCACCAAAGCAGGCGCCTCCGGCCGCGCCGAGAGCGAGAATTGCCAGGATCGGCATGTCGGGCACGACGTTCACGACCAGCATCGTGACGGCATACATCACGAAGGCCGCGATCGCCGTGAAGGAGACGTCGATGCCTCCAGAGGCAAGCACCACAAGAACGCCGAGCGCAAAGAGACCGCGCACGACCGAAGCGCGCAGGATGTCGAACAGGTTCGACGTCTGCCAGAAGTCCGTGTTGATGGAGCCAACGACGAGTGCGACCGCGACGATGAGGATCAACGTAAACACCGGCGGATGACGCAGAAGCCACGTCCAGGCGCCGGCAACGGTGCTTGCGCTGCCCGATCGGGGAACGGCTGCGGAGAAGGTGGTTTCGGTCATTGCAGCCTCTTGATGGTATCGTCGGTGAGCGCACGGGAAAGGACGTCTTCCGCCAGGCCTTCGGCAGCGAAGGTTTTGACGACACGGCCCTTGCGCATGACCATGATGCGGTCGCAGTTCTGCAGCAGTTCGGGCAGGTCGTCGCTGATGATGATGACGCCCATGCCCTCCCCCGCAAGCCGCTGAATGATGCGGTAGATCGTATCCTTGGAACCGACGTCGACGCCGACGGTCGGGCCGTGAAGGATGAGAAGCTTCGGATTGATCGTCAGCCAGCGCCCGATCAGCACACGCTGCTGATTGCCACCCGAGAGCGACTGCACGGGCTTGTCGACCCCGGCCGAGGCGACCTGGAGGTCGGCGACGGTGTGTTCGGCAAGCGCGCGGGCGCGGCGACCGTCAAGCATGCCGAAAGCGTTGCGCAGCCGGTCGAAGACCGGCACCACGATGTTGTCCTTGATGGATTGCGAGAGGAACAGGCCTTCAGACAGTCGGTCCTCAGGCACATAGCCGATGCCCGAGGCGATGGCGTCGGCGGGCCGCCTCAAACGGATGTGCCTGCCTTCGAGTATGATATCGCCGCTTGCCGCCGGAGAGACGCCGGAAAGCGCCAGCGCCAATTCGTTGCGCCCGGAATCGAGCAGGCCGGTGATACCGACGATCTCACCCTTGCGCAGCGAGAACGATACGTCCTCGAAGTATCCGGGCCTCGCAAGGCTTTCGATGTCGAGCAGCTTTTCGCCGAGCGTGTCAGCGGCGCGATGGCGCGCATCGTCGAGCACCTTGCCGGTCATCCAATGGGCGAGATCGGCCTTCGAGTGGCTTTCGACGTCGCATTCGGCCACTTTCTGACCGTCACGCATGATGATCGCCCGCCCGCCAAGCGATTTGCATTCATCAAGCTTGTGGGTCACGAACAGCACCGCGACGCCGCCGGCGCGCAGGCGATCGACGACGGCAATGAGATTGTCGACCTCGTGTTTCGTCAATGCCGTCGTCGGTTCGTCCATGATGACAAGGCGGGCGTCGGAGGCGATGGCGCGGGCAATGGCGATCAATTGACGCGTCGCCATCGGCAACGCGTCCGTACGCGTCGAAAGGAACGTCCGGCTCGTCGGCAGCCCCACCACCGCAAGCGCGCGCGCCGCGGTCGCGCGCATCTTGGGTATGTCGAGCCGTCGTGCCAGCTTGCCGGCGGAGGCCACGAGTTGCTGCGTCAGGCCGATATTCTCGGCAACGGAAAGGTTCGGCAAAAGCGAAAAGTCCTGGTAGACCGTTTCTATGCCGGCGGCCAGCGCAGCCACGGGCGTCAGATTGGCAATCGCTTCGCCGTCGATCCGCAACTCCCCGGCATCGGCGCCTTGAGCCCCGGAGATGATCTTGATCAGCGTGCTTTTCCCGCAGCCGTTCTCGCCCATCAGGTGATAGATGTTGCCGGCTTCGATCGAGAAGCTCACGCCTTTGAGCGCCCGCACGCCGCCGAAGTGTTTCTCGATGCCGCGCACCTCCAGAAACGGTGTTGCTGGCTTTGGCCGCGCGTGCGGTTCGTGACCATTGGGCTGAGGCTGCATGAAATTATCCTAAGGTGCATGGATCGGCGGGCGCGGACCGCCGCGCCGGTTAGGCGCGGCGGCATTGACCGTCAAAACCGATCAGAACGGATACTTGCCGTAGTTCGACTTATCGACGTCGACCCAGGCTTCGCCGACAACGATGATGCCGTCGCCTGCGCCCTTCTTGACGGATACCTTTTCGTATCCGGGTACGCCGAGGTTCATGCCGTCCTTGATCTCTTCGCCCTTGATGACCATGTCCGCCACCTTGTTCATGACGTAGCCAGCATCCTTCGGATCCCAGAAGCTGATGCCGTCCACGGCGCCGGATTCGAGGTAGGAACCGGTGTCCTTCGGCAGACCGATACCGAAGACGCAGGTCTTGTCCTGGAGGCCAGCTTCCTCGACCGCGCGGCCGATGCCGATGACGTCAATCGCCGAGCCGCCCTGGAAGCCCTTGATATCAGGGTATTTGCGCAGGATCTCGCGTGCCTTTTCATAGGCACGGTTGGCATCGTTGAAGGATTCGTTCTTCTCCGAGACGAGTTCCATCTCCGGGTATTTCTTGGCGTTTTCGGCACCGCCGTCGGCCCATTGCACGTGGGTCAGGCTGCCGAGCGAGCCGACGAAGGAGGTCCACTTGCCGGACTTGCCCATGCATTCGGCGATCTTTTCGTTGAAGCGGGCGCCGAACGCCTTGTTCTCGAAGGCCTCGATGTCGACGAGAGTATTCTTCATGCTGTCGGCTTCGTGGGTGATGACCTTGATGCCGCGCTGGGCGGCACGCTTCAGCACGCCTTCGAGCGACGAGGCATCCATCGGCACGACGGCGATCGCACTGACCTTCTTGGCGACGAGATCCTCGATCAGGCGCGCCTGCTGGGCAGCGTCGGCCTTGCCGGGACCGATCTGGCTGGTGGCGACCGTGTCGTTGTCGTTGCCATAGGCGGCAACGCCTTGGCTCATCCGCGTGAACCAGTTCTCGCCGGTCACTTTGACGACGGTAACGATGGACGGCTTCTCCTCCGCCGTCGCGACGCCCGCCCCCCAGACGGTGCCGAGCGCCACGGTGCAGGCGGCAAGTTTACGAAAATCAGGCATAGATTCCTCCCTTTGTGCCTTCGAGGTGAGAGAGCCGCTGGCGTGCGAAGGCTCGCGCCGGCGTTGACGAGGAAGAGGGCTAGCTGCGGGCGGATCTCAACCAGGCTTTGAAATCGAAGCCTGAGATCGCGATGAAGATGAGCAGAAGGACACCCCAGGCGAGGTCCCGGAAGAAATTGGAGATGTTCATGAAGTTGAAGAGGCTCGAGAGCATCTGCAGCGACGTTGCCGAGAGAACCACGCAGATCACGCGTCCATAGCCACCCTCGGGACGAACGCCCGCCATGACCACAATCAGGATCGCGATGAGAACATACGAGGTGCCATAGTCCCATTTCACGCTCGACGTGCGTGCGGCGATTACGATACCGGCAACCGAAGCCAGCAGTCCGCACACGGTGTAGGTCAAAAACAGGATCCGCTTTTCAGGAATGCCCGCATAACGCGCCGCCTTGGCATTGTTGCCGAGAAGAAGCAGGCGTTGGCCGAAGGGGGTGAAGCGCAGCACCACCCCGATGCCAAGCGCGACGACGACGAAGAGTGCAAAGCATTGGGGAATGCTGAGGATCGAGGCGTTACCGAAATCATCAAGCGGCTCGACATAGCCGAGGCTGAGCGCCGAACCGTTGGTCAGAACCACGGCGAGACCCGTGAAGAGCAACTGGCTGCCGAGCGTCGCGATGATCGGGGTCAAGCCAAGCTGGGCGATCAGGAAGCCGTTCAGCATCCCACCGACGAGGCCGATCGCGAGCGCGGCGCCGATAAAGCTCCACATAAAGAGGTATGGCGCATCGTCAGCGGAAATCGCATCGCGCAGGAAGAAGTAGGCGGCGACCCCGGAAAGGTTCGCCAAGGCGATCCCGGAAAGGTCGATGCCGCCATTGCCGGACATCATCGCAAGCATGACACCGAGCGCGAGGAAGCCAAGCTCCGGGACCTGGGATGCCATGGACTGGAAGTTGTAGAGCTCGACGAAGCTGGCGCCGACGAGCACGGCGCCTACGGCAACGGCGGCAACGTTGACGCCGGCCAGAAAGCCCAATTGCCGGTCCATCTGAAAAGCCAAGTTCGTTCCTCCACCCAGGTATCTGCTGAAGGTGGAAGCCGCTCAACGATGGTTGATTTCTGCTTCTGTCTCCCTTGAAGCAGCCCGGTCGCGTGGCATTCGTCACCTACTTCTGACATTTGCCAACGATCGGTGTGTTTTGTCAACAGCGATCTTCGAGACGAAGGGAGAGTTGCGCCTGCGGCAAAATCTGGGGTGTAGAGCGCGTTGCCACGAAGCCGCCGTCGGCTTGCCAAAGGGCGGCTTTACGACGCGCACGAAGATCTCATGGCGTCCCGTATCGAGCAGGGTGAAGGTCGGCTACAGAAGCCGCGTTGGTCGCGCAACGACGGAAGTGCGGTCGGAGAAACGCTGGGCCCGCGGGGCGTTCATGTCCGTCTCACCTTGCAGCAACACGAACGCTAGACCGCCGGAACGTAAGCGCCCGTATGCGTTGGAGACGAAATGCGCCGGACCGTTTGCCGTTCATGTCCGGCACGCGACCATCGTCGTTGGCTTGGCGGAGGCGGGGGCATGCAGTGCCACACTTCACGCGTTGGGCTGCCGCATGAGCAGGCTCTATCCTAGAAGCCGAAGGACTGCTGCGTCGGCGCCGGAGGCTCCAGATGAACGCCTTCCAGTTCGAGCATGCGTGTCTTGGTGGTCGATCCGCCGGGCGCGGAAAACCCGCCGATCTTGCCGCCGGCCGCCAGCACCCGATGGCAGGGGATGATCAGCGAGACGGGGTTCTTGGCCATGGCCTGACCAACATCGCGCGCGGCCTCAGGTCCGGCGCCCAGCTCCTTTGCCAGGGCACCATAGGTAGTGGTCTGCCCCCAGCGCAGCGCACGGGCCGCAGCATAAATGCGCAGGAAGAACGCGTCCTGGCCTTCAAGATCGACCGTGAAGCCGGAAAAATCGACCTCGACGCCCTCGAAATAGCGCCGCACGGCATCAACGGCCTCGGCGATCTCCGCTGTCGGGTGCCCTGGCTCGGCGGCCGGCAGCCGCCGTTGCAGAAGGCGCTCGGTCGCGTCCGCCGCGCCGGTCGGCAACTGAAACCGTGTGATGCCAGCATCGCTCCAAGCGATGCCGCAGAACCCGGCCGCGGTATCGAAGATAAAATAGCGATGTACTGCCTGCCCCATCCACCTGGCCTCCACTTGTGCCTCTAACCTGAAAATCGTGCGTAACGGGTCGAAATTCAACCCGATTCCTGCCTCCTCGGCGCACCCTCCCGGTGACACGTCCCATCTTCGGTCAGCGATAGCGGGGCGGCGGCACGCTTATCATTTGCGAAAGCTTTACGCTTCTCGGGCAATGCTGCCCACCACAACCAGGAGGTGACCGTGAACACCCTGCATACCCCGACGATCATGTTCAGCTCGTTCGCGACGCTGGTGATCTTCGGCGTCTTTTTCGGTCTCGCCTGGCGGCAGGACCGCAAGAGCGTCGAACTCATGATCTGGTCCTGTGCCTTTTTCATCGGTGCGCTCGGTTTCGTGCTGCTTGCCTTGCGCGGGGACGGCTATCAATTCCTCACCGTCTCGCTCGGCAACGCTTTGGCAGTACTGGCGCTCGCGATGATCTGGCTTGGCCTGCGCGCGTTCGACAACCGCCCCCTCAAAATCGCTTCCGCCCTGGCGGGGCCGGTACTTTGGATCGCGATCACCTACTTCTCCGATCACTTCCAGGAGAGCGTCACCAGCAGGATCGTCCTCTATTCGGTGCTCATCTTCGCCTATTCCGCTCTGGTCGCGATCGAAATCTTCCGATCGGAGAATTTCCGTAGGCTGCCAAGCTCCTATATCGTCGCCTTCGTCTTCGTCAGCCACGGCGCATTCTATCTCGTGCGGATTCCGTTGATCCTGCTATGGCCGCTCGCCGGCAATACGGCTTCGGGTGCGGAACAGCCGGTATGGTACCAGTTCGTCACCTTCGAGCTGTTCCTGCATTGCCTGGCCGGCGGTTTTGCCTTCTTCGCTCTCGTGGCGGAACGGACGCAGCAGCGCTACAAGCTGGCGTCCGAAACCGACGCGCTGACGGGCGTACCGAACCGTCGCGCGTTTCTCGCCCAGCTCGACACCTCCCTGGCGGAGGGACCGAGAGAGGGGGCCCTGCTCTACATGGATATCGACCACTTCAAGTCGATCAACGATCGTTACGGGCATGCGGCCGGCGATCAGGTTCTCGTTGAATTTACAGAGATTGTTTCAAAGACCGTACCGCGCGGCGCGTTCATCGCGCGCATGGGCGGCGAAGAGTTCGCCGTCTGCCTCCCCAGGTCGGACCGGCCGGGCGCGATCGCCGTCGCCGAGGCCATCCGCGCCGCATTTGAGGGCTGCCGCCTCGGCACGTCGAAGGGCGTCCTGTCTGCGACCGTGAGCATCGGCATCACCTTGATCGAAGAACGAAGAGAACCGCACGCCATCATCTCTGCGGCCGACGCCGCCCTCTATGCGGCGAAATCAGGCGGTCGAAATGCCGTATGGATTATCGACGGATCCGGCGTGCCGAAATTCGGCGCCGGCGCCAATGGCAAGGACGCATCGACTGCGGCCATGATTTCACTGAGACCGCCGAGAGGCGGGACCGCATCGCGACAACCGGGCGCTTGACCGCCCGGCCTTATCGGTGGCTGGCGGTTACGCGCAACGGCAGGCCGCTATAGGGCTTTATTTCCTTCAGGACGAAGGTCGTTTGCATTTCCTTGATGCACGGCAGACGCCGCACGACCTTCATGGCAAAATCCGAGTAGGAATCGAGGTCGGCCGAAACCACCTGCAGAAGGAAATCCGCGTCACCGGCAATGCTGTAGCAGGCAACGACGCTGTCGAGCTTCATCACTTCATCCGCAAAGGCATCGGCCTCCACCTCGGTGTGGCTGTCGATCTTTACGCGGATGAAGGCGAGCACGCCGAGGCCGATTTCGCGCCGGTTCACAACAGCCCGATAGCCTTCAATGACGCCGTCGTCCTCCAGCTGCCGCACACGCCGCCAGCAGGGCGATGTCGACATCCCCACTTCTTCGGAAAGCGCCTGGTTGCTCAAGCGCCCGTCATTTTGCAGCGCTGTCAGAATCTTCACGTCGGCGGACGTCAGAACAGAAGGCATAATCTGTCTCATATTTGCTTAAAATAGGAAGATCCTATCTCAAGTATCAGACAACTCGCAACATCTGAAAGAACTTACCTCCGCATCCGGTCTATCCTCCCCCGTCGACGTGAACATGGAGGAAACAGATCATCGTGTCTCGGGACATCCGCCTCGCCATCATCGTCAATCCCGAACTGCCGACGGGTCATCTTGCCAACACCATTGCCGCGATCTCTATCGGCATTGGCGCCGCGATGCCCGGCCTCGGCAACCAGCGCCTGACCGATGGCAATTGCAACACCATTGATATCAGCTCCAACCGGCCCGTCCCGATCCTGCAGGCCGACAGCGAGACGATCGGCACGCTGCTCCTGAAGGCGCTGCCGAAAGGGGAGGATCGCATCGTCGTACCGTTTCCGGCCTTCGCGCGCTCGCTACACAACTACGCAGACTATGAGACGCAGTTTCCTGACCGAGACCTTTCCGTGGAAACGATCGACGGCGTGGGACTGGCCGGCGCGTCCAAGTGGGTCAAATCGCTGACCGGATCCTTGAAGCTGCTGCGGTGAAGCGGCACTCCTGAACGACAGGCATCTGGCCCGCCCAACCCCGCCGGACCAGATGTATATCTTTTTCACACCGACCAGACCAATACGCGAAGTGGTGTCTGCACATATGCAACACCTCCCGTCACTCCGCCGGAAAGATCTGCTTTTTCAACCTGCCCATGGTTTCCGACCTTGACGGCACGGAAGGCGCGCGACAGATTTTGAAAACGATTTTCAACGCGCCAGACCTGTTTGCAACACCCATAGCGGCTCGACGGCTTAGTCGCTGCCGACGCTCTCTCTCGCGCCATAATGATCGATTGGGGACCATGCGCATGACCAATCAACGGCTCATCATGCTGATCTTCTTCCTACAGCCGATCGCCTTCGGAGCCTGGCTGCCGCGTATTCCCGATGTGCAGCAAAGGCTCGGTCTCGGTCCGGCCGAACTGGCAATCGCGCTGCTCGGCATGCCCGTCGGCATCCTGCTGATGCTGCCGTTTGCCGGACGCTTGGTCGCCAGGGTCGGTGGCAGAGCCACGATCATCTACGGCTTCGTTGTTTTTCTGGCGCTCGTCTGGATGCCGACTTGGCCGTCAAGCATCGAGTTGCTCTTCGTAACGCTCGCCGTCGTCGGCGCGGCACTGACGACGCTTGAGCTCGGCCTCAACGTCGAGGCTGACGCGATCGAGAAGCACTCCGGGCAATTGATCATGAGCACCTGCCACGGCTTCTGGAGCCTCGGCATCATGGCGGGCAGCCTGATCGGCGTTGGGTTCGCCGCGCTCAAGGTTGCTTCGGAATGGGCGGTGCCGCTGACGGCCGCCGTGATGCTGCCGATCAGCGTCTACTTCGCCGCCAAACTGCCGCAGCTACAATCCGCCGAAGCAAAGGGTGAGGACGCCCCACCCTCGAAAGGAAAGCTCCCGAGCCTTGCGTTGCTTGGCGTCTGCTTCTTCGTCTTCGGCATCACCATGACCGAAGGTGCGGTCGCGGACTGGTCTGCGGTGTTCCTGCGCGACGTCTTCGGGCTTTCCAGCGCCAGCGCCGGCTTCGGCTATTCGATCTTCGCCTTCATGGTGGCAGCAGGCCGTTTCGCCGGCGACCGACTGAAAGCGACGTACGGACCGGTCCCGGTCGCGCGTGCGTGTGCCGTTGCCAGCATTGCGGGGCTGTTGCTGGTGGTCGCAAGCCCGGCCGCCTGGGCAGCGCTTGCCGGCTTTGCCGCCATGGGCTTCGGCGTCTCGGTAGGCTTTCCGCTCGCCGTCACCGCCGCGGCCGACCAGAAAGACAGGCCGGCGGCGGCAAGCGTTGCCATCCTCTCCTTCATCGCGCTTCTTGGTTTCCTGCTCGGACCGCCGCTGATCGGCCTGATCGCCGAACATAGCGACATGCGCTTCGGCCTCGGCGTACTCTTCCCCTTCCTCGCCGCCAGCCTGCTTTTGACCGGCCGACTGAAACCCGCCGCTACCACCGCGGCACCGGACGCCGAGCGAGCCGCAAGTCGGGCGTAGCCGCCGCCCGGACCGATATCCAACCGAAACGCGAAAAGCGCCGGCTGAGACCAGCCGGCGCTTTTCCCTTCCATTCAGCTTATTTGCGGGCTGCAATGGTGTTGTAGCTGGTGATCAGGTTGCGATAGTCTGGGATATGGTTCGAAAACAGCGTGCCGAGACCTTCGATGTCGTTGCGCCAATCGCGATGCAATTCACAGGCAACGCCGAACCAGGTCATCAGCTGAGCGCCGGCAGCGGTCATGCGCGACCAGGCGGAATCACGGGTCACTTCGTTGAAGGTGCCGGATGCGTCGGTCACCACGAAGACCTCAAACCCTTCCTCGATGGCCGAGAGCGCCGGAAATGCCACGCAGACCTCCGTTACCACGCCGGCGATCAAAAGCTGCTTCTTGCCGGTCGCCTTCACCGCCCTCACGAAATCCTCGTTGTCCCAGGCGTTGATCTGGCCCGGGCGGGCGATGTAGGGCGCGTCGGGAAACTGCTCCTTCAACTCCGGCACCAGCGGGCCGTTGGGGCCGTCTTCGAAGCTGGTCGTCAGGATCGTCGGCAGCTTGAAGTATTTGGCGAGATCGCCGAGCGCCAGAACGTTGTTCTTGAATTTGTCGGGATCGAAGTCGCGCACCAAGGACAGGAGGCCGGCCTGATGGTCGACGAGCAGGACGGCAACATCATCCTTGTTGAGGCGTGCATAGGGCTTGGTCATTGGAAAATCCTTCCTTGGTTTTGGCTTCGATCACCGCCGGCAGCGCCTTTGTTGCTGCCTGATCGGCTGTGACTGAAAGCACGTTATCGCGGAACGCTGGTGGCCAAAAGATTGCCAAAATTGACGCAGCGTCCTACAAATAGAACGATGCGTGATCTGAACGACCTCTATTACTTTGTCCAAGTCGTCGAGCATGGCGGCTTTGCAGCTGCAGCGCGGGCAACCGGCACGCAAAAATCGCGGCTGAGCCGGCGCATCGCGATGCTCGAAGACCGGATCGGAGTTCGATTGATCCAGCGCTCTCCGCGGCGCTTCTTCGTCACCGATGTCGGCCGCGAGTACTACCAGCGCTGTGTCGCCGTCCTTGTCGAGGCGGAAGCCGCCGACGCCTATGTCGCCCAGCATCAGGGCGAGCCTCAAGGTATACTCAAGGTCAGCTGCCCGACAGCGCTGATTTCGTTTCAGTTCGGCCGGATTCTTGCGCGCTTCATGACCACCTATCCGAAGATCGGCCTGCAGCTCGAAAGCACGAACCGCCGCGTCGACGTCATCGCCGAGGGTTTCGACGTTTCGATCCGCGTCCGGTTTCCGCCGCTCGAAAAAAGCGATCTCGTCATGCGCAAGCTCGACGACAGTTCGCAGTATCTCGTCGCCCGACCGGGCTTTCTCAAGGAACCGATCCAGTCGCCCGAACAGCTGGCGGGACTGCCAAGCCTTGCCTGGACCTCGGCCACCCACACCTACGAATGGCGCCTCGAATGCTCCAACGGTGAACGGGCGGTCGTCCGCCACGCGCCGCGCTTCCTGACGGACGACATGGCGGCGTTGCGCGAAGCCGCACTCGACGGAGCGGGTATCGTGCAATTGCCGACGATGATGATCTGGAAGGATCTGGCCGCAGGCACCTTGGTCCCGGTGCTGCCCGGGTGGCGGCCGGCATCCGGTGTCGTGCACGCCGTGTTTCCTTCGCGGCGCGGACTGCTTCCCTCCGTTCGCACGTTCATCGACTTCCTCGCGCAGGAATGCGCCGCCGAGCGCCTGGCGATCGACAAGAGCCTCGCCTGAGCCAAGGTATCACGCGAAATTTGCCGGCCGAGCGGAACCCTGCTCAAGTTTGCGCGTTTGCGACCCATGCAGGGGATGCATAGTAGCCATACCTTGCATCCGACGCCTTGCTTGACGATTTATAACTGCAGAAGCCGCGTTCGACGCCGGCTCCCTTCATTGATCCAATCACAGTCGTAGACGTCTTCCCCGGCTTATGGCCGGCGCAGCCGGTTTCGACCTGAACAACAGGGAAGGTAATCATGCAGCATTCAGACAAGACGCTCGACGCCAAGACACTCGAGGCCATGACGCTTCACGAGCGCTCGAACATGATGGCACTGGTCGTGGACGCGCTCGAGGCGACGGCCGAGAAGGCCTACGAGATCGGCGACGACAAGTTCGCCGAGAACTCGATCAGCCTGGCCAATATCATCATCAGCTGTGCCGACGACCTGGTGGTCGGCGACCTGCCGGCGGCCGAGCTGCTTTTGCAGCAGGGCATCGCTCTGCTCAGCCTGTTTCAGGGCGAGCCGCGCGAGTCTACGTTGCACTAGCGCAATCCGGCAACGCGAAACACGCCGCCACGACCGTGGCGGCGTCTTGCCTCTCCGCTTTCGGCGTTGGTCCGGTTTGTCGCGGGATCAGGCCCCCTCAAGCGCGAAATCGACCGCAGCCAGCGCGTGGATCTCCGTCGTGTCGAAGACCGGCACCGGGCTGTCAGCCTGTGAAATCAACAGCATGATTTCGGTGCACCCCATGATCACCGCTTCGGCGCCCTCAGCGACGAGCCTTGAGATGACCGCGCGATAAGCGTCCCTTGATGCGTCCTTCACAATGCCGGCAACAAGTTCGCGGTAGATGATCTCGTGCACCTTGGCGCGATCATCCGCCCCCGGCACGAGCACCTCGAGGCCGAATTTCTCCGTCAGGCGCCCCTTGTAGAAATCCTGCTCCATTGTGAACGCCGTTCCGAGCAGGCCGACTTTTCGAATTCCCGCAACCTTGATCTTCTGCGCCGTCGGGTCGGCGATGTGCAAGAGCGGGATCGACACGGCCGCCGAAACCTCGTCCGCCATCTTGTGCATGGTGTTGGTGCAGATCATCAGGAAATCAGCGCCGCCGGCTTCCAGCCGACGTGCCGCCGCGATCATCTCTTCCGTCAGCGCCGGCCAGTCGCCGTGATGCTGGAGCCGCTCGATCTCGCCGAAGTCCATCGACCACATCAGAGACTTGGCCGAATGCACGCCGCCCAAGCGGTCGCGCACCGTCTCGTTGATGATGCGGTAGTATTCGGCCGAGCTCTCCCAGCTCATGCCGCCAATCAGCCCGATAACCTTCACCTGACGTCTCCTCCTGCAGTCACCCCGAGGTAGCAAATCGGCGCCGATGGCGAAAGCGCCCGCAAGCCGAAAGAACCACACGCCGCGCGGTTGCGGCGGCCACCCCGTCCGCTTGCGTAAGCGGCCCCCTACTAAAGTCCATGACACGACGACGACAAGCGGTTGACATTTTCAGCTTCGTGCCGTTTTATATTCCAAAATAAAGAACGACATAGCATAACTATGGAATATGAGGAGGAGAAAATATGAAACAAGCTAAATTTGCATTGCTTATCGGAACGGCACTTGTGGCATCGGCATCGTTCGCCTTCGCCCAGGAAAAGGGTGGCGTCATCAACGTCGCGACCGTCGGCGAACCGCCGACACTCGACCCGATGGCCTCGACCGCCGATCTCGTCGGTATCGTCTCGCAGCACATCTTCGAGACGCTCTACACCTTCGACAAGGACTGGAAGCCGACGCCGCTTCTGGCGGCGGCACTTCCCGAGATCAGCGCCGACGGCAAGGCCTACACGATCAAGCTGCGTTCCGGCGTCAAGTTCCACGACGGCACCGATCTTGACAGCAAGGACGTCGTCGCCTCGCTCGAGCGCTGGACCAAGGTCGCCTCGCGCGGCAAGCAGACGGCAACGACGATTTCCGGCATCGAGGCGGTCGACCCGCTGACGGTGAAGATCTCGCTCGCCACCCCTTACGCACCGCTCGTGTCGCTCCTCGCCTTCAACAACTCGGCGGCCATCGTGCTTCCTTCGGAGAAGCAGGCCGAGCCGATGACCGACTTCGTCGGCACCGGTCCCTACCAGCTGAAAGAACGCAAGGCGGACCAGTATATCCAGCTGACCCGCTACGACGCCTACAAGTCGCCGGAAGGCGAAGCGAACGGCTATGGCGGCGCCCGCCATCAATACGCCGACGAAATCCGCTTCGTGCCGGTCCCGGACCCGAACACGCGCGTCGAGGCGGCCGTCTCCGGCCAGTATGATTACGTCGACTCGCTGCCAGTCGAATCCTTCGAGCGTGTAAAGGGCTCGAGCGCATCTGATCCCGTGATGCTGCAGCCCTTCGGCTGGCCGGTCTTCGTCTTGAACTCCGGCAACGGCATGACCAAGAACCTCGACCTGCGCAAGGCGATCCGCGCTTCGCTCAGCACGGAAGACATGATGGCCGCCGCCTTCGGCAGCACCGACTTCTATGCGCTCGACGCCGCTCTCTACCCGTCGCAGTTTGCCTGGCGGACCGATGCCGGCACCGAAGGCGCCTACAACATCGCCGACCCGGAAAAGGCTGGCGAACTGTTGAAAGCTGCCGGCTACAAGGGTGAGCCGCTGCGCATCCTGACCAGCCGCCAGTACGAGTTCCACTACAAGATGGCGCAGGTCGCCGCCGAGTACCTGAAGCTTGCCGGTTTCACCGTCGATCTGCAGGTGGTGGACTGGGCAACGCTCACCCAGCGTCGCGCCGACCCGACGCTTTGGGACATCTACATCACCCACAGCCCCTTCCTGCCGGAACCGGCGCTGATCGGCATGATGTCGACCAAGGCCCCCGGCAACTGGGACACACCTGCCCGCGCCAAGGCGGTCGATGCCTTCAACGCCGAATCCGATCCGGCAAAGCGTGTCGCCCTTTGGGCCGATGTTCAGAAGGTGATCTTCGAGGAAGTGCCCTTCATCAAGATCGGCGACTTCAATGCGCTTTCGGCGAAGTCGAAGTCGCTTGACGGCGTCTCGCCGGCGCCGTGGCCGTACTTCTGGAACGCTTCGATCAAGAAGTAAGCTCCCCCCTCCCAAGGGACTTCGGCGGATGCCCGACCTCTGGTCCGGCGTCCGCCTGAAGGGGCGCGTCGCTCCCGCCTCCACCGTCGCGGCGGGGCGCTCAAGGAAAGGTTCGAGGCCACCATGTTACGCTACATTTTCCAGCGACTGATGGGCATGATCGTCGTCATGGCGATCGTCGTGACCATCGTCTTCGTCATCGTCCGCGTAACCCCAGGCGACCCGGCCGCCGTCATGCTCGGCCCGGAAGCGACCCAGGAGGATATTGCGGAACTGCGCACCCGGCTCGGCCTCGACCAGTCGCTTGGCCTGCAATATGTCTACTATGTCGGCCAGCTGCTTCAGGGCGATCTCGGCCAGTCGATCTTCCTTAACCAACCGGTCACGTCAGCGCTCGCCGAGCGCGCCGAACCGACCTTCTTCCTGACACTGTTCTCCATCCTGATCGCCTGTGCGATCGCGCTGCCGATCGGCATCTACGCGGCCTATCGGCGCGGCTCCTTCGTCGATCAGGCGGCAACGACGCTGGCGATGCTGGCTGCGAGCATTCCGAGCTTCTGGCTCGGCCTTATCCTGATCCAGGTGTTTGCCGTGCGTTTCGGCTGGTTCCCGGTCTCCGGCTATGGTGGCCCCGGATCCTCCTTCACCGAGCGCATGTACCACCTCACCCTGCCGGCGATCGCGCTCGGCGTCGTCTCGTCCGCCCTGATCCTGCGCTTTACCCGCGCCTCGATGCTCGACGTGCTCGGCGACGACTTCATCCGCACGGCCCGCGCCAAGGGTCTCGGCGAACGCAAGGTGGTGATGAAACACGCGCTGAAGAACGCGCTGATCCCGATCCTGACGATCATCGGCCTCACCGCCGCTGTGCTGATTTCCGGCGCCGTCGTCACCGAGACGGTCTTTGGCCTTCCGGGCGTCGGCAATCTCGTGGTCTCGGCCGTACTTCGCCGCGACTATCCGGTCATCCAGGGCGCGCTGCTCGTCATTGCCGCGCTGTATGTGCTGATCAATTTCGCGATCGACATGCTCTATCTCCTCGTTGATCCAAGGGTGCGCTACTGATGGCTATTTCCGTATCTGCCCCCGCCGAGAGCGAAGGCCGCAAGTTCGTCCGCCGGCTGTTAAAGCGCAAGACCGTCGCCTTCGGCCTGATCGTTCTCACCGTCTTCGTGCTGCTCGCCGTCTTCGCGCCGCTGATTGCGCCCTATGCGCCGGGCAAGCTGTCGATCGTCAATCGCCTGCAACCGCCGAGCCTGCAATGGTTCTTCGGCACCGACGAATTCGGCCGCGACGTCTTTTCCCGCACCATCTATGCCGGCCGGCTGTCGCTGCTGGTGGGTGCTGCCGTCGTCACACTCGCAACCGTGATCGGGGTCGTGCTCGGCCTGCTTGCCGGCTTCTTTCCGAAGCTCGACACGCCGATCGCCCGCGTCATCGACGCGATGATGGCCTTTCCGGACATTCTGCTCGCGATCGCGCTTGTCGCGGCCCTCGGTCCCTCGCTGACGACCGTTATCATCGCGCTCAGCATCGTCTATGCGCCGCGGCTTGCCCGCGTGGTGCGCGCCTCGACCCTTGTCATCCGCGAGCTTCCCTACGTCGAGGCCGCCCGCGCGCTCGGCATCTCGACGCCGCACATCATGACGCGCCATGTCCTGCGCAACCTGCTGTCGCCGGTTCTCGTGCAGGGCACCTTCCTCTTCGCGCACGCGATGCTGGCTGAGGCCGGGCTCTCCTTCCTCGGCGTCGGCGTCAGCCCGGAAATCCCCACCTGGGGCACGATGATCGCCTCCGGCCGCCAATATATCGGCCAGGCCGATTGGGTGACGCTCTTCCCCGGCATCGCCATCGTTCTCTCGGTGCTGTCGCTGCAGATGGTCGGTGACGGCCTGCGCGACATGCTCGATCCCCGCCTCAGAAAGGACCTGTAAGTCATGACGAACGCAACCAACAGCGCTGGTCCGGTGCTGATCCGGCAGGTGAAGCCCGTCGCCTTCGGCATGGCCGCACCGGCCGAAACCATCGACATCCTCGTTGACGGCGAGGGCCGCATCGCAGCCCTCGGCCCGAACCTCGAAGCATCCGGCAGCGTGCGTCGCATCGAAGGCAACGGCGCCTGGATCTCGCCCGGCTGGATCGACCTGCATGCCCATGTCTGGCATGGCGGCACCGACATTTCCGTGCGTCCGCAGCTTTGCGGCATGGAGCGCGGCGTCACCACCATCGTCGATGCCGGTTCGGCCGGCGAGGCCAATTTTCACGGCTTTCGCGAATACATCATCGAGCCGTCGCGCGAGCGCATCAAGGCGTTCCTCAATCTCGGCTCGATCGGCCTTGTCGCCTGCAACCGCGTCAGCGAGCTCTCCGACATCCGCTCGATCGACATCGACCGCATCATTGCCTGCTACCAGGAAAACCGCGAGCACATCGTCGGTCTCAAGGTGCGCGCCAGCCACGTGATCACCGGTTCCTGGGGCGTCACACCGGTGAAGCTCGGCAAGAAGATCGCCAAGATCCTGAAGATCCCGATGATGGTTCACGTCGGCGAGCCGCCGGCGCTCTATGACGAAGTGCTCGAAATCCTCGGCCCCGGCGACATCGTCACCCATTGTTTCAACGGCAAGGCCGGATCCAGCATTATCGAGGACGAGGACCTGTTCGAGCTTGCCGAACGCTGCGCCGGCGAAGGCATCCGCCTCGACATCGGCCATGGCGGCGCCTCCTTCTCCTTCCGCGTCGCCGAAGTGGCCATCGCCCGCGGGCTCCTGCCCTTCTCGATCTCCACCGATGTGCATCTGCGCAGCATGAACCAGTCGGTCTGGGATCTCGGCACCACCATGTCGAAGCTGCTCAGCGTCGGCATGCCCTTCGAAAAGGTGGTCGAGGCGGTGACCCAAGCGCCGGCTTCCGTGATCCGCCTGGACTTGGACAACCTGCTTACCGTCGGCGCTCGCGCCGAGTTCACCCTCTTCGACCTCGTGGACTCGGAACTTCGGGTCTTCGATTCACTGGGCGCCGAGGCCCATCTCAATCGCCTGTTCGAGCCGCGCTTTGCGGTGATGGGGACTGAGGTCGTTGCCGCCAACCGCTACCAGCCGCAGCATATCGAGTGCCCCGACCACAGCCATGGCTTCAGCTACCGCTAACTCGAGACGACAGAATACAGAAATGACAGGACATCGCGTGACCAGTCTGGATCAGAAGAAGAACACCTCTGCCGCCGTCTCACCCTATGAGCGGCTTCAGGCCCTCGGCATCGATCTGCCGCCCGCGCCGCCGCCAATTGCCAATTTCGTCACGCACGTGCAGGAGGGCAACATCCTCTACCTGTCCGGACAGGGCCCACGCGAAGTCGACGGGCACCTTCATGCCGGCAAGGTGGGGGCCGATGTCGATATCGAAAGCGCCTATGAGCATGCACGGCTGACGGGCATCAACCTGCTTGCGGTGATGCACGATGCGCTCGGCGATCTCGGCCGCGTCAAGCGCATCGTCAAGCTGCTCGGAATGGTCAATGCCGTGCCGGATTTCGAGGAGCACCCGCGCGTCATCAACGGCTGCTCGGACCTGATGGTCGACGTCTTCGGCGAGGCCGGCCAGCATGCCCGCTCGGCGGTGGGTTTCGGGTCCTTGCCCGGAAACATCACCGTCGAGATCGAGGCGATCGTCGCTCTTCACGAGTGACGGCGGGAGGTCGGATCAATGGCTGCGCCAGCCCATCATCTTCTCGATCCGCTCGGCGGAAACCCTGACGTGATCGGCGTAGAACGCCCGGTCGTCGAGGATTTTCTGCTCGGGCAGCACGATCGAGATCGTGGCGGCGCAATTGCCCTTGTCGTCGAGGATCGGCGCGGCAACGCAGGCGACCGCGTAGTCGGACTCGCCCGCCTGGATCGACAGCCTTGCTGCAAGCGCGCTCTCGGCCTGGTCGGAAAGAGCCGCCGGGTCTATGTCGGCGCGGCCGGTCGGCGAAGTGCGGGCACAGCGGCGGAAAAGCTCGAGCCGTTCATCGGCCGGCAGATGGCCAACAAGCAGGCGGCCGGAAGCCGTCCAGTTGAGCGGCACGCGGGTGCCGACGCGCGAGGTCACCTGGAAATGCCCAGGACCGTCAGCCATGGCGAGCACCTGCATGTAGTCGCCGTCACGGCCGCAAAGCTGGATCGTCTCGGACACCTCGCGGCCGAGATCATGCATTTCGCGGGTGGCGACACCCAGGAAATCGAGCGAGCGGGCATAGGCGAGGCCATAGTGATAGAGCCGATCACCCAACCAGACGAGGCCATCGGCATCGCGGCTGAGCAGGTTCTTTTCGACCATGTCGTCGACGATGACATAGGCCGTCGAGAGCGGCGCGCCGACCGCCTTGGCAATCGCGTAGACGCCGCTCGGCGAACCCGTTTCGTAAAGAAAATCGAGCACCTGCAACGCCCGGTCCATGCCGCTCACACGCGAGCGGCGCGGCTTGCCGGTGGTTTCGGTATCATCATGCGGCTCGACGCCGTTCGTCGTGTTGTCCAATGGTCCACTCCAGCGCGGCCCTATCCGCGCATCAACCGGGAAATGCCTGGCTTTGCTCTCGCCAGCCCGCCGGCAGCGGCTGGGCGGCGCGACAGGAAGCCTCACCTGTACTTCATTACTATGGTAGATATTCCGCGAAAACGGAATACTCTATCCGTCTCGACTGCCATAAAATCGCCTGCCAGACAATCACATGGAGACCACTATGCCTGACCGTGACATTCGCGAAGCTCTCGGACTTCGTCCCGTTATCAACGTCTCCGGGACGATGACGGGCCTCGGCGCATCGATCGTGGTCCCGGAAGCGATTGCCGCTATGACTGCCATACTGCCGCAGTTCGTCGAGATCAACGATTTGCAGCGCAAGGTGAGCCCTGTCATTGCGCGACTGACGGGCGCCGAAGCCGGTTTCGTCACGGCCTCCTGCTCGGCGGGCATCAGTCTCGCGATCGCCGGTTGCATGACCGGGGCCGACTTGGCCGCAATCGAGCGCCTGCCCGATACGACGGGCCTCAAGAACGAGGTCCTCATCCAGATGGGCCATGTGGTGAGCTACGGCGCGCCGGTCGATCAGGCAATCCGCATCGCCGGCGCAAAGCCGGTGCTCGTCGGCCAGGCGACCTCGGCCTACCGCTACCACCTGGAAGGTGCGATCAACGAGCGCACGGCCTGCGCCGTCTACGTGATCTCGCATCACGTAGTGCAATACGGGCTTCTCGACCTCAAGGAGTTTGCCGAGGTCTGCCATTCGAAGGGCGTGCCGGTTATCGTCGACGCCGCCTCCGAATACGATCTGCGCATCTTCCTCGAGCACGGCGCAGACATCGTCCTCTATTCCGGCCACAAGTTCTTGGGCGGCCCGACCTCCGGTATCGTCGCCGGTAAAAAGGAGATGGTCCGCAACACCTTCCTCCAGAACCTTGGGCTCGGCCGCGGCATGAAGGTCGGCAAGGAAAGCATGCTCGGCGTGATGGCAGCGCTCGAAGCCTGGGAGAAGCGCGACCACGCCGGCATTCGCGAACGCGAAACCAGCTACCTGAACCTCTGGCACGAAACGCTCGACGGACGCCCGGGCATCAAGCCGGTGATCGAGGCCGATCCGACCAAGAACCCGCTCGACCGGCTGCGCGTCAACATCGACCCGCAGGAGGCACACATCACTGCCTGGGACCTCGCCGACGCGCTCGCCCGCGGCACCCCGCCGATCATCGTGCGCGACCACGAGGCAGAGCACAATTACTTCTACCTGGACCCCTGCAACCTGCATCCGGGGCAGGAGAAGGTGGTCGCAAGCCGGCTTGCCGAGGAACTGGACAAGGCGCGCGCCTCCAACGAGATCATCGCGACCTCGCTCAGCGAGCGCAACGCCCGTCGCTTCGCCGGCCTGCTGCGCTGGCCGGACTAAGCGGACGCCGAGAAGCACAAGACGACAGCAACAGGCGGAGGAGCCGACATGACTGACACCGCAATCGCCAGGGGCCAATCGGCCGCGCCTGTTCTCTCCGTCGAGAACCTGACGACTTCGTTCCTCGTGGACGGCGCCTGGAAACCGGTCGTCCGGGACATCTCGTTTTCCGTCGCGCCCGGAGAAACCGTGGCGATCGTCGGTGAATCTGGCTCGGGCAAAAGCGTCACGTCGCTGTCGATCATGCGGCTCCTGCAGAAGGAGACGAGCCGCATTACGGGCCGGGTGATGATGGGCGGGCGCAACATCCTCGACCTGCCCGAAAGCGAGATGCGCAACGTGCGCGGAAACGACGTGGCGATGATCTTCCAGGAGCCGATGACCAGCCTCAACCCGCTTTTCACGATCGGCGACCAGATTTCGGAAGCGCTGCTCTGCCACAGCCCGATGTCGAAGGCCGACGCGAAGGCGGAGACCATTCGCCTGCTCGAAAAAGTCCGCATCCCCTCCGCTGCCTCGCGCTTCGACGAGTACCCGCACCGGTTCTCCGGCGGCATGCGCCAGCGCGTGATGATCGCCATGGCGCTTGCCAGCCGCCCGAAGCTCCTGATCGCCGACGAGCCGACGACGGCGCTCGACGTCACAATCCAGGGTCAGATCCTCGACCTGATCAAGGTGCTGCAGGAAGAGGAAGGCACCTCGGTGCTGTTCATCACCCACGACATGGGCGTCGTTGCCGAAATCGCGGACCGCACCGTGGTGATGTTCCGCGGTGACGCGGTCGAGACCGGCCCCACGGAAGACATCTTCCTGAGAGCGAAACACCCCTACACCCGCGCGCTTCTTTCCGCCGTGCCAATGCTCGGTTCGATGAAGGGCGAACCCCAGCCGATGCGGTTCCCGGTCATCGATCCCGCCACGGGTCTTCCGAACGCCACGGCCGAAGCAACCGACACAGTGCAAACCGGCCGCAAGCCGATCCTCGAGGTCAAGAACCTCGTCAAGCGCTTCGACATCCACGCCGGCCTGCTCGGCAAACTCAAGGGCCGTGTCCACGCGATCGAAAACGTCTCTTTCAGCCTGCAGCCGGGGGAAACGCTCTCGCTCGTCGGCGAATCCGGTTGCGGCAAGTCGACGACCGGTCGCGCCATCATGCGGTTGATCGAGCCCGAGAGCGGTTCGGTCACGCTCGATGGTCAGGATGTGCTTTCGATGGACCGCAAACGCCTGCGCGACATGCGTCGCACGATGCAGATGATCTTCCAGGATCCCTTTGCAAGCCTCAATCCGCGCATGACCGTGGGTGCTGCGATCGCCGAACCCTATCTCGAACACAAGCTCGGAACGCCGCGCCAGGCACGTGAAAGAGTGGCCGACCTTCTCGAACGTGTCGGTCTTCAGGCAGACATGGCCGCGCGCTATCCGCACGAATTCTCCGGCGGTCAGCGCCAGCGCGTCTGCATCGCCCGGGCGCTGGCGCTCGATCCGAAGGTCATCGTCGCCGACGAGTCGGTCTCTGCTCTCGACGTCTCGATCAAGGCGCAGGTCATCAACTTGCTGCTCGACTTGCAGGCAAGCCTCGGCCTTGCCTACCTGTTCATCTCGCACGACATGGCGGTGGTCGAACGCGTCAGCCACCGCGTCGCGGTCATGCATCTCGGCGAGATCGTCGAGATCGGCTCGCGCGCCCAGGTCTTCGAAAACCCGCAGCATCCCTACACCAAGAAACTGATTGCCGCCGTGCCAGTTGCCGACCCGACCCGCCGGCATGCGCGCCGCGGCGCCACCAGCGACGAGCTCAAGAGCCCCTTGCGCGCACCCGACTATGTGCCAGTCGAACGGCGCTACCACCAGGTCGCAGACGATCATTTCGTCCAGGTCTGACGGGGTTGCACCTGCTGCAGCGCATCCGGCACGCAGACGACGTGCCGGATCCGCGTCCCCTTCGATGCGAAAGACCAATCGTTCGACGACCGTCAGAACGGTAGCCGGGCGTTCTCCTTGACTTCCTTCATCACAAAGAAGGTGCGCGTCTGACGCACCCCCGGTAACGCGATCAGCTTCTGGCCGTGCAGCTTGTTGAAGTCCGCCATGTCGCGCACCCGGATCTTCAAGAGATAGTCGAAGTCGCCGGCCACGAGATTGCAGTCGAGCACTTCCTTCATCTCCAGCACCGCGCCCTCGAAGGCCGCAAAGCTCTCAGGCGTCGAGCGGTCGAGCACCACGCCGACCATCACCAGCGCACCAAGACCGACGGCCGACGGCGCGACCTCGGCCCTCACACCGGTGATATAGCCCTCTTCGAACAACCGCTGTGTCCGCCGATGACAGGTCGCCGGACTGACGCTGACCCGCTCGGCGAGGTCGGCATTCGTCAGCCGTCCCTCGGATTGCAGGGCGCGCAGGATCTTGAGATCGATCCGGTCAAAATCCTCCTCGGAAGAATCTTTCATTTTTTATCCAATACATTGAAGAAAGACGAAACCAGATCGGAATTCTATTCGATCCTGCGAATTTTGGACAGCAACTTAGAGAGCACCTTTCACGCGACTTCGCCTATCCTTCGCCTACAATTTTCACACGGAGGCCTGGATCATGTCACTGCTTGAGAAGTTCGAACGCTACCCCCTCACCTTCGGCCCGACACCGATCGAGCATCTGCCACGGCTGACGGCAGCACTCGGCGGCAAGGTCGAGATTTACGCCAAACGCGACGACTGCAATTCCGGTCTCGCCATGGGCGGCAACAAGCTCCGGAAGCTCGAATACATCGTGCCCGACGCGATCGCGTCTGGCGCCGATACGCTGGTCTCGATCGGCGGCGTCCAGTCGAACCACACGCGCATGGTTGCCGCGACCGCTGCCAAGATCGGCATGAAGTGCGTCGTCATCCAGGAGAAATGGGTGCCACACTATGATGCCGTCTACGACCGTGTCGGCAACATCCTGATGACGCGTCTGATGGGGGCGGACAGCCGGCTCGTCGACGACGGTTTCGACATCGGTATCCGCAAGAGCTGGGAAGATGCCATCCAGTCGGTGAAGGATGCCGGCGGCAAGCCCTACCCGATCCCGGCCGGCGCCTCGGTGCACAAGTATGGCGCACTCGGTTACGTCGGGTTTGCCGAAGAGGTGGCGGCACAGGAGAAGGAGCTCGGCTTCACCTTCGACTACATCGTCGTCTGCGTCGTCACGGGCTCCACCCAGGGCGGCATGATCGTCGGCTTTGCCGCGCAGGATCGCGCCGATCGGGTGATCGGCATCGATGCATCGGGCACGCTTGAGCAGACCCGCTCCCAGGTTCGAAAGATCGTCGACTCGACGGCCGAACTGGTTCGCCTCGGCCGCGCGATCCGCGAAGACGAGATCGTGATCAATCCCGATTACGCCTATCCTGCCTATGGCGTACCATCGGAAGAAACCAACGCGGCGATCCGGCTTGCGGCCCGCACCGAGGCGATGATCACCGATCCGGTCTATGAGGGCAAATCCATGCAAGGCATGATCGACCTCACCCGCAAGGGCTTCTTCCCCGAAGGGTCCCGCGTCCTCTACGCGCATCTCGGCGGTGCGCCGGCCCTCAACGGCTACAGCTACTATTACAAGGACGGCTGAAACGCCGACCGCACCCCGTCACCTTTCGTCTTTCTCCATCGGAACCTGGCGATGATCGACACGAACCATCTGAAGACCCTCGAAAAGCGCCTGCTCTGGCTCTCCCACTGGATGGTCCACCATGCCAACCATATCCGGCCAAAGGTCGACGGCATCAAGATCGGCGGGCACCAGGCAAGTTCCGCCTCGATCGTCTCGATCATGACGGCGCTTTATTTCTCCGCGCTCAGGCCGGAGGATCGTGTCGCCGTCAAGCCGCACGCGGCACCGGTCTTCCACGCGATGCAGTATCTGATGGGCCGGCAGACCCGCGAGAAACTTGAGAACTTCCGCGGCTTTGGCGGGGCGCAGAGCTATCCGAGCCGGACGAAGGATGTCGACGACGTCGATTTCTCGACCGGCTCGGTCGGTCTCGGCGTCGGCATCACCGCGCTCGCCTCGATCGTCCAGGATTTCGTCCGCGCCAAGCAATGGGGTGAAGGCAAGATCGGCCGCATGGTGGCGCTCGTCGGCGATGCCGAGCTTGACGAAGGCAACGTCTACGAGACGCTGCAGGAGGGCTGGAAGAACGACCTCAGGAATTGCTGGTGGATCATCGACTATAACAGGCAGTCGCTCGACGGCATCGTTCGCGAAGGCCTGTTTGAACGCGTCGAGAAAATCTTTGACGCCTTTGGCTGGGACGTGGTGCGGGTCAAGTATGGCGTGCTGCAGCGCGCGGCCTTTGCCGAACCCGGCGGGAGCAAGCTGCGCGACTGGATCGACCGCTGCTCCAACCAGGACTACGCGGCGCTGACCTTCATGGGCGGTGCCGTCTGGCGCAAGCGGCTTGCCGACGATCTCGGCGACCAGGGCGACGTCTCGGCCCTCATCGACCGGCGCAGCGATGCCGAGCTTTCGGCGCTGATGGAAAACCTCGGCGGCAACTGCGTCGAGACCATGGCCGAAACCTTCGCTGCGATCGACCACGACCGGCCGACCTGCTTCCTTGCGTATACGATCAAAGGCTGGAGCACGCCGATCGCCGGTCACAAGGACAATCACGGCGGCCTGATGACGACGACCCAATTCGCCGAATGGCAGGCGCATATGGGTGTCGCGCCCGGCGAGGAATGGGAGCCGTTCGCCGGAGTGGCGGATCGTCAAGCGCTCGAGGCATTCCTCGCCGTGGTCCCTTTCTTTGCCGAAGGCGCACGGCGCCACGCCGACCACCGACTAAAGGTGCCGGCGATCGCCGTCGAGACACAGCGCGAAATTTCAACGCAGATGGCCTTCGGCAAGATCCTCGACGATCTCGCCAAGGGCAGGACGGACCTCGCCGAACGCATCCTCACGACGTCGCCGGATGTGACCGGCACCACCAGCCTTGGCGCCTGGGTCAACCGGCGCAAGCTCTTTGCCCGCCAGCCGCTCGCTGACGCCTTCATCGAGCACCGGATCGCCTCGACGGCCAAGTGGGAGTTCACGCCGGAGGGCCAGCATGTCGAACTCGGCATTGCCGAGATGAATCTGTTCCTCTTGCTAGGTGCCGCCGGTCTCAGCCATTCGCTCTTTGGTAAAAGGCTGATCCCGATCGGCACGGTCTATGACCCCTTCGTCTGCCGGGGCCTCGATGCGCTCAACTATGCCTGCTACCAGGACGCCCGCTTCATGATCGTCGGCACGCCCTCGGGCGTGACGCTGGCGCCGGAGGGCGGCGCGCACCAGTCGATCGGCACGCCGCTGATCGGGATCAGCCAGGATGGCCTCGCGGCCTTCGAACCGGCCTTTGCCGATGAACTCGCCGTCATCATGGAATGGGCCTTCGACTACATGCAGCGCGATGGCGACAACGATCCGGACGAGCGCACCTGGCTGCGCGACGAGACCGGCGGCTCCGTCTATCTGAGGCTCACCACCAAGCCGCTGGAGCAACCGTTGAAACGGGTGGACGATGACTTCCGCCAAGGCGCGATCGACGGCGCCTACTGGCTGCGCAAGCCAGGGCCGAACTGCGATATCGTCATTGCCTACCAGGGTGCGGTGGCGGACGAGGCGATTGCCGCTGCCGGCCTGATAGGCGAGGTCCGCCGCGATATCGGCGTGCTCGCCGTCACCTCGGCCGACCGCCTGAATGCTGGCTGGACAGCCGCGCAGCGTGAACGCGCCCGTGGCAACCCCCGTGCGAAAAGCCATATCGAGCGGCTGCTCGATCCGCTGCCCGGCCACTGCGCGATCGTCACCGTGCTCGATGGCCATCCGGCAACGCTCTCCTGGCTCGGTGCCGTCGCCGGCCACCGCACCATCGCGCACGGCGTCGAGCATTTCGGCCAGACCGGCACGATCGGTGATCTCTACCGCCACTTCCGGCTCGACCGCAACGCGCTCGCGGCATCGGCAATGGCGCTGACGGCAGGCCGGAGAACGGCTGCCGGACAAGAGGCTCTCCTCTTCCCATAGTTCGGCAATCGCCGCCCGAACCATCGAAGGCGAACCATCATGCGCCGCGGGCCCCGCGGCCAGAGCATGTGCGCGCCTTCCAAAAAATCCAGAAGCGTCACCTGAAGAAGACGCCGCTTGTCGGGGAACGACCACTCCGCTCTCAAGAAAGGACCCAAGAATGCGAAAGATAAGAATCCTGGCTGCCACACTCCTGGCTTTGGCGGCGGCCCCGCTTGGACATGCCCTGGCCGAGCCCGTCAAGAATGTCGTCATCGTGCACGGCGCACTCGCCGACGGCTCGGGCTGGCGCAAGGTCTTCGACCTTTTGACCAGCAAGGGCTTCAACGTCATGGTCGTCCAACCGCCGATGACCTCGCTTGGCGACGATGTCGCGGCAACCAAACGCATCCTCGACCTGCAGGACGGCCCGTCGATCCTCGTTGGCCACAGCTACGGCGGCATGATCGTTACGGAAGCCGGGACTTCCGAAAACGTCGCCGGCCTCGTCTATGTCGCAGCCTTCCAGCCGGATGCCGGCGAGACGCTGCTCGACCTTGCGGCCAGAACGCCGGCCGCAACCAAGGGCATCGCGGCAACCAAGGACGGATATCTCTATCTCGATCCGGAGGCCTTCGCCGCGGACTTTGCCGCCGACGTGCCCGAGGAGGAAGCCCGTTTCATGGCCCACTCCCAGGTCTTCCCGTCGAAATCCGCTTTCGAGACGAAGATCACGACACCAGCCTGGAAGGACAAGAAGAGCTGGGCCCTGATTGCGTCCGAAGACCGGGCCATTCATCCGGACCTGATGCGGACGATGGCCAAGCGCGCTGGCAGCGACACGGTCGAGGTCAAGGCGAGCCACGCGGTCTTCCTCTCCCAGCCGGCCGCCGTCGCCGAACTGATCGAGAAGGCGGCGACAGCGCTTTCCGACTGACCGCGCGGATATTTCGGCAAGCAGCTTCGCAGCGAATGGGCCGATCCGCTGCGAAGCCTTTTTCTGGCGAAGCACGAACCAATGGGGCGTCGGTCCCCCAATGGATTTCACAAAATTGCTTTGAACCCAGACGCTGTTCCCCAGGGAACTTCCGCGAAACGATCCGCCGGTAGGTTGGCCGCGCCAAACCAAGAGCCGCGAAGGCCAAGAACTCCAGAAGGACCGACCGAATGCGCCTGATCGCCTCCGCCCTCCTCGCTTGCAGCCTCGCAGGCTCCGCCAGTGCCGCCGATCTCATCACCTTCTGGGACAAACCGCAGCACGGCGGCAACAGCTTCAACCGGTTGCCGCCGGACGATGCCTATTTCAAGGCCCTGGCCGGCTACGGCGCCACCTGGGTGCGCCTGTCCTACGACAAGTGGAAGCCGGCCAAGCGTGACTATCTGATCGGCGACGCCGACAAATACGAGGGCATTCCGGCGGCAGACCTGAAGACGCTGAAGGAGACCCTTGACCGAGCCGACAAGGCGGGCCTCAAGGTGGTGATCGCGCCCCTGTCGCTGCCGGGCATGCGCTGGGCTCAGAACAACGGCAACAAATTCGACGGCCGGCTCTGGAAGGACACGGCCTGGTGGGGCGAGGCGGCCAACTTCTGGCGGGATCTGGCGCGCGCGCTCAAGGATCACCCGGCCGTCGCCGCCTACAATATCGTCAACGAGCCTGCGCCGGAGAAGGGCAACGGCCTTGCCGAACACGCGGACGCCAAGGCGATGCTGGCCTGGTACGGCGGCCGGCAAGACAGCGCCTCCGACCTCAGGGCCTTCTACGAGACGGTGATCGCCGCCATCCGCGAGGTCGACCCGGCAACGCCTGTGATGGCCGACGCCGGCTGGTATGCGGCAGCCGACGCCTTTTCCTATTGGCCCGCTGCCCTGACGGACCAGAAGGTGCTCTACAGCTTCCACATGTACGAGCCATATGCGGCGACGAGCGCGCCCAACATGAAGCGCGACAAGCATTACGCCTATCCGGGCAAGGTGCCCTTCGGCGAGGTCGAAGAGACCTGGGACAAGGCGCGGGTCGAAAACTATCTGACAGCGCCCGTGGAGTGGGCGAAGGACAAGGGCGTTCCGCTCAATCGGCTGGTCGCCGGCGAGTTCGGCTGCATGCGCCTATGGTCCGGCTGCAAGACCTATCTCGAGGACGTGCTGACGGCACTGGACAAGGATGATCTGCACTGGGCGTTCTACAGTTTCCGCGAGGACGCCTGGGACGGCATGGACTACGAGCTCGGATCAAAGAAGGTCGGCTGGAAATACTGGCAGCAGATGGAGGCCAACCAGCGCGACACGACCCCGCGCAAGGCGACACCGGAATTCGCGCCGATCAGCAAGCGACTGCAAGGGACAGATTGACGCACGGCCGCAAAGCGCGGCCCGCACTTGGAAAAAAGCCCAAAACGGCTAGAAGACGGTGCATTCCTTGACGGGGCTGCGCGATTGCGAGCGTCCGCAACAACAAGAGGCATGCTCGTGCAGACGACCAAGGCGGCTGACGCCGGCATACGAAACCGAACCATACGCCTGTCGCGCACGCTCGCGATCGTGATGGCCGCGCTGGTCGCCCTGACGGCTGCCGTCATCCTCTCCGTCGTCTGGTTCATGTCGGCCGGAACGACCCGTGATCTGCTCGTGCAATCGGCCCATCTCGGCCTGGAAGCGGTGCAGACGCAAATCGGCAGCCGCTTTTCGCCGGTCGAGGATCAGCTCGCATTTCTGGCGCGAGAGGTCGGCGCAGGCCGTCTCGATCCGGCAAATACGCTGGAACTCGAGCGCGTGATGACCGGGGCCCTGGCCGGGACCCCACAGGTTCGCGTGCTCTCTTTCGTGAAACCCAACGGCGAGATCCTCGGCGTGACACAAGGCCCCAAGGGCGTCTTTTCCTTCGAAGACAAGGTCATGAGCGCCAACGAACGCGCGGAGATCGAGGAGGCGCGGCGCAGCGGCACGGCCCATTGGGGGCCCGTCTACTTCGTGCCCGATCCGGCGATCCGCACGTCGGTCGCAAACCTGCAACAGCCGGCAAACCATGGGGGCGAATTCGCAGGCATTTTCCGTGCGACGATCACGGTCGACACCATGTCCGACTTCCTGCGTCAGATCGCCGTCGCCAACCCTGGGACAACGCCCTTCGTCCTCTATGGGCGCGACCAGGTCCTTGCCCATCCGCTGATGGCTGCGGGCCATCCGCTCCTGTCGGCGCAACACCGGCTGCCGAAGCTCGACGAACTGGGCGATCCTTTTCTCGCCGCGCTGTGGAACGGGCCGCCCGAGACCTTCGACAATTCCGACATGGAGGTGCGCGCGGTCAAGCTGGGAGACGACGGGCGCGTTATCCTGACGCGCGAAATCCGCGGCTACGCGCCGGCTTCGCTCATCATCGGCGTCGAGGTTCCGATCGAATCGGTGGAGAAGCCGATCTGGGATCTGCTGCGGGCCGGTATCGCCGGTCTCGCAGTCCTGTTCGTCGCGATCATCATCGCATGGATTGTCGGGCGTCTGATCGTTCGCCCCGTCACCAGCATGGCGCGTGAAGTCCGTGCCGTCGGCATGCTCGATTTTGCGGCGCTCCGCCCACTCCCAGGCAGCCTGTTTACCGAACTCAACGAACAGGCCAAGGCGTACAACACGATGCTGACCGGCCTGCGCTGGCTCGAGACCTACGTGCCGAAGAAACTCGTTCGCCACCTGATCGGCAACGAAGACCTGGCATCGACCCAACGGGTCGTCACCATCATGTTCACGGATGTGGTCGATTTCACCGCAACCGCGGAAAAGACCAGTGCCGGCGACGTCGCCGCACTCCTCAATAGCCACTTCGACCTGCTCGGCAATTGCATCGAGAGCGAAGGCGGGACCATCGACAAGTTCATCGGCGATTGTGTCATGGCCTTCTGGGGCGCGCCCGATGCCCAGAACGACCACGCCGACCGCGCCGTCCGCGCGGCGCGCGCCATTTCACTGGCGATCGCAAGAGACAATGCAGAGCGACGTCTGCAAGGCCTGCCGCCGCTCAGGGTTCGCATCGGCATCCATTCCGGGCCGGTCGTCGCCGGCAATATCGGCATGACCGGACGATCGGCCTATACGATCGTCGGCGATACCGTGAATGCCTGCAACCGGCTGGAGCAGCTCGGAAAATCGATTGCACCTGGCGAAGAGGCGGTGATCCTTCTGAGCGGCGAGACCTTCGATCTGGTAGTCGAGGATCGCTCCGATCTCGTCCAGCTCGGCAAGCATTGCCTGGCTGGACGAACCGAAGAGACCGAGATCTACAGGTTTAGGGCGCGCTGACGCCCAATGCTCGCCGACCTCGCGCCGGCGAGCATGACTGTGGTGAGCATCCATTGTGCGTTCGGTTGAACGCACGGCGCTCTAGAGGTTGACGGTCCGGCGGGCAGGTTCGCTCCCCTCGACCGCGAGGCGAACGCGGCTGCAATCACGCTTCAAGGTGTCGAAGCAATCGTTGCCGAACCACTCCAGCGAGGCGTCAACCTGAGGGTCACCGGAAATTTCCGACAGGAACCGATCGTAGTCGACGATCCCGTCGAACAGCGGCGTCATACCGCGTCTGGTGCCGGCGGCGGCGTAGACATTGGCCGGCTCGAAGACGGTAAGGTCGGCGCGGGCGACGATGTTCTTCAAGTGGTAATGGCGGATGTGCGGCTTCATCGTGCGGTGAACCGCAACCGGATCGTCGCCGCCCTCCCAGACATGCAGCGTGTCGAAGTTGACCGCGAAATAGGGATGGTCCACCTCTTCGATGAGCTGCATGGTCGAGGCTGCCGTATCGGCGAGCGTCTTCGGATGGGTCTCGGCAAGCAGATGGATGCCGTAGCTGGCGGTGATGGTGCAGATTTCCTTCAACCGCTCGACGATCTGCTGGCGCTCGTCATCGCTGACCTCGAGGCTACCGCGGCTCCCGGCAAAGGTGCGGATCTTGCGGGTGCGCCACCGGCGCGCCAGCCGGCAAAGCTCCACCGCCTTGTGCCGCAGCGCCTCCACGTCACCGTCGAGCGGCAGGTAATCGCTGATCATCGGCACCGACAGACCGAAGCCGTCGAGCCATTCGGCGTTCCGCTCGGCGCGCGGTGCCAGATTGCGCGCATGCGCACCCCAGAGTTCGATGCCCTGGAAGTCGTTGGCCTGCGCCCAGGCGGCAATCTCGTCGAGCGAGATCAGGTGATGCCGGAAGGTAATGGTGCAGAGCGAAATTCTCATCGTGCAACTCTCTTCAAGGGGAGGATTTCTGCGGGGATGGCAAGGTCGCACCAGAGGTCGAAGACCTCGGCAAGCCTGACCTTCAACTTCGTTTCCAGCCGATCGGCTTCGTCGAGACGCTCAAAGACTAGGCCCGCCTGAGAGCGGTCGCCCGTCTGGGCGAGTTTCATCACCGCGTAGTGCAGGGTCTTCAGCGCCTGAACGAGCGCCTCGATCTCCCCGCACCAGGTCTCGAACTCGGCTGACGGCAGTTTCAGCGCCCGCCAGTAGAAGGCGAAGCCGTGCTCATAGGCATATTTGCGGATGGTGATCACCGGCAGTTCACGCACCGCCGCACCGAGATCCGAAAGCGCGACACCGTCCCGCCCTTCAAGGTGCGCGGCGACGATGTCACGAACGGCGTCAACCAGCGGGTTCCGGTCCCTGACGAAGCACGCCTCGAAATAGGCCTTCAAATCCTCGGCGAATGGCGCGCGCGCTTCCGCATTGTCGAAGACGTAGCCGCCGCCGACGGTTGGCTGCATGATGGCGTGCACGACCTTTTCCCTGGCGATCTCGCCTTCCCAGCGATAGTCGGGATCGTGCACGAACCACGTCTCCGGATCGGCCGTTTCCTGCAGCATCAGATAATGCGGGAACGGGTTCTGGTTGAACTTGTTCTCGCGCTCCGGCAGATGGAACATGTCGAGCATGACCATGACCGATCCGGTTTCGCTGCGCTGCTTGAGAAGACCGGTGAGTACCGCGAGGTTGTCGCTTTTGCTGCGCTCCGGCTCGTACCACTCGACCACAGAGACGCCATAAAGCCGCTCGAACCAGCTGCGGAAGAATTCCTGGGTCACGTCGGGTGCGTGATAGAGAAGCTCGAACCGGTCGCTGACGGCGAATTTCGCATCCCAGACGCCGAAATAGAACGGCCGCTGGTCCAGCCCCTGGCGCTTCAGGCCGTCGGAGACGCAGCTGACGAAGCAATGGACCTTGATGTCGTAATACGCCTCGCCGTGCACGCCCTCGTCGCTCGTCCCGCCGGTCAGCGGAAAGGCCGGCACGATGGCGGCGGTCTGTTTCGGCACGTAGAGCGCGACGAGATCGGCAACGGTTTCGATCTCCTGTTTTGCAATCGCCTCTTCCGGCACCGAAAGCCCGTATTCGAGTTCCAGATTGAGGAAGATTTCAAGGATCAGAACGGAATCGAGATAGAGATCCTCGTTGAGGCGGGCATCGAGGCCAAAGCCTTCCATGTGCCCGTGCGCCATCTTGTCGGTCAGGGCAGTTTCGATCGCTGCCAGGATTTCGTTTTCCGTCATGATGCGGCTCCCGCGATTGGCTTGTTGAATTCGCCCGCCACGTGACGGGCCGCGACGTCGCGACGGCTGATCTTGCCGTTGGCCTGACGCGGAACGGCATCGACCTGCAGGATTTCCATCGGCAGTTGATGCCCGGCGAGATGGCGGCTGCACCATTCGCGCACTGCTTGCGGCGGCACCGGCGCCTCGGCGCTGAAGAGCAGCGCCACACGTTCGCCGGCAAAACGATCCGACTTGCGAAAGGCGACCGCGTCAGTGACGTCGGGCATCGCCATCACGGCATCTTCCACGTCCTTCGGATAGACGTTGAGACCGGAGACGTTGATCATGTCGTCCATGCGCGAGATGAACACCAGCATGCCGTCGGCGCGGCGGTAGCCAAGATCGCGCGTCTGGATCGCTGGGCCGTCGCCGTTCCGGACAACGATTTCACCCGCGTCCTCGACGCTGCCGCCGGTCTCCGTGGACAGATGCGGTAGCACGAACCCCATGTCGCCCGCGGCAGCGACATCCGGGTTGATGGCGATGCAGCCGGATTCGGAGCAGCCATATTGCTGGAACATGAACCGGCTCTTGGCGCGGATGTCGGCAAACCACGGATCGGGCAAAAGCGTGCCCGACGTCATCGTCGCGTGGATCTGTTCGCCCGCGGGCATGAGCCGTGCGAGCGTATGCAGGATCGCAGGGGAAGAGTAGAGCAGCGGCCGCTCGGTTTCGCGCAACACCTTCAGCAGGTATTTTGGATTGGCGGTGTTGACGATGACCGGCGTCTGCCCGCGCTTCAGCGCAACGAGAATGCCACAAATCAGTCCGTAGGAGTGGGTGGTCGGGCAGGCGACGACCGGTGTCATGTCCTCCGGTTCGCGGAAGGTGCGGACATAGCTTTCGATCTCGGCGTCGATCGTATGCCAGCTGCGTGCAATGCACTTCGGTGCGCCGGTCGTGCCAGAACTCATCTGCAGCAGCGTTCCGTCGGTCGAGACAGCCGCCGGCACTTCGAGGACCTCTGCCGTCAAGCTGTTATAGAACAGGCGATCGCAACCGGCGCCGATCGCGAGCTTGCGGGCTGCCGGATAGGGCGTGCCGGGATGGATCGGCAGTACGCTCGCACCCGCCTTGCGGATTGCGAAGAACAGCGCCAGCCAATCGACGGTCTCCGCAAAGCAGACGGCGTACAGCCCGCTATCGTTGGGCAAGAGACCGATCTCGGCGGCAAGCCGCGCCGATCTGTCCTCGAAATAGGCCTCGTCATAGAGCCTGTCATCGATGCGGATCATGACTTTCTCCTTCGTTGAAGCGTGTCAGCGGCCAGGGTGTTCGGCACCGAGTGGTGGTATTCCGGCTTGGCCGCGAGGAGCTTCCTCGTCATCAGGGATTCGGTGAGAATGTGGGGTTGGTCGCAGCCGAGCCTGACCAAGCGTTCAGTCGCGCCGTGTGCGACCTCGTAGGACGCAAGCACGGCTGCGACGCGCTGCCAGAAAAGCGGTTCCGGCATGTTGTAGGCGTGGTCGAGCAGATGAGAGATTTCGCTGAGGTTGAAGACGAACAGCGTATCCATCACCAGTTCGCGCAGCGAATCCAGATTGTCCGTCCAGTAGAACTGGTCCGGCTCGGCATCCGCATAGGCGGGGTTCAGCGCCAGGAACTCCGGCGCCTTTTCCGGCTCGCGCAGGAAGCCCGGCGAAAACTCGATGCTCTCGTGAAAATCGCGCAGGATAAGCCTGACCGGCCAGCCGTCCCGGTGGACGAGCAACATGTTCTGACCGTGTGCCTCGACCGCCAGTCCATGATGGACCAGCAGATGCCAGACGGGCAGGACGGCAACTTCGATCAGCCGATTGATCCACGGCATCAGTCCGAAACGGCTGATCCAGTCGTCAGCGAAAGGACGACCATCCGCCTCGACCATCATCAGGGCATTGAAGGGAACGACCGCCTCGACCGCCAAGAGCGTGGCTTCCGCACTCTCGCGCCATATCGCCGCCACCTGACCCGCGAGGGGACCATCGCGATCGGCAATGACGCCGGCATATTCCTTGAGAATGGTGAGCGGATAGCGCTCATCAAAAACCGGATCGCTTGCGACGATGCCTGCGATCCAGCGCGAGATCACCGGTGCGGTGCAGACCGAATGCGGCTCCAGCGTCCGCCTGGACGAGGTGTTGACGATGTTGAGCGGGAGCTTGAGGCTGGCGGCCAGCGGTCGGTCTCGGTTCAAAAGCGAGCGTACCGACTGTGTCGCCGTATAACGGTCGCCGACCGGGCCGAGATAATGGGCTTCGCCAGCAGCGATCCAGCCAGAGCGCAACGTGTCGCCAAGTTCGCGCCATTGCCAGGGATGCAGCGGAACGAGGCCGAACTCTTCTTTTGACGCCCCAAGTTCCAGCCGCGCCGACATCAGGCCGGGCCAGGCATCGGCGAGCTCCGCCTGCCAGAAGGCATCCTCGTCATTGGCCATTTCGCAAAGCAGGTGCTTGCGCGCGACGAGCAGCCAGACGAGCTGGAACGCATGCCCGACCTCCGGACCGAACGCGGCGTGATCGGCGTGGGAAAAGCCTGTGCGCGCCTTGAAGCAGGGATGGTAGGGGTGCCCTTCGTCAAGCGCGCCTTCGAGCTCGGCGAAGGACATCGCGCGCCTCGGCCGCTCCGGAAGATGACGTTCGTTCCACCGGCAAAAAGCGATGGTCTGCGCCAGCTCGTCCAGCAGCTTCCCACGGGTGGGGCCACTGCCCGGCAGGGCAGCGACCAGTTGCGCGAGCGGCGGGACGATCCAGGTGCCTTGATCATCGCGCATTTCGACGGAGCCCGCCGCCAGGCGGATCCGGCCGAAGGCACCAACGGAGCCACGGCAACGAAAATCCCTGCCGCCGAGCGACCACAGAAACATCGTCGCGCCATCGTCGGCTTGCTGACGGGCCGAAACGATACCTTCGTAAAGCAAGGCTGACACGAGCTGGCGAAGCACCCGTTCGTCCGGTCGCCCCTTCAGATCAAGAGGCAATGGCATGGTCGGTCCTCGGCATCGTCAGGACGGCCGGCGCCCGCAGCGGATTGGGCACCGGGCGATAGAGCGTCGGCGCATTGTTGGATTGCAGCTCGTCCACGTCATAAAGGCGCGTGGTCAAATTGGCCTTGGAGATGATCGTCGGCAGATCGAGCACGTGGCGTGCGAAATCGCGGCCAGCCCCGGTCATATCTGCGGCATGGCGCTCAAGATGGACGCGCAGTTCGCGCAAGAGCAGGCTTTCGTCGCACAACCCGTCATGGCCCAGACGGCTGATGACCGAGAAGACCTGGTTGACGATCAGGTAGTAGGCAAAGCGATCGCGAATTTCACTGTCGGCAAAAAAGAGCGAGGCGATCGTCTGCGTCTCGGGGACATGGCCGACGATCAGGCTGCGGTACCGCTCGGACAGATAGAAGCCCTGATTGTCGCGATAGTAGCTGACCGACGGATAGCCGTTGCCGATGTCGAGCAGGCTGTTTTGCTGGTGCGCCTCCAGCGCGATGCCAACGTCGTCGTAAAGACGGATCAGCGGCTCGACGGCGCAGGCGAGATAATGCCTGAACCAGGCGAGCGACGCCTCCTGCAGCCCGCTTCCGTCGCGCGCGGCTAAAGCCCGAACAATTCTTTCAAGCCGGGACAGCTGACCGGGCAGCGGATCGGCGGTAAGGGCGGCGACCGTCACGACGCCGTTGCCGGTCCCGCCCACAAATGGGTTTTCGCGCAGGATGACCTCAAAGCCGCTTTCGCTCCGACCCGGCAGGTTGAGGGTGATATAGGCCGGATCCTGGATGATGCGGAAATTCCGGGACCGGTCGGCAAAGCCGATCCGATCGATCAGCTTGGCCATCGCCACGCCGGCCTCCAGTTCCTGTCGCCGGTTGAGGCGCACGGAATTGGTGATCCGCACAGGAAGCGAAAACTTGAGCATCCAGTCGACGTCGGGCGCGTAGACCGTGCGCACCGACGAGGTCGCGGTGAAGGTCGGACCGAGCGGACCGATGTGGCGCAGCGTCCCTTCCCGCATCATGGCCTCGATCTCGGGCGCGAGAAGCAGGGCTTCCGCCTGCAGAGGATGCATCGGCAACAGCTGTTCGTCGTCACCGAGCGCAAGGCCGCCGGCGTCCGGCCCGACCAGGGAGCGCACGATCTCATGCGCCTCGATCGTGCGGGCGCACGCATGCCTGACGCAACTCGCCTTCGCCGCGAAATAGTGCAGCTTGAACTGGCCGCGCAGCTCCGGCGCATAGCTCTCTTGCTGCCAGTAGGTCATGCCCTGCCGGCTCTTCGGCGTCGGGTGCTGCCAGTGGCCGAAGACGAGCGACTGTTCTGCCTCGATGAAGTGACCGCCGTTTGCCGGCTCGGGCCCCGCCCTGTCGATGTAGAGGGCTGTCTGCTGGTAGCTTTCCAGCACGCGCGTCAGGAGCTCGAGCTCGAAACCGCGAAGCACGTCGGCCTGGGCCTCGTCGGCCTGTCGATAGCACTCGTGGATGAGGATATGCAGCGCCGAGATCAATTCGATCTGGCGCCATGTGACGTCCGAAACGCCCCTGCCCCAGACCCTGCCGAAGTGATGAGGGCCGCAAAGGGACGGAGACGTCACTTCGACGCGCACGATCATGTGCTGCCTCGGGAGCGACCACTCCACGCAGTCGAAAGCGCCACTGGCATTTCGATGCATCACCCGGATGCCGGGGTTCACTTCGTGCAGATAGCAGTTTGCGAAGCTCTGGAAGGTTGCGATTTCTGCGACTTGCCTAGACGATTGCATGCTGTCGATCCTCGGCACGCGACACGCATAGCCGCGCATTTGCGTTGGGCGTCTTGCGACCAACACATTGAATTTTCTAATCAGGAGTGTTTTCAGTCCGAGCGCTTAGCCGGCTGCTTGCCAGTGGAGCGGTCCCGGCTCTTCGCGGAACGCGAAGCGCAGCAGGTGGCTTTCGATGACCGATTTCGTGTCGGCGAGTTCGGCATCGTCGGGCGAGCGTGCCCGGATGCTCAGACCGTCCGGCGTGGCGTGCAGATAGCCGGTCCCGCAGGAGAACCGGAGTTCGCCGCGATCGCCCGCCTGCTCGACATCGATCTTGTGGGCGAAATGCTTGCAAAGCTGCGTCAGGTATTTCTGGCCGTCTTCCGTCGCAAAGTGAGTGGTCGCTTCTTGCATCTGGAACTTCCTGTCTTTCGGCTTACGCTGCTCGGGCGGCCGGGACGGCCGCCGTTGCTTTTTGAGGCGGCGGCCGCTTGGAGGACGCGGCCGTCGCAGTCGCGACCTCGGCTAGAAGGCCGCTCGGGCGGTCAGGATGAAGGAGCGGCCCGGCTCGTAGAGCGGCGTCACGGCTCCGAACTCCTGGCCATAGGTCGCCCGGTCCGAATAGGTCTCGTCGAAGATGTTCTTGAGTTCGGCACGCAGCGTCAGATTGGAATGCTGCGGCGGAACGTATTCGACGAATGCATTGAAGACCTCGTAGCCTTCAAGGGGTTTGTAGCCGGCAGCGACGTCATCGTAGTCGAGCGCGATCTCTGCGTCGGCGCCGAAGGTCACGCCCCAGTCCGTCAGCGTGTGGACCGCCTGCAAGGTGATGATCTGGCCGGCCGGCGTCGCGAGATACGTGCCAAGATCGGAATCGGCGGGCTTCCCGTCGATCTCGACGTCGATATTGGCATACTTCACCTTGAAGTAACCGTCGCCCCAGTTGTAGCCGCCGCCGATTTCGAAGCCCCGCGAGCGGACGTCATGCGCTTCGATCCCGCGCGCGACCGCGTAGCGCGGCGTCCGCGCGTCATCGAGATCCGTCTGGAAGATACTGCCTTCAACGGTGAAGCCGTTGTAGTTTGCCTCCAGGCCGAGGACGACGTTATCCGCCGTCACCGGCTTCGGACCCTGGCCGTAGTCCCATTTGGGATTGATGATGAAGTTCTCGGCGAGCGGGACGCCAGCCCAGACGTGCGAGTAGCCGGCCTTCGCCGTCAGCAGATCCTCGATCAGGTCGTATTCGCCCGAAACGTTGCCGCTGAAGCCGGAATTGGTCCACTCCTGGCCGGTGGTCCCGGTAAAGTGCTGATTGTCGCCCCTGGCGCCAAAGGAGAGGCGGGTCCGCTCGAAGGGCTCAAGCCTTGCCTGGGCATAGACGCCGATGTTGCGCGCCTTCTCGGAGCCGGAATCGAAGAGATCCCTGAGCTTGGCTTCGTCGTTGTAGAAATCGACGCCGGCGATCACGTTGCCGATGTCGAAGGAGAACTTGTTCTCGAACTTGCCGTTGAAGCTGTCCGACGCGCCAGTCCCCTGGTAGCTGACGGGAAGGCCCGGCGTCGGCTTCGGGTAGACCGGCACTTCGACTTCGGTCTTGCTGTAGGCGAGCAGCACCGTCGGGTCCCACCAGCCCTCCGGCGTGCTGTCGGTGTAGGTAAAGACGGTGTTGCCGCGTTCGAGCGTGTAATCGCGGATCAGTGGCTCCCACGGCTTGCTGCCGGTCGTCGAGCCCATATTGGCGCGGAACGGACGCGGGGCATCGTCGCGGATGCTGTCGTGGCTGATCTCGAAGCGGTCGCCGCTGTCGAACTCATAGGCGAGCTTTCCGAGCCCGCTCAGAAGATCGGTCGTCGTACCCGCCACATCCTGGCCGTTACCGGCCGTGAAATCATTGCCCTTGCCGAAGTTGAGATAACCGAGAAACTCAAACCCGTCCCGCATGCCATAGGCAGAGACGCCGGTCGTCACCGTGTCGCTGTTGAAGTTGTAGCTGGACGTCGCGAAACCGCCAAAGCCGTCGCCAGCCAGCAGGTCGCGCGCATCAATGGTCTCATACGCAATGGCGCCGGCAAGCGCGCCCGGACCGGCATCGGCCGGCGCGACACCGGCGTCGACACTCACGGCCTTGAGCAGGCCCGGATCGATGAGGTTGGTGCCGTTGTGGTGGAAGACCTTGTTGTTCTGGCGGCCTCCGTCCATGGTCACGGCAAGGCTGGTTTCCTCGATGCCATGGACATAGACCTTCTGCGACATCGGCAGCGAACTGCCGACGGAAATACCGGGCTCGCCGGAAAACACATCGGCAATGTTGGCTGGGTTCTTGCGCTTCAGGTCTTCTGACGAGATGACGATCTCACCGGCACCGAGCCCGCCGCCGGTGAAGGCGGAGATCGGATCGAGCGCGGTTGCGCCAGGGACACCCACGGCCGCGCCGCCGACGGTTGGTTCTGCCGAACCGACCAAGGCCGTGCCTCCGTTTATGCTGTAGGAAATCCCGGTTCCCGACAGCAGTTGCGCGAGCGCCTGCTCGGGATTGAGCGTCCCGTTGACGGCGGTCGAGCGAAGGCCCTGCGACGTGGCTGCGGCCAAGGTGACCTGCAAACCGGACTGCCGGCCGAAAGCATTGAGAGCACTGGCAAGTGGCTGCGACGGAATGCTGAACGTGCGCGCGCTGCTGACGCGCGACGTCGTTTCCTGCGCAAAGGCGGTGGAAATTGGCATCAGGGCAAGGGACGAAAGTCCGACGATTGCCGTCGTTGCGAGCAGGCGCCGCCCTCTAAGGCGATGATCTGCGGTGATTAAAGGCTGTCCCTTGCGGCATTTCGGCGAACTCATACGACCCCCGTCCCGGTGTTCCGCGCCGCCCTCAGGCGTGCGCTTCCAACCAAAGACGACCGGCTCTCGATTTTTTTTCACCGGGCGGCGATTTTTTCCTGATTTTTTGACTCCAATTAAAATTGGGTCAGAACACGACCATAGGACGTCACCTCACGCACCTTGCCTCCGAACGGCTGAACGAGGGCCTCGAGCGCGTGATCGGGGTCCTTCAAGTCGTAGACGCCTGTCACCCGTCGCGCGGCGAGCGCCGCTTGCGGAACGGCAATCCAGGCGGAGTGATAGCGCTGCAGCCGCTCGGCGGCATCAGCAACCGTCACGTTGTTGACGAACATCTTTCCGCTTCGCCAGGCGCCGATCTCGTCGGGCGCGATTGCGCTGCGCGTAACGGCACCGGTCGCGTGGGCGACCGTCGCCATTTCACCCGGTGCGAGCTCGAAGTTCTGGTTGTGGTCCATTGCGCTGTAGGACACGGCCACAGTGCCGTGCGCCAGCTCGACCGTCGTCTCGGCGCGCGCCAGCTGAACGTCGAACGCCGTGCCAAGCACCGAAACCTCGACACCACCGGCATCGACGACGAATGGCCGGGACGGGTCGCGCGCGACGGTGAAAAAGGCCTCGCCCTTGAGAAGCCTGACGTGCCGCGCGACAGCGCTGATGTCGGTGGCGATCGCACTGTCGCCGCCCATTTCGATGATGGACCCATCCTCGAGCGCAATGGTCCTTGTTTGCGCCGTGTCGGTCACATGATCGGCCTGCCACCACAAAAGCAGCGCGGGAAGCGACACGAACAGGACGAGGCAGGCGGCGAGCGCAAGGACAGCCGCACCCACTGCAAGGCGGGTCTCCGCCCGGCCCTGGCGCCGGCGGGATGGTGGTTCAGCCAAGGAGAGCGGCCTTGCCCCGCGCCAAAGGCGCTCATGAACCGGCGGCACCTCGCCCAGGAGTTGCCACGTCTTCAGCGCCATTTCCCGGGAACGGACATGGAGCTCCGACCGGCCGATCCACGCCTGGAACGCGGCTTCCGTATCCCGACAGTTCGGGCGCGCCTTAAGCTCGAGGAACCAGTCCATCGCCTCTTCCAGCAACGCTTCCGGAATGTTGTTGTCCTTGGTCAAAGCTCGGCCTGATGGTTGCGTGATCGGCGAAACACTAACGGATTCGCTGGGTTTGTCACAAAGACGAATAACGCAGGATTTTTTTTCACATTGCCCCCGAAATTTTAGGAGGCATCGCTCGCCAGAGTTGTCGCGACGCGCATCATGGCAGTGCGCACGTGGCGATGCGCTGTCGCAACCGAGATGTCGAGGTGAAGAGCGATCTCTTCCAGAGTGTAGCCGCCGAAGCGGTGCATCTCGAGCGCCACCCGAACCTCCTCGGGAAGATCCGAAAGGATACTGGAAACGTGCCGGATCTCGTCAGTCACGACAATGATGTCCTCCGGCGTCGGCACCTCCATCGGCATTGACCAGTAAGGCGGCTCGCTTTGCTCTTGCCGGGCTTCGATCTTGCGGCGTTTGATGAGATCGAGGCAAAGGTTACGGACAATCCGGTAGAGATAGGCGAGCGACAGGCCAGACACCGACCCGGTCGATCCATTGCCGCCGTTCGCGGGCGCGAATCGCAGGAACGCCTCCTGCACGATGTCTTCGGCCGTTTCACGCGATCCGACGATTCGCGCGGCATAGGCCACCAGAGCGGTTCGATTGGCGAAATAGACCTGATGGCGCGTTTCCATGTCGACCATGGTGTCTGATCCGATCCAACAACTTCGTTTTGGCATTCGGCGCCGCCCGCGCTGCCTGCCGAGATACGATCCGTCGGCCAGCCGGCCGCACGAACGGCGTGTCTCTTAGCACGCATGAATAAACTTGTCTTTAATACTCATGTTATTTTTTCTAGGCGCCTGCTAGCCAGCGGACGGCGTGGGTCCGGTCTCCACGCGGGCGCGTTCAGAACGCATCTCCCGCGCCAGGTTGATCAACGCACGGAGCTTTGCCGGGACATGACGGCGGCCGGAAAAATAGAGGCACAGTCCGTCATAGGGCGGCGTCCAGTCGTCGAGCACTTGCAACAGCCGCCCGGCAGCGACGTGCTCCAGCACCGCATGTTCGGAAAGATAGGCCAGTCCCGCGCCGCACAGCGCCGCTTCGAGCATCAGCTCGCTGTCGTCAAGGATGAGCGACCCCGGCACGTCGATCGCCAGGCTCTCTCCGCGGCGGCTGAATTCCCAGTGGTAGATCCTGCCGCTTGCCATGCGGGCGCGAATGCAGGCGTGCTGCAGGAGGTCGCCCGGCCGCTGTGGTGCAGCTCGTTGCCGGAAATAGTCCGGCGACCCCACCACGACCATGCGCGACTGGTTAAACACCGGAACCGCGATCATGTCCGGCGGCACCGCCTCGGCTAGCCGGAAGCCGGCGTCGAAGCCGAGCGCGACGATATCGACCAGCGCATTGTCGGTCGCAACCTCCAGCGTCATCTCCGGATAGCGCTTCAGGTACTCGACAAGCAAGGGCCGGAGCACCATCCTGGCTGCGCCCGGCGATGTATTGAGCCTGAGCGTGCCGGACGGTCGCGCCTGGTATTCCGTCACCCGTTCGACAGCGCTGTCGATCGCCGCGAGCGCCGGCAGGATCTGTGAGACGAAGGCCTCGCCCGCATCCGTCAGCGCTACCGATCGTGTTGTGCGGTTGAACAGGCGCACGCCGAGGCGTTCCTCCAGGGACAGAACGGCATGGCTCAGCGACGACGACGAAACGCCGAGCTCCCGTGCGGCGGCGCGAAAGCCGCCGAGCCGAGCGATCGCCGTTACAGCTTCGAGTTCGGAGAGGCTGGCCCTCATTGCGCGATTTTCCTCATCACGGCGTCTGTGATTGATGATCTTATCCTGACGATGCTTTGCATGCATATCCCTGATCATCGCAACAGGAACCCGCACGATGAAGATCATTGAGCATATGTATGTCGATGGCGCCTTCGTTGCGCCGCACGGCAACGAACGCTTCGAGCTTTTCAATCCCGCCACCGAGGTAAGGATCGGTGAAGTCCGCCTTGGCGATGCGGACGACGCGCGCATGGCCGTCGCGGCTGCCAAACTTGCCTTCCCGGCCATGCGGCGGACGTCACCTGCCGAACGCGTGGCCATGCTGCATGCGCTGCGCGATGCGGTTAGCGCCCGGGCAGAGGCCCTTCGCGAGGCCATGGCCACCGAATACGGCGCGCCGCAATCTTTCCTCGCCTTCTCCGTACCGCATGCCTCCAGGGTATTCGAGGTGGCGGCAAAGACCGTCGCCGACTATGCCTTTACCCGCCAGGTCGGCACCGCCGAAGTGGTGATGGAGCCGGTCGGCGTTGCCGCGGCCATCACGCCCTGGAACAGCAATATCGGTTTCATCTGCACCAAACTCGCCACAGCGATTGCGGCCGGCACCACCATCGTGATCAAACCCTCGGAGATGAGCGCGATCCAGACCCAGACTTTGCTGGAAGCGCTCCATCAAGCCGGGCTGCCGCGCGGCGTCCTCAACGTCGTCAACGGCTATGGCCATGTCGTCGGCGCGGAACTCAGCCAAAATCCGGATATCGCGAAGATCACGTTCACCGGCTCGACCACCACGGGACGAACGATCCTGCGTTCGGCGGCCGAAACCTTCAAACGCGTGACGCTGGAGCTCGGCGGCAAGGGACCGCAGATCCTTCTTGATGACGCTGACCTTGATCGTGCCATCCCGCACATTCTCGCCTCGGCCTTTCGCAACAGCGGGCAGGCATGCATCGCCGGAACCCGGCTGCTGGTCCCCAAACGGCGATACGCGGAAGTCAACGCGCGTCTCGCGGAGGCTGTCGCAGCACTCAAGGTCGGTCCTTCCGCCGATCCCACCTCCGACATCGGTCCGATGGTGAGCGCCAGGCAGTGGGAACGGGTGCAGTCCTATATCCGCCTCGGGAGCCAGGAGGGCGCGACCCTTCTTGTTGGCGGCGAAGGCCGGCCTGGGGGGCTGAACCGGGGCTGGTTCGTCCGCCCGACGGTTTTCACCAACGTCACAAACGACATGCGGATAGCACGCGAGGAAATCTTCGGTCCGGTGCTCAGTGTGCTGCCCTATGATACCGAGGACGAAGCCATCGCGATCGCCAACACGACCGACTACGGACTGCAGTCCTATGTTCTCGGCACCGACGTCGAGCACATGCGCAGCATCGCGCGCCAGTTGGAGGCCGGGCGGGTGGTGATCAACGAAGCGCCGGCCGATGCCCAGGCACCCTTCGGCGGCTTCAAGCATTCCGGGATCGGACGCGAGTTCGGGCCCTTCGGCCTCGAAGCCTTCCTCGAGCCGAAAGCGATCATTGGATAGCCAACAAGCGGTCGTCTCGGATGGCGCGGGGTCCAGTGTTTCGCCTCGCAAACATCTGGCCTCAAGTTCTGTCGTGAGGAAGCCGCAGACGAAAAGAACGAACGCGGCGGCCCTGTTCAAAGGCCGCCGCGTTTTTTTGATCTCAGTCCTTCGGGAAGGGTGTTACGCGGGCTGCTGCTCCTCGCGCGTCTTCACCAGGCTCCAGACCACGCCAGTCGCGATGATCGCGAAGGTTACACCGAGCGAAAGGGCAGCGGGGAACTTCTCAAGGCCCAGGAGGTCGGCGACGAAGATCTTCGAGCCGATGAAGATCAGGACGACGGCAAGGGCCGGCTTCAGGTAGCGGAAGCGGTGGATCATCGCAGCAAGCGCAAAGTAGAGAGCGCGCAGGCCGAGGATAGCGAAGATGTTCGACGTGTAGACGATGAACGGGTCGGTGGTGATCGCGAAGATTGCCGGTACCGAGTCGACGGCGAAGATCACGTCTGCCACCTCGACCATGACCAGCGCCATGAAGAGCGGCGTGATGAACCAGGTCATCCGGCCCGTCTTGGGGTTTACCTGCTTCACGAAGAAGCGCTCGCCATGATGTTCTTCGGTGACGTTGAAGCGGCGGCGCATGAAGCGGACCAGCGCATTGTCGGACACGTCAGGCTCGGCCTCTTTCATGACAAGCATCTTGATGCCGGTGAAGACGAGGAAGGCCGCGAAGATGTAGAGAATCCAGGCGAACTCGGCGACGAGCGTCGCGCCGACGCCGATCATGATCGCGCGCAGCACGATGACGCCGAGGATACCCCAGAACAGGACGCGGTGCTGATAGAGGCGCGGGACGGCGAAGAAGGAGAAGATCAGCGCGATGACGAAGACGTTGTCGAGCGCCAGGGTCTTTTCGACGACGAAGCCGGTCATGTAGGCAAGACCGGATTCCGAACCGAGGTACCACCATACCCAGCCGCCGAAGGTAAGGCCCAGGGCGATATAGAAGGCCGAAAGCTTGACGCTTTCGGCAACGCCGATCTCCTTGTTCTCCTTATGGAGAATGCCAAGGTCGAACGAAAGGATAGCGATGACGAGGGCGAAAAAGCTCGCCCACATCCAGAGTGGCGTTCCCAGCCACACTACAGACATGAAGGAAAAGTCCACAGACGGGTCCCCAATCGGCACATGTTGTCGGAATAAGGTCCGACATCGCAAGAGTGCCGAAGCTCTCGCCAGAGGGGCCCGGACCAGCGGGTTGAGCGGCAAATAGGCGTTCGGATTTGCAAGATCAAGAGCGGCGTTACGAATTTTTTTTAGTATCCAGGGCCTATGCAGGTGCCCTGCCCGCGCAATGATGCGCCTGGCCGAAAGTCGGCCGCGGCGCGTCGCTTGTGCCAGCCAACCAACCGGGAGACCCAATGATATCCAGACTGTTGTGCGTCGCGGCCGCCATGTCGCTTACCGCCGGCACTCCGGCGCTCGCCGACCTTGCGACAAGCATTAAAACTGGAAAGACGGTCTGCACTCGGGCGACTTATGTCGACAAGGACCGCATCTCTTGCAAGGTTCTGGCTGCCAAGAAGATCATTCTTCTCGCGATGCAAAGCAATTACGAGGACAATCGGAAGGGCTGCGCGAGCCTGGCCCGCCTGCTGCTTCATCCGGATCTCAAGCTCGATCCGGGCTGGAGCCTCGTGTTGAAGAACACCGTCATCGACAGGGACAAGGTCGTGTCCTGCCGTTTTTGAAGTCGGACGAGAGAAGGACTGCATGATGACGACGGAAAGCAGTCTCTCCTCTCCCGTCCTTGAGTGGAGAGGAGCGTTCGAGAACCGGGAACTGAACGCTCTTCACGCCGAGTGCTTCGAGCACGCGCCGAATGATGCCGACTGGTGGGCGCGGGTCAACCGTTTCAGCCTCGGATGGGTCTCGATGCGCAGCTCAGGCGCGCTTACCGGCTTCGTCAACGTCGCTTGGGATGGCGGCGTTCACGCCTTCCTGCTCGACACGATGGTCACCCCGTCCCTGCAGCGCCGCGGTCACGCCTCGCGGCTCGTCGCTACAGCGGTGGTTCATGCTAAGGCTTCGGGCTGCGAGTGGCTGCATGTCGACTTCGAGCCGCATCTTCGCGATTTTTACGTCGGCAGCTGTGGCTTCGTCGCGACGGACGCAGGTCTCATCCGTCTTCGATAAAAAAATCCTCCTGCACCCCGCCATTGAGAATGGTCGTCCTCGCCGCTCAGCCGATGTGGTGGCTTGATGAACTTCCTATATAAAGCAAACCCGAGCGTTCGACGTTTGCGCCAAGACAAGGACAGATTTGATGACCGAAAAATCCTCCGCTGACAATTTTCCTGCCGGCTACGAAGTTCCGAAGGTCTGGACCTGGGACACGAGCAACGGCGGCGCGTTTGCCAGCATCAATCGCCCGATCGCCGGGCCGACGAAGGACAAGGATCTGCCGGTCGGCAAGCATCCGCTGCAGCTCTATTCGCTGGCAACGCCGAACGGCGTGAAGGTCACGATCATGTTGGAGGAGCTTCTGGCCGCCGGCCACAAGAACGCCGAATATGATGCCTGGCCGATCCGCATCGGGGACGGCGACCAGTTCGGTTCCGGCTTTGTCGACGTCAATCCGAATTCCAAGATCCCGGCACTGGCGGACCACGCACCCAAGGGCGGTGGCGCGCCGGTTCGTGTCTTCGAATCGGCGTCGATCCTGCTCTATCTCGCTGAAAAATTCGGCGCCTTCCTGCCGAACGAGCTTCGTGCCCGAACCGAGACCTTCAACTGGCTGTTCTGGCAGATGGGCTCCGCCCCGTTCCTCGGCGGCGGCTTCGGCCATTTCTATGCCTATGCCCCGATGAAGATCAAATACGCGATCGACCGCTACGCCATGGAAGTGAAGCGCCAGCTCGACGTCCTCGACCGCCATCTCGCCAACAACCGCTACCTCGCCGGCAGCGAATACACGATCGCCGACATGGCCACCTGGCCGTGGTATGGCAATCTGTCGCTCGGCCAGGCCTATGGTGACGCCGGCACCTTCCTTGAGGTACAGAGCTACGAGCACGTCCAGCGCTGGACGGCAGAGATCGCCGCGCGGCCGGCCGTCAAGCGCGGCCGTATGGTCAATCGCTTGAGCGGCGATCCGGCCGAGCAATTGCATGAGCGTCACGACGCCTCCGACTTCGAGACGAAGACGCAGGACAAGATCGTCGAGAAGCAGACCGCGTAAGGAGAATAGAATGGCAAAGCTGGCTGATATGACGAAACACCGGGGTTTTCCCTATGCCATGCCGGGCACGGGCATCCAGTTCGTCATACGTCGGGCCAATCCCAAGGGAGCGACGCCGATCAAGGCATTGCCTCGCCATGCCCGGCCCGGCTCTGGGGCGCACCGCATCGACGCAGCCTTCCTCCACGCCCTCTGGCATCACTTCGGCGCGGAACCATTCGAGCGCGGCAATCTCGATGCCGCCCGGCTGAACCTCCTGTTCGGACGCGAGGTGTTGCCGGTCGACAAGGATTTCGATCCCATGTCCTATGAGGCAATGCTCATCATCAACGAGAAGGTTGCCCGCCAGAGCTTCCCGGAATCGTTCGAAGACGTATTCGAAGTGTAATCTTTCCGGCAGCTTGGCCGCCGTAACGTTTTACGGAGGCGCACCGCTCGCCGGTGCGCCTCCTCATTTCATTTACGCGTCGAGCGCGCCCGCCATCCGCAGGACGTCCTTGAGCGGGACGAGGCCCTTCATCGCGCCATTGCCCTCGGCCGGTTCGCCGTCCTCGATCGCAAGCGCAAATCGGAATGCCGGGTCGGCTTCGATACGCTTGCGCAAGGCGTGGATGCGCGGATAGTCGCGCGCGTAGTCCTTGGGATCGATCGCCTCGTGGAAATCGACCCAGCGGGCGACGCCGGCAAAAACGGCATCGGCAAGCGTCGGACGATCACCGATGAGATAATCGCTGTCGCCCATCATCGCCTCGAGTTGGCCGTGGCGCTTGGCGACAAACTCACGACCGAAGGCGCGCAGCGTCTCTCGATATTCCTCGGTGGCGTCCTCGGACTCCAGCGCAACCCACATCGAGAAGAAGGCGCCGGTGAAGCCGGTGTTGAGGAAGGCGATAAACTGGTGCATGCGGTCCGCCTCGAACGTGCCGGGGGCAAAACTGATGCGGCGCTCGTGATCGCGCGCCTCCAGCCAAAGGGCGATCGCCATCGTTTCGGTCAGCACGCGGCCTTCTTCGGTCACCAGAACGGGCGTTTCCACCCGGCCGTTGAAGCGCTCATAGGCGTCGGTGCGCATGTCGCCGAGCATGTCGACACGGGTCAGGCGATAGGGCTGGCCGAGCCATTCGAAGGCGGTGACCAGGCCGGCCGAACTGCCGAGCGGAAAGCCTGAGGTGAAGATCGGGGTGTCGTGCATGTCGTTTCTCCATGGTTGATGCCATGGATATATCCGCGTGGACTTTGGCCCTGTAGTCTGTCACGAATGGACTTATCGTCTACGCGGGTGGACGATAAGTCCCCTTCCTCCCGGCAAGGCAAATCGCATGCGCTAGGGACCGGGACGAACGCTCTCCGCCGGGTAGAGGCCGCCCTCGTCGGCATCGACCGTAATCGACAGGGTCACGTGGCGTGGACGTGTCAGCGAAAACAGCACCGCCTCGGCAATGTCTCGGTTCGTCGCAGTCTCACCCTTCCGGCGTTCGCTTGTCGCTCCCCACGCAGCCTCAAGCGGCGAAACGTCTTCGAGGTAAGGCGGATGCACGACGATCGATCGCACCGGCGTTCCCGCAAGCTTCTGGCGAAGCCCGTCCGCCAATGCCGCTTGCGCTCTCTTGGCCGCATAGAACGGTACGGATGCGGTCTGAAGCGCTGCGTTGGGCAGGCCGCTGATCGAGCCGATGGTGACGATATCGGGACGAGGTGAACGCTCAAGCAAAGGCATCAGCCCTTGGGTGAACAGGAAGGTGCCGGTGATCGCAGCGTTGACGACGCCGAGCACCTCAGCGGCCGAATGATCTTCGTTGCTGTCCTCAAGCCACATCGCGCCGTTGTTGACGAGGATGTCGACATGGGTGTTTGCGGCTTTGATGCTGTCGGTCGCTGCCGCAATGCCGCCGGCGTCCGCCAGATCAAGCGCGACAGTCTGAACCTGCCGTCCAAACGTGCCGGTGATCGTTTCCGCAACGCCGCCCAGCGCATTGGCACTGCGCCCGCACAGGATAAGGTCGCATCCGGCCTCCGCCAAGACATAGGCCAACGCCGCGCCGAGGCCGCGGCCCGCGCCGGTGACCACGGCGACAGTTCCATCCAGTTGCTTCATTTGTGTCCTCTGATTTGCGCACCAAGGTCCCTCGGGCGCGGGTATCGAAGCCGCACAGTTAGGTGTCATCGGTTGCATTTCCAACAGACACACACGGGTTATGATCGGAAAAATCCCGAAGCCCTGGCAAACAACGGCGCGGCATCTCAAATGCGGGGGAGGCAATTGGGGGTGGAGAAACGGGATCGCCGACCTATCTCGCAGGTCAGGTTAAGAAAACAGGACCGAACAACGCCAAGCGAAAGGAACACGCAATGGCAAAGAACACGATTTGCGTCTGGTACGACAAGGATGCCGAAGCCGCCGCTCGCTTCTATGCCGAGGTCTTTCCCGACAGCAAGGTCAGTGCCGTGCACCGCGCACCGAGCGATTATCCGTCCGGCAAGGAAGGCGACGTGCTGACCGTCGAGTTCACCGTTGCCGGCATTCCTTGCCTCGGCCTCAACGGCGGTCCGATGTTCAAGCACAGCGAGGCCTTCTCGTTCCAGATCGCCACCGACGACCAGGAAGAGACCGACCGCTACTGGAACGCCATCGTCGGGAACGGTGGACAGGAGAGCGCCTGCGGCTGGTGTAAGGACAAATGGGGCATTTCCTGGCAGATCACACCGCGCGTATTGACCGAGGCGATGGCGGCTGGCGGCGCCGAGGCAAAACGCGCCTTCGATGCGATGATGGACATGGGCAAGATCGATGTCGCCGCCATCGAGGCAGCGCGACGCGGCTGACCATTTCGCCACATGCCGTGCGCCCGTTGTCGGCGGAGCGCATGGCTGCAAGGCAAGCCTCTCGTCGGCCACCCTCAATGCATCCGTCGCCAAGTGGCGACGGATTGCGCCGCGCGTTGCGACTTTAGGCGGCGAGCACGTCGCGCAGAGCTTCGCCGACTCGGGCTGCAGACTGCGGGTTCTGCCCGGTGATCAAGCGACCGTCGACGACCACCTTTGCCGTCCAGTCGGGGGCGGGGTGATGGGTTGCGCCGCGCTCGACCAGCGTGCTCGCCAGCAGGAACGGCACCGTCTCATCGAGACCGACGGCACGTTCTTCCGAATCGGTGAACGCGCTGACATTGCGCCCGGACACGAGATAGCGGCCATCCGAGAGCTTAACGTTCACCAGCGCAGCCGGTCCGTGGCAGACGGCGGCGACCGCACCGCCGGCCTCGAAGACCGAGCGGGTCACGCGGTCGACCTCGGCACTTTGCGGCATGTCCCACATGGCACCGTGGCCTCCGGCAAAGAAGACGGCCGCGTAACGCGCGGGATCGACGTCGTCTAGCTTGGCCGTCGAACCGATTGCGGCGCGAAACGCCGCGTCGCTCCAATAGCGCGCGTTGGTCGCATCCGTCAGATCAAGGCCGTCGACCGGCGGTTCGCCGCCCTTGGTCGAGGCAAACTCCACGGCAATGCCGGCAGCTTCGAGTACCGCCAGGGGATGGGTGACCTCTCCGAGATAGAAGCCGGTCGGTTGACCGCCATCTCCCTTGGTGCCGTGGCTGGTGAGGACGAAAAGCACCGGTTTCCGGGTCGTTGTATTCGACATCATTTTCTCCTGTTGAAGGGCTCGATATTGCGGCCGTCGATGGGTGCTGCTTATCTATTGCCTCAATCTGCGGCGATAAATGCGCCGTGCAGGAAATGATTTGGTCCCGAGAGGCAACAATGCGGCGTTTCGATCATCTTGCCGACGTCGAAGCTTTCATCACTGTCATGGACAAGGGCTCGATGACGGCCGGAGCCGTGGCACTTGCCACGACGCCATCCGTGCTCAGCCGGGCAATCACCAGGCTTGAGACGAAGCTCGGCACGCAATTGCTCAGGCGGACGACACGGCGCATCAGCCTCACGGAGGCCGGACGCGCCTATCTCGAACAGGTTCGCGCCGCCTTCGAAACCATCGACCAGGCGGAGCGCGCCGTTCAGGGCGAAGGGGTTCTGGCTGGCCGGGTTCGTCTCAGTGTTTCGACGACCTACGGCCATTACCAGCTGCCGGAAAAGCTGACGTGTTTTGCGCTGAAGCATCCGTCGGTCAGTGTCGAACTGTCGGTGACGAACCGTAATGTCGACCTCGTCGCGGAAGGTTTCGACCTGGCCATACGCCTTGGTCAACTCCCCGACAGCGGGATGATCGGGAGAAAGCTCGAAGACGCGCCGTTAAGGCTGGTTGCCTCCCCCGGCTATATCGTGCGACGCGGCATGCCTCGATCGATCGAGGACCTTGCGACCCACACGTGCCTGCCCTTCATCATGCCGAGCAGCGGTCGCCCAGCCCCCTGGCTGTTTCGGGTCGACGGGAAGGATCTCGACTGGATCCCGCAGGGTCCAGTTCATTTGGAAGATGATGTGCTTGGCACGGTCTCGCTTGCGGAGGCCGGCCTCGGGATTTGCCAGACCTACGACTTCGTCGCACGTGATCGCCTGGCACGAGGCACCCTGACCGAACTCCTGCCGGAGGCCGGTGGGCGGTCGCGATCCTTCTCCCTGATTTATCCGCCGCATCGCCACCTCTCGGCCGCGACGCGCGCGTTGATCGACAGCCTTCTCGAATAGGCGCGCCACGGTATCGTCGGCCTGCGCTTTACCGTGGCGGACTACTAGCCCTGTCGCGACTTGACGTCAGGCGTGGCCCCTCGGCACCGGATGACCTCGATCGTCCTGCCTGTTCAGATAGGGCAGAACGAAGAGATACACGCCCGTCGGCAGGAGCACGGCGAGTGGCGGCAGCGGCAGATAGTAGACCCATTCGGGAAGCGCCACCAACGGCATGCCGGCAAAGATGCCAGCGACGGCCAGGGTGAAAAGCAGTGACGTCCAGCGATGGATTGTTCGGATGGTGGAAATCATTCTGGCACCTCTAGATGGAGTGATTGCCCGCAAGCCGAGCGTTGATCAATCGAGCTTCGCGACGACCTCGGCCAATTGGTCGATGAAGCGTGGCCACCCGACGGTTGCGCCGTGGTAGTAGGCCTTCTGTTCCGCCTTGAAGCCCCGCTGCTCCATGCGCAGATTTGTGCCGGTATTCGTCGGGGCGAGGGTCCAGGTGACGACGCTCAAGAGATCCTTGGTGTCCCAACGATAGGCGAGAGAGCGGTGTTGTTCGATTGTCTGGACCTCGCAGTCGACCTGTCCCCAATCGGCCGAGAGCGTGAACCGACGCCCGGCTTCGGGCACGAAGTCGTTTTTCATCAGCCATTCGGCGATCAGATGAGGCTGGGTCAGCGCACGCCAGATCTTTTCCGGCGGGTAGGGGAAATCGCGTTCGACGACGACGGAGCGTGTCGTTTCCATTGTTGCAGTCATTGGTCCATCCTCTTGAGCAAATTATCGAGATCATCGAAGCGGTCCTGCCAGAAGCCGGCCATTTCGGTCGTCCAGTCGACCAGGGTGGCCAGGGCCTCGCGGCGGGCGCTGTAAAAGGTGTAGCGGCCTTCGTGCCGGTCGTGCACAAGCCCCGCAGCTTTCAGTATCTTGAGGTGCTTGGAGACGACCGGCTGCGAAACCCCGGCGTCCGCCAACAGACCGACAACCGTCGTATCCCCCTCACGGCAGAGATGCTCGAAGAGCCCACGGCGCGTGGGATCGGCCAGAGCTCGAAACATCGCGTCTTGCAATTCAGACATAACTCATACCCGTTTGGCTATATGTAGACGTATAGCCAAACGGGTATGAGTCTGTCAACACCGACAGCAGCGTGCGTTTGCAAGAACGTCGAAGAGAACTCTTGCAGCCTGGTGCGCCTGACGGATGCCGGTGATTCACCTGGAGGAAGCGGGACCTGCCGAAACCGCTCGATTATTCGGCGACACGGCGCCCACGGTATTGATGTGACTATTCGGACGCCACGTCGATCGCCTCTCCGATCGTATAGAAGTGACCGCCTGCCACGTAGTGCAGGCTACGCAGCGACGGATCGGCGCTTTCGAACATCCAGCGCCCGTCGCGAAAGACGCGATCGTCGGCCCAGGCCGCGACCACTTCGCCAACGAAAAGATCGTAGCGGTTCTGGATCGAGGGTTCCGGCATCAGCCTGCAGGCGAGCCACGCGGAGCATCCGGCAACGAAGGGCAGGTCGTGCTCCGGCATTTCGAAGAGTTCGACACCGGCATCGCGCAGCTTGTGCGGATGGTCGTGAAGGCTCCTGGTGCCCACGGCATGCGTCAGCACGGCTTGCGCGGCGGTCGGCACCTGGATGACAAACACGCCCGCGTCTTGAGCCAGATCACGGGTGCGGGTCGCGCTATCGAGCACGACCGTCAGCTTCGGCGGATCATAGTCGAGCGCGCAGGCCCAGGCCGCCGCCATCACGTCCTCAGCGCCGCCATGGCGGGCGGAAACCAGCACCGTCGGGCCATGGTTCAGCAGACGGTAAGCCTTTTCGAGCGGTACGGGACGAATATGCGCAGCCATCAGCTTCCCCTTGCCGTCTCCGCGGCGGTCGCTGCGGCAGCCTGTTTTCTATAGGTACGGCGCGCAGCACCAACAAGAGCGGGCTATCGACAGGGCGCGTATTTTGCGGAACCTTTGGGAAAAACAGCGCGGCGATCTCGCGCTCGCCGCCTATGAGTGCCGCTGCCAAGCCAGCCGTGAATGGCCCGCTCAGCTTGACGCCGACGATCGCATCGCGATGCCGGACCCCGGTCGGCCGCGGTTTCAAAGCGGCTAGGCTTTAGGATTTTTCGTTGAGTGCGAGCACCCGATCAAACGCCGCGGCAAAGCCTTTGAGGGAGACGGAGAATTGAACTTCCTTGTCCGTGTCGCTTGCAAAAGCGCCAATCTTCAGCGCCTGGCCATTCCTCAACAACTCGACCGTCGCCGCGGTGAAGGCCAGCGGCACGACACAGCCAAACGGCAGGCAGGTGCGGAACCGCGCAGGCTTGCCGCCGGTTGCCTCGTCGACGCCAAGGGTGACGCCTTTGTCGAGATGGAGACCGAAGGGGAGCGCCAGGCTCCCTTCCAGGCCGGCATTCTCGGCCGGCCGAAGTTCGAGTGTCAGCACATGCTGCCCGTTTTTGTGGAACTGGCGCTGCGACAGAAGACACCGTTTGCTGCCGTCGCGTTCAATGCACGCCACGCTCCAATCCTCGTAGGTCTCCGACAGCTGAGACGGCGCGGTGGACGTCCCAGCGGCAGCCCCTTCTCCGTAGACCGGCGTGATGGCGACAAATGTCGCCATCAGCATTGTGCAGATCCAGACCAGTTCGCGCATCAGAACCGCACGTCGAGCTTGGCATCGACAGCGTTCTGCGTCGTGCCCGAGCCGAACTGGCCGGTGTAGGTGATGCCGAGGCTCGCATTGCCGGTCAAAGCGAAGTCGACACCGGCTTCGATGATCGCCGCATCCTCGGCGATCGGCGTGCCGGCGACCGAAAACGCGCTGCCCGTACCGAAGGCGAGCGTCGAGAATGGCGTGGTGTCGCCAAAGGCGTGCTGCCAGCCGAGCATGCCGCGCAACTTTGCTTCCGTTGTGCCGAGGCTGAGGGGGGCCGAGGCGCGAAGACCGAGCGTCGTGAACGTCGTGTCGGTCGTCCTGCCCTGGCTCGAAAGCGCCGCCGCTGCCCCGCGCTCGGTGAAACCGTCGGTGTGCAGGCTGACATAGGCGAGGTTTGCGAAGGGTTCGAGCGCGACACTCGGCAGGTCGATGCGGTAGCCAACTTCGCCGAAAGCCTGGAAGGTGCCGGCGTCGTACTCGGCCTTCAGCTGGTCCGAAAAGCCGGGGAATGCGACGGTGCGCGACGTGTTGATCGAATGCCAGGTATAGGCAAGGCCGGAGCGCAACGCGACGTCGCCCCAACGGCCGCCGCTATAGACGCCGAGGTGGTAGTTGTCGCTGTCGCCACTGGCGGCGCGCTTGTCGACGTCGAAATTGGTCCGGCTGTAACCGGCCATGATGCCGACGAGCGCATTGTCCGAAACCGCGGCATCGAAGCCGGTGACGAAGCCGCCGGTCGACTGGTCAAGGCCTGCCGCATTGCCGTTGCTGTCGGTGTTGGTCCAGGAGCCGAACACCTGGCCCCAGCCGACCATTGCAGGCGGCGCCACGGGAACCGCGTTGACGGCGGCGACGGCACCGGTCGTGAGCTTGTCCTCGGGGCCGTAGGCAAGAACCGGGACGTTTGCGGCCCCGACGTCGTCGAAAGCGTCGCGGATACGGCCGTTCGCCGCATTGCGCAGCAGGCTGCTGTCGTTGATCAGCGCCGTCTGTGCCGAGGCGTGGACCTCGCCGGACAGAAGTTCGAAGGCCCGGCGTGCCGCAGCGCCGTCGAGGATCGTCAGCGCATTGTAGAGCCCGAGCGAAGGGCCGCTCTGGGCAAGCGTGTTGAGTGCAAGCGCCGTCTGCCGCTGGTTGCCGGTAGCCGCTTCGCCTTCGAAGACGCCCGGCGTCGGCTTGCCAGGCTTTGGCTCCTCACCCGGCTTCGGCTCTTCACCGGGTTTCGGTTCCTCACCCGGCTTCGTACCGCCGTTCTTGACCTTGATCGTGAGATCGACCTGTTTCTCCTTCTGATTGAGCGAGAGCTCAAGGAAGGCGGACTTCGAGATCGCCTCGGCGAACTTGCCTTCGATGGCGCGGTCTGCGGTGAGGATCGTGTAAGTCTGTCCGGTCTGATAGCTGGTGTTGGCGTCAAGTGCCGTGACCTGCACATTGGTGCCGCTGCCGATCTTGGCGATGCCCGTATTGTCGTTTGTGCCGATGCTCTTGACGACAATGCGGTCGGAGCGACCGTCACCGGCGATATCGGCCTCATAGATCGAACCGCCAGCCATATCCAGCCGACCCATGATCGTCAGTGTGCCGATCGAATTGTTGCCGGGCGAAATGATCGCGTTTTTATCGATGAAGGTTTCGCCGACCGTACCGGAGCCACCCAGGCGTCCGAACGAGGTCGAGTTCGGATCGCGGATGCGGTTCAGCTCGCCGAGCACATTCACCGCGTTTGTATAGAAGCGATCTCCCTCAACCCGTCCCGTCTCACCATCGACGATCAACGTGCCGCCGCTCACTTCGAAGCGGGTCTCGCTGAAATCCACGGGTCCGTTATCCGGGTCGTTGTCGATCGTGTCGAGGTTGCTCTTCAGCACCAGCTTGCCACCGGAAACATTCACCTTGCCGTAGAATTTGTTCAGATCGCCGCTGACGATCGTCTCGCCGGAGAAATTGGTGATCGTGCCTTTGCCGTGCATGGCATTGGCGAACTCGTAACCGGTGTTGGTATGGTTGAAATTGACGTAGCCCCTGCGCGGTCCGAAATCGATCGTCGCTGCGCTATCGACGGTGCCCGCCGCCAGCGCCTGCCGCGCAACCGGTTCGGCAATGTTGTTCAGGTGAACCTGGCCGCCGATCGTCAGGCTGCCCATGCCCTCGTTGTTGATGCCGCCGATACCGGAAAGCACGATGCCGCCGCCCGCCGAAAGCTTGCCGCCATTGGCGACCGAAAGATTGGCCCTTCCTGCCGCGCCGATCGTCAGCTTGTCGGCAACCCTAAGCTCGCTGCCGGCGCCATCGATCTGGGCCTGGATGGTGCCGACGCTCTCATCCTCACGCAGAATGGCGGTGCTGGTCGTGACCACGGCACCCTTCTCGACCGTGAAACTGTCGCCGATCGTCAGCTCGCCCGTGTTGACCCAACGCGAATTCTGGCCGGTGACCAGAACCGAGCCGTTTTCGAGGGTGGCCATTTTGGAGTTGACGATGCCGCCATCCTCGATCCTGACGGCACCCGTGTTGAGCGTCAGTGCGCCGAAGGCGACGCCCAGAAACTCGGTGTTCAGCATGGAGCCGGCACCCCGCACCACAAGCGTTCCGTCGCCCTCCTGCAGCGAGCCGACATAGGTTTCCTTGGCGGACACCTTGCCGCCGTTCTCGACGATCAACGTTCCCTTTCCGCCATAGATGCCGTTCTCGAAACCGCCGACGAAGAGTGCGCGGTAGCCGTTCGGATTGGCGTCAACGATATCCCAGGACGAGCCTGGTCCCGAGACAACGACCGTGCCAATTGAACCGCGGCTGTCGGCGATATAGCCGTTCACGCTTTCGACCTTGGCGCCATTGTTGATCGTCAGCGTGGCGCCGCCCGCGCCGCCGCGGATCACGAGATTGCCGTTGATCGTATGGTCGCTGGACCATGTCGTGTCGTTCGGAACGAGCAATCCGGCCGCCTTGGCCGACGATGGGGCAAGCGGTGCAGCCGCCAGCATCATCGAGACAAGGCCGGCCCGACCAAGCGCGGTAGAACTCAACAGGTTGATCCTCAAAACGTCCGCCTTCGCACAGCTTTTCAATGTCTGCCCCTTTTCACTTGCATTCGTCGGCGCGCGGCATCCGGCCAAGCCGGCAGCGCACGTGTCATGGGCCGGCTATAGCAAGCTCGCGAAAGGGGAGAATTCGGCTTTCTGCAAACGGCAAATTGCAGCGCCGAAGGGCTGCGGCTTTCTGCAAACCGCTCGTTTTCGCCGACGAACGGCGGTCGACAACGGTCGGGACTTGAACGATAAAACCCGCATGGCGCGAGATAAGGGCACGGTTTCACCCGAAGAAGCGGAGTACGCCGCAGGCGTTCGCCGGGCGACACTCCTGCTCGGCCTGCTCTACCAGTTCATGCAGTTCGTCATCAGCAACACGCTCTGGGCATTCCTCGGATACGACCCCATAGCAATCGCGCCGATCACCCTGATCCTGATGCTGAGCGGCACGCTGATGTCCTATGCGATGGCCGCCGCCCTCTTCCGCTATCGGGAACGGTCCATTCTCTTCAAGCTGCTGCTCGGATCCGTTCTGTCGCTTGCTGCCGCCGCGACCAACACCGGCATCGACTTCCTCTGTCACGGGTTGATCGAGCACGGCGACCCGGGCGAGATCAACTGGACCAATGTCGGCTACACCATCATCTACTGCATGGCGCTGTTTCACGGATGGGCGTTTCTCTATATCGCGCTGCTTGCGAATTTCGAGTTACGCGAGCGCGAACGCCGTCTCGCGATCATAAGGGAGGAGGCTCTCGCAGCGCAGATGCGGGCGCTGTGCTATCAGGTCAATCCGCACTTCCTGTTCAACACTTTGAACTCGATCGCCGGCCTGATCGAGGAAGGCTCTTCGACCGCGGCCGGCCGCATGGTGCTGTCCCTCTCTTCTTTTCTGCGCACCACGCTCGAACTGGACCCCATGCAGGATGTCTGCCTTGCCGACGAACTGGCCCTGCAGCTCGGCTACCTGAACATCGAAGGTGAACGATTCTGCGACCGCTTGCGCGTCAAGCTCGACATCGCGCCGGGTCTCGAGCACGCACTCGTGCCAAGCCTTATCCTTCAGCCCCTGATCGAGAATGCGGTGAAGCACGGCGTCGGCTGCTCGCTTGGCGCAGTCGAGATATTGATCAGAGCGGCGAGACAGGACGGGATCCTCGAGCTTTCGGTCGAAAACGATCTGGCAGGCGAGACTGGGCATGCGGCGAGAAGGCCCCTGGGGACCGGGACGGGCCTGAAAAACGTCGCCGATCGCATCCACGCGCGGTTCCCTGATGTCGGCGCCTTCATTTCCGGTCTCGTCACGCCGCATCGTTTTCGGGCGTCGATCATCATGCCCCTGCGGCTCGCTTGAAGCCGAGACCCGCTGCCGGCCGACAGCAGATGGCTCCAGCCGAAAGTCCGGCGCTTTCTGCGAACCGCTTGATTTGACCGACGAACGGCAATCGACATCGGCGACCGGTTGAACGATAAAAATGGGATGAAACCCAAGGACGAAGCGACATCAGTGGACGAAAGCGCCTATATCGGCAGCGTGCGGCGCACGACGCTCTGGCTCGGATTTCTCTACTGGTTCGTGGAGTTCCTGATCAGCAGCATCCTCTGGGGTATCCTCGGGATTGACCCAATCGTCTCGGCGCCCGGAAAATTGCTGCTGATGACCTGCGGCATGGCCCTTTCCTATGGCATCGCTGCCGCCATGTTTCGCGTTCGCCATCAACACATCGCGATCAAGATCGTCGTCGGCTTTGCAACCTCGCTCATCGCCGCCTTCGCCAACACCGGCGTCGACTTCCTGCTCTACGTCTTGTTCGTGCGCCCCGCCCCCATCGTGGTCGATTGGACCAGCGTCGGCTACACGCTCGTCTACAGCATGGCGACCTTCGTCGGCTGGTCGTTCTTCTTCGTCGCATTGCTCTACAGTTTTGAGCTGCGCGAGCGCGAGCGGCGGCTGGCAGTCACTCGCGAAGAGGCTCTGGCCGCGCAGATGCGGGCACTGCGCTACCAGGTCAATCCGCACTTTCTGTTCAATACGCTGAACTCCATCACCGGCCTGATCGAGGAAGGACAGACCGTCGCCGCGACGCGCATGGTGATGTCGCTGTCGAACTTTCTGCGCACGACCCTGGAACTCGATCCGCTGCACGACGTGCGGCTTGCCGACGAACTGGCGCTGCAAACCGGCTACCTGCATATCGAACGCGAGCGCTATTCCGACCGAATGAACCTGAGGATGGATATCGGCAATGGCCTTGAAGAGGCGCTGGTGCCAAGCCTGATCCTGCAGCCGCTAATCGAAAACGCCGTAAAACACGGGGTCGGCCGCTCAGCCGATCAGGTTGAGATCGTCATCAGCGCCGCCAAGGTCGGCCAGACGCTCGAGATCGCCGTCGAAAACGACATAGCCGCGGAAACGACAGCCGGGTGGCGCCATACATCCGGCACCGGCATCGGGCTGAAGAACGTGACCGATCGCGTCCAGGCGCGCTTTCCGGGCGTTGGCGCCTGTGTTGCCGGCCTCGTCACACCCGGGCGCTTCAGAGCCGCCATCACCATGCCGCTGAGGCTTGCATGAACGATATCCAGACCGCCCCTCTTTCCGTCCTTGTCATCGACGACGAGCCGCTCGCCAGACGCCGCCTCCTGCGCCTGCTTGGAACGATGCCTGGCGTCGAGGTGGTGGGGGTCGCCGGCAACGTGCAGCAGGCCTGTGGCCTTATTTCCCAACTCCTGCCGGATATGATCCTTCTCGATATCCAGATGCCGGGCGGCACCGGCTTCGACATTCTGGAGCGACTGGGCGACAATGCGCCCGCAGTCGTCTTCGTGACGGCCTTCGACCATTATGCCCTTCGCGCCTTCGAAGCCGCAGCCATAGACTACGTTACCAAGCCGATCGAAGTCATCCGCCTGCGCACCGCGGTCGAGCGGGCGCGCGTGGCGATTGCGGCACGCACCAGCACCGAGCGCGTGCTGGAACTCAACGAAACCGTGCTGGCGCTCCGGCAGGCGCTGCGCAAGCACGAAACGCAGACGGCCGATCTCTGGATCAAGTCGCGCGGTGAGTTCGTTCGGATCGCGCTCGACCGGGTCGTGCGTTTCCAGGCGGAGCGCGACTATGTCCGCATCCACGTCGAGGGCCGGTCCTATCTGCATCACGAGAGTCTGACCTCGCTCGAACGGCGCCTCGACCCGGCGGAGTTCCTGAGGCTCCACCGCAGCTCGATCGTGCGCCGCGACTGCATCGTGGGGCTCAAACAGGCCCCCTTCGCCGCCCTGATCGCCCTTCTGTCCGACGGCAGCGAAATCCGCGTTGGGCGCACCTATTCGCGCCACATTCGACCGATGACCGGAGAGCGTCCGCAGCTGGACTGAGGCGATCCTCGCCTACCGCAGGACCGCGCGCAGCCTTGGCGCCGCAAAATCAACGAAGGCGCGCAGCTTCATCGGCACGAGCCCTTGCGGAAGATAGACCAGTTGCACCGGAAGGGAGGGATGCTCGAACGTCTCCAGCAACGGAACGAGCAAGCCTTCGGCAACGGGCTTTGCCACCTGGTAGGAAAGCACGCGCGTCAAACCGAGGCCTGCAATGGCGGCATCGACCGCCGCCTCCGCCGTATTGACGATCAATCGCGAGCGGATCGGCGCCGTCAGCTCGCGCCCGTCTTCCAGAAAGCGCCAGACATGGGCGGCCGTGACATTTTCGAACGTGATGCAATCGTGGTCGGCAAGTTGGTGCGGATGTGTCAGCGCACCATGCCTGGCGACGTAGTCGGGGCTCGCATAGACGACCCGGCGAACCGCGCCGATCTTCGTCGCCACCAGATTGCTGTCTGGCAGATGGCCGATGCGAAGCGCCAGGTCGATGTGATCATCGACGAGATTGGAAAACCGGTCGCCGAGCGCCAACCGCATATCGACCTCGGGATGGACCTTGAGGAAGTCGACAATGACGGGCAACACATGCAGGCGCCCGAAGACGATCGGCGCCGCCACCGTAAGGTCGCCCTTCACCGCGCTGTACTCACCGGCTGCGACCCTCTCGGCCTCCTCGACGCGCGACAGGATTTCCTTGGCGGCTTCCACGTAGGATCGGCCGGTTTCCGTCAAGAGGATCTTCCGGTTCGTCCTTGTGATGAGCTGGGCGCCCAGATGCGCTTCAAGCTCCGAGACCTTCCGGCTGATGGTGGCAAGCGGCATCTTGAGTTGACGTGAGGCGGCAGACAAGCTGCCGTTTTCGACAACGGCGAGCAGAATGCCCATTGCGTCGAGGCGATCCATCTTTCTTTCCAAAAAATGAGAATCAAGCTATCATATAGACACTCTACTGCCAAAAAATGGAAAGTCATAGATTGTTCTCGAAGGCGGCTCATCCCGGACCGTCTGAGACCGCGACGGTTCTCACACTTCTCGAGGCAATCTCCCATGAAGCTCTATCGCCATCCGCTGTCCGGCCACTCGCACCGCGCACAACTCTTCCTGTCGCTGCTCGGCGTGCCGCACGAACTGGTCGACGTCGATCTCAAGGCTCGCGCCCACAAGGCGCCGGAATTCCTGGCGCTCAATTCCTTCGGCCAGGTTCCGGTCCTCGACGACGACGGTACCGTCGTTTCCGACAGCAACGCCATCCTCGTCTATGTCGCCAAGAAGCTTGGCCGCATCGACTGGCTGCCGGAAGACCCGGCGTCCGCCGCCAAGGTGCAGAAATGGCTGTCGGTCGCCGCCGGCGATATCGCCTTCGGACCGGCCGCAGCAAGACTCGTGACTGTTTTCGGCGCCAATCTCCACGCAGAAGACGCGATCGCCCGGGCCCATCGCGTCCTGGCCCTGATCGATGCCGAACTGGCGACGCACGAGTTCCTGCTGGGGGCACGGCCGACCATCGCCGATGTTGCCCTCTACAGCTACGTTTCGGCAGCACCGGAAGGCAATGTCGATCTCTCCGGCTATGCCCACGTCCGGGCCTGGCTTGCCCGCATCGAGCGCCTGCCCGGCTTCGTCGGCTTCCAGAAGACGGCCGTCGGCCTCGCCGCCTGATCCTCTGCTCCGGGGCAGACCGCCTGCCCCGGCGCTTCGCACCATTGAGGGCTCACAATCATGCCGGACAATGCACAAGCAAATCAGCCGGGCTCACCCTGGCACGAGGGCGAACTGACCATCCAGCGTAGCCTCGGCGTCGTCGAGCGCATGGACGCGACCGGGCGCAACTTCGTCCGTCGCTACATGCCCGAGCAGCACCAGCAGTTCTTCCCCATGCTGCCCTTCGCGATGTTCGGCACCGTCGACGCCAAAGGTGATGTCTGGGCGACGATGCGCGCGGCGGAACCCGGCTTCATGCAGGCGCCCGATGCCTTCAACCTCGACGTCCGGCTGCCGCGCGACCCGGATGATCCGGCGGACGCCGGAATGGACGACGCGGACGCGATCGGCATGCTCGGCATCCAGCTCGAGACGCGCCGCAGGAACCGGATGAACGGCGCGATCCGCCGCGAAAGCGACGATGGCTTCACCATCCGCGTGCGCCAGAGCTTTGGCAATTGCCCGCAATACATCCAGCTTCGCCAATTCACCTTCGCGCGGGATCCGCGCCAGCCGGCGTCAGTGCGCCCGGTTCGTTATACTGTCCTGGATGATCGCGCCCGGGCGATCATCGCCAATGCCGACACCTTCTTCGTCGCCTCCTATGTCGATCTCGATACGGGCGAACGGCAGGTCGATGTCTCCCATCGCGGCGGCAAGGCCGGCTTCGTGCAAATCGGCGAAGACGGGGTCCTGACCATCCCGGACTTTTCCGGCAATCTGTTCTTCAACACGCTTGGCAACATCATGGTCAATCCGAGAGCCGGATTGCTGTTCGTCGACTTTGCGACCGGCGATGTGCTGCAGATGAGCGGCAGCGCCGAGGTCATTCTGTCGTCACCAGAAGTCGCCGCTTTCCAGGGCGCCGAGCGCCTGTGGCGCTTCCGGCCCGAACAGGTCGTCTATCGTGCCGACGGCATGCCGCTGCGCTGGGCGTTCCAAGAGAACGGCTGGTCGCCCAGCCTCACCTCCACCGGCGACTGGGACGAGGCGAAGGTGCGCCTGCAGGCCGCCTCGCTTGCCGACGCCTGGCGGCCGTTTCGGGTTGCCCGTGTCGAAGACGAAAGCGCGACGATAAGGTCGCTCTACCTCGAGCCGGACGATGGCGTCGGCCTGATGGCCCATCGGGCCGGTCAACACCTGCCGATCCGGTTGGCAGCGGCAACGGACGGCAAACCGCTCGTCAGGAGCTACACCCTCACGTCAGCTCCGACGGACGCCTTTTACCGCATCAGCGTCAAGCGCGACGGCCTCGCCTCGCAACTTCTGCATGGGCTGAAGCCGGGCGACCGGATCGAGGCGCGGGCACCGGCAGGTAGCTTCACCATCGACGGAACGGAGCGGCGGCCGGCCGTGCTGATTGGCGCCGGCGTCGGCATCACGCCGATGGTTGCCATGCTCAAGCACATCGCCGCGGAAGGCCGTCGCAAGCGTCGTTTGCGCCCGACCTGGCTCTTCCAGGCCGCCCGCACCCTGGAGGAGCGCGCCTTCGACCAGGAAATTGCTGCCCTGGTCGAGGAAGGTCAGGGCACCATCCGCCTCGTGCGCGCCCTCAGCCAACTCGAGAACGCAGCCGAGGGACAGGACTACGATGTCGCCGGCCGCATCGACATCAGCCATCTCAAGGCCACCCTGCCCTTCGACGACTACGATTTCTACCTCTGTGGCCCGGCGTCCTTCACCCAGTCGCTCTACGACAGCCTGCGCACGCTCAACATTGCCGACGCCCGTATCCACACGGAAGCCTTCGGGCTGTCGTCGCTGACGCGCCGGCCGGACGGCGGCTCTGCACCCGTGATGGCTCCTCCCGCCAGCGCTCCCGTTCATATCGTCTTTGCGAAATCCGCCAAGGAAGCCCGCTGGCAACCGGGCGAAGGCAGCCTGCTTGATCTTGCCGAGGCGCGGGGGCTGACACCGGAGTACGGCTGTCGCAACGGCAGCTGCGGCACATGCAGGACGCCCGTGCTCGAAGGCAGCGTGACCTATCCCTCGCAGCCCTCATTCCCCGTTGCCGACGGCGAAGCGCTCATCTGCTGCGCCGTGCCGGCGGAGAGTGAGGAGCGCAAACTGCATCTTTCGCTCTGAGCCCTGGTTCGGCTAATGATGATGCACCACATCATCATTAGCCGACGTCGGCCGAGCGGGATACGCCATGAACGACCAACAGCTACGCGATATCGTGCTCTGGCTTTCCGAACAGGGCCTGAAGGGGCTGGACGAGCCGGAGCTGTTTGCCGGCTTCTGCGAGCAGTGTCGCGCGGCCGGTCTCGACCTTGCCCGCGCGCTCGGGCTGATTGACACGCTGCATCCGGAATTCGAGGGCCGCGCCTTCCAGTGGAACGATGAAAGCGACATCACGCCGGAGGTCATCCAGTATGCCTCGACGACGACGGGCGAAGCGCTGCTGAACTGGCAGAACTCGATCTTCTACCACATGCTCCGCGACCGGACGGCGGAGCGCCGTATCCGGCTCTCGGCCGACGAAGGGACCACCTACAACATTCTGGACAAGCTGAAAGGTGAGGGTCACACCGACTGCGTCAGCATGATCCACCATTTCACCGACCAGGGCCGCATCGGCGAAATGGACTGCTTCTATTCCTATTGGACCACGCGGAGAGAAAACGGCTTCAGTGAGGAAGATGTTGCTGCGCTCCGAATCCTGCTGCCGACCCTTGCGCTTGCGGTCAAGGCGGGCTCATGCGTGCGCATCATCGGGACGCTGGCAGACGTCTATCTCGGCGCCGACGCCGGCCAGCGCGTGGTCAAGGGCAGCATTGCCCGCGGAGAGGCGGAGCGCATCGAAACGGTCATGTGGTTCTCGGACCTGCGCGGCTATACGCGCATCTCCGACACTGCCGCCCCGGACGAGATCATCCCGCTCCTCAACGACTATTCGGGAACGGTGATCACAGCCGTTCACGACCACGGCGGCAGCGTGCTGAAGCTGATCGGCGATGGCGTGCTGGCGATCTTCAATGCCGCCGACCCGGCCCGGGCCTGCGCCAACGCGATCGGCGCGGAACGGCAATTGCGGCGAATGCTGGCGGAACTCAACGCGCGCCGGCGCGAGGCCGGCAAACCGGTCACCGATGTCTATCTGGGTCTGCACATTGGCGAAGTCTTCTACGGCAACATCGGCAGCCAGACGCGCCTCGATTTCACAGTCGTCGGTCCTGCTGTCAACGAGGTCAGCCGCATCTCGTCGATGTGCCGGTCCGTCGAACGGCACATGATCATGTCGTCGGATTTCGTCGAGGCATGCCCGCCCGAAGAGCAGGCCCATGCGGTCTCTCTTGGGCGCTTCGCCCTGCGCGGCATCGCCCGGGCAAAGGAGCTCTTCACCTGGGATCCGGAACTGCCCGTGAGCTGACGGATTACTGGCTCATCACGCCGGCGGAAAGGCGCGAGAGGTGGCGGTGCTGCAGTTCTGTCTGCACCTCGTCCTGGAAGACCAGCACCTGATGGCGCACTTCGTCTTCCGAGCATCCGCAGGCGAAAAGCTCGTCCGCCAGGGCGCGGCACCGGCGGCGCCAGAATTGCAGCGCTTCGGCCCCGTGCAGGTCTTCAAGCTCGGCAGCGGCGCTGCGGATGGCATGCAATCTCCTCACCACCGGAAACGGAACGATGGTGCTCGCGTTGGTTTCCGTTGCTTCCACTGACTGATTGCCTGCCATCGTCTCGTTTGCCCCCTGGACTTCGTGCATTGACGCGAACGCACAAAGACGCCCCACGCGTATCGATCTCGAGCGTATGTGCCGCTCCCGGTGTCCCCAACCGAGGGCGATTTGCTCTACTGATTCCATTTCTACGAAGCCTATGGTTAACGTTTCCTTCCCTTCGGTACCGAAGTGAAGCGATTGGGCCTGACGGCGTGCGGGAGACCGACGGCGTCGCGCGCAAGACACTCTTTTTAAGCTTTTCCGGGTTGGTTTCGATCTGAAAACATGACATTGAAAATCATCTTTCTATGCGCGCCCCATGGCGCCCCGCCCCCAGTGAGTGTACGTGCATGCTGAAGCGCTTCTTCGCGTTCTACCGCCCCTACCGTGGGCTGTTCATCCTCGACTTTTCCTGCGCCGTTCTGTCAGGCCTGCTCGAGCTCGGCTTCCCTATCGCGGTCAAGCTGTTCGTCGACCAGTTGCTGCCGAGCCAGGAATGGACGCTGATCCTGCTGTCGTCCGTCGGGCTGCTCTTCGTCTACCTGCTCAACACCGGTCTGATGGCGACGGTTACCTATTGGGGCCACATGCTCGGCATCAACATCGAGACGGACATGCGGCGCATGGCCTTCGACCACATGCAGAAGCTCTCGTTCTCATTCTTCGACAACCAGAAGACCGGCCATCTCGTGGGGCGTCTGACCAAGGATCTCGAAGAGATCGGCGAGGTCGCGCATCACGGGCCGGAAGACCTGTTTATCGCCGTCATGACCTTCATTGGCGCGCTGGCGCTGATGCTGATGGTGCATTGGCAACTGGCGCTGATCACGGCCGCCGTCGTGCCGCTGACCGCCTGGGTCACCAGCCGCTATGGCGGACGGATGACGAGGAACTTCCGCAACCTCTATGGCCGGGTCGGCGACTTCAACGCCCGGATCGAGGAGAATGTCGGCGGCATGCGCGTCGTCCAGGCCTTTGCCAACGAAGAGCACGAGCGCAGCCTGTTTGAAACCGACAACCAGAACTATCGCCGCACCAAGCTCGAGGCCTACCGCATCATGGCCGCCAGCACGTCGCTCAGCTACATGAGCATGCGGCTGACCCAGCTGATCGTGATGATCACCGGATGCTATTTCGTCCTCACCGGCGAGCTCACCAACGGCGGCTTCGTCGGCTTCCTGCTTTTGGTCGGCGTCTTCTTCCGGCCGGTCGAGAAGATCAACTCGGTCATCGAGACCTATCCGAAGGGAATTGCCGGCTTCAAACGCTTCCTGGAGCTGATGGAAACCGAGCCCGACATCGAGGATCGCCCCGGTGCAACCGCCGTCGCCGGGCTCAAGGGCGATATCACCTACAGCAACGTCTCTTTCGGCTACAGCGCCGAAAAGCCGATCATCCAGAACATCGATCTGACGATCCACGCCGGCGAGACGATCGCCTTCGTCGGCCCGTCGGGGGCCGGCAAGACGACGATCTGCTCGCTGCTACCGCGCTTCTACGAGGTGAGCGCGGGGTCGATCACCGTCGACGGCACCGATATCCGCGACATCACGCTGTCGTCGCTGCGTGGCCAGATCGGCATCGTGCAGCAGGACGTGTTCCTCTTTGCCGGCACCATTCGCGACAACATCGCCTATGGACGCCTCGGCGCAAGTGAAGCCGACATTCTGGATGCGGCCCGGCGCGCCAAGCTCGACGGCATGATCGCCGCCCTGCCCGAGGGCATGGACACCGTGATCGGCGAACGCGGCGTCAAGCTTTCCGGTGGGCAGAAGCAGAGGCTGGCGATCGCCCGCATGTTCCTGAAGAACCCGGCGATCCTCATCCTCGACGAGGCGACCTCAGCACTCGATACGGAAACCGAACGGGCTATTCAGCAATCGCTTGCCGAACTGTCCAAGGGACGCACGACGCTGATCATCGCGCACCGGCTGGCAACGATCCGCGACGCCGACCGCATCGTCGTCGTCGATGGCAGCGGCATTCGTGAGCAGGGGCCGCATGCAACGCTGCTGGCCGCCAAAGGCGCCTACAGCCGGCTTTACCACGCGCAGGCCGCCGCCGTCTGATCCGGGCCCAAGTTGCGGCATTGCAAGTGAACGGAGGGGGCGATACGAACGAAACGTATTCGCCCCTGCCCTTCGCTCGATTGATCAATCCGCGCCATGAACACATTGGACCTTTCCGCGCTTGAGCGCGCCGTTACAGCCCTCCCGCAGCACTATCCGGGGCCCGGCGGCGTCGTGGGTGTCGTGAAGGATGGCGAGGTCCTCTTCCGTCACGCCTGGGGCTATGCCGACCTGACCGCGCGCAAGCCGTTGACGGCCGCGACCCGGATACCGATCTGCTCGATCACCAAGCAGCTCACCTGCGCCGTCCTGCTGGATACGGTCGGTGACCCGGCGAAGCTCGATGGCGCTGTCCGCGCCTACCTGCCACATCTGGAAGGCCCGCACCCGACGGCCGCCCAGCTGTGCCACAATCAGTCCGGGCTTCGGGATTACTGGGCATTGACGGTGCTACAGGGTGCCAAACACGATGGCATCTTCCGCCGCGAGGATGCGCTGCCACTTCTGTCGCAGGCGCGCTCGACGCATTTCGAGCCGGGCACCCGCTACTCCTATTCCAACGGTAATTTTCGCATTCTTGCGGATCTCCTCGAAGAGCATACGGGCCGCTCGATGGCAGAGCTCTATCAGCGCCTCGTCTTTGATCCCTCAGGCATGCAGACTGCGGCGCTGACGGCCGATACCAGCCATCCGCCCGACGGCATCGTCGGCTACGAAGGCAACGAGGCGGTTGGTTACTTCGAAGCGGTCAACCGCATTTATTGGGCCGGCGACGCCGGTGTCTCCGCTTCGCTCGACGACATGCTGTCCTGGGAGCGTTTCATCGACCGAACGCGCGAGGAGGCGGACGGCCTTTACCGCCGCCTTTCGGCACCGCAGTCCTATGTGGACGGCCACCCGGCAAATTACGGCTTCGGGCTAGCGCATGAATTGATCGGCGATGTGTCAATCACCGGCCACGGCGGCGCCTTGCGCGGATTTCGCAGCCGCAGGCTTTATGCGCCGTCCGAACGCCTTTCGGTGGTGGTGATGTTCAATCACGAGGCGGACGCACATGCCGCAGCAACGGCGCTGATGAAGGTTGCGCTCGGCCACCAGGATGCCCAAGTCACAACGGGCACCTGGGACCCGCAAAACTTCGGCAGCTATCTGGACGCGGAGACGGGACTGGCACTTGTCGCGAGCCCACTTGGCCCCTCCCGCGTCGCCCTGCAGTTTGCCACGTCGCCCGAGACCCTGGCCATCGACGCGGCCGGCGTTGCACGTTCGGCTGCCGTCACGCTGTCGCACGACGGTGCCAAGCTTCGCATGGAACGCACAAGGGAGAACCTGGCGGTGTCCGCCGTGCGCATCTCCGGAACGCCGCTGGCCGATATCACCGGCCGGTACCATTCGCCCGAACTCAACGCCCAGGTCGACATCACCACGACCCAGGGCGTCCTTTATGCCGGCTTCGACGGTTCGCTCGGCACCGGCGCCATGCACGCGATGCGGCCACTTGCCGAGGATGTCTGGCTTCTGCGCTGCAAACGGTCGATGGATGCACCGGCCCCCGGTGACTGGACCGTGCGCGTCCGGCGCGATGGACAAGGCAAAGTGAGTGGGCTGATGATCGGCTGCTGGCTCGCGCGCCGGATCGAATATGCCAAGATCGGCTGATGCGCGCCGGTGGCTTTTGCGCGGAAAACGGACCGAGCAGACGCGTCTGTGAACTGAAAGAGACCGACGTGAGACAAAAGCGATCAACAACCACACGCGATATGGCCAGCCGCAAGAAGGAAGGCGACGCCGGCAAGCGCGTGACGATTGCCCGCGCGCTTTCCAAGCTCGGCTACTGTTCACGCACGCAAGCCGAAAAGCTGGTGCTTGAAGGACGCGTGAGCGTTGCCGGACGCAAGACGACGGACCTGACGCTCTGGGTCGATATCGACAAGGATCGTATCGCCGTCGACGGTAAGGCTGTGCTTGCCGAGGAGAAGGTCTACCTGATGCTGAACAAGCCACGTGGCCTCGTCACCACCCGGCACGACCCGGAGGGCCGCCCAACGGTTTTCGAATGCCTTGACGGCATCGACACAACGCATCTTTCGCCCGTCGGACGCCTCGACAAGGCAAGCGAAGGGCTGCTGCTCTTTACCAACGACACAGTTCTTGCCCAGCGCCTGCTCGACCCCGAAAGCCACCTCGGCAAGATCTACCACGTACAAGTCGCCGGGCAGATCGAAGACGGCCAGTTGGCGCGAATGGTCTCGGGCATCGATGAAGGCGGCGAGACGCTCCGGGCGGTCCGCGCCACCCATTTGAGGGGCGGTGACAAGAACAGCTGGATCGAGGTCGAGCTTGACGAGGGGCGCAACCGCCAGATCCGCCGCATGCTCGACGCGCTCGGATTCGACGTGCTGCGGCTGCTGCGGGTCTCGATCGGGACGATCGCTCTCGGCGATTTGCCGAAAGGCGCGACCCGCGCCCTTACCGCCGAGGAAATCGCCTACCTGAGGAACCGTACTGGCATAGAGCCATAAGCGCCCGGATCCAGTCTTGGGCTGACCCACAGTTGCCACCGCTGCCGATTGTCAGGCGGGCTACCTCAAACTTTCAGCGCCAGATTGGTTCTCGATGCGCGCCCTTGTCGCCCGCATCGTCTCGGCAAACCGCGGCAGCGGCCGCAGCCCATCGAGGTCGTTGTCGTTTTCCATCCATACCAGCAACTCCCGGCTCATCTTCGGCGCGATGCGCTCGAGTGCTTCGAGTGCTGCTTCAGCGTCTCCGCTGATTGCCCAGGCGCAGACGAGGTTTGCCTGGAGCTGGATGTTGTCGGGCTCCAGCAGGCTCGCACGGGATGCCCATTCATGGGCACGCTCGCGGTCGCCGAGCAGCGCAAGAATGCCGGCACCATGCCCGATCGCGCCGCTATGGTCCGGCTCCGACGCCACGATGCGCTCGATCCTTCGAAGCGCACGGCGACAGGCCTCGAGCGCGCCCGGCTCGTCGCCCTTGCCCTGATAACACTGGATGACCATGGCGGCCGCATTGTAGTCGGCAGGGATCAGCCATGCCGCCCTTTCGAAGTGGCGGATGGCGTCATCGAAGCGACGCTGCACGAGGAACGTCCGGCCGGCGGCGAGATTGCTCGCATAGTCGTCCGGGTCGAGTTCAAGCGCGGTCGCGCATTGCCGCTCGGCTGCGTCGAAATTTCCGGCGTATAGAAACATCAGCGCCTTTCCGGCATGGGCACTGGCAAGTGTCGGATCGAGTTGAAGGGCGCGATCGATCTCGGCCTCGCCCGTTTCCACTCCGCCGCCGCTGCGCCGGAGGCGATTGAGCGCCTCCCCGAGAAGAGCCCAAGCGCGGGCGTTTCCTGGCTCCAGCTCCGTCACCCGGCGACAAAGACGGATGATCAGCGGCAGGTGCCGCTCGGATCCGGTGACGTTGTACTGCCGGGCGAGCAGAAACAACTTGTAGGCTTCCGGGTCGGTCGGCGCCTTTCTATCGAGCGCCTGGCGTTCCGAAGGCAGAAGCTGCAGCCGGAGTGCGTCGACGACGGCTTTCGCAAGCTCCGCCTGCAGCACAAGCACGTCCTCGATATCCCGATCGAAACGTTCGGCCCAGACGGTCGCCTCGTTCGCCCCGTCGATCAGCTGCGCCGCCATACGTATACGGTCACCGGCCCTGCGCACGCTGCCTTGAAGCACATAGGGCACCTCAAGCTGCTGGGCGACAGACCGCACGCCCTCCGTTTTCAGGCCGAAGGATGTGGCGCGTGAGATGACGGTAAGCGCTGAAACTTTGCTGAGGTCTATAATGATGTCTTCGGTCACGCCGGCGCTGAAGTAGTCCTGCTCCGGATCACCGCTCATGTTGGCGAAAGGCAGGACGCAGATGCCGATCCGCTCGCGTTTGCCTCCGGTCTCGGGTCTGATGTCGCTGCGCAAGGCAAAGACATGGACGGGTTGCTCGATGTTCTTGAGCGACACCAGCCCGAGATCGTCGAGCGCAACGTTCAGTTTTCCGGCGACATGTTCACGCACCGTGTCGGAGAGGATGATGCCGCCCGGCTCGGCAAGGGCCTGTAGCCGGGCCGCGATGTTGACACCCTCGCCGTAGAGGTCGCCCTCATCAATGATCACGTCGCCGAGGTTGAGGCCCATGCGAAAGCGAAGCCGGGGGTCGTTTCCTGCGCTCACCTTCTGGAGCGCGATCGCGCATTCGGTCGCGTCGACAGCACTTGCAAACTCGATCAGCGCGCCGTCGCCCATGAGCTTCACGATACGGCCATGATGCCGCGCCAAGGTCGGTTCGAAGCCCGCAAAGGCAGCCTTGACGCGGGCGAGCGTGCCGGCCTCGTCGCGCCCCATCAGCTTGCTGTAACCGGCGACATCCATGCAGAGAACAGCGGCCAGTTTGCGCATGACCATTTCCGTGGGGGTGAGTGTCTGTTTGCGGACGCGTATATCCCCCTTGGCGCAGTGCATCACATTCATGGACCTGAAACAAGCAACAGACGCTGCAGCACCGTCCCCGGGCGGATGGGTGGAAACCCACCCACTCGTGGAGGCATATGTTTCCAGATCCACCCAAATCGTTCGGCCGCATCTGACAAAACCCGGTCTTCGGTCGCGGAAACCGTTGTCTCAGTCGGGCTTGCACCCGCAAATGGGGCATCCAGATCCGGCGTGGGAGGAAACCTTGCCGGCTGGCCGATATTTCATCCGGGAGGACAAAGATGAAAACCCTCAATCTATTGCTCGGCGCTGTCGCCACTCTTTCCGTTTTCGCCACTTCGGCCAACGCACAGGGCTATCCCGAGCGCTCGATCACCATGGTGGTGCCCTTCTCCGCCGGCGGCCCGACGGACACGGTTGCCCGCCTCGTCGCTGAATCCATGTCCAAGGATCTCGGGCAGCAGATCATCGTCGAAAACGTCGGCGGTGCCGGCGGTACGCTCGGCGCCGGTCGCGTCGCCCAGGCCGATCCGGATGGCTACACAGTGCTGCTGCACCACATCGGCATGGCAACCAGCGCGACGCTCTACCGGAAGCTTGCCTATGACACCTTGAACGCGTTCGAATATGTCGGCCTCGTTACCGAAGTGCCGATGACCATCGTCGCCCGCAAGGACCTCGAGCCGGCCGACCTCAAGGGTCTCGTCGAATACGTCAAGGCAAACAAGGACACGGTCACCGTCGCCAATGCCGGCATCGGTGCTGCCTCGCATCTTTGCGGCATGATGTTCATGAGCGCGATCGAAACGCCGCTGACGACCGTGCCCTACAAGGGCACCGGCCCGGCGATGACCGATCTTCTCGGCGGCCAGGTCGACATCATGTGCGACCAGACGACCAACACCACGAAGCAGATCCAGGGCGGAACGATCAAGGCCTACGCCGTCACCTCGCCCGAGCGTCTGAAGGTCTTCCCGGACCTGCCGACGACGGCCGAAGGCGGCCTGTCGAACCTGCAGGTCGGCATCTGGCACGGCGTCTACACGCCGAAGGGTACGCCTGCCGAAGTGAATGAGCGCCTGTCGAAGTCGCTCCAGGCAGCACTCAAGGATCCGAATGTCGTTGCCCGTTTTGGCGAACTCGGCACCGAACCCTCGTCGGACGCCGACGCGACACCAGCGGCGCTGAAGGCCAAGCTCGAAAGCGAGATCGCCCGCTGGAAGCCGGTGATCGAAGCGGCCGGCCAGTACGCCGACTGATATTCGCTACGTTGTGCCGCGCTCTGACCACGTCGGGGCGCGGCCATCGCGGCTTTGGGTGATGCCTGGACGATGCCCCAACGACATTGAACCCGTCACCATTTGTTGACAGCTGTCAACGACACTCTGCCCAATGAGCGAATCCGGCCTCCGGTCGGCAATGCCAATGCGGGAGGCCGTTCGTCGCTCCTCGGCCGGCTACCCCGCCAGACACACATGGGGATACGATGAAATCACTCTCCTTCGACACCACCAATGCGCTCTGCGGCGGCATCCTGACGGCAGTCGGGCTGTTTTTTGCCTGGCAGGCCTTCAATCTCGAGCTCGGCACGGCCTTTCGCATGGGCCCGGGGTATTTCCCGCTGGTGCTGGCGATCATTCTGACGCTGCTCGGCATCGTCATCCTCGTGCAATCCACCCGCGTTGAGGGCGAGCCGATCGGCGCGATTGCGTTGCGCGGTATGGCTTTCATTCTGCCGGCGCCAGTCTTCTTCGGCCTGACGGTTCGCGGCCTCGGCTTCGTGCCCGCGCTCTTCTTCACGGCCCTGATCGCCTGCTTCGCCTCGGGTCGGATGACACCGCTCATGGCGCTCGCGCTTTCGGCCGGGCTGACCGCTTTCTCGGTGGCGGTGTTCAGCTACGGCCTCGGCCTGCCCTTCCAACGCTTCGGCCCCTGGGTCCAATTCTAGGAGACGCGCAATGGAACTCTTCAACAATCTTGCACTCGGCTTTGCCACAGCCGGCTCTCCCGCCAATCTGCTCTTCTGCCTCATCGGTGTCTTGCTCGGTACCCTGATCGGCGTGCTTCCCGGCATCGGTGCGACGGCGACCATCGCCATGCTGTTGCCGATCACCTTCCAGCTTGAGCCGGTTTCCTCGCTGATCATGCTCGCCGGCATCTACTATGGCGCGCAATATGGCGGCTCAACCACGGCGATCCTGATCAACATGCCGGGCGAATCCTCGTCCGCCGTCACCGCGATTGACGGCTACCAGATGGCCCGCAAGGGCCGCGCCGGTGCGGCGCTCGCGATCGCCGCCCTCGGCTCATTTTTCGCCGGCACCGTCTCGACCTTCCTTGTCGCCGTGTTTGCACCGCCACTGACGGCGATCGCGCTGCAGTTTGGTGCGGCCGAGTATTTCTCGCTGATGATCGTCGGCCTCGTCTCCTCGATTGCGCTTGCCCACGGATCGATCGTCAAGGCACTTGCGATGGTGGCGCTCGGCCTGTTGCTTGGCCTTGTCGGCACCGACATCTATTCGGGCACGCCGCGCTTCACGCTCGGCATTCGTGAATATGCAGACGGACTGAATTTCGTGGCACTCGCGGTCGGCGTCTTCGGCATCGCCGAAATCCTGCGCAACCTTGAAAACGAACGCACCCGCGAAGTTCTGATGGCGAAGGTCACCGACCTGATGCCGACCCGCGACGACTTCAAGCGCATGTTTGCACCGGTTGTTCGTGGCACCATCATCGGTTCGGCACTCGGTATCTTGCCGGGTGGCGGCGCCATCCTTGCAGCCTTTGCCTCCTACACGGTGGAGAAGCGGGTGTCGGCTCATCCCGAAGAGTTCGGCCACGGCGCCATCGCCGGCGTGGCGGGCCCGGAAAGCGCCAACAACGCCGGTGCGCAAACGTCGTTCATTCCGCTGCTCACCCTCGGCATTCCTGCCAATCCGGTGATGGCGCTGATGATCGGCGCGATGATCATCCAGGGCATCGTGCCCGGACCGAACGTTGCCACCGAACAGCCCGCCCTCTTCTGGGGCATCATCGCCTCGATGTGGATCGGCAACCTGATGCTGGTGGTCTTGAACCTGCCCCTCATCGGGCTTTGGGTAAAGCTGCTCAAGATCCCCTATTACGTGCTGTTCCCGATCATCATGGCCTTCTGCTCGATCGGGGTCTACAGCGTCAATTCCAACGTCTACGACCTCTATGCCGTCGCCTTCTTCGGCCTGGTCGGCTACCTGCTGTTGAAACTGCGCTGCGAACCGGCGCCGCTTCTGCTGGGCTTCGTGCTCGGGCCTCTGCTCGAGGAAAACCTTCGCCGTGCCATGATCCTGTCGCGTGGCGATCCGACAACCTTCGTCACCCGCCCGATCAGCGCCATCCTGCTTCTGATCGCCGCCTTGGTGCTGGTCGTCGTCTTCCTGCCAAGCGTGAAGGCCAAGCGCCAGGAGGTTTTTGTCGAGGAAGATTGAGCCTTGCCCGCCATTTCTGCGATAATAATGATATAAATCAATATTTTAATACGCCGCGCGCCCGACCGGACGCGCGGCGTTTTCGCGCCTGCGGCATTCTGCCCCTGCGCGGTTTGCCACATTGAGCTTTGTCAAGCCGCTCGCCTATCTCTGCGCTATCGAAATAGGCAGATCGGGACGGACCAAAGGCGATGACGCGCCGCGCGAGAACGAGATGGGACAGAGCCTTGCGCATTCTTTGCGCCATGGCGCTCTTTCTGCTCGGCTTCGCCCATCTCGGGCCAGCACTTGCCGCTGCTCCGTCGCCTGCAGACTTAGCCCTCTACGCCCTGCCCGATGGTTCGCTTCCAGACTTCTGTCGGACGACAACTGGCGATGACGGTGGGCAACAGCCTGTTCACAAGCATGTCTGCAGCGCCTGCCGCTTCTTCTGGGCGCTGTTGCCCCTTCCCGACGATACAGTCGGGGAACGGTTAGAGCCAAGCCTCCCATCCATCGTCAAGGTGGTGATCGCTCGATCGACGCCGCAGATTCACTCGCCAAACGCCAGTCCGCGCGGACCGCCACAGGCCGTTACACGGCCTTGAACCTCTGTTGACAGCTGTCAACAGTCTCCCTGACGGCGGAAATCACAGGGGCGACGCGCCTCCGTGCATCCGTAACGCGGACCCATTCCATGCCTGAAAGTCAGCTTACAGCCGCCACACCCGTGGCTCCCCCTCGCACGCCCCTGATAAGGACACCTCGCCAGCCAGCGCGCAGCCGCGTTGTCGGCGAGAACCATACTTTGCTTTATGAAGGTGGCCGCAACCGCTCGCTCTACCGCGTGGTCGATGGTTGCGTCGTCCTCTCGCAACTCCTCGGCGACGGCAGACGACAGATCACCGATGTGCTCGGCCCAGGTCGGCTGTTCGGTTTTACGGTCGACGGCCGCAACATCGCCACCGCCGAGACGCTGAGCATCGCGCGCATCGAGCCGCTGGGTGATGCCGATTTCAACGGCACCGATCCAACCGTTGCCTGCGAACTGAGAGCGACCGTACACCGAATGCAGGCGCATGCCACCTTGCTCGGACGCAAGACTGCCAGCGAAAAGGTCGCCAGTGCGCTGGTGGAGCTCTCCCGCCTGTTTAACCGTGCCGGCCGTCATGGTGCCCCTGCCCGGCTGAGTTTCCACCTTCACCTTACGCGCGCTGACCTGGCAGATTGGCTGGGCCTCACCGTCGAAACCGTCAGCCGCTGTCTCAACCGTTTCAAGCGCGATGGCCTGATTGACTTCAACCACCCGAAAACCATGCGCGTGCTTGACCCCGAACGCCTCGACGCGACCGCTGGCTTCAGCCGCCCGCGCACCACGGATGCAACACGATCCTAACACCAAGGGCGGCCCAGTCTCACCCCCCACCCCACGGGATCGCGCAAGAAAAGGAAAACCAATGATCGCAAGACTTGTCTACCATGTGCCGGTATTCGGCTGGATGCTGAAGGAAGCTGTGCAAGGATCGCAAACGGCGAAAGTGCTGTTTCTGGTTAACTGCGCCTTGATCTGGCTTCTTGCCATCATCGCCTTCGGCTATCCGGCAATCATCATCCCGGCGCTGGCGCTTGTACCGACAATCTTCGTGCTGCTGATCTTGATCACCACGGGCTGACGGAACACCTCGGCCCGCATACCGCTTGGGCGCGGGCTCCTTCGCCTTTTACAGTACCCCCCAGCCGCGGTAGCGCCCGCGGCCGGTCATCTCGCGGATGCCGAGCTCATTGACCAGATTAAGGGCACCGCGCGGCGTGACGCCGACGTGGCGAGCAACCAGCGCTGCAGATACGATTGGTCGCGACAGAACAAGTTCGATCAATGCCGGCAGACTGCTGTTGGAGCGGCGGTCGCGAACGCGCATCTCCATCTGGGTCTTTGCAAGTGACAGCCGGTCGAGCTCCTTGAGGCCCAGCTCCGCCGTCGCCGTTATTGCCTCCAGAAAGGCGCTCCACCGGGTGAGTGCGTCCGGCGATCGCCGCCGTTCATACCGGATCGTCTTCAGACCGGTGTTGAAGGCGAGCAGGTGCGACGTGACTTTGCCCCTCGTCCGCAAGTATGCGCTGACCATCAGCGCGCCCAGCCAGTGCTGGCGGCGCAGCGGTTCCTTCCTGTCCCAAGCGTCGTAAAGCAGGACCGCGCCAAGGCAAGGCGGCAGCTGATCCGCTTCGGCGATCACCTGACGCCAGTCATCAAGACGCGCTTCTTCGTCCCATTCTTCGTCAAACAGCAGGCCCAACTGGCCGAGCGGTTCCTGAGCCGTTACAAGGGCCGCTCGTTCGGCGACATCGAGAGCATCCTGTTTGTGCGCATCAAGCAATTGCTGCGAGCGGGCAATCGCGGCGTCGATAGCCGCAAACTCAGCGGCCATTGGATTTTCGTCCGGACGCCCGTCGTTTTCCAGGTCCTGTCGATGACGTTCATCATCGCTACCCCGATGCACGCCTGACTGCGTCCCGGGCGCAGCGCGGGGATCCGCCACGGCGACCTGTTCACCGCGTAGCGTGGCGAGGCCCTGGCTTGAGAGGGCCCATCCAGGCTCCGCCAACCAGATTCGCCGACGAGCCCGCAGCACGGAATGCGCGATCGTCAGTTCATGCGTCGGCGCGCGGGCATCCATATGGGCATCATGCAGAACCAAGTCCTCGACATGGACAAGCTCGCCTGCGACCCAGATTGCGGCCGTGGCATCGAAAAAATGGCCGCGTTCGCGATAACCCTCTTCAACCACGTGACGGCTCGCGCGCTCGTCAAGGCGCGCTAGCGTGTCCTCGGCGGCAATCATCAAGGGGATCAGAGCTGGGTGGAAGGGATCAGGGGTCTGGTATCGCATTTCGAACGATGGGGTTGCTGCGGATATGGAACCTAACACGATAATCAGTTCGGTCACAGATCGAAGGTGTCATGTTCCCCCGTTGAGAAGGGTTCAGGAGGGAAGGGGAGGCGGAACAGATACCTGTCCGCCAGCTGGCCATGCACTGTTGCCAGCTGCTTTCGCCAACCGTTGACAGCTGTCAACCACGCGCTGAGGCAACGCTGTCCAGAAAACTGCCAGTTCACAGTCGGTGGATGTCTATTCGACCGGTTGGTCCGCACCTCTTCTCATGAGCGGGGAGGGTGCTTTCCCCGAATCCGACGTCGTTGACAGCTGTCAACCGTGCCCATATCTCAAACGCAAGCTTAAGCAGATGAAACATGGCCCCCAAGCTCCGCAATGCAGAGCTTCTTTGCCCCCTCATAGGCGTCCGACGCGTCAACAACGCGGTACATCAAACGCGACCGATTTCATTCCAGTCTGTCAGACGGAATCAAAGTCCCCCTTTCTTTCCAAAAGGGACGGAAACACTAATGTTTTCTGAGGAGTGACTTCGTCGAGAACGAACCATCTGGCATCAAGATAGCGCAAGGATGTCAACGAATCCCTTCTCGGCAGTGTCCCTCATTTCCCCGCTGCAAACAAGCGCTTGGCAACCTCCACAAGGCGATGGTTTGTTTTCCGAGGCGGTGCGTTGAACTTCGTTCAAGTCCCCATCGCGATACCTCCAGCCTGGGCGCGCAGCCGTGCAGACAGCATCCCAGAGACCGTGAACGATTGGCCCTTTGCCCTGCGCGTCAGATCACGCAGATAGCCGCCGGCGGAGTGAATGTGTTCCGATCGTTCGAGAAGGCATGCAAGCACGGTCGCCGTCGTTTCCGGACCGAGCGTGGCGCAGGCATCGTCGTAGGCATCAGGGCTGATCCCGAGCATGGTTCTGACGACGATTGCCGCCGAGAGCAGGTCGCGCCAGGTTTCGATGCGGCCGGAGGGGCCGTAATCGCGGATCTGCGGGCAGGCTTTAAGAACAACCGGCAGCGCGGTTGCATGATGCGGTGTTTGTGGCTGGCGCACTGCTACAGACTGGCTCGTGGCTTGCCGATCGTTCAACGGCGGTTCTACCGATCGGTTTCCACTCGAGCATAGTTCTTCAGCCGGAACCGAATTTTCAATGCCAACCTTCTCACAAGCAATTTCAGATTCAGGAAGATAATCGGATTCTGAACTCTGTATGTGCCGCTCATCTTGGCGTGCATTGGCAGCCGTATTTTGCGTTTTCAGAAGCTTTTCCAGATGATTAGTCAAATCGTCACGCAGTGCGGAGAGAACGTCCAATGTCCGAACCACGTCGACGATCAAGGGCTTGCGTGAAAGCGCGTCATAGACGCTCTGGCAGGCCGTCTCAGCCTCGTTCGCACGGTGCTGGTCGGACTGACGTAAGAGCTCGACGAGTTTGACCACGTCACGTCGGCAGAGGCTCAACCGCTCGCGCATGAGCTGCAGATAGCGACGGTCAGCTTCCAGGCGCGCGGCTTCAGCCTCAAACTCGGCTGCCCGCACCAGCATCGGCGAAAGGTCGAATCCGAAGGCCTGGCCGATCGCGCCTTTGCGATCGCGTCGGGCGTAACGTTTGCCATTGGGGCTGTCACGCCTGAGGATGAGGCCGGCTTCGATAAGCGCGGTGAGGTGTCGCCTGAGCGTCGTCTCGGCCATGCCGTGCGTCCGCAAGGAAAGCTGCGCATTGGATGGAAACACGACGAGGCCGCTGGCCGTATCCAGCTCGGTCTTCGGGTAAAATGACAATAGTGCGTTGAGCACGGCGAGCGAACGATCGGAAACCCCAAGGCTCGTCTTGGCGGCACAAACCGTTCGAAATAATTTCCATTTGTCGACGCTCCCATCGTCGACGGCCGGAGCGCTTGAAAGTTGGTGTGCCAACATCCCAAGCGTCATCGACCGCCGCCCGAAGGGCGTCGTGACAATCCCACGATCCATTTTTCTTCACCTTTTCCAAGGCAAAAGAAGTCCGTTCGCCGAAACGACGTTGAAAACTCTTGACACCGATTCGCGGAAATGGGATTCTCTAGTTGCTACACGAGAGAAGGGTTTCCGCAGCGCTAGTCGTTCGGAAGCCTTTTTCTTTTGCTCTGTTTAGTCTCCTGTTTCCTCTTGATATTCGAGGTACAGAGACTTGAGCCTCTGCCTCACGAAATCTGCAAAGCCCGGCGCCGACTTCCGGCTGAATGTTAACGTCGTTCCGCTTTCCGTTTCGCGGATACGGATCGGGCTTGTCTCGTCGGGCGCCACCCAAGGAATAGCCTTGGCACGGGCCCTGGACGTGCTCAGAAACGTGCACAGCGCATCAAAGCGCTGGTCGCTCGAAGCCTCCTGAAATTCTTGGCCTTGCATGAAGGCGCTTGCTGCTTCGGCCTTCTCGTCCGGAGAGAGCAACTCGGCGAGCTCGAACCAACGGCGCCGACCGATCGATGGCGCCGGGCCAATGGCCTCTATTGCGACAATCGGTAGCCGGCGAACAACCGACACCATCTTCGACAAAGCGGCCTTGTCGACGCCCAGCGCTGCCATGATGATCTCGCGCGAAAACCCGCGATCCTCAAGTCGTGTGGCAAACAGCGCGCGCTCTATGAACGAGAGGTCGGCGCGGGCGTTGTTTTCCTGACCCTGCGAGACGACCAGTTGCTCATCGTTAAGCTCGCGGACAACGGCGCGGACCTTGCCGCCAATCTCGCGCGCGGCTGCGAGCCGGCGGTGGCCGTAGGCAACCTGATAACGCCCCTCGGCGGTCGGGTGCGGGCGCACCAGGATCGGCACCTGCTGCCCGTGCTCCCTGATTTGGGCGGCCAGGCTCTGTTGCTCATGCGCGGCGACACCAAGGCGATCGGCGACGAACGACGCATCGACATGCGCGGGGTCAAGCTCCACGACCGCAAGGCCTTCGGCCAGTTGTCGCTCGAGCTCCTGGGCGCGCTCGACCTTCTGTGTGATGTTCGACAAGGACCGCGTGATGCCGCCGACGGCAGCGGCTGGACGCGGAGCCGGATTCAGCCCGGCAATCGGCCGGTCGGCGGCTGCGCGCTCGGCGTCCGCATCGATGGGGTCGTCGGAAATCCCGATCAGGTTCTTGCGGGCCATGGATTACTTCCTCCCCCAGACCTTGCGGACCAGATCCTCGATCTCGCCGTTGACAAGGTTGAGCGAATCCATGGCGCGGTCGTAGGTGCCGCGGACAAACTGCGAGCGTTCCACTTCGTAGAGTGTCTGTTTGGTCACGCCGGCGTCGGAAATCGCTGTCGACTTCACCATGGCATTCTGCAGCATGCGATTGCCGAAAATGGCGCGCATGAAGCCGGTCATCTGGCTTTGAGGGCCATCATTCGGCTCGAAACGGGTTCCGAGATAACGCATCCAGTCGTAACTGGTGCGACCACCGGCCTTTTCGACGACGCTCATCAGTTCGCTGGTCATCGACAGGAATTGCGACATCGACATCACGTCGAGCATCTGCGGGTGCACGGTGATCAGCACCGAGGTGGCGGCGCAAAGCGCCGACATGGTGAGAAAGCCAAGCTGCGGCGGGCAATCGATGACGACAATGTCATAGAAGCTCTCGACATCGGCCAACACATCTCCGATGCGGGCGAAGAAGAGGGTTTCGGCGGCTCCGCCCGTCATCATCGCCTTCGGCGTCTCGTGCTCGAATTCCATGAGCTCGAGATTGCCGGGAATGAGATGCAGATTGGCGGTATAAGTCGAACGAACGATATCGGTGATCGGCCTCGGCGCCTCATAGCGGATCGCTCCATAGAGCGTCTCGCCTTCGCCGACGTCCAGCTCCGGCTGATGGCCGAAGAGGGCGGAAAGCGAGGCCTGCGGATCGAGGTCGATCGCCAGCGTCCGATAGCCGCGAAGCGCCAGATACTGTGCAAGATGGGCGGATGTCGTCGTCTTTGCCGACCCGCCTTTGAAGTTCATGACGGAAAGCACCTGCAGCTTTTCACCGCCGCGCCGGTGCGGCACGTATTTGCCGGACTTCCCGCCTTCATCGAGAACGCGGCGGATGCGCTCGATATCGTCGACGGCGTACATGCGCCGGCCGTTTGACAACGGTGCGGGGCCATGGCCCTCTGAGGCCACCTGCCTGAGGTAACCTTCGCCGATTCCGATGAATGCGGCAGCTTCGGCAGGACTGAAAAGGCGCATCGCCTTTTGTGCCTGCGGGGGGAAGATTTTCTTTTGATGCTGCTGCAACTGATGCGCAAGTTCCAAAGCGTCGGCTGCCAGGAGCGTCGGTAGATGCTCCTGTACGTCCTCGCTCTGAATTTTTTGCTGCAACATCGATATCCCCGAAAACTGCGCAAAAACCGTCATATCCGGACAATATGCGCAGATGCACTATGCTCCGATTCGGCGCGGTTTTACAAATGCATAGCGATTTGCGCCGATGCTCGGCGGGTGCGCCTGAGAGGAGAGCCCGCGCGGTCAAGAGTTGTCCGCGGACAACTCCACCGGCTGGTGTGTGCTACCGTCTTGCGCCTGTGCATGTGGAGAGACAACCTCGTCCTAACATTTCCAATTAAAGCATAGAATTTATAGACTATTGACAGCGAGCGGGATTGTGTCAGGATTGTGTCCATCGAAGACGCGAGAAGGTTCGACATGTTCTATCTTGGTGGAATGACCCTCGGTTATCTTGCCCCGCCACCGCCAAAGGCGATGAAGCCGGTTCGGCAGACGCGAACGGACGTCGACACAAAGGCGTCCGACAGCAGCACCGGCGAAGAGTGTGATCGCAATCAGGAGTGGGCGCGCGCATTTCTCACGCCCTGGCACCTGCTTTACTGATCATCTTTCTTGTCTGACCACGCAAGGTGCGGCGTACGGCCGTTGACAGCTGTCAACATCGGCTTCGGTGCCCGCCGTGGAAAAGCGCAAATCGGAGAGGGAAGGGCTGTTTCGGGCCCGCGAATTGATTAAGTTCGCTGTCATGGACAGCAAGCAAGATCAAACCGCTTCGAATGAGACCCAAGGCGTCGCCGACCAGGGGCAGTCATTGTCATTGCACCAGCGTATTCTGGGCGAAGTCGAAGGGCGGATCCTTTCAGGCGAATGGCCCCCGGGGCACCGAATCCCTTTCGAACACGAGCTGACCGAGCAGTATGATTGCTCACGCATGACGGTAAACAAGGCGTTGACGGAACTCGTCAAGCGCGGCCTGATCGAGCGCCGGCGCAAGTCCGGAAGCTACGTCACGTTTCCTCAGGTTCAGTCTGCCGTCATGGAAATCCACGACGTCAAACTCGAAGTTCAGTCATTGGGGCTCGACTACAGCTTCCGGCTGGACGAGCGAAGGGTACGAAAGGTGGAGGGCAGGGACGTCGAACGACTGGACCTTCCCGCATCGGCAAGGCTGCTGGAACTGACATGCCGGCATTTTGCCGGCACCCGTCCTTTCTGTTTCGAAGAACGGTTAATCAGCCTTGCGGCCGTGCCCGAGGCGGAGGCGGAACTGTTCGAGGCGTCAGCGCCCGGTTCGTGGCTGCTCGGTAAGGTTCCGTGGAGCACGGCCGAGCACCGTATCCGCGCCGTTGCCGCCAACAAGATGGCAGCGCAGGCACTGGATATCGCCACCGGCACCGCCTGCCTGGTGATCGAGCGGCGCACCTGGAGCGGGCGCGCGCCGGTTACGCATGTGCGCCTCACCTATCCCGGAGATCGCCACGAACTGGTCGCGCAGTTTGCTCCGAGCCCAATCGGGTAGGCCGCGGCGCCACGTTTCGCGATAGTTGTCCGCGGACAACTTTGGTCCATGCCAGAGGCTTTCCCCGGATAGGCTAGCCTATCGATGATGCGCGGCTGCGAAGATTACCCGGCAACCATCCGCAAGGTTGGTGCCGGACCGTTGCCCGAGAAGGCGTAGACTTCGATGGGCTCGCCAATGCCCCTCACGGGATAGGCGCCTAAATGCTCCATACGGGAGCCACAACCGGCCAGTTCGACGAAGGCCCGCGACAAGAGTACCGGACGCTTCGTCTCTTTCGTCAGGCTCTCCAGCCGCGAAGCGATATTGACTGCGGGGCCGATCACGGTGAAATCCAGCCGCCGACGCGAGCCGATGTTGCCGTACATAACGTCACCGACATGCACGCCAATACCGTATCCAAGCCGCTCGCGGCCCTTGGCAAGGTTGTCCTCGTTGAGCAGGGCAATGGCCGCTTCGGCCTCGCGGATGGCCTCGAGCAGGTTTTCCGCTGCGTCCGCGTTGCTCAGCGGGAAGATCGCTAGCAGCCCATCTCCCATGAACTTGAGGATCTCGCCGCCATGGCGTTCGATCGGTTCCGACATGGCGTCGAAATAGGAATTGAGCAGATCGATCACGTCGTCGCGTGGCCAGAGATCGGACAGCTGGGTGAAGTTTCTAAGGTCACAGATCAGGATCGCGGCGCTCACCGTTACGCCGCTGCCGCGCGTCGTGGCGCCGGCCAGGATCTGTTCGCTTGCATGCGGGCCGACATAGGTTTCAAGCAGCGTTCGCACGAACCGGTTCTTGAGCCGGATTTCACTCACCAGCGCCAGGGCGGGCAGGAGATCTTGAAGAAATGCGATGTGCTCTTCTTCGAAGCCGCCTTTGCGATCTGTGGCAAACGTCACGACGTGGCGTTTGCCGAGCGTATGTTCGAGCGGCCAGGCGATGTACTCCGTCAGACCGTCCGCCTGTAAGTCGACATAGAGTGAGTTCTGGGCGTGTTCGTCTGAAAGAATTTCCAGATTGGTACGGACTTCCGGCGCGCCTTCGTGGATGAGATAAAGCGGGCTCTTGAGGTACACGGCGGTGTTTTGAGTGCCGTAGTCATAAAGGTCGATCTCGCCTTCGGTGAGGCCCTTGCTCCACAGGATACGGGCACCAAGCCATTGCGGGTGGTTGATGCGGAAATGCAGCGTCGCACGGGCGACCGGCACCCCGGCCGCCACCAGCCGTTCGCACATCTCGACAAGGATGTTGTCGATGAAGCGTTGGTCGCGCGTTTCGATGATCAGCCAGTCGAGTACGCTCCGGCGTCGGACGGGCCAGCTGCCATCTTCAAGTGAAGGGGTAGGGGCCTCAGATGGGGTTTGCATTGCTGTTCTCCATGACGGTCGAACGGATGTGCTCTGCGTGAACCGAGCGGTCACGATGTGTCGCAGCAAATGTGGAGCATCCGTCACGCCTTGATAAGGGGGGAACCACAAAGCTTTTGAGAAAATCGGGGTTGGTGTTCTCGCCCGTTTCTGTCAGGCCGTGGAACGGGCCGGACCGCTCACTGGGCGAGCGTCGCTGACGAGCGGCAGTTGCAGCCGGATCCGCGTGCCTTGCCATGGGCCAGCGAGGATATCAATGCGGCCGCCATGCAGGCGGGCGATCTCGCGGGCGAGGTTAAGCCCGAGCCCGGCACCGGTGGAGCGCGGACGCAGCCGATAGAAGGGTTCGAAGACCCGCTCCCTTTCGGCCGCGGGAATGCCGGGGCCGTCGTCGTGAATTTCGAGGCCACCCTCCGCGTTGACAAGGACAGTGATCGTCCCGGCACCGCCGCCATGTTCTATGGCGTTGCGCAACAGGTTGGCCGCAGCCTGTTCGATCTGGCGCGGCCGCGCGTTGACCTTCGCCACCGGCACCTTCGCTTCGAACGCCAATTCGTAGCCGGCTTCAAATGCGAGCGGCGCGAAATCCGCTGCCGTGTTTTTCGCAAGCCCGACAAGGTCCACCACCTCTGGCGCATCGCTGGCATGTTCAAGCACTTGCCGGTCGAGAAGCTGCTGAGCGAGATGGGAGAGACGCTCGATATCGAGCCTCAGCCGGGCGCTTTCGACATCTTCCTGCAAAAGCTCGGCGCGGGTGCGAAGAATGGCGATGGGTGTGCGCAGTTCGTGGGCGGCGTCCGTCAGAAAACGGTTGCGTTGATCGTACCCTTCGCCAAGCCGCGCCAGTGCCTTGTTGAAGGCCTGCACCAAAGGAGCGACTTCCGACGGCACCTTTTCCGTTTCAAGCTGCACTGCGCGGTTATCGATGTCGATGCGGCCCGCTTGGTCGGCGGTCGAAACGAGACTGGCGAGCGAGCGGCGAACAACGGCAGGCGTTGTCATCAGCGTGGTCACGCCCATTACAAGAACAATCGGCAGCAGGAATCCAAGAGCAAGCAGCACGAGCACCGGCACGACCTCGGTCCAGGTGGTTGTGCCGTCGATGTCACGCGCGACGTCGACGTTCACATGGATCTGCACATCCAGCGGGCCATTGTCGCGACGAGACGAAACGGTCGACGTGATGATCTGGACCCGTCCGGCGTCGGTTTCCGCATTGCGCAGGACAGCGTCCGGAAGCTTTCCGCCTTCGGTGAAAAGCAATGTCGCTCCTTCGACCCGCTGAAGCAGGTCGCCGCCGCTTGCGAAATAGGGCGCGGGAACGTCTCCTTGGCGCAGGATCTGGCCGCCTACGTCGCGAATGACGTACCAGAGATTGGGGTAGGACTGGCGTAGGTCGGCGAGTTCCTCCGTCTGGCGCACCATCAGCCCGCCGTTCGCGTCGCGTCCGACGGCGCGATTCAGGATATCGAGTGCAGCCTCGTTTTCGAGCACAAGCCGCGGCTGGGCGATGAAGAGCGCACCGACGAGCAGACCGATGAACACGAAAAGGGTCGCCGCCTGCAGAAGGATCAGCCGGCGTACGAGCACCCATTGTAACGAGCGCGGACGGATCTCGGTCATGTTGTCGCGCGCAGGAGATAGCCGAGATTGCGGATGGCCCTGATTTCGACGCCGGCGCTGACGTCGTCGAGCTTTCGGCGCAGGCGGGAGAGATGGGAGTCGAGCGCGTTGGATTCGATTTCATCTTCCATGGCGTAGACCGATTCCTCCAACGTTGCCCGCAGCACAGTCCGGCCGGGGCGGCGCATCAAGGCCTCGAGTGCGAGCCGTTCCCGCCGCAGGAGGTCGAGCGGCTTGTCGTCGACGGCCGCCTCGCGGTGGCGAAAATCGTAGATGAGCCGGCCGACCTTCGTCTGCTCCGCTTTAAGCGAGACTGGCCGGCGGGCAAGAGCCCGCAACCGGGCCATCAGTTCTTCCACGGCAAAGGGCTTGGAAAGATAGTCGTCGGCACCGGCGTCGAGGCCGCTCACCCGATCGTTGATCGATCCGAGCGCCGTCAGCATCAGGACCGGTGCTTCAACGCCAAGGGTCCGCAGCTTCGGGATAAGGGTGAGGCCTTCGCCATCGGGCAGCCGTCGATCGAGCACGACGACATCATAGGGCCAGAGTTCGGCGACGGCCTCGGCATCAGCAAGCGTTGCGACGTGGTCGACGATCACCTGGCGCCGTGCCAGGGCCGTCTTCAGGGCCGATGCCATCTCGGGTTCGTCTTCCAGCAGCAGAATGCGCATTCAATGCTCCCTCCTTGGCCGACACCGGCAGGGCGGCCAACCTGTCATTGCGTCTGTCTGGTCCTCGGCATCATTCGCATTCAAGTTTTGGCTGGCGGAAGTTGGTGATGTACCAGCGGCCATGCTGCATGCGCGCGTAGAAGGTGTAGAAGCATTCCTGCTCTTCGACGTAACCGGGTGTCGAGTATTCCTCGTAGCGCATTCCGCGCCGGGTGTCTCTGATTTCGCCGCTCGACGTGCCGGCGACGACATTCGTCGAGATCTTGCGCCACTGATAGGCTCGCTCGTTCCAATTCAGATCGAGAACGTTGGTCGGTGGGCCGTAGTCGATGATGACGGATTCAACCGGCTGGCCGATATAGTTTTTCATCGTATCGGACGCACAACCGGCAATGAAGAGGGTTGCGGCGGCAATGCATGCTAGGGCGCGAAGGCTTTTGCTGAAGAACATGATGGATCCCGGTCTCTTCCACGGCGTGTCGCGAACGGCCAGAGCCGCCGTGGTGGTGATTGCCTGCATCGCAGGATCCGGTGCGGATCCACGACGTCCGAGCGATTAACCGGCAGCTAAAGCGTCAAGATTACAGGGACATTGCGCGTGAGCCGCAGCCAAGTCCCTCCGTGCGCAGCCGATCGCCGGTGCACGGCTCGAAAAGACCTGGTGTGAAGAGAGCAGGGGAGTGCGCCGCAAATCATCGCGGCGGAAATCAAGCGACGAGCGGAGAGATTGAGCCGTAGCCATTCGCTCTCATCAGGCTCAACTCTGCGAGACAAGCTGGAAGCCATAAAGGCGCGATGGTCTGAAGGCGGTCGAGGCCGTCAGGCGGCGCGATCCGTGTTTCTCGCTGACATGGTTTCCTTCGGAGCCGCCGCATAGACCAGTCCTGGCTGAACGATCCACTCGCCGGGCCGCAGTGCCTGGACGTCGAGGCCGCCATCCGGACGCCGCGGCGCCACCCCGACGAAGCGGTAGGGCTGGCCGTCCTGATCCGTCACGGTCTCGCGTATCGCCTGGTCGCCCAGCGAGCCAATCACGGCACCCTCGGGTTGGGCATTCGCCAGCACGAAGTACTCGGTGGGAAGACGTCGGCTGGTCCTGGCGCTGAGTTTGAACCCATGCTTGAATTTCATTGTCTTGCTCGTTGCGGCGAAACCCTGGATCCGGGATAGCCGGCGCCGGTTGCTTCGCACTCTTGTGTGTCGTCGTCGTCGCTCAGCCGGCGATGGAAATCCCGCTGGCGCACATCAGGTCGATAGCTGTGTATCGGTGAACCGTGCCGCAACGCCGGGCGTTCAGGCGGCAAGGCGCGTCTCAAGCCACCGAAAAGCGGCGTCATGAAGGCAAAACGGAAAGAGGTTATCCTCGCGCCAAGCTGTCCATGTCGGCGCCGCCTTCGGTCTCACCATGGAGCCACGGATCGACATCTGAAATCGCTTGGGAAAGCGGGGTCGCGGTATAAGGAAAACATCAGGCGAGGGGTATCGTCCGTCGTCAGCACAGCATCGCATTTCGAGCGTGGTGGGCCACACCCCCAAACAGCGGGCTAAGGGTCGGCTCCGACAGCAGGAACCCTTGAACGTGGCTTGCGCCCGCTGCCTGCGCGGTTTCGAACTGGGCGTAGGTTTCGACGCCTTCGACAATCACGACCGGGGCGACGCAAGAAGCAAGGCCGACCATGTGCTGGAGGAACCGTCTGGCCTCACTGCGTCCAAGCCGCAAAAAGAAGCCGTCGATCTTTACGATGTCGACGGGCAAGGACAACAGCGCCTCCGGCGTGGAAAAACCCGTTCCAAAATCGTCGACGGCAATCCGGTAGCCGAGATCGCGCAGGCTTTGCAGAAACTTTCCGGCCGCGGGATGGGCCGAAATCGGCAGGCTTTCGGTCAATTCGAGAACGAGGCGCGGCGCGAGCGAGGCGTTCGCAACGAGCAGGTCGAAGAGAAGCGCGCGGTTGCGCTCGTTCGAAATGTTATCTGCGGATATGTTGCAGCCGAGGTCACCGCACGGATGGCACGCCAGCCAATCGAAGGCGAGGGTGAGCATGTGCCGGTCGAGGGCCGCGACACGGCCAGCCGCCTCGAGATAGCCGATGAATTCGCCGGCGGTCATGATCACGCCATCCGGCTTGACCAGCCTTCCGAGACATTCCGAGTAAAGGATCTGGCCGACATCGGCGACAGAATTGACGTGCTGCAATGAAAAGCCGACCCGGCCGTGCGTGGCTGCCTCATTGAAAACGTCGAGAACGCGATCGTACATCTGGAGATCCAAGAAAGTGGCCGGACTCGGTTTCGCCGCCGGCAGCCGCACGTCGCGGCTGCCGGCGGCTCGTTGTTATTGCACGGGTTCGACTTCGGGGTCGGTCTCGTCCGAATTCGGTGGCGGGAGCGTGTCGCGGATCTCGTCGATCTTGCCTACGGCTGGTCCGACGCCAAGAATTCCCTTGGCTTCATCAACCATGTCGTCGCTTACCACGCCGTCCTTGGTGAAGCTCGCCAGCGCCTCGCGCAACGCTTCATCGCTCAAAGCCGGATCAGCGGGAATGGCGTCCGTGCCGTTCTCGGCCTCGAACTCTGCATAGGCGATCGCGTAGGCGGAAACCGCGGCCATCTTCGGATCGTTCGAGTTCAGGTAAGCGTGGTAATTGCGATTGAGCGAGCGGAACCCTGGGGTGGATCCCGGCGTGGCGACGGGCTCAAGCACCGGGTCCGTGACAAGTGTTGCCGATTTTGCCGGCTTCTCGGCCTTTGCGGCCTTCGACGCTTTCACGCCGTTGTTGGACCTCTGCGACTTGTGGTGCGATCGTCCTCCGTTGTCGTCGTTCTTCACGCCCTTGGTTTCGCGCCCACCGCCCGATTTTCCGTGACCGGAACGGCTTTCGTGGCCGCTGCCACCGTTGCCGCCACTATGGTCGCTGCCGCCACGGTCGCTGCCGCCACCCCCTCCGCCATTGCCACCCTTGGCATAGGCCGCGTCGACGAGCCAAGCGGTGCCGCCGGCAAGCGGCGCGACCGCCAGCGTCAGGGCCAACATGCTCCGGGCGACGATGTTTTTGATAGCCATCAGGACCTCCATAACGTCTGTATAGGCCTCCCTTCGCGAACGAAGGCAGCCGGTTTTGATTTGGCGAGGATATCTGTGTGCCCCGGGCGGTGCCATCTGCCCCCGACCATTGCCGCGCCACCTAGGACTTAGGTCCGAGCGGGCCGCCTCAAAGGTCCGACCGGAAGGGCGCCGGGGACGATACGGTTGACGACCGCATGAGAGTGGCTAGGGTGCCGCGGCCTTGCTACAATCGTCGCGCCGCAAGTGAGCCGGCGGCCCGATCCGAGAGACCTGGTGCGCGTCAATCAACTCATCACCCGCTGGAATTCACAATCTCTCGCCAGGCAGTTCCTGCTCATCGGGGGCGTGGTGGCGGCTTTTGCCATGTTGCTGGTCGGTGCTTTCGTTTCCAACCGCATCGAGGATGCGGTGACGCAAAACTCGGCCGCGACAACCGCACTTTATGTCGACAGCGTCATCGCGCCGCTGTTGCCGGATATGCAAAGGAACGAGGTGCTCGACGAGACCGTCGCGCGCGCGCTCGACGAGACGCTCGGCCAGGGAGCGCTCGGCGATCGGTTGCTGTCGTTCCGGCTCTGGCGGGCGGACGGCACCGTGCTTTACGCGAGCGATCAGGCGACGGTTGGGACGAAGGCCGAGCTTGGCGACGAATTGCGGATGGCCTTTTCGGGCCGGATGGTCGCGCGTTTCGATCAGGGCGGTGATACCGGGGAGGGGCAGGCCAGCGTTCCAGCGCTTGCGATCTACAATCCTGTGCTGCAGCCCTGGTCCGGGCAAGTGGTCGCCGTTTCGGAGTTTCACGAAGTCGCCAACGACTTTCAGCAAAGTCTCAACCGGGTTCGTCTTCACACCTGGCTTGCTGTTGCCGCCTTCACGCTTGCCTTTTTCATTGTCCTGTCGGCCATCGTCCTGCGGGGAAGCAAGACGATCGAGAGCCAGCGCCATGCGCTCAAGCAGCGTGTCGATGAGCTTTCGACATTGCTTGCGCAGAACGAGACCTTGCGCGGTCGCCTCCAGCGGGCATCGCAACGTGCGACCGCGCTGAACGAAAGTTACCTCAGACGGATCGGCGCCGACCTGCACGACGGTCCCGCTCAACTGGTGGCCTATGCCTCCTTGAGACTGGACAGCGAGACCCTGAAGAACGACAGGACGCCGGCCACCGCGCGCCAGCGCGAAATCGGCGCGATCAGGGCAAGCCTGGATGAAGCGATGCAGGAGATCAGAACGATCTGTGGCGGCCTTGTCCTGCCGCAGATCGAAACGGCCGGGCTTACGGAAATCCTGCAGCGCAGCGTCAAGGCGCACCAGCAGCGTACGGGCGTGACGGTCGAACTCTCCATGACCAATCCTCCAGACCGTTTGTCGCAGGCCGCAAAGATCTGCATATACCGGTTCGTGCAGGAAACGCTCAACAACGGGTTTCGTCATGCCGGTGGTGTTGGCCAGCGCGTCACGCAGTGGGTGGATGGCGACCGCGTCACGATCGAGGTCGCTGACGCCGGACCCGGTTTCGACCCGGACAAGGTTCAGCCCGTGAGCCTCGGGCTTGCCGGATTGCGGGAACGGATCGAAAGTCTCGGCGGAACATTTGAACTTATTGTCGATGCAGGCGGGACGACCGTTCGCATGACGACCAGCATCAAGGAGATGTGACGAGCATGGTGGCAGAGATACGCGTTGCCGTCGTTGATGATCACCCCCTGTTTCGCGAAGGGGTCACCCGCAGCCTGTCGGAGATCGCCGGGTTCGAGATCGTTGCGGAGGGCAGCTCGAAGGATGATGCGATCAGCATTGCCGGGGCCCTCGCGCCGGACGTGATGCTCATGGATATCTCGATGCCCGGTGGCGGGCTCGATGCCATCTTGGCCATTTTGGACATTGCACCGTCGCAGAAGATCATCATGCTCACGGTTTCCGAAGACGGTGACGATGTAACGGCCGCACTCGATCGCGGTGCCACCGGCTACGTGCTCAAGGGCGTCGGCGCGACGGCGCTCGCCGACATCATCCGCACGGTCGCTGGCGGTGAGCGTTACGTGGCGCCCAACCTGTCGGCCAAGCTTCTTTCCAGCCGAAGTTCGCCGGCGGCGGCATCCGGCAAATCCAGCCTCGTCGCCAGCCTGACGCCGCGTGAAAAGGAAGTTCTGCAGCTGGTGGCCGCGGGCATGAGCAACAAGCACGTCGCCATCGAGCTCGATCTGCAGGAAAAGACCGTCAAGCACCACATGACCCAGATCATGACAAAACTGGGTGTCGGCAATCGCACCGAAGCGGCCATGGTGCTGCGCGATGCCCGCGAAGCGTAGACGTCCGTTGTCGCAAATCGCCACGCACCACGGCGCGGCAGGTGTTAGTGCGCGAGCGCCTGCAGGCGCTGCTTGTCGGCTGCCGTCGCACGGCGATTGACGATGGTGCGACCGCGCGCATCTTTCATGATGTAGCGCCCCTTCGTGATCACCTCGCTGATGCCGCCCTTGTGGCGGACACCTACGCCACTATCGTCGTCGGGCTCCTTCGTGGAACGCGATGCTTTGGAGTTGCTGCCGGAACTGTTGCTGTTGGAACTGCTGTTCCCCTTCCCTCCACTGTTCCCACCGCCGCCATTGCCACCACTATTGCCGCCGCCATTGCTGCTGCCGCCGCCGTTGCCGCCACCATTGCCCCCTCCGCCTCCGTTTTCGTTTTTGGCAAGCGCAACGGTTTCCGTGATAGCGACGCCGGCGGCCGTGACGGTGATCTTGTAAGGCAAAATGGTGGCCAGGAGAAAAACCGTCGCCCAGAAGAGCGCGGCAAAAAACGTTCGGGGCATGGCGACGATCAAACCTCTGGAATCCCTTTTGCGCGCCCGGCTGGTGCGGCCCATCGCCGGTCCGGCGGCAGAAAGACTAGACTTTGCCCACGGCCGGCGCGACCAGTCAACGCGTGTCTTTGGCGAACGGCCGAGACCGGACCTTTCCCCGCGCATGGCCGGACATTCGTCGGAGTTCGATAGGACCAAGGTCCGTGGTTTCGGACCCCGTTGCGCCGCGCGATGGGCGCACAGCTACGCATAGAGCAGAGCAGGCCGCCGGTGCCGCAAATTTACGGTATGCGGAGTGTATCGTTTCATTTGGCCATATTCTCGACACCGAGATCGGTGACGTCTCCGGCAGGCTGGGAACACCCGGCGCTCATCGAGCGCCCGCTCTTGCGTCTTGTTCGGGATGCGGGGGCGGGCGTTTTGCGCCTATTGAAAGATTACTCGCTTGCCGCACGACATATCGCCCGGGCACGTCAAGAAACGCATTGTGCTGCACTTTCCAGGCTTCGAACCTCTGGATGCGGTCAAGCATCAGGCCCGCTACAACCGGTCGGCGTTGAAGACGGCCGAGCTTCAGGATTTCGAGGTCCAGGTCGGACCGGTCCAGATCGACGGACCTAGCCGCTACTTCGACGTGGACAGCCAAGGCGACGATTGGCGCACGTTGAGCCGCGTCTATGTCTTCGACCACGACGATATCGTCAGGAACCTGAACAGCCGGCCGACGCTGCAACGGATCGCGGGTGGATTTCTAAGCGCTGCCCGCGTCGTCTGGGAGGGCGCCGCCTTGTCCTATTTCAGGCATGCGTGGCGTTTCGGCTTGTTTTTCGTTTTCCCGTTCCTGCTTGTGGCGATCGGGATTGCCCTGAGCCTGCTGATCGGTACCGCGCCCTATTGGCTTGCGCTGGAGTCTTCGCTTCTGGTCTTGAGCGCAATCGTGGCTTACGTCTTCTTCTTCAAGCTATTTCTTCCCTGGTCTGACAGATGGCATACCTTGCATCTCTTTTCCGATTGGGAACTGGCCGTTGCCGTTGCCCGCATGGAAAAACCGTATTTGGCGCAATGGGTTGAGTATAACCTGGCGTCCGCGCGGGCTGCTCTCAGCGAGCCGGCCGACGAATACGTCATCAGTTCCCACAGCATGGGCTCGAGCATCGCCACGCAGGTAATCGGCGCCCTGGTTGAGAGAGAGCCGGACCTGTTTGCAGGAAAGCGCGTCGTCTTCGTCACGCTCGGTGGCGCGATCCTGCAATGCGCGCTGCTTCGCTCCGCTGAGGTCTTGCGGGCCCGGGTCGGCGCGATCGCCCGGGTGAAGGAGATCTTCTGGTTCGATGTCCAGTGCCTGACCGATGCGATCAATTTCTACCGATGTCCGGTCGTCGCTCTTGCCGGGCATCGCGACGCGCCGCAGCCGCCGATCGTCTACATAAGGCTGAAGCACCTGCTTTCAGCCGACCGCTATCGCCGGATCAAGCGCGACTTTCTGCGGGTGCACCGGCAATATGTTCTGGATGCCGATGTTCCCGCGTCCTTCGATTTCACGCTGATGACAGCCGGACCGCAGCCAGCCGCGTCCTTCGCCAGCGCGGCTTAACGATCAGCCTGCTACGGACTGATCGTCCGGCTCACGACGTCAGCAACGAGAGGCCGCTCTCCCGATCGAAGAGATGCAGGCACTCCGGTTCGATCCCGAAGGATACGACATCGCCTGGCTTCGGGCAGGCGTTGGCCTTGACCAGCGCGCCGATTTCCTTGCCGCCAAAGAGGAAGGTCACGAGCGCGTCGTTGCCGTGAAACTCGACAAGGTCGGCGGTGCCGGAGATGCGGTTGATCCCCTCTGCTGCGGCCCGGAGATCAGCCGGGCGTACTCCGAGTACCAATTTCTGCTCGTGACGAAGGGAAAATCTCTCAAGCGGGATCGAAAAGTTGCCGCCGTCGCTGCGCAGTAGCCATCCGCCCTCCGTCTTTTCCGCGGTAGCGTCAATGAAGTTCATGTTGGGCGTGCCGATGAAGCCGGCGACGAAGAGCGTGCGTGGGCGTTCGTAGATTTCAGCGGGTGTGCCGACCTGCTCGATCGCACCGCCTTTCATCAAGACGATCCGGTCGGCAAGCGTCATCGCCTCCAACTGGTCGTGGGTCACATAGATGGTCGTGGTCTTCAGTTTCTGATGCAGCCGCGCAATCTCGACGCGCATGTGGTTGCGGAGTTTCGCATCGAGGTTCGAAAGCGGCTCGTCGAAGAGGAAGACGCGCGGCGTCTTGATCATGGCGCGGGCGATGGCGACGCGCTGCTGCTGACCGCCCGATAATTCGGTGGGCTTGCGGGTTAGGTAAGGATCAAGCCCCAGCGTCGCAGCCACGGCGCGGATGCGCGTGTCGATCTCCGCCTTCGGCACCTTCATGCGCTTGAGCCCGAAGGCGATGTTGTCGTAGATCGTCATGTGCGGGTAGAGCGCGTAGTTCTGGAACACCATGGCGACGCCGCGGTCGCGTGGCGGCAGGTCGTTGACCGTGCGGCCGCCGATCGACACCGTGCCGCCGGATATGTCTTCAAGACCGGCGATCATGCGCAAAAGCGTGGATTTTCCGCAGCCGGACGGACCGAGAAACACGATGAATTCGTGGTCGGCGACATCGAGGTTGAAGTCGCTGATGACGTTGACGGCGCCATACTGCTTGTCGACGCTGGAGCAGATGATGTTTGCCATGGCTCAATCCTTTCCGCTGTCCACGAGGATTTGCAGCTTGATGTCCGTCGGCCGGGCCGAGGCGGCTCGCTCGAACGCCTTTATGCTGTCTGCAAACCGGAAGGTTTCGGTGATCAGCGGCTTCAGATCGACCTTGCCCGAAGCGATCAATTGCAGCGCCCGATCGAAGATGTTGGCGTAGCGGAACACCGTCTCGATGCGGACCTCCTTGGAGATTGCACCCGGTACGTCGAACTGGACGGCTTCGACCGGCAGCCCGACCAGCACCACGGCACCGCCGGGGCGCACAAGATCGAAGATCCCGGCAAAGGCCTTGGCGCTGCCGCTCGCCTCGAAGATGACATCGGCGCCCCAGCCGCCGGTTTCCGCGGCGATGACATCGGCGAACGCGCGTTCGGCAATGTTGACCGGGGTGATGCCGGGATATTGCGCGGCGATCGCCAGTTTTTCGGCGCTGAAGTCGGAGATGAAGACACGGCTGCAGCCGCCGGCAAGCGCCGCCAACGCCACCATGATGCCGATCGGCCCGCAGCCGATGACCGCGGCGACGTCGCCCGGTGCAATCTTCGCACGGGCGGCAGCCTGCATGCCGATGGCGAAGGGCTCGACCATGGCGCCCTCGGCAAAGGAGACATTGTCGGGCAGCTTATAGGTGAAGGCGGCCGGATGGACCGTGAAAGGCGCCAGCACGCCGTGCACCGGCGGCGTCGCCCAGAAGCGCACCTTGGGATCGACATTGTAGATGCCGAGCTTGGAGGCGCGGGACGAGAGGTCGGGAACGCCCGGCTCCATGCAAACGCGGTCGCCGACTTCAAGCGTTTCGACATTGCTGCCGACGGCGACGACCGTGCCGGCCGCCTCATGCCCGAGCACCATCGGTTCGCGCACCAAATAGGGGCCGATCGCGCCGTGGGTGTAGTAGTGCACGTCGCTGCCACAGACGCCGACCGTGTGGATGGCGATCTTGACGTCATCGGGGCCGAGTTCCAGCGGGAGATCGATCTCCCGGAGCGCGAGCTTGCCTTTTTGCTCGAGGACCAATGCTTGCATGAAGGAATTCCTTGTTTTTCCAGTCTCGGGTTTCACGGTCTTGGGTTTCATTGCGTCTTGCGCTTGAAGGCGCTGTTGAGCATGCCGCTCAAGACCCCGATGAAGAGCAGCGGCGGGATCGACAGCAGCACGACAGAGGCGTTGAGAATGCCCCAGGGCACGTCACGGCCGAGCTGGGTCAGTTCGGAGGCGACGATCGGCAGCGTCTTGGCGTCCGACGTCGTCAGCATCAGCGCGATCAGGAACTCGTTCCAGACGAGCACGAAGGCAAAGGCGACGGCACCGATCAGCGAACGAAGCGCAATCGGCAGCGCGATCAGGAAGAAGATCGCATAGGGGCCGTAACCATCGACGCGGGCAGCCTCTTCGACTTCCTTCGGCACCCGGGCAAAGGCCGGGACGCTCAGCCAGATGATGGTTGCAAGCGTCAGCAACAAATAGGTGACGATCATCGACAGGCGCGTGTCGTAGAACCCGAAGTCGAGCCAGATCACCATCAGCGGAATGGCGATCGCGACCGGCGGCAGGAAGCGCAGCGACAGCACGAAAAACTGGATGTCGCGGGACCAGCGGTTGGGATAACGCGCGATCGCGTAAGCTGCGGGCAGGCCGAGCACCGCGCCGATGAGGACCGCAGCACCGGATATCAAGAGCGAATTGACAAGACCGGCAAAGACGCTTTCACGGCCAAGCACATAGGCAAAGTTGTCGAGCGTCGGCTCGAAAAGGAAGAGCGGTGTCGGCGTGACGATGTCGACGCGATTCTTGAAGGCGTTGAGCGCGGTCCAGAACATCGGAAAGACGGCGGAGAAGGCGGCAAGGCCAAGGATCAGCCGGCCGACGAGGCGGCCAAGGGTATGGGCGGTCATCACTGAACCCTCTTCCAGATGAAGGTGAAGGCGATCGAGGTGGCGATCATCATCAGAACGGCCATGCTGGAGGCGTAGGAGATACGGCCGGACTCAATGAAGCCTTGCGAGAAGGCGTACATGTCGAGCGTTTCCGTCGCGATGCCGGGGCCGCCGCGGGTCATGACGTAGATCAGGTCGAAGGCGCGCAGCGACTCGATCATCTTGACGAAGGCGAGCGAGATCAGCGGCGCCTTCAGCATCGGCAGCGCGATGAAGGCATAGATCTCCCAGGTGCGCGCATGGTCGAGCTTTGCTGCCTCGAAGGGTTGTGGCGGCAATGTCTCTAGCAGCTTCAGCACGATGACGGCGAAGAACAGGCCCCATTGCCACACGTCCACCAGGGCCACGGTCGCAAGTGCCGTTGCCGGATTGGAAAGCAGGTCGAGCGGCTGGCCGGTGATCGCCTTGTAGGGGTAGGTGGCGATGCCATAAAGCGGATGGAACGCGAACTTCCAGACGAAGGCAGCCGAAACGCGTGGCAGGATGACCGGCACCAGAAACAGGAGCGCGAGCAGGTTGCGCGTGCGCGGTGAGACGCATTCGAACAGCAGTATGCCGAGGCCGACAGCGATCAGCAGCGTCATGCCGACCGTGACCGCTTCCCATGTCAACGAAACGCCGATCGCGTTGATGAAGCGCCGGTCCGAGAACAGGTCGATGTAGTTGGCGAAACCGACGAGGCTGCCGTCGGGACGGCTGAGCTCCCGGTTCTGGAAAGAGATGTAGATCGCATAGGCCGTCGGCACGAGGGCGAGAACGGCGAGGATGCCCATGGCCGGGGTAAGGAACACCGCCGGCAGGCTGTTTTTTTGGCTCATGTCATGACGTCCTGCGGCTTGTCACGCCGATGGTGCGGCGGTCCACCGGCGCGGCTATTCGCCGGCCGATGGACCTCGGGAGGAAAGGCGTTACTGGCTGCGGGCAACCAGGTCCTTGGCAAAGCCGTCAAGCTCGTCGAGGCCTTCCTTGATGTCGCTGCGCGTTCCCGTGATCAGCTCTTCCAGGATGATGCCCCAGCGGTCGCCGAGATCGGGCCATTGCGGGCTCTGCCAGAAGTTGACGGCGGTGACTTTGCCGGTGTCGGCAAGCGCCTGGCCGAGATCCGGACCGTAGAGCTCGGCGAATTTTGGGCTGGTCATGATACTGGTGCGGTTGAGCTCGCTGAACTGTCCGGCTTCAAGCCGCCGGGCCTCGTTCTCCTTCGATGTCGCCCAGGCAACGAACAGACCGGCGCAGGCCTTGGAAGCCTCATCCTTGTTGGCCTTCATCCCGATCGCGAGACCATGGCCATAGCCACCGCCCGTCAGCGGTGCCGGCGGCGGCAGGTAGCCGACCTTGCCGGCGACCTTGGAGGATTTCGGATCGATCGCCATGCCGACCAGCGGGGTGGATTCGATCAGCATCGCCACCTGGCCGGAAGTGAAGGCGCCGACCGCCTCGTCCCAACCACCGGTCTGGCTGCCCGGTGCCGAGTACTTGAACAGTTCGAGATAGGTTTCGGTCGCCTTGACCGCCTGTTCGCCGTCAAAGACCGGCGTCTTGCCGTCGAACCAGTTGCCGCCAAACCCCTTGAAGAAGGGCATCCAGCGCCAGACATTGGCGCCGGAACCGCGCTGGCCGCGAAGGGCCGTGCCGTAGATGCCCTGGTCGGGCTGGTTGAGCTTCTTCACCGCGGCGACGTATTCGTCGAGCGTCTTCGGCGGAGCAATACCGGCGGCTTCCAGCAAGTCCTTGCGGTAGACCATCAGGTCGCCGCCGCCGGTGACCGGCGCAAACCAGACCTTGCCGTCATAGGTCGCGACCTTCTGCCGGCCGGGATCGAAGTCGGCATAGTCGTAGTCCGCAGGATAATAGTCCATCAGCGGCGCGACCCAACCGGCGGACGCAAACAGCGCCACATTGGCCTCGTCGATGTAATAGACGTTGTACTTGCCGATCGTCGAGGCGTCGGCCTTGGTCTTGGCGCGCCGGTCGTTTTCATTGAGGTAATCGATCTCGAAGGATGCGCCGCCCGAGAGCTTCTCGAATTCGGACTTGTAGTCCTCGAGCAGCGTCAGCCCGTCGCGCGGCTGGGCGAGCACCTTGATCGTGCCGGAGCATTCGGCCGCGACCGCGACAGTCGTCAGGCCGGTGGAAAGAAGGCATGCGAAGGCAATGCTCGAAACGAGCGTCTTGGCTTTTGTCATTGTGAAAAGACCTCCCCAGGTCTGCGATGCGCGCCGGATACTCCTCAGATCCAGTGCGCTTTCCTCATAGCGAACCGTTTCGCTGAGTTCGATGATAGGCCTTACGGTCGGCCGAACTAGCGTGCGTGATGCGGTGAATCTGTACTTTCTTGCGCGTATCCGCTCGCAAAGGACTATTTGCAGCGCAGCAAATGCAAGGATTCATCGCTGACGCCTGAGCGTGGCGCCTTAAGAGCGGGAGGTTCGGCGTTGGCTGGTTAGCCGCCTATAGGCCGATGGCGTCATCTTGTGCTGGCGCAGGAAGGTGCGGTTGAAGTTGGAGATGTTGAGGTAACCGACCTCGAAACAGATGTCGGTAATCGGCATGTCGGTTTCGGCAAGCAGCTTGCAGGCCTGCCAGATGCGCAGCTTGTTGACGTGGTCGGTAAAGGTATTGCCGGTGTTCTTCTTGAAGAAACGGGAAAAGGCCGTTTCGCTCATGCCGGCCTGCCTGGCAAGATCGGCCAGATGAATGTCGGTCGCGATGTTTTCGTAGATGAAGGCCAGAGCGCCGCGCAGCACGTCAAGCGATTGCTGGTCGAGCTCTGGCGCGAATTCCGGCGAGGAGAGCAACTCGTATTCCTCGGTGTTGACCAGAAGGTCGAGCAACTGGATGAACAGCGAGAAGCGCGAGAGCCCCTTAAGGCTGCCCATGCGTTCGATCAGATCGGCGCCTTTGGCGCGGGCATCGCCATGAAACACCAGGCCGCGTTCGGCGCGGGCGAAGAAGGCTTCGAGCTCGGCAAATTCCGGCAAGGCGTCGGTGATCTCGCGCATGCGGTCCGGATGGAACTGCATGACGATGTCGCGGCCTTCGATGATTTCGTCGGGCGCGGTGACCGTCACCCAGTCATGCGGCAGGTTGCTGCCGATGACCGTGAGGTAGCCCGGGCCAAACTGGCCGATATGGTCACCGACGAAGGCAAGGCCCGAGGCTTTCCGGATCAAGTGGATCTCGATCTCCGGGTGGAAGTTCCAGACGTTCCGTTCCCAGGGATAGTTGTCGAGACGCCAGAGGAATGTCTCGTTGACGCCGGTGACGATGTGCTCGAAGGTCGGCGGGTTGGTCGCAAGCGAAGCGGCCTTGGCCGGCGCCCGCCTGGAGCTTCGCGCCGTGCTCATAGCCAGATCTCTCCCAGCGAAATGCCGATTGCCGCCTCCCTTGGCAGACCTTTGCCTCAGGCGCGCTCCGCCCAGATCTTCGCCAGTTCGACCAGGGTCCTGACGCTGCGCTCCATGTCCTGGCGGCTGACCCATTCGAGCGGCGAGTGGAAAGCATGTCCGCCGGCGAACAGATTGGCCGAGGGCAGGCCCATGAAGGAAAGCCGCGACCCGTCGGTGCCGCCGCGAATGCTGCCGCGCACCGGCTGCATGCCGGCGCGGCGGATCGCTTCGATCGCATTCTCGACGATCTCTGGATGCTGGTCGAGCACCGCTTTCATGTTGCGATACTGCTCTTTGACCTCAAAGCTGTAGGTGGAGCCCGGGTAGGCGGTCATCACGTCCTTGACGATCGCCTCGAGCATGGCCTCCTTCTTGGTGAGGCCCGCCTCGTCGAAATCGCGCACGATGAAGCCGAGCTGTGCCTTGTCCATCGAGCCGGTTACCCCGGTCGGATGCACGAAGCCGTTGCGTCCCTCGGTGCCCTCGGGCGATACGTCGCGCGGTAGCCGGCTAATGATTGCGCCGGCGATCTTAATGGCGTTTTCCATCTTGTCCTTGGCAAAGCCCGGATGGATGGCAACGCCGTGAATGACGATCTCGACGCCATCGGCGGAAAAGGTCTCGTCCTCGATATGGCCGGCTGTCTCGCCGTCGACGGTGTAGGCAAATTCTGCACCGAGCTTCTTCAGATCCACCTTGTCGACACCGCGGCCGATCTCCTCATCTGTGGTGAAGAGCAGCTTGATCGTGCCGTGCTTGATTTCGGGATTGTCGACGAGGATCTGCGCCGCCGTGACGATTTCGGCGAGGCCGGCCTTGTCGTCGGCGCCGAGCAGCGTGGTGCCGTCGGTTGTGACGATGTCGTTGCCGATCTGGTCGCTGAGAACAGGATGGTCGGCGACCCTGATGACCTGCTGCGGATCGCCCTTCAGCTGGATGTCGCCGCCCTGGTAGTTCGATAGGATCTGCGGCTTGACGTTCGTTCCGGTGAAATCGGGTGCAGTGTCCATGTGCGAGCACCAGCAGATGACCGGCACCGGCTTGTCCACATTCGAGGGAATGGTCGCGTAGACATATCCGTTCTCGTCAAGATGCGCGTCGGCAAGACCGATCTCAAGCAGTTCCTCGACGAGGACGCGACCGAGGTTCTTCTGCTTTTCCGTGGAAGGCTGTGTCTTCGACTTCGGGTCGGACTGGGTGTCGATGACGACATAACGGAGGAAGCGGTCGAGGACGGTATCGGTCATGAGCGGGATCCAATGCTGGTGGGCGTGGAACCGCTATACTCCCGCGTCACGATTCCTCAAACCGGATTCGGTGGAGGGAATGTCGAGGCTATCGGCCCACGCCTGTACCATCTGGTGGTCGACAAGGCGGCCCGCGTCGACATCTGAAAGCGCCTCGAGCGCCAAACGGCGTCGGCTCTCTCGGTTCCATCTGCATCTCCTCTAGTTAGATTGCATCATGGCGATTGATCCCGATTAAGTCGATTGACCGAGCGCGCTTCAGTAAGTTCCGCCCGACCGCCCCGTCGTTCCGGCATCGCCACTGCCACCTTTGAATTCCGCGGCCAGCTTCGAAGTCGCGCCGACCAGCAGGCTGACGTCGTTGCCGACGGCGACGAAGATGGCGCCGAGTTCGAGGTAGCGGCGCGCGAGGGCCTGGTCGGACGTTAGAATGCCGGCCGCCTTTCCATGCGACTGAATGCGAAGCAGCGCCGCCTCGACCGCTTCCTGCACTTGCGGCGCACCAGGCTTGCCGAGGAAACCCATGTCGGCGGCAAGGTCGGCCGGGCCGATGAAGACGCCATCGACGCCGTCGGTGGTGGCGATTTCGTCGAGGGCGGCAAGACCAGCGCGGCTTTCGATCTGCACGAGCAGGCAGATCTCGTCATTGGCCGTCTGCAGGTAGTCGGGGATGCGGTTGAATACAGACGCCCGGGCAAGGGCGGCGCCGACGCCGCGTACGCCGTGCGGCGGATAGCGCACCGCTCGTACCAGGGCCCGGGCCTGTTCGGCGCTTTCGACCATCGGCACCAGCAGCGTCTGCGCGCCGATATCAAGGATCTGCTTGATCATCCAGGTTTCGCCGATGGGGGGGCGCACGATGGCGTGGCTCGGCGACGCCGAGAGCGCCTGAAGCTGGGCTGCCAAAAGTGGGACGTCGTTCGGCGCGTGCTCGGCGTCCAAGAGCAGCCAGTCGAAGCCGGCACCGCCGCAGACCTCGGCGGTGTAGGGATTGGCAAGCGCCAGCCAGAGCCCGATCTGCGGGCGTCTGTCGATGAGGGCTTGTTTGAACAGGTTGCGGGGAGCGGGCATGATCTGTCCTATTCGAAGAAGCAGCTGACGGTGCCGGAAGGACCGAAGTCGGCGACGATCGTGTCGCCATGGCGGGCCTCGACCGGGCGGATGAAGGAACCGGCCAGCACGATCTGTCCGGCCTCTATCCTATCGCCGTAGAGTGCCAGACGATTGGTAAGCCAGGCGATGCCGCGGGCCGGATGATTGAGCACGCCGGCGCCAAGCCCGGTCTCCTCCACCTCGGCATTGCGCGAGACGATCGCGCCCATCCAGCGCATGTCGATCGCATCGGGCCGCATCTGCCGGCCACCGAGAACGATGCCGGCATTGGCGGCGTTGTCGGAGATGGTGTCAACGATGGTGCGCGCCTTCTTCGTTTCGGGATCGACCCTGAGAATACGTGTATCGAGGATTTCGAGCGCCGGTGTCACGTAGTCCGTCGCGTTCAGCACATCGAAGACGGTGACGTTGGGACCTGCAAGCGGCGCCTTCATTACGAAGGCGATCTCGGCCTCGATGCGCGGCTGGATGAAGCGGTCGCTGGGGATGCGCGCGCCGTCCTCGAACTGCATGTCGTCGAAGAGCACGCCGGAATCGGGGATGTCGATGTTGAGCGCATATTGCATCGCCTTGGAGGTCAGCCCGATCTTCCAGCCGATCACCCGACGCCCCCGGGCAATCTTCTGCTTCACCCAGGCGGCTTGCACCGCATAGGCGTCGTCCATGGTCATTTCAGGATGTTTGAGTGACAGCAGCCCGGTCTGGACACGCTCGCGTTCGGCGGTGTCGAGGGCGATGGCCGCCGCCTCGATCTGGGACTTTTCGAGCATGACGTCAGGCCTCGTCGGCAATTGGGTTGATGAGCGTGCCGATGCCTTCGGCCTCGACCTCGACGACATCGCCAGGCTTCAGCCAGATCGGTGGATCGAAGCGGGCACCAGCGCCGGTCGGCGTGCCGGTGACGATGACGTCGCCAGGAACCAGCGTCGTAAAAGTCGAGACGTAATTGATGATCTTGCGGAAGGAGAAGATCATCCGGCTGGTGCTGTCCCGCTGACGTATCTCGCCGTTTACTCGGGTTTCGAGCCTGATGTCGGCAAGTTGCGCTTCGTCAGTGAAAGGCACCAGCCACGGGCCGATCGAACCGGTGCGATCAAAATTTTTGCCCTGGGTGACGTTGAACTTGGCGTGTCGCACCCAGTCGCGGATCGTACCCTCGTTGCAGAGTGAGAGAGCCGCGATATGGTCGAGCGCGCTAGACTCGGGAATGCGGCGGCCGCCCTTGCCGATGATGATGACGATCTCGCCTTCGTAGTCGAGCTGCGGGCTCTCGGGCGGACGGATCAACGGCTGTCCGTGGCCGGTAAACGAGCGCGGAAAACGGATGAACAGCGAAGGGTTGGAAGGGGCTGCCTGACCGTCCTTGTACTCTTCGTTGCGGTCGGGGAAGTTGACGCCGACGCAAATGATCTTTTCCGGTGCCGGCACCGGGATCTCGTAGCGGATGTCGTCGAGCGAGATGTCCGGCGACATTCCCGCCGCCTCGTCGGCAAGCTGGCCAAGGGCGCCGGCCTCGATCACTTCGCGCAGCGTCGGGAAGGTCGATCCGTATCGCTTGGAGAGGTCGATTAGACCGCTGCCGGAGACGAGGCCGTATCCCTGCCTGCCTCCAGCTGAAAAGGTGACGAAACGGGGAGGGGTCATTGGGAAGCCTTCTCTTTCTCGGAATGCCCGCCGAGCGTTGCGGCGACTTCGACGATCACGTCGAAGGCCGTATTTGCATCCTCTTCCGTCATGTCGAACTGGCCGGCCTGGAAGCGGATCGCGACGCGACCGTCGACGCGGGTCTGGGTAAGGTAGATGCGGCCGTCGTCATTGATCGCATTAACGAGTGCGATGGTGTGGGCGTCCGAATCCCCTTCGCTCACATGCCGGAACGAGAACAGCGACAGCATTGGCTCGGTAACGATCTCGAAATCCGCGTGGTCCGCCAGCCGTCGGGCAAGCCTCTCCGACCAGCGCACGTGGTTGCGGATCATCGTCTGCAGACCAATAAGGCCGTGGAAACGCAGCAGGAACCAGAGTTTCAGCGCGCGGAACCGCCGCCCGAGCGGGATCGTCCATTCGGAATAGTTGATGATGCCGTCGCGGCCGTGGGTCTTCAGGTATTCCGGCTGGATCGCCAGTGTCTTTACCAGATCATCCGGGCTGCGGATGAAGTGCGCCGAGCAATCGAATTGCGCGCCCAGCCACTTGTGCGGATTGAAGACGACGGAGTCGGCATCCTCGACGCCGGACCAGAGCTCGCGGAACTCTTCGCAGATCATCGCGGCCCCGGCCCAGGCGGCATCAACATGGACATAGAGACCATGGGCGTGGGCGACCCGCACCACCTCGGCGATGTCGTCGCAGGCACCCGTGCTGGTGCCGCCGGTGCAGGCAATCACGCCGGCCGGCAACAAGCCCGCAGCTTTGTCCCGGACGATAGCCGCTTCCAGTGCGCCGGTATCCATCGCCCTGCGCGGCCCCTTCGCCGGGATGCGCACGAGGTTCTCCTCGCCAATGCCCGAGACCCAGATCGCCCGGTCGATCGAGGTGTGGACCTGGTCGGAGGAGTAGATGCGCAGTTGCTGCTGGCCGGAAAGCCCCTTCTTGTTGCCCTGCCAGCCGAGCGCCTTTTCGCGCATCACCAGCACGGCCGACAGCGTCGCCGAAGAGGCGGAATCCTGGATGACGCCGGAAAAGCCTTCGGGCAGGCCGATCGCCTGCCGCAGCCAGTCGATGACCTTTGTTTCGAGTTCGGTCGCTGCCGGCGAGGTCTGCCAGAGCATGCATTGCGCGGCCATCGCGGTCACGAGGTACTCGGCGACGACCGAGACCGGCGCCGCGTTCGCTGGGAAATAGGCGAAGAAACGCGGATGCTGCCAATGGGTCATGCCCGGCAGGATGATCTTCTCGAAATCCTCGAAGATCGCTTCCATATCCTCGCCCGTCCGCGGCGGTTGCGCCGGTATCTGGGCGGCAATCGCGCCCGGTGCCGTCTGGGCCCGAACCGGCCGGTCGCGCAGCGACGCCCGATAGTCCGCACCCCACTTCGCCGCCTTCAGCGACCACTCGCCAAAACTCTTCTGATCCATATGCGTCCTCCCGCCTGCTCTCTGGCTCTACCCGATCCCTATCTCCAAACCGTCAAGGCGCGACGATCGGTTGGGCCTTCAGGATCGAGTCCCGGATCTCGGCGCCGGCAAAGACGCTGCCTTCCTCGAACCAGGATTTTGGTGCCGGCGCACCCCAGAGTGTCTGGCGCTGCGGGTCCTTCAGGTCCCACTTGATCGGCTCGAGATCCGGATCGACGGTCTGGTAGTCGGAGCAATAGATCTCGATGCGGTGTCCGTCCGGGTCGCGCACATAGAGGAAGAAGGCGTTGGAAATGCCGTGGCGGCCGGGGCCGCGCTCGATGTTGGCAAGCCAGCCGGAGGTCGACATCAGGTCGAGCAGGTCGATGATGTTGAGCGGTGTCGGCACCCAGAAGGCGGTGTGGTGCAGGCGCGGCCCGCGACCGTTGGTAAAGGCGATGTCGTGCACGCCGCCCTTGCGATGGGTCCAGGCGGCCCAGAGGCGTCCGGTCTCTTCGTCGGCGGTGTATTCCGTCACCCGGAAGCCGATCTCGTTGTAGAAGGCGACGGCTTCGTCGACATTGGGCGAGAAGCAGTTGAAGTGGTCGATGCGCAGCGGCTTGACGCCGCGGTAGAGCGCGTACTTCTGATGGATTGGCGGCAGGCGGTCCATCTTCGAATAGAATTCGAGCGGGATGCCCTGCGGATCCCGGGTGCGGAAGGTGCGTGACTGGTAGGGGCGCTCGATCCACTCGACCGGCAAGTCTTTGCCTTTAAAGAAATGCGCGGCCTTTTCCAGATCCTCGTCGCCATAGACCTTGAAACCGAGGTCGCGGGCTTCTGCGCTCGCCGCCTTTTTCAGGATGATGCAGTGGTGGCCGCGCTCCTCCATGGCCCGCAGGTAAATCGTGTCCGCCGTCTCGTCGGTAACCTGCAGGCCGAGCACGTCGACATAGAAGGCGCGGGACTTGGCAAGATCGGTGACGGCGAGCTCCACATGGCTCAGCCGCACGATGTTGAAGGGCGGATAGAGGTTCGGTTTCGGCAAGGGCATTGATGTCTCCTCCAGATTTTCCGCCAGCGCGCTCAGCCGCCGAGCTTGGCGATCGCATGCGCCGAGCTGGCAAAGGCGATGTTCTTGGTTTCCATGTAAAAATCGAACGACCAGTCGCCGCCGTCGCGGCCGATGCCTGAGCTCTTGACCCCACCGAAGGGGGTCGGCAGGTGGCGCACGTTCTCTGAGTTTACCCAGATCATCCCTGCTTCGAGGTGATCGGTGAAACGGAAGGCGCGGGTGACGTCCGATGTCCAGAGATAGCCGGTCAGGCCGTATTGCGTGTCGTTGGCAAGCGAAAGCGCTTCCGCTTCGTCCTTGAAGGAAATGGCGGTCAGCACCGGTCCGAAGATCTCCTCCTGGGCGATGCGCATGCCGTTGTTGGCGCCGGTAAAAAGCGTCGGGCTGACGTAGCAGCCGCCGCCCGGGCCGGCGAACGTCTCGCCGCCGGCCGCAACGGTGGCACCCTCCTCGCGGCCGATGCGGATATAGTCGAGCACCTTCTTTTCGTGCACCGGATGGATGAGCGGACCGACGACGGTTTCCGGATCAAGCGGGTGGCCGACCTTGATGCGCTTCGCCTTCTCGGCGACGAGCGCCGTGAAGCGATCATAGATGCTGTCTTCGACGAGCAGGCGCGAGGACGAGGTGCAGCGTTCGCCGTTCAGCGAATAGATCATGAAGACGGCGGCGTCCGCGGCGCGCTCGAGATCGGCGTCGGCAAAGACGATGACAGGGTTCTTGCCGCCAAGTTCGAAATGGACGCGTTTCAGCGTGTCGGCGCCCTGCTTCATGATCATCGAGCCGGTGCGGCTTTCGCCGACAAAGCCGATCGCCTTGATGGCGGGATGTTCGGTGAGCGCCCGGCCGGCTTCTTCGCCGAAGCCGTTGACGAGGTTCCAGACACCCTTCGGCAGCCCGGCTTCCTCGGCGATCTCGACCAGCAGCCGCGCGGTCAGCGGCGAGAATTCCGCCGGCTTGTGCACGACCGTGCAGCCGGCGGCAAGTGCGGGCGCAATCTTCCAGGTCGACAGCATGAAGGGCGTGTTCCATGGCGTGATGATGCCGACCGGGCCGATCGGCACCCGCGTCGTCATGTTGATCTGGTTATCGCCGCGCAGCACCTTGCCGTCGCGCGCTTCCGGCGCCCGGTCGGCAAAGAAGCGAAAGTTTTCCGCGCCCCGCAGCGCCGCCTTCGCCATGAACTTTAGCGACTGTCCGGTATCCATGCACTCGACGAAGGCAATCTCTTCGGCCCGCGCAACGATCGCGTCGGCTATTTTATGCAGCAGCTTCTTGCGCGCCTCGCCCGGCATTGCGGCCCATTCGGCGAAAGCGGTCTTGGCGGCCTTTGCCGCCCGGTCGATATCGGCAGCCTTGCCGCGGGCGACCCTTGCGAGCGGCTTCAGGTCAACGGGCGAGATCGTCTCGAAGGTCTCGCCGTCAAGCGCCGGCACCGCCTCGCCGTTGATGTGGTTGAGCACGCCTTCGCTCTTGAAGCGGGCGAGGTAGCGTTCCGCCTTGGCGAGGTTTTCGTCGAGCTTGGACATGATGTTCTCCGATGCCGGCGCGAACTCGTTTCGCGCGCTGCTGTCGTTGGGGTGCGGCGGCGGCTAGCCTTTGGTGGCGCGCAACCGGGGGTGAATGGCGTTTTTCTTCCAGCTCAGTTCCGGATCGATCTCGCGGATCTCGAGGCTGAGGGCAAAATGCGGCGTCTCGAAAAGCGTCGCGAGTTCATCGCTGACGGCCTTGAAGATGGCGTCGCCCGTGGCCTTCTTTTCGGCATCGCTACGGCCGCGACCGATGCGAAAGGACATGTCGATGAAGCCATTCTCCGGCAAAAGGTCGGCGATCGCATAGTCGGCGCTGCGGATCGTGCGCACCCTGACGGCGCCGAGTTCGAACAGGCCGGTGCCGAGAATGGTCGCGTGCACCGTGCGGCACAGCTTGGCAAAGTCGATGCGGCGGTCGAGATTGCCGGAATATTCGATTGTCAGATGCGGCATCTTTCCTCCCGATGCGCTCTCATATATTTAACATGTTAACAAGATTGCCGATGGTGTCAAGCTGTTGGATGCCGGCACCTGTGTTCGCCAATTGCAGAACGAGCGAAAATGTCCGATAGAACGCCCATGAGCAGCGACAAATATTCTGATGATCTTGGCCACGACGCCCTTCTGCCGCACAACACGCGCCGATCGCTGCCGATCGCCCTGTTGCGGGCACGTGAAGCGGTCATGGCCCATTTCCGTCCGATGCTGGCGCGCCACGACATTACCGAGCAGCAATGGCGGGTGATCCGCATCCTCGCCGAGGCCGGCCGGGTCGATGCATCCGAAATGGCCGACAAGGCCTTCATCCTGGCGCCGAGCCTGACGCGCATCATTCGATCGCTCGAGGAGCGTGGACTTATCACCAAGCACAAGGACGCCGATGACGGCCGGCGCGTGCTGCTCGAGATCGCGCCCGAGGGCATGCGGGTGATCGCCGATGTCAGTCCGGAGAGCCGGGCGATCTATAAGCAGCTTGAAACGCGGTACGGTCGCGACCGCGTCGAAGTGCTGCTCGATATGCTCGACGAGCTTGCAACCCTCAACGACTGACCTGTTCGGCCCCAGGCTCGTCATCTCAGGCCCAGCTCCGCAGCAAGCGCCAGCGTCTCGTCGGCGTAGCGCAGGACGCGCTCACCCGCGCCGGGTAGTTCGGGGCGCGCCGCGAACCAGCCGATGTAAGTCAGACTGCGTAGCACGAGAAACAGCGGCAGAGCGGAGTGCGCCGCGTCCGAGAAATCCCGGCCAGTGCGATAGCCCGATATCAGCGCTGCCTCGATCGTGTCGTAGGCCGGTTCGCGCCTGTTCTTCAAAAGCGCGGTCGCCAGATCGAACAGCCGGTAGCCGTAGCCCGCATCGTCGAAGTCGATGAATTTAACCCTCATGTCGCCGGCCTTGTGGTCGACCAGCACGTTCTCGCGCACGAGATCGGCGTGGATCAATCCGAAGTCCCGGGCCGGGGCGGGCAGGGCCGCCAGGCATTGCGAGAGTTCGAGGCGCAGCGTCGACAGCGCCGATGCCTGCACTGCGGACAGGCCTTCGCAATCCCAGAACCGGCCCCAGAGCGGGCGGTCTCCAAGCAGGCCTTCTTCATCCCAGGTCGCGCGCCAGAAGCCTTCGGGCGGCGTCCAGCGATCGGCAAGATTGTGCATCGCGGCCATCGCGGCGCCGAGCGCCGAGAAAATCTCGACAAGCCGCTCGGGCGATTGGGCCAAGGGTTTCCCGCTTTCACCCAACGGCTCCCCGTCCACCCAGTCGATGACATCGGCATGCTGCGCGGCAAACGCTTGCCTTGGGGGCAGGGGAACGAGCAGTTGTCCGTTCCTCGAAGCGATCGGTTGCGGCACCGCGAGCCCGCCGTCGGCGAGCGCCGCCATCCATTGCAGTTCCGAGCGCAGCGCCGCTTCGGCGTGGTAGCCGGCGCGATGCAGCCGAAGTGCTGCCGGGCGACCGTCGGCGAGGCGAACGCGAAATACCGCGTTTTCGCGGTACTTCAGCAAATCCGGCTTTTGCTCAGCGACGCCCCAATGGGCGAGCGCCTGACGCGCCCGGTCGTCGAGCGCATCCCGAAAGGGCTTGGGCAGGTCCGCCGACATCCGCCGCTCACAGACCCGAAAGCACGTCGTCGAGTGTCGACAGCATGAGATCGGCATTGTCGCGCGTAAATGGCATCGGCGGCCGGATCTTCGTCGTGCACTGGTGGATGCCGAGCTTGCCCATCAGCACGCCGCGCTCGCGCATGTCGTTGATGACTTTGGTCGCAAGCGTGCTGGCCGGAGTCTTTTGGTTCCGGTCGGTCACCAGTTCGGCACCGAAGAATAGGCCGCTGCCCCTGATATCGCCGATCACACCATGCTTGTCGGCAAGCCGGGTAAGGCCTGCCTTGGCATAGGCACCGACATTGTCGGCATTCTCGATCAGTTTCTCGTCCTCGATCACATCGAGCACGGCCATGGCCGCCGCACAGGAGACCGGATTGCCGCCAAACGTGTTGAAGTAGCGAAACGCATTGCGGAAGGCGTTGAGGATGTAGGCGCCCGCGACCACGCCGCCGATCGGGTGACCGTTGCCCATCGGCTTTCCGAGCGTGACGACATCAGGGACGATGCCCGCTTTCTGGTGTCCCCACATGTGCCCGCCGGTACGGCCGAAACCCGGCTGGACCTCATCGGCAATCACAAGGCCGCCGGCCTTCTTGACGGCGGCGACCGCTCCGTCGAGGAAGGCCGTGGGCAATTCCGGAAAGCCTTCATTGGCGAAGAAGGGATCGATGATCAGCGCCGAGAAGCCGTGCGGGCTTTGCTCAAGCGAGGTGATCGCCTCTTCCACCTTGGCGGTAAACGCCGCGGCAAAGGCGGCGCCCGGCTCGCCGCCGAGCGGCCGGTAGCTGTCGGGTGCCGGCACGTGACGGACATGGCCACCGAAGCCGCCGACCGGCGGCATGCGGGTCGAAAGCTGCGACACCGCCGCGGTGTTGCCGTGATAGGTATGGTCTGTGGCGATCACCCCGGTCTTGCCGGTTACGGCTTGAGCCATGCGCAGCGCCACGTCGTTCGCCTCGCTGCCCGTACAGGTCAGGATCGCCGTGTCGAGGCTTTCGTCGAAGGTGGCGGTCAGCCGCTCGACATAGTCGAGAATGCCTTCGTGCAGATAGCGGGTGTGGGTGTTCAGCATCGATGCCTGCCGGGCGATCGCCTCGGTCACCCGCGGATGGCAATGGCCGACATGCGGCACGTTGTTGTAGCCGTCGAGATAGCGGCGACCGTCGGCGTCAAAAAGCCAGACGCCTTCGCCGCGCACCAGATGCACCGGCTCCTCATAGAACAGCGACATGTTGCGCCCGAGCAGCCGCTCGCGGCGCGCGATCAGGTCCCGATTGTCCATCCCGCTATCCCCGCGCTGCCGTGAGGCCGGCGTCGAGCGCGGTCAGAATGCGCGTGACATCGTTTGCCGTGATGATCAGCGGCGGCGACAGGATGACGTTTGCGCCGGAGGTCCTGACCATGACGCCGGCATCATAGGTCACGTCCTGAACCTTCTGGACGATATCCTTCGCCGCCCCCGTTTTCTTCTCGCGGTCGGAAACGAGCTCGATCGCGCACATCAGCCCCTTGCCGCGCACGTCGCCGATGAGTTCGTGTCGAGCCTTCAGCGCTTCGAGGCCGGCGATCAGCTCTTCACCGCGCGCTCCGGCATTGGCTGCCACGTTGTGCTTGCGCGTTTCCTTCAGCGTTGCGAGTGCTGCCGCAGCACCGACCGGGTGGCCGGAATAGGTGTAGCCGTGGCCGATCGAGCCGGCTGCCGTCTTGTTGCTTTCGAAAGCCTCGGCGACCTTGTCGGCGATCATCACGGCGCCGAAGGGATAGTAGCCGTTGGTGATCGCCTTGGCCGTCGACATGAAGTCCGGCTTCACGCCCCAAAGACGCGACCCGGTCCAGGCGCCGGTTCGGCCGAAGGCGGTGATCACTTCGTCGGCGATCAAGAGGATGCCGTGCCGGTCGCAGATCTCGCGCATCAGCGGCATGAAGGTTTCGTGCGGCACGATCACGCCGCCGGCGCCAAGCACCGGCTCCATGATCAGCGCTGCGATCGTGTCGGCCCCCTGGAAGGCGATCTCGTCCTCGAAGAGCCGCGCGATCCCCTTGGCGATAACGGCGCCATCGGTCGTGTCGAACGGGTTGCGATAGGTATAGGGCGCCGGCAGATGGTAGACGCCGGGCAGCAGCGGTTCGTAGTTGCGACGGAAATTGGCGTTGCCGTTGACCGAGGCGCCGCCGAAATGGGTGCCGTGATAGCCCTTCTTCAGCGCGACGAACTTGGTGCGCTCCGGCTGGCCGTTGAGCTTGTGATACTGGCGGGCGAGTCTGAGGCAGGTTTCGACGGAATCCGAGCCGCCAGACGTGAAGAACGAGCGCGTGAGCCCATCCTCGCGGAACCACTCGGCGAGCTCATAGGAAAGTTCGATCAGCGGTGAATTGGTGGTGCCGCGAAAGGTCGAATAATAGGGCAGGTCGTCGAGCTGGCGGCGGATCGCCTCCTTCACCGGTTCGCAGGAATAGCCGAGATTGACGTTCCAGAGGCCGCCGACCGCATCGAGCACCTTTTTGCCGTGGATGTCGACGATCTCGACGCCCTCGCCGGCATTGATGATCCGAGGCGGTGTTGCCTGCATCTCGGCCGGGTGCGCCATCGGATGCCAGAGGTGGCGGGCGTTGTTCTCGATGAGGAAGTTGGTTTCGCGCATGATCATGCTCCTGTCAGTTCAAGGCCGAGCATCTGAAGCGCTCTGGCATAGCTTTCTGCGGGTCGGGTGACGTCGAAATGGACGTGAGGCAGGCCGACGGCCTGCGCACCCTCGATGTTCTTCAATTGGTCATCCACGAAGACACAGGCTTCGCGCGGCAAATTGAGCTGGCTCAGCACCAGTTCGTAGGTGCGCGGGTCCGGTTTCAGGATGTTGGTGTAGGTGGCGTCGACGATCGTCTCGAAAAGCTCGATCAGGGGAAAACGCTCGCGGAACGCGACGCCATAGAAGAGGTCGAGTTCGTTGGAGAGGATCGCAAGGCGGATTCCGGCCCTCTCGGCAGCGAGGATCGCCTCACGTGCTTCGGGGCGGAGCACGAGTTCCGGCTCTGCGCCGCGTGCCCGCTGCACGAAGGTCTTCATGTCGCTCCAGTCTTCACCGAGCAATTGCCCGACCTCGCGGGTGCGTTCCGTCCAGTAGTCGCGCTCGGTGATTTCGCGCCGTTGCATGGCAGCCCAGAGCGGATCGCTGGCGGGATCGAAGGGACCGCGCCAGGTGAGCGTACCCGGCGAAAGGCCGAGAGCACGTTCGGTGATGTCGTGGGTCTCGAACAGCGTACGGGTGACGACGCCGCCGAAATCGAGGATCAGGGCCCTGCCACCCTTGGAGCCCGTTATGGTGTTCTTCATGGCCGGCCCTCCGGCACGATGCCGCGGACAACCCAGTCGTCGAAGATCGCAAGTGCTGCCTTCGAGAATTCCGGGGCATTGATGTGGCTGTCGACCTCATGCAGCACGACGCCCGAAGGAACCTGCCGGCGCATCTCGTCGATAAAGGCGTCGAGTGCGTCCGGCTCGTAAAGCGGCTCGTCCGGCTGGTCCCATTCCTGGATACCGCGAAGCGGCAGGATGAAGGCGACCTCCGCGCTGGTATCGGCAAGTTTACCGCCGATGACGCGGGCGATCTCGCGTCGTCCTTCGGAGGATGTGGTGACGGAGCCGAGCAGCCGGTTGTGGGCGTGGTAGGGGCGGTCGGCAAAGGCTGCCGGGACGGGCTGCCAGGCCGGCAGGTCGACCATGTCGACGGCGCCGGGGGCAACGATCTGCGGGATGCCGGCGCGCCCGGCATTCTCCAGCCGATCGGGGCCGGAGGTAACCACGGTGCCATGGTGATGGTTGCTGACCTCCTGGATGCAGAAGTCGAAGACGGCGGTGAAGCCCTTCTGTGCGGCGATCGCCTCGAAGGCGCGTCCGCCCATGCCGGTCGCGTGGAAGACGGCGACGTCATAACCCCGGCGCTCCAGCTCAGGCTTCAGATATTTCATGTATCTGAGGCAGCTTGAGCCCAGCGAGGTCATGCCGATCAACGGACGCGATCCGTCCGGCTTCGTTCCGAAGCGCGCGGCGCCGACGACGGCGCCGCAGGCCTGTGAGAGGACCGAGCGGCAGATGCCGTTGAGACCATAGAGGCCACCGGCCCAGAGGATCATCATCAGGTCCGGGGCGATACGCTCCGGCGGCAGCAGATGGGAATAGGCGATGGTCGATACGATGAATTTCGGCACGCCGAGCGGTAGCGCCGCGGCAACGTCGAGTGCCAGATCTGTGCCCATCGAGCCGCCGAGAACGATGACGCCATCGGCCTGGCCGGCCTCGTAGAGCGAGCGGGTGAGGGCGGCGGCACCCTCTGCCATCAGCGCCATGGCACTGTGCTCGTCGCCGCTGGCCGCAATCGCTTCGATGGTGACGCCGGCGGCGACCGCAATGTCATGGCGAGAATATTCAGGCTGATAGGGCGGGTCGCCGAGAATGCTGACGTCCATCATCACAGGCAGGCCGCCGGCTTCGCGGATGACGGACGCCATGAACTGGAGTTCGTCGCATTTGGTGTCACCCGTACCCACCACGAGGATGTTGGGGAGACGGTTCATTGCATTCATCAGCCGGCCCTCCTTGCCAGCGGATCGGCAGCAACCTGCTCCAACCCGAAAAGTCTTTCGGAAATGCGTCTGGCCGTGGCCATCGCCGCGCGGCCCATCTGCTCCACCGTCTCCTTTTCCGCGCGCGTCGACGGCGCTGCGACGGCGATGGCTCCAACCGGCGGGCTGCCCGGCGCGCGGATCGGGGCGGCGACGCTGACGACACCGGTTTCCAGCCCGTGATGGCAGATCGAATAGCCACGCCGGAGCGTCTCGCCCAAGGTCTGGCGCAGTGCTGCCGGGTCGGTCAGTGTGTGGTCCGTGAAGGCTTGAAGCGGTGCCGAGATGGCCGCGTCGATGTCCTTCTGCGGGCAGAAGGCCAGAAAGCCGAGGCCGGATGCGGTCGCGTGGTAGGGCAGGATGCTGCCGACATCGACGATGACCCGGTGTGCCCGCTGCGAATCCTCGACATGTATGGTCGAAAGGCGACCGGCCGCGTGTTCGGAAAGATGGACGGTTTCGCCGGTGAGGTTTGCGAGTTCCCGCGCGAAGGGCGTTGCCACGCTCAGATAGGGAAAGCGTGTCTCGCGGATGCGGGCAAGCCGCACCGGTGCACCGCCGAGGCGATAGCGCCGCGTTTCCGGGTCCTGCTCGACAAAACCGTGTTTTTCCAGTTCGACGAGAAACCGCCGGGTGGTCGCCTTGTCGAGCGCGCAGTGCCTGGCGATGTCGCTCAAGCCCGCTTCCCTTTCCAGGCGCGAGATCGTGTCGAGCAAAGTCAGGGCCTTACTGATGGTGCTCATCCATTCCTCCTCGTTGAGCGCCGTCGCAAGTCATCTCCGCCTGTTCCCGTTCACGGGGCGGTGCGTCCGCCCTCGTGTCTCAGGTCGAGATACTTAACATGCGAAATAACTTGACAGGGCCAAACGCAATTTGCAAGTCTATATTTGAAGCTAAGGTTCATATATTGAACCGAAAGACTTGCGCGGCCAAGATAAAAAGCAAAACCCCGTGCCTTAGTCCCGCTTCAGGGAGCTTGCCGCTGGAGAGAAGGACCAGAGGCAACAAAAGGCGTCATCGCCAACAAGGGGAGCTTAAGGACTATGGACAATTCATCTGCGCCCGTGACCGGCGCGAACCAGCTGCGCAAGAACGCCCTTGGCGTCGGCGCGGTCACCTTTCTCGTCGTATCCGCTGCCGCACCGCTGACCGCGGTCGCCGGTGGCGTCCCGCTGTCGATGCTGCTTGGAAACGGCGCCGGCATTCCCGGCACCTTCCTCATCGTCACGTTGATCCTGCTGTTGTTTTCGGTCGGCTATGTCGCCATGGCCCGGCACATCCGCAACGCCGGCGCCTTTTACGCCTACACGGCTCAAGGCCTCGGTGGACTGATGGGTGGCGCTGCCGCGATGATCGCCATCCTCGCCTATAACGCGATGCAGATCGGCGTTTTCGGTCTCTTCGGCGCCGCGACCGCCGGGCTCTTTGCCGGCTTCGGGATCGATCTGCCCTGGTGGGTGTGGACCTTCATCGGCATCGCCATCGTGGGGGTACTCGGTTATCGCCGTGTCGACCTGTCCGCCAAGGTGCTGACGGTTCTCGTCATCCTTGAGTATCTCGTCGTGCTGGTCATCGACGTGGCGATCCTCGCCAAGGGCGGCGACAGCGGGCTGACAACGGTCTCGTTCACGCCGTCGGCTATCCTTTCCGGCTCGCCGTCGATCGGCATTCTCTTCTGCTTTGCCGCCTTCATCGGTTTCGAGGCGACGACGATCTACAGCGAGGAAGCCCGCGAGCCACACAAGACGGTGCCGCGCGCGACCTATATCTCGGTGCTGATCATCGGCATCTTCTACATGTTCACCTCCTGGCTGATGGTGAACGCCGCCGGTGCCGACAAGCTCGTGCCGGAACTGCAGGGGCTTGCCGATCCGACCACCTTCCTCTTTGGCCTTGCCGAACGCTATGCAGGCGGCTGGCTGCCGCCGCTGATGAACGTACTCTTCGTCACCAGCCTCTTTGCCGGCGTCCTGGCCTTCCACAATGGTGTCGCCCGTTATCTCTATGTCGCTGGTCGCGAACGGCTGCTTCCGGCCTCGATCGGAGTGACCCATCCGGTCTACCATAGCCCGCATGTCGGCTCGCTGATCCAGACTGTCATCGCCGTGCTGGTTGTGGCGCTCTTTGCCGCCACCGGTCAGGACCCGGTGCTGGCGCTCTTCTCGTGGCTCACCAATGTCGGTACGCTCGCCGTCATGACGCTGATGGCGTTTACCGCCTTTGCGATCGTCGCCTTCTTCGGCCGCAATCCGGGCCTTGAACGCAACCCGCTGGTCACCAAGGTCATTCCTGTCGTCACCGGCCTGATCCTTGTTGCTGTCATCATCGCCATTGCGGTCAATTTTGGCGACCTCGCCGGCGCCACCGGCATGCTCGCCGTGTTGCTGCCGGGGCTGGTGGTGATCTTCGGTCTGATCGGTCTGGCGCTTGCAGCATCGCTGAAGTCGGGCAATCCGCTCGAATTCGCGCGCCTCGGCGCCGGCCAGGAGATCTGACAGCGGCCTTGCGGTTCCCGGAAGCGGAATTCCGGGAACCGCGTAATCTCGAACAACCGGGACGGCGGAATTTCTGCCCTCCCCACACGTCAAACGGGACCAGACATCATGCAGGACAAGATCGACCAGTTGCGAAGCCTTCCCGTCGCCGGGCAGAAGCTGTTCATCGGTGGCCGCTGGTTGGAAAGCCTGTCCGGCGAAACGCTCGATGTCGTCTCGCCGATCGACGGCAGCCGCCTGACGACGATTGCCGACGCGGGTGCCGCCGATGTCGATGCGGCCGTTCGTGCGGCCCGCAGTGCCTTTGAAAAAGGAAGCTGGTCGAAGGCGGCACCGGCTGTGCGCAAAAAGGTGCTGACGCGCATTGCCGAGATCATCGAAGCGCAGGCGCTGGAGCTTGCCGTGCTCGGCGTGCGCGACAACGGGACGGAAATCTCGATGGCGCTCAAAGCGGAGCCCGGCAGCGCCGCGGGCACCTTCCGCTACTATGCCGAGGCGCTCGACAAGGTCTATGGCGAGATCGCGCCGACGGCCGACAACATCCTCGGCCTCATTCACCGCGAACCGATCGGTGTGGTCGCGGCGATCGTTCCCTGGAATTTCCCGCTGATGATCGGCGCCTGGAAGATCGCGCCGGCGCTTGCCGCCGGAAACTCGGTCGTGCTGAAACCGGCCGAAGGGGCGTCGCTCAGCCTGCTCAGGCTTGCCGAAATCTGCGCCGACGCCGGCCTGCCCGAGGGCGTCTTGAACGTCGTCACCGGCCGGGGGGCGACGACAGGCGAGGCGATCGGACTGCATGGCGATATCGATGTGCTCGCCTTCACTGGCTCCGGCGGCGTCGGCCGGCGACTGCTCGAATACTCGGCGCGCTCCAACCTGAAGCGCGTCTATCTCGAACTCGGCGGCAAGTCGCCGAACGTCGTCTTTGCCGATGCCCCGGATCTCGACCAGGCCGCCCGCATTTCGGCCTACGGCATCTTCCGCAATTCCGGCCAAGTCTGCGTTGCCGGCTCAAGGCTGCTGGTCGAGCGCTCCATCCACGAAGCCTTCGCTGAGAAAGTGGCCGCGATCGCGGCGTCGATGAAGGTCGGCGATCCGCTGCTTCTTGCGACCGAAGCCGGCGCGATTTCCAGCGAAGCCCAGCTCGCCAAGAACCTGGAATTCGTCGGAGAGGCGCAGGCCGAAGGCGCAAGGCTTCGCTCCGGCGGCACGCGTATCCTTGAAGAGAGCGGCGGCTATTACATGCAGCCGACTGTTTTCGATGTCGAGCCTGATATGAAGCTGGCGAAGGAAGAGGTTTTTGGTCCTGTGCTGGCGATCATTCCGTTCGACGACGAGGCAGAGGCCCTGAAGATCGCCAATGCGACCGACTACGGTCTGGCGTCCGCCGTCTGGACCGCGAACCTCTCGCGGGCCCATCGCATGGTGCGGGGCATCCGTGCCGGTGTCGTGCACGTCAACACCTATGGCGGCGCTGACAACACGGTGCCGCTCGGCGGTGTCAGGCAGTCCGGCAACGGTCACGACAAGTCGCTTCATGCGCTCGACAAGTACACCGATTTGAAGACCGCCTGGATCCAGCTCTAAGTTCGCAAAGGCGAGCTGGCGCCGGGGTCGGGCGGATGACGGGCAAGATCGGCTCCGCGCGAAGGTTCAGTCCATCGCGCTTCGCAATGACCGCATGATTTCCTCGGCAAACATCGATGCCGCAAGGCCATGGCTGCGCTTCTCGCGCTGGACGAGGGAGAGCACGTTCTTGCCGAATGTCCGGTCGCGGATTTGCAGATAGGTGAGCATGCCGTTGCGCTGTTCTTCGGTTATGTCGAACTTGCTGAGAAAGGCGATACCGTCGCCGGCAGCCGCAAGACACTTCATCGCCTCGATCGAGTTGGTGAGATAGGTCGGCTCGACCTCGACCCCGGCCTGCGCGAATGCGCCGGCGACGATGCCGTGGATCTGCATCGACTTGTCGGCAAAGATCAGGGGGTACGGCTGGCAAGAGGCCAGCGGCAGCGTCTCCATGCCGACGAGCGGATGTTCGGGCGCCACTACCGCGCCGAGGCGGGTGTCCATCTTCCAGAGGGTTTCGAGCTGCTGCGAGGACGGCAGGTTGAAGGCGAAGCCGAGATCGGCCTCGCCATCGGAAACCGCCTGGGCGATATCGCGGGCAAACATCACCCGGATGGTGATCTTCAGCCGCGGATGGCGCGCCCCGAAGGTCGCGACAGCCTTGGGCACGATGCCGCCGGCAAGTCCGTTCATGGTGGCGATAATGACTTCGCCGCTCTGCAGCGCCTTGATGTCGCGGATCTCGGCCTCGACCTGGTTGTATTCCTTCATCGTGCGGCGCACATGCGCGACCAGGATTTCGCCGGCTGGCGTCAGGCGCAAGCCACGCGGCAAGCGCTCGAACAGCGGTTCGCCGATTGTCTCCTCCAACTGCAGCACATGCTTGTTGATGGCAGACGCAGCAACGTTCAGCCGTTCGCTGGCGCCACGGATCGAGCCGCATCGCGCCACTTCGTCAAGGTAGCGCAGCACGCGCGAATGCAGCATGAGGGTTTCCCATTTCCAGTGTTCTCGAAAAGAGAACGATGCGCGCATTTAATACTGCTTTTCGGAAGCGGTGCAATGGCCTCTTATGGTTGGCGAGGGGCGCGCTGCCAGCGCCTGCGGGAGCTTAAACGATCATCGCCGATCCATGCGTGTTCGCAGGGGACGATGACAAGGAATGTGGAGGACTATTCGTGAACAGCACTGAAGCCGCGCACTATGACAAGGTGCGTGCCATCTTCGATATCCTGAACGGCGAGAAGGAAGCCGACCTTCTCCTGAAGAACCTGAACATCCTCGATGTTCACGGCGAGACCGTCTATCAGGGTTCCATCCTCGTCTACGACAAGCGCATCATCGCGCTGAACCCGGACGAGGCGGTCCTGAAGGTGAAGGACGTGTTCGACGGCAAGGGGCTCTATGCCATCCCCGGCCTGATCGACGCCCATATCCATTTCGAGTCGCAGCTCGCCCACCCGACCGCGCTCGCCGAAGCGATGGTGCCCTGCGGCACGACGACGATCTATGCCGAATGCCTGGATCTGCTGAGTGCCGCCGGCAAGGAGGGTGTTGAGGCGGCCGAGGCACTGTTCAAGGATTACGAGCAACTGCCGTACCGCCTCTATGCCTTCGCACCCGGGAAGAAGACCTCGGCATCGGTGACCGAGGCCGTGCTCAAGATGGAGCCAGTCATCGGCCTCGGCGAGTTCGAGCACTTCACCTACAGCTCCGGCAATGACGACGACTTCCGCAAGGCGGCGTGGGTGCGGGCCAAAGGCGGCTTCATGAACGGTCACTGGGGCGTCACCGCCCTTTCCGACATGATCCTCAACTACCTGCCGGCCATCGGCGTTTCCAACAACCACGATGTCTGGAACGAGAAGGACATCGAAAAGAGCATCCGCTACGGCTTCCCGACGCACATCAAGTTCGGCGTCGGCAGCAGCGAGGTGATCAAGGTGCTGTTGCGCGCCATCGTCGACCGCAAATGGCCGACCGACAACTTCATGCTGTGCACCGACAACATCTCGATCGAGCGGCTCCTCACAATGGGGCACATGGACTGGATCATCTCGCTCTGCGCCGAGATGGGTATCAATCCGATCCACGCGATCAAGATGGCGACCTACAACACCGCCCGCTCGTTCCACATGGAAGACAAGGTCGGCTCGCTGACCCCCGGTCGCTTTGCCGACATCGTGCTGACCGACAGCCTGTCGCGCATCAATCCGCTCTACGTCTTCAAGGATGGAGAACTGGTCGCCAAGGACCGCAAGCTCTTGAAGAATGCAGAGATCGACTACTCCGGCATGTGCAAGGACGGAGTGACGGGCCTTGCCGATCTGACGCCGGAGCAGCTCGACATCGTGCCATTGGAGGTGTCGGAAGACGGGACCCGTGCGAAGGTTTATCTCTTCGACGTCTATGGTCGCGGCCACGCCAAGTTCTACCAGGAGGTCTGGGCTCCGCTCACGGACGGCAAGGTCGTCGCGGAACATGACGGCGTGAAGCTGAGCCGGCTGTCGGTCGTGCAGCGTTATGCCGACGGCAAGCGTCACATCGTCAACGGTCTGTTCAAGGGTGTTTCCTTGGATCGTGGCGCGGTCGCCACCTTCTGGCCGGCGCCGAAGCCTTATTTCGTCGTCGTCGGTGAGGACAGCGCCGAAATGTGCCACTGCCTGAAGCGCGTGGACAGCTATGCCGGCGCCTGCGTCGTGACCGAGGGCAAGGTCGACAGGGCGGTCATGCCGCTCGAGATCTACGGCGTCATGGCCAACATGACCGTGAAAGAGCTGACGGCGAGCGCCGGCGCGATCGACGCGGCGCTCGAGGCATTGGGCAACCGCAACGAAGGCGAACCGGTGGTCAACAAGCTGCTCAGCCTGTTCATTTCGTTGCATCGCTTCCGCTTCATGGCCTAGGAGCCAATGCAGAAAAAGCCGACGGGGTGCTTCGGTATTCGTCGGCCCAAGGGAATGGCTTGGCCGCCGCAATGGGCGGACAAGCCAACCATTCAAAAGCTCATCGCTGAGGGGGGATGAGCAGACGGGCGAAGGAAGCCCGGACAAATTTCGAGGGAGGAAACCATGGACCACAATACGGCGGAAGCCGAGATCGTCGATACCGGCAGCCTGACGCGGCGCTGGATCATGTATGTCGTCGGCATCTATGTGCTGACTTTCGGCGTCAGTCTGGCAATCAGGGCGGGGATCGGCATCTCGCCCCAGAGCAGCCTGACCAGAACGATGACGCTGGTCTACCCGCCGTTCAGCCAGGGCACCTACAACTTCATGCTCGAACTGATCATGTTGTTTCTGACCTATCTGGTGCTGCCGAAAGACTTCAAGCTCAAGAACTTCGCGTCGTTGATCCCGGCTTTCGTGCTGGCGGTCTTCCTCGATTTCAACCTGGGTCTCACCGAGTTCATCAAGCTCGATGCCTATCCGCTCCGGGTGGCGCTCCTGGTCTTTGCTGATGCGGCGCTCGCCTTCGGCCTGTTCCTGATGATCCGCGCCAATCTGGTGCTGATGCCGATCGACATGTTCGTCAACACGATCTTCAAGCGCACCGGCTGGAAGTGGGGCAACATCAAGACCGGCTTCGATTGCACCCTGCTTGTGCTTTCGGCCTGCATCGGTCTGGCGTTCCTCGCCGAAGTCAAGTTCATCCGCGAAGGTACGATCCTGAACGCCATTCTCGTCGGGCAGTACATCAAGCTCTACTTCTTCCTTTTCAAGAAGATGCAGGCCCGCAAGGCATCGACCTCGCCGAAGGGGCTGGAAGCTGCTGCGGAGTAACGCATTGTTATGTGATTGAGGAGGGCGGCCGAGCTGGCGGCCCTCCTTTACGCTCTGCCCGGCAGCCCAAGCGGTGCCGTCCGGTAAACGGCCTATCCGAAGGCGAGTTCGAGATTTTGCCGGTCGCGCGCCACCACATGGCACTCGGTCTCAAAATCGTCGCCGGCGACGACCAGCACGAATTCCGGTGGGATGCCGGCGGAGTTGGAAACCGTCACGGCCGCACCTTCAGCGCCCAGGGACCTGATCGTGCAGTCGATGCTCGTGTGGCGGTCGTCATAGAGGATGGTGCCGGCCTTGAGGACCGATTGACGGGGCCCTGCTTCATATCTGGCGTCGAGGCCGTTCCAATCGACACAACGGTTTCGTCCTGAGGCCTTGGCGAGATACATCGCGGCGTCGGCCTGTGCGAGCAAAGTGCCGCTATCTCTGCCCTTGGCCGACAGCGCCGACGTGCCGAAACTTGCGGTGACGGTAAGCGAGCCAAAGTCACCATGCATCGTTTGGGCGGCAATCGCGGCCCTTAGCTTTTCCGCCGCCGTCAGCGCGCCGTTTGCGTCCACGTGCGGCAACACGACGGCGAATTCCTCGCCACCAAGCCGCCCGAACAGGTCACTGGCCCGAAGATTGGATTGGCAGACAGAGGCGACAGCCTTCAGAACCTCGTCGCCTGCCGCGTGCCCATGCGTATCGTTGACCCGCTTGAAGTGATCGACGTCAAGGATGATGCAAGAGAGGTCGTGCTCGTGCCGGATGGCAAGCGAGATCAGCTTGTCCGCCTCCTCGCGGAAGGCGCGTCGGGTGAGTGCGCCGGTGAGCCCGTCGGTTGCTGCCGACTGCAGCAACTCGATCCGATCCATCGCCACCCCAGCCAGTTCAGCCAGAATTGCCAGGTCCCTCTCAACGAAAGCTCTTGGGGAGCGATCGATGGCACACACGGTGCCGATTGTGTGGCCGTCCCGTGTTTTCAAGGGGACACCGGCATAGAAGCGAATATGGTCCGCACTCGTCACGGCCGGATGCTGCGCAAAGCGCGGATCTTTTGTGGCATCCTCGACAACGAGAGGCTCATCACAGGCGAGCACGTATCGGCAGAACGTGTCTTTCAGGGGAACCTCTTCGGCCGCGAGCCCCGAGCAGGCCTTGTACCATTGCCGATGGGCATCGATCAGGGAGACGATGCCGATCTCGATGGCAAAGATCTGCTTTATCAACCGCACGACGCGGTCCATGCCGTCGTCTCTTGGTGTGTCGAGGATGTCGAGCAGTCCAAGCGCAGCCAGGCGATCGGTCTCCCTGTTTTTCCCATCCGCCATCGATCGTCCGCTCGGCTCGGCAACCACCATCCCGATTCCTTTCTCGCTCCGCGCCAAGCAGATAGACGCGTTTCGACAAAAAACAAATGGCGTTGATCAGTATCTGGGTGCCGATTGCGTCGGCCCCGCGACAAGTGGGGCCGGATACGGTGCAACGAACACGTGCCTCTCCATCGCTGTGCTCGGGAAAATGGGTTGCTCCGGCGAAGTGCCGAGGCGCCGCCTAGCCGCCGAAGCTGCCAAGTTGCGTCGGCACGTGCACATAGTTGCGGTCGAAATAGAGCAGTGCGTTGCCGTCGCTGCGCGAACGAATGCCGACGACCCGTCCGATCAGGATATGGTGCGTTCCAAGCAGCCGCGCTTCCGCCAGTTCGCAATCGAGCGAGACGATCGCATCCTTGACCGCGAAGCTTCCGGACGTCATCTCGACCCAGTCGGCCGCCGCATAACGGGCGGCCATGTCCTGCGTCGCCCCGGCGAAATGGCCGGCAAGATCGCGGTGGTCGTGACTGAGCACGTTGACGCAGAAACGGCGGTTTTCGATGAACAGGCCGCATTGGGCGGAGTTGCGGTTCATGCAGACGAGCAGCGTCGGCGGCTCGTCGGTCACCGAGCACATGGCGGTGGCGGTGAACCCGCCGCGTCCGGCGGGTCCGTTTGTCGTGATGACGTTGACCGGCGCGCAGACCCGCGCCATGGCGTTGCGAAACTCGGTCTTCGAGACGAGCGGTTTCATGGCCGACCTCATTCGGCTGCGTTGCGCAGAGATTGACCGTCATCGAGCGGCGGCAGCCAGGTTTTGCCCGTCCAGCCGTTCTCGTCGTAGTCGGCCATGCACTGGTCGACGAGCGCTTCCATTTCCTTCAGCCGTCCGCCGCGCTCCGCGCCCTTCAGCACCTGCAGCCTTACCTCCTCGGGAGCTCCGGCATAGTTGAGTTCATAGAGCGCATGGCGCCCGCCAAACTCCGTTCCCGTCGCATCCCACAGCAGCTTCATGATCTTGATGCGTTCGATGTGCCCCATGTCGTTGGAGCCGCGCACATATTGCGCCAGGTAACGATCGATCTCGGGATTGCCGAAGTCGCGCGCGGAAGACGGCAGGTAGATGAGGCCCGAGGCAATGACCCTGCGGATGGTTTCGACCACACGCGGATAGGCCTCGGACATGAAGGTGCGATAGGAAAGGGCGGCTTCGAGATTGGGAAGCACGGCGCCATCGGCCCAGGGAATGGGATTGTGCGCCATGGCGTTGGAGAAGCTCCAGAACATGTGGCGGAGCGCGATGACTTCGCCGAGCGCTGCCTGGTTGCCGCGAAACGCATCGCCGCCGGTCGCCCTCAAGGCCTTGGCAAGCAGGCCGGCGAGGAAATCGAGCTTCACCGCGAAACGGGTGCAGCCCTGGAAGCAATAGCCGTGCATGAAGCCGGAGGCGGGGTGGAAGGAGAGGATCTTGGCGGCGTCCCGGAGGACCAGCACGTCTTCCCAGGGCACGAAGACATTGTCGAGCACCAGGATCGCGTCGTTCTCGTCGAAGCGCGACGACAGCGGATAGTCGAAGGGGTGGCCGACGGTGTTGGCGGTCTGCTCGTAGGAAACCCGGCAGAACATCTTGATACCAGGCGCATTCATCGGAACGATGAACATCACGGAGAGCGACGGATCCTCGGTCACCGTCGCCGAGCTCTGCGCCAGGAAATTATAGTGCGTCAGCGCCGAGGAGGTGGCGACGACTTTGGCGCCCGAGACATAGATGCCGGCGTCGGTTTCCTTGGTGATGTGAACGAAGACGTCTTTCACCGCATCGGCCGGTTTGTGCCTGTCGATCGGCGGATTGACGATCGCGTGGTTCATGAAGAGCGCCGCTTCCTGGGCGCGTTTGTGCCAGGCGAGCGCATTGTCCTTGAAGGGGCCGTACCAATTGGCATTGGCGCCGAGCGTGTTCATCAACGCCGCCTTGTAATCGGCGGTGCGGCCCATCCAGCCATAGGACATGCGCGCCCACTCGGCGATCGCGCCCTGCTGTGCCGCAAGATCGGCGGAGGAGCGGGCGACACGGAAATATTTGTGGGTGTATCCGCCGGAGCCGGTATCCGTCGGTGAGGTCAGGATGTCTTTCTTCGCGGGGTCGTGCAGCGCGTCATAGAGCCTTGCGAGCGACCGGGCGGAGTTGCGCATCGCCGGATGGCTGGTGACATCGTGCACGCGCTCGCCGTTGATATAGACCTCGCGGCCGTCGCGCAGGCTTTCCAGGTATTCGGCGCCAGTGAAGGGCCGCGTCCTGTCGGCGCGGAAATCCTCTGCTCTCATTTTCTCCTCCTTGAGTTTCGTCAAGGCTAGGCGTTGAAATCGTCCGCCGCCATGGACAGAATGGCAAAATGACTTGGACTTTTTCCGGTGAACGATGACCGACGCCATTCCCAGTTTCTTCGTATACGGCGAACCGGAGCAACAGCTCGAACCGGGTTTCTTCCATGTCGAGACTGTCATGGCCCGCAAAGGCCTACATCAGGGGCAGGTCAGTGCGCACAAGCACGACCAGATGGGACAGGTCACCTTCTGGCTGAGCGGTGGCGGCACCTATTTCATCGATGACAAGCCATTGGACTTTTCAGCGCCGGCCGCGAGCTTCGTGCCGAGCGGCGTCGTGCACGGCTTTTCCGTCGATCCGGAAACGAGCGATGCCATCGTCGTCTCGGTCGCCGACGGTGCGCTGCTCTCCATCCGGGAGCACACAACGCTCCCGCTCGATCGGTCCACGATGATCCGGGGCGAAAGCGGCGACCGGGGCTGGCGCCGCCTTGCCGAACTGCTCGATATCATCGCCGACGAATATGCCGGTGGCGCCGCAGGCAGCCAACAAATGCTCGCTTCTCTGGTCGCCGCCGTGCTCACCCAGATCGCTCGTCTGGCATCGGCCGCTCCGGCTGGGCAGCCGACACAGGCTCTGTTGGCAACGCAATTGCGCCGGCTTGTCGACCGGCATTTCCGCGAGAAATGGAGCGTCGGGCACTACACCGACGCGCTGGCGACGACGCCGCATCTGATCGCCAAGGCGAGCAGGGAGGCCTTCGGCATGCAGGTCAAGGAACTGATCAACGAGCGGAGATTGCTCGAGGCCAAACGCCTGCTGCTCTTCACCGTGCGGCCGCTCGAAGACATCGCCTATGAGATCGGTTTTGCCGATGCCGCCTATTTCTCGCGCTTTTTCCGATTGCGCGTTGGTGAGGCGCCCAGCGACTGGCGACGGGCGCGCGTGAGCGCGTCCGGAGCCGGCTAAGTGTTCGGCCACCGGGCCGGGTCGTTTCCGGCGACGCCTGGCTACCGGCCGTAGCTGCGCATCACTTCCAACAGCGGCTCGTGCCGGATCGCTTGGATCTTGAAACGGTCATGGGCCGTGCCGCCGGAATCCTCCGCCGCGATCATCGCGTTGACCACCGCTTCCTCGACGCTGTCGACGGTGGCGAGATAAACAGGGTCGAGCAGTTCGTCGTTGACGATTTCCAGCGACAGGCGCGGCGGCGCCTTGTGCGCCATCGGCTGGGTGTTGGCGGTGGAGAAGGCGAGGAAGATGTCGCCGGAATTGTTGCCGCCGGGGGTGCCGTTGCGGCCAATGCCGATCGCTGCCCGCCGCGCCAGGCGCTTGAGCTGATGTGGCGCCATCGGCAGGTCGGTGGCGATGACGACGATGATCGAGCCGCGCTCCTGCATCTGGCTTTGCGGCGTGCCGTCGCGCATGTGCTCGCCGACCGGAACGCCGCGGATCGTCAGCCAGTCGCGCTGGCCGTGATTGGCCTGCACCAGCGTGCCGACCGTGTAGTCGCGGCCACCGAATTCCACGACCCGCGAGGCGGTGCCGGTACCGCCCTTGAAGCCATAGGCGATCATGCCGGTGCCGCCGCCGCAATTGCCTTCCTCGACCGGACCGGATGTGGCGCTGTCGAGTGCGGCGCGCACATCGGCTTCGGTGATTGGCTGGCCGTTGATGTCGTTGAGCACGCCGTCATAGGTCTCGGCCACCACCGGCATCAGCCAGAGAAAGTCGTCGGTGTCATAGGTCGATTTGTAGCGCTCCAGCATCCACTGGATGGTGGCGTGGTGCGTCATGCCGACCGCATGGGTGTTGGTAATCATCACCGGCCCCAGGAAGAAGCCCCCGTCCTCGATCCAGTGAGTGCCGGTCATTTCGCCATTGCCGTTGAAGCGGTGCACGCCGGCATAGACGGGGACAGGGGTTGCCGAGCCGGCATGCGGCAGGATGGCGGTGACGCCGGTGCGGACCGGACGCTTGCGGCCGGGGCGCGGGGTCTCTTCCTCGATCGTGCGGAAGCCGACGGCGATGCCTTCGACATCGGTGATGGCGTTGAAGCGGCCGGTGCGGCCGGAAAACGGCAGGCCAATATCGCGGGCGCGAGCGGAGGAGGGCGTAGAGGTCTTGTCGTTCATGATCATTTCTGCCGGGAGCGAAGGTAAAGGCCGAGCGAGGCGACGACGAAGGAGAAGGAGAGCATCATCACCGCAATGGCGTTGATCTCCGGTTTGATGCCGCGTCGAAGCATGGAGAAGATGAACATCGGCAGCGTGGTGACGTCGACGCCGGCGATGAAGTAGGTGATGACGAGGTCGTCCATCGAGATGATGAAGGCGAGCAGCGCGCCGCCGACGATCGCCGGAAAGAGTTGCGGCAGCACCACCCGGCGAAAGGTCATCCACTCGTTGGCGCCAAGATCGGCCGAAGCGTGTTCGAGTGTCCTGTCCATGCCGGCGAGCCGTGCCGAAACGACGATGAAGACATAGGAAATCAGGAAGGTGCACTGGCCGATGATGATCGTCGTCAGCCCCAGCCTGATGCCGGAATTGACGAAGAAGATCAGAAGCGCGATGCCGAGCACGATGTCAGGCATCAGCATCGGCATGAACATCACCACCCGGTAAAAACGCTGGCCGACGAATTCGAAACGATAGAGGGCAATCGCGATTGCGGTTCCGAAGACGGTCGCGATGGCCGTCGTGGAGGCCGCGATGACCAGGCTGTTCCACACCGCCTGCAGCAGCTGGCCGGTTGATTCGATATAGAGCGCGCTTTCGGAGACCTTGGTCTTGAAGCCGAGCACCTGCGCGTACCATTCGGTGGTGAAGCCCGTCCAGGTCATCATGTTCACCGGATTGGCGTTGAACGAATAGACGGCGATGACGACGAGCGGAATGTAGATGAAGGCGAAGAACAGGCCGGTGTAGGCGATGAGGCCGCCGTTGAAGAGGGATCGAGCGATCTTCATGGATGACCTCACCGTGCCAGGGCCGCGGCGGCGTTGCGCCGGCCGGAAAGCACCACCTGGGCGACCATCATGATCAGCATGACGCTCATCACCATCATCGCCAGCGCCGCCCCGAAGGGCCAGTTGCGGGCAGCCAGGAACTGCTGCTCGATCAGGTTGCCGAACATCATCACCTTGGCGCCGCCAAGCACGGCCGGCACGACGAAATTGCCGAGTGCCGGGATGAACACGATGACGGCGCCGCCGGCGATGCCTGGGGCCGTCAGCGGCAGGATGATGCGCAGAAACGTGCGCACCGGGCCGGCGCCGAGATCGAGCGAGGCGCGCACCAGCGTCCAGTCGAGCTTCTCGACGCTCGCATAGACGGGCATGAACATGAAGGGAATGAACACATAGGTCATGCCGAGGATGATCGCGCCCTGGGTGTAGATCAGGTCGAGCGGCCGCTCGATCAGCCCGGTGGAGAGGAGCACTTCATTGACCAGGCCGGTCTGGCGCAGGATCAGCACCCAGACGAAGAGCCGCACGATCAGGCTGGTGAAGAAGGGCAGCGTGATCAGGAACAGGCAGAAGTTCTTCCAGCGCTCGGAAAGCCGGGCAATGCAGAAGGCGGCGGGATAACAGACGAGCAGGGTCGCAAGCACCGTCAGCGCGGCAATCTCGACCGAGCGCAGGAAGATCGCGATGTAGATCGGATCGAACTCCTCGAACATCGGATCGGCAAAACCGAGGATCCGGCCGAAATTATGCGGATAGAAGGTCCATTCCACCCCGCCGTAAAGGCCGGGCGCGAGAAAGCTGGTCACGACCATGATAGCGAGCGGGCCGAGGAAGAAGACGGCGAGAAAAGCCGAGACGGGTCCGAGCAGGAGGCCAAGTTGAAGGCGGCGGCGGCTGGCGATCGACATCAGGCACCTCGCCTTTCGCCGATCAGGTGCACGGCCGAAGGGTCATAGGCAAGCCGCGCCTTGCGGGACTGTTCGATCGCGCCGACGAGGCTGCGGCGGTTGGCCGGAACTTCGGCCACGACCTTGCGCCCCTCTGCTGTGCGGCCGAACAGCTCGAAGGTCGAGCCGACGAAGACGATCTGGTCGAGATCGACGTCGATCGTCGGGAAGGGCGCGTTGTCCTCGGCAAGGAAGAACTGTTCCGGACGGATCAGTGCCGTCGCCTTCGTCGAGATTTTCCTGTCGCAGGGCTGGTGGCGGATCGACATGCCATCTGCAGTCATCAGCCGGTCGCCGTCGAGCGTGCCCTCGAACAGGTTGCTGGCGCCGATGAAGGTCGCGACGAAGGTGTTGACGGGATGGTCGTAGATGGCGCGGGGCGTATCGAGCTGCTGGATCCGGCCGCCAGAAAGCACGGCGACGCGATCCGACATCGTCAGCGCTTCCTGCTGGTCATGGGTGACGAAGATGAAGGAGATGCCGAGCTCGTTCTGCAGCGTCTTCAACTCGATCTGCATCGCCTGGCGCAGGTTCTTGTCGAGCGCCGACAACGGCTCGTCGAGCAACAGCAATTTCGGCCTGGCGATGATCGCGCGGGCAAGCGCCACGCGCTGCTGCTGGCCGCCCGAGAGCTGGCGCGGGCGCCGCGCCTCCATGCCTTCGAGCCCGACCATCTTCAGGGCGTTCGCGACTTTTTCCCGGCGCTCCTGTTTGGCGACGCCCGCGACCTCCAGCGAATAGGCGACGTTTTCGCCGACCGTCATATGCGGAAACAGCGCGTAGTTCTGGAAGACGGTGTTGACCGGGCGGCGGTAGGGCGGCCGGTCGGTCATGTCCTCGCCGTCGATGAGGATCGAACCGTCGTCGAGTTCGACGAAGCCGCTGATTGCCTGCAGCAGCGTGGTCTTGCCGCAGCCGGACGGCCCGAGCAGGGTCAGGAATTCGTTGCGGCGGACATCGAGATCGATGCGGTCGAGCGCGGTTACGCTGCCGCCTTCCGGAGTGGTGAAGGCCTTGCTCGCCTCCACCAGCCGGACGATGGAATTCTGCATACTTCTGTTCCCCAAAATGTTATGCAAATAACGCTTGTGCGTTTTGGATATATGGATACCATTTGCTGATCGGTGTCAACGGCCACGAGAAGCCGTGATCCGGAGGCGGCCGACAAGGCCGTGTCAGGCCATTCGGCCGTGAACCTTCAGAGGAGACCTATAGATGACAATGACACATGGGGTGGCGCGTCAAGACAAGAAGCCCTTCGTGGCCCGCGCGCGTTTTGCAGCCCTTTCGCTGGCGACGCTGGCAGCCCTCTTTGGCACGGCAGAAGCGGCCGAGCTCAACATCTACAACTGGGGCGAATACATCAATCCGGCCGTCCTGAAGAAATTCGAGGAGGAGACCCAGATCAAGGTCAACCTTTCGACCTACTCGTCGAACGAAGAGATGCTGGCGAAGATCCAGGGTGGCGCCACGGGCTATGACATCGTCTTCCCGTCGGTGCACATGCAGGACATCATGGCCAAGCTGGACCTGCTCGAGAAGACCGACATCAACGCCTACGAGGGGTTCAAGAACATCGATCCGACCTTCCTGCGCGCGAAGAGCGACCCGAAGGGCGAATATTGCCTGCCTTACGCCTTCGGCTCGGTCGGCATCCTCTATAACCGCACGCTGCTCGGCAAGGACGTGACCGGCTGGCGCGATCTGATCGAGACGGTGAAGGCCAAGGGGCTGAAATTCACGCTGCTCGACGACATGCGCGAAGTGCTCTCGGTCGGCCTCATCCTCAACGGCCACAAGGTCAATTCGACCGACCCGGCCGAACTGCAGCAGGCGGCCGACACGATCATCGCGATGAAGCCCGAGGTTGCCGCCTTTACATATGACACTCGCCCGATGGTCGCCGCCGGCGATGTGGCGGCCGGTCACTTCTTCGTCGGCTCGATGGTCGACGTCTTCGCCAACCCCAAGGATCTCGGCTACGTGATCCCGGAGGAAGGCGCGACGATGTACCAGGAGGATATCTGCGTGCTGAAGTCGGCCCCGAACAAGGACAACGCCATCAAGTTCCTGCAGTTCTATACCCGCCCGGAAGTGGCGGCGCTCAACATCGAGCAGCAGACGAATGGCACGGCAAACGTGCCGGCCCGACAATTGACCCCCGAGCAGATCAAGAACAGCAAGGAAATCAACCCACCGCCGGAAACCATGCAGAAGCTGCAGATCTTCGAAGATCTCGGCCCCGGTGTGCGCCAGCTCGACAGGGTCTGGACGAAGGTCAAGACCGCGCAATAAGCAGGCGATGCGATTACGGGAGCGGATGCCGCGATTTGTATCCGGCATCCGCTTTCACAACGCTGCGTATTTCCTTAGCTCCCGGCTGGGGATAGACATGCAACAATTCGAAGGGTCAGTGGCCTTTGTCCGTCTGGCAAGACGGTTGGCGCTCAAGAATGGGAGGGGACGTGGCACCGCGCATCCTGAAGCTGCTGCGCAGCGACGAGATGAGACGCTCGAAGTCGGACAAGCTCATCGCCAACTATCTCGAGCGCAATCTCGCCGACATCCCGTTCGAGACGGCGCGCTCGATTGCGACCCGGCTTGAAGTCTCGCCGATGACCGTCGGGCGCTATCTCAGGCGGATGGGCTTTGATGGCCTGGACGAGTTGAAGCATGCGCTGAGGCGCGACGGTTCCAACAATCCGGCCTGGCAGGTCAAGGGTTCGGTCGGCCGGCTGCGGGAGGATAACCGCGAGGGCAAGCTGCTGGCCGGTCTGATCCAGCAGCAGGTCGACAATCTCGGCATGATCTACGAGCTGACGACGGCGCCGGAGTGGCAGCAGACGATCGATGCGCTGATTTCGGCGAGCGAAGTCTATGTCGCGGCCTATCAGAACGTTCGCGGCATCGCGCAATATTTCGCCAGCCAGCTCTCCTACACGCGGCCGCGGGTGCAATTCGTCGATGGCCTCAACGGCACCTACGCCGAGTTGCTCGACGGTTCAGTCGAGGGCCGGGTGCTGTTCCTGCACGATGTGCGCCGCTTTGCCGCCAAGGCGCGGCCGCTCGCCGAGGAGGCTCGTCGCGCCGGCGTCAAGGTCATCCTCTATACCGACGAGTTCTGCCCCTGGGCGCCGGAGGTCTCCGACATCTGCCTCGTCGTTCCGGGCTCGCACGGTCCGCTCTGGGATGGCGCCGCCACCACGGTCGCCGTCATGGATCTGCTCTTGAGCAATATCATCGTCGTGCTCGGCGACGAGGTCGGCGAGCGCGTTGCCCAGCTCACCCGACTGCAGAACGTCTTCGGCGATTTCGAAGACTGACGCCGCTCGGGTCAGGGCGCCGGCGTCTTCGGTATGTAGTCCAGCGCGATGTCGATCCAGGCGGGCCGCCCGTCGAGGAAGAGTTCGCCGATGCGCGGTGCCGTGCGGGCGATGACCTTGCCGGCCTTGATGACAAAGAGCCGGTTCGGCTTCAGCCGCAACGCTTCGCTGACATCGGCTGCCTGCAACAGGATGAGATCGGCCTTGCAGCCAACATCCAGCCCATAGCCTTCAAGGCCCATGGTTTTCGCCGAATTCACGGTGATCGCGTCGAAGATCTTCCGCTTGTCCTCGATGCCGCCCATTTGCGTCACGTGGATGGCCATATGAGCGACTTCCAGCATGTCGCCCGAACCCATCGAATACCAGGGATCCATCACGCAGTCGTGCCCGAAGGAGACGTTGAGGCCGGCTGCCATCAATTCCCTGACCCGCGTCATGCCGCGGCGCTTCGGGTAGGTGTCGTGACGACCCTGAAGCATGATGTTGATCAGCGGATTGGGGATGACGTTGATTTCGGCTTCGGCCATCAGCGGGATGAGCTTGGAGACATAGTAGTTGTCCATCGAGTGCATCGAGGTCAGATGCGAACCGGCGACGCGGCCCTGAAGCCCGAAGCGCACGGTCTCGGCCGCAAGCGTCTCGATGTGGCGCGACAGAGGATCGTCGGTCTCGTCGCAGTGCATGTCGACCGGCAGCCCGCGCTCGGCGGCGATCCGGCAGAGCGCCTCGACCGAGCGCGCGCCCTCTTCCATCGTGCGCTCGAAATGTGGGATTCCGCCAACGATGTCGACCCCCATGTCAAGCGCGCGGTTCAGTGACGCCACGCCGTCGGCTGAGCGATAATAGCCGTCCTGCGGGAAGGCGACGAGCTGCAGGTCGATATAGGGCGCGACTTTCTCTTTGACCTCGAGCAGCGCCTCCGCCGTGACGAGGCGTGGGTCGGAGGTGTCCACATGGCTGCGAATGGCAAGAAGGCCCTGGCTGACGGCGAGATCGCAGTAGCGCAACGCCCGCTCGACCAGCGCCTCCTTGGTCAGGCTCGGGCGCAACTCGCCCCAGAGCGCGATGCCTTCGAGCAGCGTGCCGGAGACGTTCATGCGCGGCAGGCCGAGCGACAGCGTCGCGTCCATGTGGAAATGCGGATCGCAGAAGGGCGGGCTGAGCAACCGGCCGCTGGCGTCGATCTCTTCGCCCGATGTCGCGGCAAGGGCCTTTTCGATTGTCGCGATCGTTCCGCCGCGAATTCCGACGTCGAACCCCTGACGTCCGTCCGGAAAGTTGGCGTTGCGGATGATCAGATCGAACATGGTTGGCCCCTTCAGATGTCTGCGCCGCTCGCGGATCTGGCTCCCACCGCCTACGACCCGAAGCTCTTTCGGTAGGCGGCCGGCGAGGTGCCGAATCGACGCGCGAACGAACGGCGGAAGGCGATATCGTCGTGGAAGCCGATATCCGTGGCAATCTTTTTGAGTGGTATGCCGGTGTCTTCGGCAAGCCTGCGCCCGGCCTCAAGCCGCATGCTCTCGACATAGTCGGCCGGCGTCATGCCCACCTCCTGCTTGAACTGCCTGGAGAAGTTCCGCTCGCTCATGCCGGTGCGCCTGGCGATTGCCGCGACGCTGAGGTTGGCAGCGAGATTATCGGCAATAAAATCCTGCGCCGCGCGAATGGGTGTCTTCTGCGCCAGCTGGCCGGCGAGGAGGGTGCTGAACTGCGTCTGGCCGCCCGGCCTTTTGAGGAAGACCACGAGTTCACGCGCGACTTTCAAGGCGATGTCGAGGCCGAGATCCTTCTCGACGATGGCAAGTGCCAGATCGATGCCGGCGGTCACGCCGGCCGAGGTCCAGACATTCCCGTCCTTGGTGAAAATGCGGTTGGGCTCGAGTTTCACCTCCGGGAAGCGCTTGCCGAATTCCACAGCTTGGGTCCAATGCGTCGTCGCCCGTCTTCCGTTCAGGAGGCCCGCCTCGCCGAGCACGAAGGCGCCGGAGCACACCGATCCGAAACGGCTGGCGCGCGCCGATGCTTGTCTCACCCAGCTCAGAAACGATGCCGGAATCGGCCGCTCGTGAATGAGCGGATCCCCGGCAACCAGCAACGTATCGATGTCGGAAATGCCGTCGTCCATCGCGCGGTCGGGAAGGAGGGTCAGTCCCGAAGATCCGCGCACCGGGTCGGTGGAGGTGCCGACAACCTCCACCGAATAGTAGTCGGTGCCGCTCTGACGGTTCGCCTCCGCGAACACATCCGAGGGTCCGATGACGTCGAGAAGCTGCACGCCCTGCATGGCGACGATGGCGACCTTGTGAACGGCCATTAGCGAACCTCGAACAACCTGCCGGTGAGGATGATGCTGATCGTACGATAAAAGACCACCGCGATGGCGCCGGCAAGAAACAGGAAGAACAGTCCAGCCAGCCCGGTGAGGACGGCGCTATGGGTGGACGCGGCATACCGGAAGAAGGCGATCGACAGGGCGGCAAGCGGAAAGCTGATGGCCCACCAGGCGACGCTGAAGGGAACATGGGAACGGAAGACCATCGGCGACAGGACGAGCATCAAGAACAGCGCGAAGTAGAACAGGACCGTGGCGAAGAGATCGACCGAACCCGTGACATTGGTGTAGGCGAGGAAGCCGACGGCGAAGGGAGCGACCAGAACCATCAGGGACGGCCGAGCCGGTGCCGGGAGCGGATCTTCATGGCGCAGCCGCGAGAAGATCAGAGCAATGAAGACCGCGGCGATGACGCTGCCGATCGAAAAGGCAAGCATGTTGACTTCATGCGCCCAGGAGAACGGCATGGCGTGGCCGGTGACGGCGATATCCAGTGTGGCGACACCGGGAATGAGCAGCGGCGGCAAAGTGGTGTCGCGCGACTGCTGCCGGCCGAGGAAGCCTCTGGCGACGACATAGGCCAGGGCGAAGGTCAGTGCCGACGCAACCGTCCAGACGATTTCCGACAGCAGCGGACTATATCGGTTGAGAAAGGCCGACTGCAGAAGCAGGCCGATCGCGACGGTTGCAAAGAAGTTGCTTTGAACCGGATGGGCGAATTCGGCAGCGACCGAGGCCGGATGGCGGCGCCATTTGATGGCGTAGCCGGCGGCAAGGCTCAGAAAGATCGAGGTCCCGAGCCAGCCGACATATTCGCCGGGCATGGCCGGAAGGGCGATCGCGCTTTCGGCTTCACGCCACGCCAGGCTAAGGCCCGTAACGCCCATTACCGAGGCGAACAGGTTGATCGGCAGCTGCGAGATCGAACGCCGGGTCAGCGGCATGCTGTTTGAGAGGTCTATGGATTGAACGGTCATTGGCTTGTTCCTGTCCGAAATGGGCTGACAGGATTAGAACACGCGACGCCTCTGTCTTAAATAATGCAAATAGTACGATATCGGACAGCCTGCGTATGTTTCCGGCCAATGGCCGTGCCCAGTTGCCGTCAGGTGGGATCACGCCGCGCCGTAGCTGCGCCAGAGAACGTAGAGGCTGACGGAAAAGATGATGGCGCGGAAAATCTGCGTCAGGATATCGCGCTGCGTCGAAAGGCGGGTGGAGACGACGGTGCCGATGATCCCGCCCAGGATGCCTCCGGCGATGAAGTAACCGGCGACGCGCCAGTCCACCAGCCCCGAGGCAGCGTAGTTGATCGCCGTCGTCAGGCCGAAGGTGCCGACCGCCAGAAGCGACGTGCCGACCGCATTGATCAGCGGCATGCCGGTCGCAAGCAACAGGCCGGGCACGATCAGGAAGCCGCCGCCGATACCGAAAAAGCCGGAACAGGTGCCGGTCACGAGCGCCGTCAGGCCCGTCTTGCCATGAGTCCCCATCGAGAGCGATTGTGGAGTCGCTGACGTGTCGCACTTTACCTTCTTCATGGCGAAGCTGACAAACATCATGACGAGGCCGAACAGGAACAGCAGCCGCTGGCCGTCGATCAGCTTGCCGAGGCTGGATCCGAAAAAGGCGCCGAGCGAGCCTGCGACGGTGAAGATCAGGGCGCAGCGCCACCAGAGATGGCCACGCAGCGCGTGGCTGATGAGATTGAGGTAGGCGTTGACGGACACCGCGAGCGCCCCGGTGCCGAGCGCCGTATGCACGTCGCGAATGCCGACCACATAGATGAGCAGCGGCGTTGCGAGGATCGAGCCGCCACCGCCGATCAGCCCGAGCGTGAAGCCGGTGAGGGAGCCGGAGCCGATCGCGAGCAGCATTTGCTGGAAAGGGTCCGCCATGGCGCCGTTATCCCCAGACCGAGCCGGGGAGAGCGTCGAGCGGTATCTTCAGGTAGCGTTTGCCGTTGTCTTCGGCAGGCGGAAGCTCGCCGCCGCGAACGTTCACCTGCAGCGCATGCAAAATGAGCTTGGGCATCGGCAGTGTCCGGTCGCGGGCTTCGCGCAGGCTGACGAAGTCGGCTTCGGTCTTGCCGGCGACATGCGGGTTCGTGGCCCTCTGTTCGGCGACCGTGCTTTCCCAACGCGCCTCGCGGCCGCCTGCACAATAGTCGTGACCGGTAAAGAGCCGGGTCTCGTCCGGCAATGCCAGGATCGTCTGGATCGATCGCCAGAGGTCGGCAGCGCTGCCGCCGGGGAAATCGGCGCGGGCCGAGCCGCTGTCAGGCGTGAACAGCGTATCGTGGATGAAGGCGGCGTCGCCAATCACGTAAGAGATCGAGGCGAGGGTGTGCCCAGGCGAATGGATGACACGGGCCTTGAGCTCGCCGATCTGGAATGTCTCGCCGTCGGCAAACAAGCGGTCCCATTGCGATCCGTCGCAGGCGAAGTCCGGCCAGTTGTAGATCGCCTTCCAGATCCGTTGGACGCCCTTCACATGTTCGCCGATCGCTGTCGGTGCGCCGGTCTTGCCCTTGAGATAGCGCGCGGCCGAGAAATGGTCGGCGTGGGGATGGGTGTCGAGGATCCATTCGACCGTGAGGTCCTTGGCGGTGATATGATCAAGGATCGCATCGGCATTGCGGGTGGCCGTCGAACCCGATTTCTCGTCGAAATCGAGCACCGGGTCGATGATGGCGCATTTTCTCGTTGCCGGGTCGGCGACGACATATTGGATGCTGCCGGTACGCGGATCGTAAAAGCCGGTCACATCTGGCTTATGCATAGGCACGAGCCTCTTCAGCCGTCGTGCACGGAAAGAAAATCGCGCGGGCCGGATCGAAATCGTAGTCGGCTTCGAATGCCGGTGCGTCTGCCGCCAGCTGCGTGACGCAGTCGATGATGAACTTCACCTTCTCATCCGAAAGCAGGACGCTGAAATTCAGCCGCGTGAAGCCTGGCTTCTCGATTTCCTCGCCCGCGAGGATCGCTTGGCGGATCTGTTCGGAATGCTCCGCATCAATCGACAGGAGCCTGTGAACATAGGGACCGGCACAGGCGCAGCCGCCGCGTGCCTGGATGCCGAAGCGGTCGCTGAGCATGCGGGTGACAAGCTGCTGGTGGACGTAGCCGCCCCTGCCATTCTTGATGCGGAAGGAAAAGATCGGCAGGCGGTCCGGTTCCTGAAGGCCGAGAAGCTCCAGTTGCGGCACGGCTTTCCATGCGGCGAAGGCCTGCTTCGTCAGCGCGCGGTTACGCTTGTCCATCTCTTCAACGCCGATCGCGTCCTTGACGATGAAGGCGAGCGCGGCGCGAATATCGCCGACCACGTTGGGCGTGCCTGCCTCTTCGCGCGCCTCGAGGTTACCGCTGTAGTCGTGCGCCTCGGGCGAGACGAACTTCACCGTGCCGCCGCCCGGCCAGGTCGGCTTGTCGGTCACAACGCTGTCGCGGCGAACGATCAGGATGCCGGACGCGCCCGGTCCACCGATGAACTTGTGCGGCGAGACGACGATCGCGTCGATCTCGCAGTCGGCCTTCGGCGTCATCGAGATCGCAACATAAGGGCCGGCGCCGGCATAGTCCCAGATCATCTTCGCGCCTTTGGCTTTCACCATGCGGGTGATCGTCGCAACATCGCTGGTAATGCCGGTGATGTTCGAGCCGGCAGAGAGTGTGCAGATGGTCAGGTCCCGCGAACCGTCGAGCGCTTGGGCCAGTTGGACAAGGTCTGGACCGCCTGCCGGGCACTCCGCGATCTCGATGATCTCCGCGCCGCTTTCGCGCCAGGGCAGAATGTTGGAATGATGCTCGTAGGGGCCAATGATGACGCGGACGCTCTTGCCCGCGGCGACGGTCTCGTTGACGCCGAACAGCTTGACCAGCCGGTTGATGCCCGAGGTCGCGCCGGAGCCGGTGAAGATCACGGCATGGTCGGAGGTCGCGCCGCAGCAGTCGGCGACGAGCGCACGCGCTTCCCGACGCATCCGCGTCATGAAGCCCCCGCAATAGGAGGCCTCCGTGTGACTGTTGGCGTAATAGGGCAGAACCTCCTCGAGTACGAAATCCTCGATCACGCGCAGCGCGCGGCCTGAGGCGACGTAGTCGGCGTAGACGAGGTCCTTCACGCCGTAGGGGCCGACGATCTTCGCCTTGGCGCCCACGAGGTTATCGCGCAGATCGGCAATCACGCCCGGGCGTTGCAGCGCCTGGCGAAACTGGCCAAGCGGCGTCAGCACATTGGTGGCCTGGCGTTGGATTGCTGGCGCGATCATCTCGCTGACCTCCCTGGAAGCGAACATTGACAGCAATTGTATTCTCGTCCAGGGTCGATAAGTTCACCTATTTTCTGCGATTTACGCCTCGGATTGTGTCAAATGATCGAAGACGCCTTCAAGATCGATGCTTTCGATCTGAATATCCTTGCCGCACTGCAAAAAGATTCGTCGCTGTCGCAGCGGGACCTCGCCGAAAAGGTCGGCCTGTCGCAAAACGCCTGCTGGAGACGCCTCCAGCGCCTGCAGTCCGTCGGACTGATCAAGGGCTCGCACGCTGATATTGATCTTGCAGCACTCGGGCTGGATCTGACGGTGTTCGTGATGATCCGCACCCGCCACCATTCCAAGGAGTGGAGCGACGGTTTTCGCCAGCATGTCGAGCGGCTACCGGAGGTGATCGATTTCTACCGCATCGGCGGCGACTGGGACTACCTGATCAAGGTGGTGACCCGGGGCATGCGCGGCTACGACGCCTTCTACCAGAAGCTCATCACCAACTTCGACCTGGCGACGGTCACCGGTTTCTTTTCGATGGAAGCGATCATCAACAACCGGCCGGTGGATTTGAGCCGGCTGAAGTGACGAACCTCTCGCACCATCGCGTTTCTGCAATCTAGCCTACATTGGTGAATTGACGGGGTTCCGGCGCCGTTGAGATAGTCGAGGGCACGATGACGTGCCGGTCGCAGACAGCGCCGCGCACTTTCTTCAAATTCACCTCGATGAAGCTGACGCTACCGTTGGCACCCGGATCTCACGCGTAGGCCGCGTGGGGGAACCAGGAGGGGCAGATGAGCGTGATCCTGTTGCGTCGGTTCCTTTTCTGCCTGCTTTTGGCCTTGCCGCTCGAGGCGGCGGCGTCCACCCGGCATGCGCTCCTGATCGGCAACAGTCGCTACGAGGTGGCGACGCCGCTGCGCAATCCTGAAAATGACATCGAGATCGTCGGCGCGGCGCTGGAGCAGAGCGGTTTTGCCATCACCAAGGTCGCCAACGCCAAGGCTTCCGACACGCTTGCGGCGATCGATGCCTTCGTGGCGCGCCTTGCCGCCGTCGAGAACCCGGTGGTGATGGTCTACTTCGCCGGTCACGGGGTTCAGCTCGCCGGCGAAAATTACCTGCTTCCGGTCGACGCCAAGCTGGGTTCAGAAGAGGAATTGCGCACGGTCGCGCTCTCGCTCGGCGACCTCACCCGCCGACTTGACGAGGTAAGGAGCAGCCTGCAGATCGTCGTGCTCGATTCTTGCAGGAACAATCCGTTCGAACAGACGCGCGGGCTGCAGCGGGGTCTTGCGACGGCGCCGGAACGGCTCGGCCGGATCGTTGCCTACTCGACGTCTCCCGGCAATGTGGCAACCGACGGCGACACCGGGGCGAGCCCCTATGCAACGGCCCTTGCCGAATCCGTGACGATCCCCGGGCTTTCGATCGAAGGCGTGTTCAAGCGCGTGCGGGCAACCGTGCAGGAGCGCACCGGCGGCAAGCAGGAACCCTGGGAAAACAGCGCCGTCTACGGCGACTTCACATTCGTCGATGGAAAGCCGGCCGAGGCAGGTGGCGACGAGGTCGCCTTCTTCGAGTTTGCAGCGCTCGCCGATAGCCAGGAAGCCTACCAGAAATACCTGTCGCGCTATCCCAAGGGCATGTTTGCGAGCCTCGCGCGGCAGAAGATCACCTTCATGGACAAGGATTTCAGCTTCCGCCGCCAGAACGAAACGTTCCGCAAATTCGCCTTCAGGCGCGACGAGGAGGATTTCTGCAAACGCGTCCACTTTACCAACAGCTTTGCCGAGGGGGAGAAGTTTCCCGACGACAACGAGATCATTTTCCTCGATCTCTATTACGAGTTCCACACCAAGGTTTGCCCTGATGTCGGCTATCTCGGTTATGACCAGGAGCCGGATAGCGGACGCTTCTTTCCAACCGCGTCCGCGCTTAGCGCATACGGACAGACCTATTCGAACTTTCCGAACCTCGGCACGGTCGATCCCGCCATCCTCAAGCAGCATTTCCAGGATTCGCAGTCGAACATGTTCTACTACAAGATTTTCGACGACTCGCAGTTCACCGTGACCGTTGCGCAGTTCGATCGCAGCCTGTCGGCGTTCTACTCCTATGACACCTGCATTTCCTCCTGCATCAGCTTGAGGGCGCTCGTTCGCACGCGCATCAAGGCCGACGAGGAATCGACGACCTATCGCTTCGAGGTCGTGGACGCGGCCGAACTGGGCATGAGCTGGAAGTATCAAAACACGCTCAACCGGGCGGATGCGCCCGAGCCGGAACAGCTGGTCGCATCCTATGTCTGGCCGATCCCGAAGCCCCCGGCCCGAATTATCGATGAAATCGCCGCAGCGCCGTTCCGCAAGGCGCGCGACATTTCCGGCTGGAACCTCGTCGCGGTCGTTTCCAGTGACGGTGCGCTCTCCAACTGCCGCGCCATGCGGACCCAGCGCGGCGAGAAGATGGCGATGTTCCGCATGTATCCGGGCGGCGCGCTCTCCTTCGGCTACTTCGATCCGGCCGCCAGTCTCGACCCGGCCTATAGCGGCTTTGCCGGCTATCTGGTCGATGGACAGACCGGCGGCATCGTCCCGATCAAGGCCTATTCGAAACAGGAGCTCGCCTATTCGATCGGCAGCGAAACGCGCGTGCTCGACCAGCTAAGGGCCGGCCGCCAGATCGAGCTTGCCAACGAAAAGACCGATCTCAGCGGATCGCGTGCCGTGCTTGAAGCGTTGAGACAATGCGTCGTGGCGTTTGGCGGGTAGGTCCTCCGGGCCGGACAGAGGATGGCGCCCATCACCACGCGCAGCCCTCGCCGCATCCTTCAGTCACATCACGCCGAAGCGCTCGAAAGCCTCGACGGTGCTCATGCCCGCCTCGATCGCAAGGCGCACCTTGTTTTCGGTTTCGGCCTTTTCAAACGCCAGCGCGATTGCTTCCCGTTCCGCCTCGCGTGGAATAACAAGCACGCCGTCGCGGTCGCCGAAGAGGATGTCGCCCGGACGGATGCGGATGCCGCCGATCTCGATCGGGATATGGTAGTCGACGACCTTGCCGCGTGGTCCCTGGTCCTGCGCATAGGATCCGTAGCAGAAGGTCGGGAAATCAAGCGCAAGGATGCCGGCGCTGTCGCGGCAATAGCCGTCGCAGATGGCGCCCGCTGCCTTCAGTTTCATCGCCCTTGTCGACATCAGTTCTCCCCAGACCGCGTATCGCGGCGATGAGCCTGAGCAAACATAGATCTCGTTTTCCTTCAGGCTGTCGAGCGCGTGGAACATCAGGCCGAAAGGCTTGCTGCTGAATTCTGAATGGCCGCTTGCCTCGGCGGTCGCAAAGAAATCGGCCTCGAGCACTGGCATCGCCCGGCCGACGGCAACCATGTCGTCGCGAAGCGCCTTGATCTCAGGCGGCAGGAATTGGTGTTGCAGGCCCATCGTGTCGAGGATGTCGCCGACCACGGCCGTGAACAGCCGGCTGCGCATGGCGGCGAACAGTTCGGTGTCGTTCTCAAAATGCGTCATGTTTCGTCCCTCAAGCCTTGTGGGCAACGGCAGTTGCGATGCCCTGCATCACGCCTCGGATTTCCGCGAGCCCCTTCAGCCGGCCGATCAGCGAATAGCCGGGATTGATCCGCACCTTGCCGATATCGTCGGCAAGCAGATGCCCGTGATCCGGTCGAAGCGGGATCTGCCAGTCGGCCCGACCTTCCAGTACTCGCCGCTCCTGCTCCTGCATCAGCGTGAGGATCACAGCGGGCATGTCGCTCGACCCGCCGAGATGATCGGCCTCGTAGAACGAGCCGTCGTCCTCGCGCTGGACATTGCGCAGGTGGGCAAAGTGGATGCGCGGGCCGAACTCCCGCACCATGGCGGGCAGGTCGTTGTCCGTGCGCGTGCCATAGGAGCCGGTGCAGAAGGTGATGCCGTTCGCCGGGCTGTCGACAGCGGCAAGGATGCGCCTGACGTCCGCCGCGGTCGAAACGATGCGCGGCAGGCCGTAGAGCGAAAAGGCGGGATCGTCGGGATGGATGCAGAGCCGGATGCCGACCTCTTCGGCGACCGGTACGATTTCTTTGAGAAAGCGGGCCAGGTTGGCGTGCAGGTGATCGGCCGTCACGCCGTCGTATTCGGCAAGGGCGGCGAGAAAGCTCGACCGGTCGTACTGGCGTTCGGTCGCCGGCAGGCCGGCGATGAGGTTGCGCTCGATCCGGTCGATCTTCGCCGCGTCCATCGCGTCGAAGCGCTGGCGGGCGACGAAAATCTGGCGCTCGGAATAGCTTTCCTCGACGCGTGGGCGCTTGAGCACGAAGAGATCGTAGGCGGCAAAGTCGACGGCATCGTAGCGCAGCGCGTAGCCGCCATGGGCGAGCGGCTGCATCAGTTCGGTGCGCGTCCAGTCGACCACCGGCATGAAGTTGTAGCAGACGGTGGTGATGCCGGCGCGCGCCAGTGCGCGCAGCGTATCCTTGTACCAGCCGATGTAGCGGGCGCTCTCCGGTGTCGCGAGCTTGATGGAATTGTGGACCGGAATGCTCTCGACGACGCTCCAGCGCATGCCGGCTGCCTCGATCAGCGCCTTGTGGGCGAGGATCGCCTCATCCGGCCAGGGGGAACCATCATAGATATGGTGCAGCGCCGAGACGATCCCCGTAGCCCCGGCCTGCCGGATATGGCTGAGCGGTACAGGGTCGTTCGGGCCGTACCAGCGAAAGCACTCTTCCATCAGTCTCATGCAGATCTCCTCGCCGCGTTGGGCCCTATTGTTGGACCACGCATGTCATTAATGTCCGTCTGGCCCAACAATTCAAGTCCGAAATGAACGAAAATGGATTGATTCGACCGACGTGAATCGAAAATTCGGACATATCCGTATTTTCCTCTTGACGCATCAGGCAATCTGGACCAACAAATAAGTCATCGCAGGGAGGATCGCGGTGAGCAGTTCAGTACGGGAAGATGCATTGTCAGGCGTGGAAGCCGTCGAGCCGGGCAAGACCTCGGCCGTCGACCGGCTGGTCGAGCAGATCCGCGACATGATTTCCGAGCGCGGTCTCGGCATCGGCGATGCGCTGCCGACAGAGCGCGATCTCGGCGAACAGTTCCAGGCGGGTCGCAACACCGTGCGCGAGGCGCTGCAGGTGCTGCGCGCCTATGGCATGGTCGAGACCCGTCCGAAGGTCGGCGCCGTCATCAGCGGCGGCCATGGCGAGGCGATCCGCCGGCTTTTCGCCTTTCACAACGGCATCTCGCCGGACTCCTTCCATGACCTGCAGGGTTTCCGCCGCATCATCGAGACTGGCGTCGGCGAGCACATTATCCTGACCGCGAGCGATGCCGATTTCGATCGGCTGGACGCGATCAACGCGCGGATCCTCGAAGCCGGCAGCGTCGAGGAAGCGGCGCAGTGCGATTTTGAATTCCATTCGGCGATCGTCGAGCTGTCGGGCAACCGCACGACGCTTGCGGCCTATCACATGCTGCGCTCGGTGATCGAAGAGGTCATGCGGCTCGGGAAGGCCGAGCGCCCGGTGCATGCGGCGACCTTCGAGGCGCATGCCGAGATCATCCGGGCGCTGAGGGCCCGCGACCGCATCGCCTACGTCTACCTGATGAGCCGTCACCTGGAGTTCGGCATCCGCTTCGTCGATGCCGCACCCGGCGGCCAGCCGATGCGATGAACACATAGAAGATTTGGCCTGGACCGCCTCCGATCAGGGAGGCGGTGTGGGTAGCCGTTTGCCGGATCCTCTCGCCCGTCGATCCGGCGGCACTGACAGGGCTTTTGGGAGGAGAACCAACATGAGCAATATGAAACGTCTGGCGCTTGCCGCACTGCTTGCAACCGTCAGCTTTGCACCCGGCGCGGCGTTCGCGGGCGGCAAGGCGATCGCCGGCATCGTCTTTCAGCAGGACCAGTATTTCCGCGGCATCCAGATCGGCATGGAAAAGGCGGCGGAAGCCGCCGGCGACGAGCTGCTGGCCGGCAACAGCGACAGCAAGCTGGAGAAGGAAGCCCAGCTGATCGACACCTACATCGCCCGCGGCGTCAATTCGATCGTCGTCGCGCCGCTTTCGGCCGACGCCTCGGTGCCGGCCTTGAAGAAGGCGCGTGATGCCGGCATCACGGTCGTCACCTACGGCACCTCTGCCAATGGCGACGTCGCCCAGGCAACGGTGACGAGCTCGGACCGCGATATCGGCATCGGCACCGGCAAGGCGGCGACCGATTTCCTGAAGACGCTCGGCAATGGTGGGAAGGTCAAGATCGGCACGCTCGCCTTCAAGGCGCTCTTGCCCGAACAGTCGAACGCCCGCGTCGACGGATTCTTGAGCGTCGTCAAGGACCAGGTCGACATCGTCGCGCAGCAAGACGCCTGGCTTGCCGAAAAGGCGCTTGCGGTCGCCAGCGACATGCTGACGGCCAATCCCGACATCCAGGTGATCTACGCCGCCAACGAAGGTGGTACGATCGGCGCCGTGCAGGCGGTGAAAAAGGCCGGGCTCGAAGGCAAGGTCTTCGTCTTCGGCACCGACGGCTCCGAGCAGCTCGCCAACATGCTTCTGAACTCCGACAACGTCCTGCAGGCAACGACCGCGCAGCAGCCGCTCGAGGTTGGCAAGCAGGCGATCGAAGCGGCGCAGAACCTGCTCGACGGCAAGAAGATCGAGACCAAGGTCAACGTGCCGGTGCTGCCTTTGACCCGCGCCAATGCCGACCAGGTCGCCGCCTACAAGGAAGGCCTGAAGGCCCTGAAATAGGGGCAGGATCCGTGAACCGGGCGGCGGGCATCGTCCGCCGCTCCTTCGCCGCCGACAGCAGGACATCCGCATGAGCAATCCGCAACCAAGGTCAGCCGTGTTGCAAGGGGTGCAGGGACGGCTGGACTTTCGGGCCGTGACCAAGCGTTACGGCCCGACTGTCGCCCTCTCGGAATTCACCCACAGCTTCGCGCCCGGTCAGGTCCACGCCCTGATGGGCAAGAACGGCTCGGGCAAGTCGACGCTCGTCAAGCTGCTTGCCGGCGTGACCGGGCCGACGTCCGGCGTCATCAGCGTCAACGGCGAGGACCGCCATTTCACCTCGCCGCACGATGCTTTCGAGGCGGGCATCGTCACCGTGCACCAGGAACTCTCGCTGGTGCCGGAGCTTTCCGTCGGCGAAAACATCTTTCTCGGCCGGCTGCCGCATCGTCGCCGCGCCGGCTTCAGCGTCGTCGACTGGGCGGGCCTGCACAAGCGTGCCGGCGAACTGCTCGCCGACATGGGTCTTTCGATCGATTCTCGCCAGCCGGTCTCCGCCCTCAGCGTCGGCCAGCAGCAGGTGGTCGAGATCGTCAAGGCGATGTCCTTCAACCCGTCGATCCTGCTCTTGGACGAGCCGACCTCGGCGCTTGCTTCCCGTGAAGTCAAGCAGCTCTTCGCGCTGATCGAGCGCCTGCGCGCCCGCGGCGTGACGATGATCTACATCACCCACCGCATGAGCGAACTCTTCGAGATCGCCGACACCTGCACGGTGATCCGCGACGGTCACTATATCGGCTCGGTCGCGATGAAGGAGACGACGCCGTCGGCCATCGTCGGCATGATGTTCGGCGATGCCGCCCGCGCCACGCGTCCGCCGCGGCGAGCGCTCGACCCCGCCAGGCCGGTGCTCGAGGTGCGCAATCTCAGCCGCTCGGGACATTTTCAGGACGTGTCCTTCGATCTCTATCCAGGCGAGATCCTCGGCATTGCCGGCCTGCTCGGCGCGGGTCGCACCGAGCTGATGCGGGCGATCTTCGGCGCCGACCGGATCGACGGTGGCACTGTCACCTTCGACGGTCGCGACATGACGGGCGCCAGCCCGCGCGACATGCGCAAGGCCGGCCTCGGCTACACGCCGGAGAACCGCAAGGAAGTCGGCCTTGTGCAGTCGCTCTCGACCGCCGACAATCTCTGCATGGCGAGCCTCGGTCCGATCGCAAACAAGGGCCTCATCTCGCGCCGGCGCGAGCAGCCGTTTATCCGCCGCCAGATCGCTGACCTGCACATCAAGTGCGGCGACCCGGAACTGCCGGTCTCGTCGCTGTCGGGCGGCAACCAGCAGAAGGTGGTGATCGGCAAATGGCTGAACCGGCAGCCGTCGGTGATGTTCTTCGACGAGCCGAGCCGCGGCGTCGACGTGCAGGCGAAAAGCCAGATCTTCGACATCATCTGGCAGCAGGCCGCCGATGGTCTTGCCAGCCTCTTCGTCTCGACCGAACTCGAGGAGGTCCTCGAAGTCGCCGACCGCATCCTCGTCATGCACCACGGCGCTGTCGTTGCCGAGGTGGACCCGACGAAAATCGACCTTACCGAACTTTACGGCCTGTGCATGGAAGGGGCCAGACAATGACACTTGTGAGCCAGACGACGGAAGAAGGCGGCCAGAACACGCCGCTCAAGTTCCTGAAAACCTACCCGATGGAGATCATCCTTGCGGCACTCGTGATCTTTTTGATCCTCGTCGCGCCGGGCTTCGCCTCGACTGCCAACGTGCTCAACGTGCTGCGCACGGTCTCCATGCTCGGCATCATCGCCTTCGGTATGACGGCTGTCATCATCAGTGGCGAGATCGACCTGTCCGTCGGCGCCGGTGCCGCGCTCGCCGGCTGTATCGTCGCCTGGTTCGCCGACCGTTTTTCGGGCGTCTTCGGTGACTGGGGTGCGGTCACCGTCGGTTTTGCCGTGGCACTGCTGCTCGGTTTCATGCTCGGTTATCTCACCGGCCGGTTTAGGCAATGGTTCAACGTGCCGACCTTCATCACCACGCTGGCGCTGTTTGCAGCGCTGCGCGGCGTCGCCAACCTGATCACCGGCGGCTTTCCGATGTCGTCCTTCCCGATCGGCTTCGATTTCCTCGGCGGCGGTTACCTCTTCGGCATCCCGTTCCCGGTCTATATCTTCGCGCTCACCTTTGCCGGCATGCACTTCCTGATGAAGTACACGAGCTTCGGCCGCGAGGTTTACGCCGTCGGCGGCAACATGGAGGCGGCCCGCCTTTCGGGCATCGACATCTGGAAGGTGAAGGCGCTGACGCTTGGACTGACCGGTGCGCTCACCGCCGTCTCCGGCACGCTGATCGCCTCGCAGATCGGCGCGGGCACCGGCACGACCGCGACCGGCATGGAGCTCGACGTGATCGCAGCCGTGATCATCGGCGGCACGTCGCTCTTCGGTGGCAAGGGCCGCATCTGGGGCACGTTGATCGGGGTACTTTTCCTCGGCTGCATCTCCAACGGCATGACGCTGATGAACGTCAGCGAGTACTGGCAATACGTGGTGCGTGGCGGGATCATCCTCGGCGCCGTGCTCTTGAACCAGGTTCTCGAACGGGTGCGCTGAGATCGGTGCGGGGTGTCCGGCATCCCGCCCCCCTTCAAGAGTTTCGCGGAGACAATCATGACTGAATTCAAGGGAAAAATCGCGCTCGTCACCGGCACCTCCGGTATAGGCCTTGCCTCGGCGATCCGGCTGGCTTCAACCGGTGCGACGGTGCTTGCCTGCGGCAACGACATCGATACCAACGCGATCTTCGACCGCATCGCCAAAGAGCGCGACCTGCCGATGTCCACCCGGCTGACCGATGTTTCGGTGGAAGCCGAGGTGGAGGCGGCCGTGCGCGAGGCGGTGCTGCGCCATGGCGGGCTGGACATCGTCGTCAATGCCGCCGCCGTCCACCCCTATGGCACCGTCGTCGACACCAGCGCCGAAACCTTCGCCCGCTGCCTCGCCGTCAATGTCGGCTCGATTTACCTGACCGGACGCTTCGGCATCCCGGAAATGGAAAAGCGCGGCGGCGGCGCCATCGTCAACATCTCTTCGGTGCAGGGCCATGCCTGCCAGCAGAACGTCGCGGCCTATGTCGCCTCCAAGGGGGCGATCCATGCGTTGACCCGGGCCATGGCGCTCGACCATGCGGCAGTGAAAGTCCGGGTGAACTCGGTCAGCCCCGGCTCGGTGCGCACGCCGTTGCTGGCGCTCGCGGCACGCACCTATGGCGGCGAGGGCGTGAGCGAGGCGGAAGCCTTTGCCCGCTTCGGTGCCGCGCATCCGATCGGCCGCATCGGCGAGCCGGAAGAGGTGGCAGAACTCGTCGCCTATCTCGCCTCCGACCGTGCCGCCTTCGTTACAGGCTCGGACTTCCGTATCGACGGCGGCCTCACCGCCGGCATCGGCGTCAAGTAATCAGACAGGAAAAGATGAAGATGAAGATCGGCCTTGGGCTCTACCGGGAACAACTCACCCCGGACAATTTTCAGTTTGCGCAGCAGGCGGGTGCGACCCATGTCGTTGCGCATCTCACCAACTATTTTGCCGGCAAGGACCCGAAGATCGACAGCGGTGACCAGGGCGGCTGGGGCGATTGCTCTGGCGATCGGCTCTGGACCTACGAAGAACTGTCGGCGCTGGTGAAGGACGTGCGCGCTGGCGGCCTTGAAGTCGCGGCGATCGAGAATTTTTCGCCGCGCTTCTGGCATGACGTGCTTCTGGATGGGCCGGAGCGCGCGCATCAGATCGAGGGGCTGAAGCAGCTCATCCGCGATGCCGGCCGGGCCGGCATCCCCTGCATCGGCTACAATTTCTCGCTTGCCGGCGTCTATGGCTGGACGCGCGGTCCCTATGCGCGCGGCGGTGCGGAATCCGTCGGCTTCGGCGTCGAGAAAACCATTGCACCGAGCCCGGATGCGCCGATCCCCGACGGCATGGTCTGGAACATGCGCTATCGCCGCGGCGTCGCGGGTGCTGCCTCGGTCTCCGTCAGCTCGGCGGAGCTCTGGGATCGCCTGACCCACTTCCTGAAGGAGGTTGTGCCGGTCGCCGAGGAGGCGGGTGTCGTGCTTGGCGCCCACCCGGACGATCCGCCGGCCGAGGAACTGCGTGGCACGGCACGGCTCGTCAACCGGCCGGAGAAATACGACCGGCTGATGGCGATCGTCGATTCCCCTTCGAACGGTCTGGAACTCTGCCTCGGCTCGCTGCAGGAGATGCCCGGCGGCGATATCTACGAGCATGTCCGCCGCTTCGCCCGCTCCGGCCGCATCGGCTACATTCATTTCCGCAACGTGCGCGGAAAGATGCCGCGTTATGTCGAGACCTTCGTCGACGAAGGCGACATCGACATGGCCGAGATCATCCGCATCCTGCGCGACGAGAACTACCAGGGCGTGCTGATCCCCGACCATACGCCGGCCATGACCTGCGGTGCCTCCTGGCATGCGGGCAAGGCCTTCGCGCTCGGCTACATGAAGGCGCTGGTGCAGAACGCCGACGCGCTCGGGCCGTCGCGTTCCATACCAACGAGCATTGCGGCAGAATAGGAGGCGGGGATGGCTCGCGAGATCGTCTGCGTCGCGCCCGTCGGCGACCGCTGCGGCGAGGGCGCCGTCTGGTCGGCGGCGGAAGCAGCACTCTACTGGACCGACATCAACCGTTTTCTCGTCCATCGCTACGACGAGGCGACGCGTGCGGTCCGGACCTGGCTTTTCGACGAGCCGGTGGTGGCGATCTCGCTGACTGAGATAGACGGCCGGCTACTCGTCGCCCTCGGCTCGAAGCTGATCTGGTGGTGGCCTGAGACCGATCGGCGCGAGGATCATGGCTTTGTGCTCCCCGGTGCGCCGCGCGTCCGGCTCAATGACGGTCGTGCCGATCCGGCCGGAAACTTCTGGGTCGGTTCGATGAAGAACAACGTCCTTCCCGATGGCCAGCTCGGCGACGTCGCTCCGGGGGAGGGCATCCTCTTCCGGATTGCACCGGATGGGTCCGTTACCGAATGGCGGGCCGGCCTCGGGATTTCGAACACGCTCTGCTGGAGCCCGGATCGACGTACCTTCTATTTCGGCGATACGCTGGCCAACGAGATCTACGCCTTCGACTACGACGACGTTGAGGGCGCGATATCCGGTGAACGAAACTTCTTCACCGGCTTTGACCGCGGCTCGCCCGATGGCTCGGCGATCGACAGCGAGGGCTTTCTCTGGAATTGCCGCTATGGTGGCCGTTGCATCGCCCGCATCGCGCCCGACGGCAACTTGGCGGAAGTGATCGACATGCCGGTCAGCAACATCACCACCTGCACCTTCGGCGGGGCGGACCTGAAGACGCTCTACGTCACCACGGCGGGCGGAGGACCGGCTGAGCGCCTCGCCGGCAGCCTCTACGCCATGCGCGTCGAGGTCGCAGGACTTCCGGAAAACCGCTACGGGATCGCGACAAAGTGAGCGCCGGGACGACGCGACGCGCGCTTGCTTGGGCGCACGGTAGCCTCGCAGTGCAATCGCTCGGCGGCATGCTCGGCCCGGTACTGTTCCTGCTGCCGGACGGGCGACAGGTCAGCCCCTTGCACGTGGCACCCTGGAGCAATGACCCCGAGCGCGAGACGCTGCCGGATATCCTCCAGGAGCTTCGCGGCGAATGGCCCTGTGTTCCCTTCGGCAGTGATGCCAGCCGAAAGCTCCCCCCAGGCTGGTCGGCAACCGGCGAAAGTTTCGAAGGGGCGGGTGTGCCGCATGGTCATGGCTCCAACATTCATTGGGCGTGGGGTGCCTGCGACGATCGTCAGATCACCCTGGAATGCCACTATCCGGATACCCATCCGATCCGCCTGCTTCGCCGAGAAATCGTTCCGGATCCGAGCGCGGCCGCCATCGACATTACGCTCGAAATCGAGGCGCGACGGTCCTGCCGCCTGCCGATCGGCCTGCATCCGACGTTCCGGCTTTCGCCGCGACCGGGTTCCGTCGTCATTGAGCCGGGCAGCTACTCTCGCGTCTGGAGCTTTCCAGGCGACGTCGAGCCGGGTGCCGCGCTTTTTGCGCCCGACCGGCAATGGCCGTCGCTCGGCGCGGTCGCGACACGCGGCGGCTTGATCGTCGATGCGGCGCACGTGCCGCTTTCCGCCGAGACCGAGGACCTGCTGCAGCTCTCGGGCGTCGATGGCAGCCTCGCGCTCCACTACGGAGACGAGGGATTTCGCGCGCGGCTTAGCTGGCAAAAGGAACATTTTCCGAGCCTGCTCCTCTGGTACAGCAACCGCGGCCGCAAGGCCTATCCCTGGAACGGGCGCCATGTGGCGCTTGGCGTCGAGCCGATCGCTTCCGCGTTCGATTTGGGACCAGCGATTTCCGCCGGCGTCAATCCGCTGGTGTCCTCGGGCGTTGCGACTGCAATCGCATTCGAGCCCGGACAAACCTTTATCACACGCTACCGGCTTTCCGCCGAAGCCGCGCCCGCAGGCTGAGCCGAGCGCTCGCCCCGTTCATTCCAAACGAAAGGCCAACCGATGAAATTGTTGCGTTTGACCGTCGACGGCTCTGCCGTGCCCTGCATCCTCGATGGCGACGGTCAGGCACGAAATGTGTCGTCGCTCGTTCAGGACTTTACGGCGGAGACCTTGCCGGATGTCGCGGCCGCCCTGTCGGGCGTGGATCTGTCGGCTTTGCCCGTGGTGCCGGTCATCGATGCGGATATCCTGCCGCCGGTCGCAAGGCCCGGCACCATCTGGTGCGTCGGGCTCAACTACTCCGACCACGCCGAAGAAGCGGGGCTGCCGGTGCCGTCGGAGCCGATCCTCTTCAACAAGTCCGCGGGCACCTATTGCGGCCCGAACGCGTCGCTTCTCCATTCCGAGAAAATGTCGAAGCTCGACTGGGAGGTCGAACTCGGCATAGTCATCGGCAAGCGCGCCTTGAACGTCTCCCGTGACGCAGCCATGGATCATGTCTTCGGCTACACGGTGGTCAACGATGTTTCCGAGCGCGCCTGGCAGATGGAGCGCGGTGGGCAATGGGTGAAGGGCAAGAGCTTCCCGAATTTCTGCCCGACGGGGCCGTGGCTCGTCACCCGCGACGAAGTACCGGATCCGCAGGCCCTATCGATGTGGCTCGACGTCAACGGCGAGCGAATGCAGGCGGGCACGACCGCGCGCATGATCTTCGACGTCGCAACCATCGTCTCCTACATGAGCGAGTTCTGCGTGCTGGAACCGGGCGACCTCATCTGCACCGGCACACCGCCCGGCGTCGGCATGGGCAAGAAGCCGCCGCGCTATCTGAAACCCGGAGACGTGGTGGAACTCGGCATCGACGGCCTCGGCCGCCAGCGCCAGACCGTTGAGGCCATCTAAGCTGATCGTAGAAGGACGTTGATCATGAGTGGAAAGACAGGGCGATTGGCGGGGCGTGTTGCGGTTGTCACAGCCGCCGGCCAGGGCATCGGCCGCGCCGTGGCCGAACGACTGATGGGCGAGGGTGCTGCCGTTTACGCCAGCGACATCAACGATGGCCTGCTCGCCAATCTTGAAGATGCGGCGACAACGCGGTTGGACGCAACGGATTATGCTGCCGTGGCCGCCTATTTCGCCGGCTTTCAGCGGGTCGACATTCTCGTCCATGCGGTCGGCTATGTGCACCAAGGCACGATCGAGGAATGCTCGGCCGAGGACTGGCGCCGCTCGGTGAACATCACGCTCGACAGCGCCTATAACGTGATTGGCGGCGCGATCCCTAAGATGAAGGTCCACGGCGGCAGCATCATCACCATCGGCTCGGTCGCCTCGTCGATCAAAGGTTTTCCAAGACGCGCGGCTTACGGTGCCGCCAAGGGCGGCGTCATCGGTCTCACCAAGGCAGTTGCTGCCGACTACGTCTCCCTAGGCATTCGTTGCAATTCGGTCTGCCCCGGCACGGTCGCCTCTCCATCGCTGGAAGAGCGTATCGGCGAACTCGGCGAAAAGCTCGGAAGCCGCGACGAGGCCTATCGGTCTTTCATCAGCCGGCAACCGGCCGGGCGGTTCGGCACGGTCGAAGAAGTCGCCGCCATCTGCGCCTTCCTGGCTTCCGACGAAGCGGCCTTCATCACGGGGCAGGCAATCAACATCGACGGTGGGATTACGATCTAGGGCCGCGACCGCTGGCTGGCTGGCGGTGCAACATCATCGGAGCCTCTGCTCAACCTGGAAGTTTTCGATTTTTCGAGAGAAGCCACCCCAATCGCCCTCATCCTCGCCCTTGTGGCGGGGATCCAGCTACCCGACGTCTGTCGGGTCAAAAGACTCTTTTTGGCCCAAAGACTTGGGCCCGCTGGATTTCTGTGACAGGCACAGAAATGAGGGGAGGGTTAGGTTGCCTCCTTTCCCTTCCTGCGACCCCGCGGTAGCAGCTCGCAATCTGTTTGCACGAGGCCATCAAACGCAAAAAACCCCCGGATGGGCTCCGGAGGTGTTTTTGTCGCATGCGTGAAGACGCCAGCGCCGCGCCTGATTGTCGTCGCTTAAGCCGACAGCGCCTTGAACTCGGCAAGAATGGCGTCGCCCATCTCGGTCGTTCCGACCTGGCGGGCACCTTCGGCCATGATGTCGCCGGTGCGGATGCCCTGGTCGAGCACGTTGGCGATCGCCTTTTCCAGATTGTCGGCTTCCTTCACGAGGTTGAAGGAATAACGCAGGCACATGGCAAAGGAGGCGATCATCGCAATCGGGTTGGCAATGCCCTTGCCGGCGATGTCGGGTGCCGAGCCATGCACCGGCTCGTAGAGCGCCTTGCGCTTGCCGGTGACACCGTCGGGCGCACCGAGCGAGGCCGAGGGCAGCATGCCGAGCGAACCGGTGAGCATCGCCGCCACATCCGACAGCATGTCGCCGAACAGGTTGTCGGTGACGATGACGTCGAACTGCTTGGGCTGGCGCACCAGCTGCATGCCGCCGGCGTCGGCCAGCATGTGCTCGAGTTGGACGTCGGAATATTTTGCCTTGTGCGTCTCGGTCACCACCTGGTTCCAGAGCACGCCCGACTTCATGACGTTGCGCTTTTCCATCGAGCAGACGCGGTTCTGCCTCGTGCGGGCAAGCTCGAAGGCAACGCCTGAGATGCGCTCGATCTCGTAGGTGTCGTAGACCTGGGTGTCGATGCCGCGCTTCTGGCCGTTGCCGAGGTCGATGATTTCCTTCGGTTCGCCGAAATAGACGCCGCCGGTCAGTTCGCGCACGATCAGGATGTCCAGGCCTTCGACCAGCTCGGGCTTGAGCGACGAGGCGGCGGCCAGCGCCGGATAGCAGATCGCCGGACGCAGGTTGGCGAAGAGCTCGAGATCCTTGCGCAGGCGAAGCAGGCCGGCTTCCGGGCGGACCTCATAGGGCACCGCATCCCACTTCGGACCACCGACGGCGCCAAACAGCACCGCGTCGGCGGAAAGCGCCTTTGCCATGTCCCCTTCCGAGATCGCCTGGCCGTGGGCGTCATAGGCCGAACCGCCGACCAGGCCCTCGTCGGTCACGAAGCCGGCCGAAAGCTCGGCGTTCATGTAGGCGATGATTTTGCGGACTTCCGCCATGGCTTCCGGGCCGATGCCGTCGCCGGGAAGGATGAAAAGTTTGCGGGCCATTGTCGGCACTCCTGTGTCTGGTCTGATGAAAAAGCGGCGCGGCCGCGTTGATGATAATGATGCGGGCGGGGCTAAGCCGCAGGCTTTGCGCCTTCGATCTGGCCGATGCGCTCGCGAAGCGTGTTGGCGATGCTCTGCGAGGTCGCGGCGACGGCGATCTCGAGGATCGCCTTGCCGCCATCGACCTCGACGGCAAGCTTTGACACGCTGACGCCGAGCCGGCGAACGATGTCGAGCAGCCGCGAGACGATGTTTTCCAGATCGCCGCTTTCGACGGTGTAACGCATCGTGTCGGTCATGCGGTTACCTTCGGCCAGGGCCGCTGCTCGGGGCGCATGGTCTCATAGGAGCGTGCCAGGCGAAGCACGCCGATATCGTCGAACTGTTGGCCGATGATCTGCAATCCGATCGGCAGTCCGCCGGCGGTGTAGCCGCAGTTGATCGAGATCGCCGGCTGTCCACCCATGTTGACGGCGACGGTAAAGGCGATGTGTTCGAACGGCTTCTGCGGATCGTTGACCGGCGAGGCCCATTCGGCCGGATAGGATGCCGTCGGCGCGGTCGGCGAGAGGATGAAGTCATAGCCGGAAAGTGCCGCATGCAGCGCGTTGCGCATGGCTTCGATCTGGGCGAAGCCGGTATAGACCTCGCGGCCGGAGAAGTTTTCGGCCGTTTTGATCCAGTCGAAGATGTAGGGCAGGATCTGCGCCTGTTTCTCCGGCGAAAGGCGCGACACGTCTTCCCAGCCGCGCGCCCGCCAGAAGCGGTCGAGACCGTCGATCATCTCGCGTGTCAGGAACGGGCCGATCGGCTCGACGGTCGCGCCGGCGTCGGCAAAGAGCCTTGCTGCCCGCTTGACCGCCTGTTCCGTTTCCTCGGTGACCGCCTGGCCGAAGCCGGCGTCGAGCCAGAGGCCGATCTTCAGGCCTTTCACGTCGCGATCGAGATCGAGCCAGGGAATGTCAGCATAGGGCAGGGCCATGGTGTCCCGGGCGTCGGGCTTCGACAGGACCGACATGTAGAGCGCGGTGTCGGCGACGGTGCGCGTCATCGGCCCGGCGACACGGCCGATGAACGGCGGGTTGATCGGGACGCGGCCTGCCGAAGGCTTGAGGCCGACGACGCCACACCAGCCGGCCGGCAGGCGAACGGAGCCGCCGATATCGGTGCCGATATGAAGGGGGCCATAACCGGCGGCGGCTGCCGCACCGGCACCGGCGCTCGAACCGCCCGGATTGGCCGAAATGTCCCACGGATTGCGGGCGAGCTTGTGGAAGCTGGAAAGACCGGAAGAAAGCATGCCGTAGTCGGGCATGGTGGTCTTGGCGAGAAGAATGCCGCCAGCCTCGCGGGTGCGCGCCGCCGGCGGTGCGTCGGCTGTGGCCAGTGTCAGCGACACGGCGGCGCAGCCGAGCGGGACGGCGGTGCCCTTGGTGGCGATGTTCTCCTTGATCGTCACCGGCACGCCGTCGATCGCGCCGAGCGGCTCGCCCTTTGCCCAGCGCGCTTCCGATGCCTTGGCGGCCCTACGGGCTTCGGCCGGGTCATAGGCCCAGAGCGCGTTCAGCTTCGGCTCGGAAGCATCGATGCGGGCGATGACGGCTTCGGTGACTTCGACGGGCGAGAGCCTTTTCGAGCGATAGGCCTCGACAAGATCGACGGCGGAGAGATCGGCGAGTTCGGACATGGGGCACTTCCTAGGCAAAATGGCAGCGGGCGGACCAGGCCGGCGTCACCGGCTTGGCCTCAGGCGTTCGCGTCAGACAGATCTCCTGCCTGCGGGGACAGACGGCAGCATAGGCGCAGCCGGCTGCGGTTGTTGCTGTATGGACAGGCGTTTGCGGCGGCCCATCGGAACGTACGCGCTTGCGCCGCCCGGAGAAGGGCTTCGGCACGGCGGCAACGAGCGCCTGGGTATAGGGGTGGCGCGGATTGTCGAAGACCTCGTTCGTTGGCCCTTCCTCGACGATCCGGCCGAGATGCATGACGGCGACCCGGTCGGTGATGGCGCGCACCACGCCGAGATCGTGGCTGATGAACAGATAGGAAAGACCAAGTTTTTCCTGCAGGTCCATCATCAGGTTCAGCACCTGCGCCTGGATCGACACGTCAAGCGCCGAGACCGGCTCGTCGGCAACGATCAAGGAAGGCCGGGTAACCAGCGCGCGGGCAATGGCGATGCGCTGGCGCTGGCCGCCGGAAAATTCGTGCGGGTACTTGTCGGCCGACGCCAGCGGCAGGCCGACGGCTTCCAGCACTTCGGCGATCCGCCGTTCACGCTCGGCCGTACTGGTGCCGCGCTCCAGCGATACGATCGGCTCGGAGATGATTGTCCGGACCGTGTGGCGCGGATCGAGCGAGCCGTAGGGGTCCTGGAAGATCGCCTGAAAGCCTTTGCGGGCTTCGCGCAGTCCAGACCGGTCGAGCGCGTAGATATCCTTTCCGGCGATATTGACCTCGCCCGATTGCGGCCGTTCCAGCCCCATGACGGCGCGCGCCAGCGTCGACTTGCCGGAGCCGCTTTCGCCGACGATCCCAAGGCTCTGGCCCGCCGCCAGCTCGATGCTGACGCCGTGCAGCACGCGCAGGCGGCTTTGTTTCGAGAAGATCGACGGCCGCGGCAGGTCGTACTCGCGCACGAGATCGGTGGTCTTCAGAATGGTCTTGGTCACGGTGCCACCATCCTTTCGCGCGGATGAAAGCAGGCGGCGCGATGCGGCACATGTTCATCTGTGTTGATCAGGTCCAGCGCCGGGATCGCCTGGCGGCAATCGGCTTCAGCGAAGGAACAGCGTTCGGCAAAGGAACAGTGGGGCGGACGACCGAAGGGATCGGGAACGATGCCGGGGATGGCATTCAACCGTGGCCGACCTTCGCCCGTCGGGCGTGGCGCCAGGGCGGCGGCGTGTGGCGAGGCGGCGAAGAGGCCGCGGGCATACGGGTGTGCCATGTGGGCAAAGACATCGTCCGTACGCCCGGTCTCGATGATGCGCCCGGCATACATCACGGCGATGCGGTCGGTCATTTCCGAGACAACGCCGAGATCGTGGGTGATCAGCATCAGCGCCGTGCCGGTGTCCTCGATCAGTTCGTCGAGCAGGTCGAGGATCTGCGCCTGCACTGTCACGTCAAGCGCCGTTGTCGGCTCGTCGGCGATCAGAAGGTCCGGTTCGCAGGCAATTGCCATGGCGATCATCACGCGCTGCCTTTGGCCGCCCGAAAGCTGGTGCGGATAGAGATCGAGATCAAAGCGCGGCGCCGGCAGGCCGACCCGGTCGAGAAGGGCGCGCGCTTTCTTCTCGGCATCCGTCTTGGTTTCGCCGAGATGCAGCCGCCGACCCTCAGCGATCTGCGCGCCGATCGATTTCACCGGATTGAGCGCGGTCATCGGCTCCTGGAAGATCATCGCGACACGCCGGCCGCGGTAGCCGCAATAATCGGCTTCCGGCAGCCCCGCGAGATTGCGGCCGTCGAACAGGAGTTCGCCGCGCACGCGCATGCGCTGCGGCAACAGCCCCATGACGGCGAGGGCCGTCATCGACTTGCCGCTGCCGGATTCGCCGACGATGCCGAGGCGTTCGCCGCGGTTGAGCTCCAGATCGATGTCGCAGACGATATCGACCTGGCTTTTGCCTGCCGAGAGTTCGACCGACATGCCGGCCATGTGGAGCAAGGGGTTCGTCATCGTTGCCGCCTCACGCGCGGATCGAGAATGTCGCGCAGGCCGTCGCCAAGCAGATTGAGGCCGAGCACGGCGAAGGTGATCGCCAGCCCCGGGAAGATCGCGAGCCACGGCGCCTGGTAGATGAAAGTCTGGGCGTCGTTCAGCATCTTGCCCCAGCTCGGCATCGGCGGCTGGGTGCCGAGACCGACATAGGAGAGGCCGGCTTCAGCGACGATCGCGAGCGCGAACTGGATCGTCACCTGGACGAGCAGCACATGGTTGATGTTCGGAAGAATGTGCAGAAGGGTGATCGCAACGTCGCCGCGACCGGCACAGCGAGCGGCCTGCACATATTCGCGCTTCCAGAGGCCCATCGAGGCGCCGCGGGTGACGCGGGCAAAGACCGGGATGTTGAAGATGCCGATCGCGATCATCGCGTTGGTCGCACCGGGACCGAAGATGGCGGTGATGATGACGGCGGTCAGAAGTGCGGGGAAGGCAAAGGCAAGGTCGCTCATGCGCATGACGAGGCCGTCAACCCAGCCGCCGCGGGCAGCCGCCCAGGCACCAAGCGGCACACCTATGCCGGCGCCGACGAGCACCGCGACGATCGAGACCGAGATCGAGTTGCGGGCGCCGACCATGATCATCGACAGGATGTCGCGGCCGAAATTGTCGGTGCCGAACCAGTGGCCAAGGCTCGGCCCCTGCAGCTTGTCGCGAAAATTCATCGCGGTCGGCGAATAGGGCGTCCAGACGAAGGAGACGAGCGCCATCGCCACGAGGATGAGGGTGACCGCGGCGCCGATCGTCAGGCTGCGGCTGCCGACGAGCTTGGAGAGGAGGCCGGGTTCGGAGGCAGATGCTTGAGCGGACATCAGTGGCCTCCCCGCGACAACCGCGGATCCAGGTAGCCATAGACCAGATCGACGAGGAAGTTGATGGTGATGACGGAGGCGGCAAGCAGCGTCACCAGCGTCTGCACGGTGACGAGATCGCGCTGGGCGATCGCCTGGAACACCAGGCGGCCGATGCCCGGCAGGTTGAAGACGTTTTCGATGATGATCGTGCCGGCAAGCAGAAAGGAAAACTGCAGGCCGACGATGGTGACAACCGGGATCAGCGCATTCGGTACGGCATGCTTCCACAGTGCGCCCGAGTGGGAAAGCCCTTTGGCGCGGGCGGTGCGGATGAAATCCTCGCCGAGCGTTTCGATGACGGCGGAGCGGGTCACACGTGCAAGAATGGCGGCAAGCGGCAGGCCGAGGGCGAAGGCGGGCAGGATCAGCGACTGCAGCCCGTTCCAGATGCCGCCTTCCCAGCCGGCAAAGCCTGACGCCGGGAACCAGGCGAGCTTCAGCGCGAACAGCAGGATGAACAGCAGCGCCAGCCAGAAGTTCGGGATGGCGACGCCGACCTGGGCGATGCCCATGACGACGGTGTCGCCGGCCTTGCCGCGGTTGGCGGCGGCATAGACGCCGATGGTTATGGCGACGACGACGGAGATCGCCATCGAAAGCAGAGCGAGCGGCAGCGTCACCAGAATACGGGGGCCAAGCAGTTCGCGGATCGGCACCGAATAGGTGAGGCTCGTGCCGAAATCGCCGACGACAAAGCCGCCGATCCAGTGGAGGTAACGTATCCAGATCGGCTGATCGAGGCCGAGCTGCCGGTGCAGCGCCGCGATCGCATCGGCGTCGGCATTCATGCCGAGCATAAGCACGGCGGGGTCGCCGGGCAGCACCTGCATCAGCAGAAAGACGATGACTGAGGCGGCGAGCGTCGTCAGAACGAGCGACACGAGGCGACCGCCGATAAAGGAAACCACATCAACCTCCCGGAAAGAGCGCGCGTTGGCCGGCGCCGGGTGTGCCGGCCAACGCCTGGTCTATATCCGCCCTCCGTCAACGGGCGGATAGAGCGGGAAGGGGAAGCATAAGCGGTTTTCCGCCCGCATCCCCCTCCAACGAAGGGTCAGTTTTCCCAATAGGTCTGGGTCTGGTCGTCAGCCGGAACCGGCATGTTCTTCCAGAGGCCCTTTACCTTCTTGTTCCACACGCCGATCTTCGGCAGCGCGTAGAGGAAGACGTTCGGCTCGTCGGCGGCGAGCTTGCGCTGCAGCTGGCCTGCGAGATCCAACTGCTCGGCTTCGGTCGAGGCCTGCGTGAAGGACTTGTAGAGCGCCTTGTATTCCGGGTTCTGGTAGTTGAAGTAGTACTTGTCGCGGGCATAGATATCGAGGTCGCGGGCCTCGGCATGGGCGATGATCGTCGCGTCGAAGTCCGAGTTCTTGAACACCTGGTCGAGCCATTGCGCGAACTCGATCGGAACGAGGTTTACCTTGACGCCGACTTCGGCAAGCATTGCCGCGATGATCTCGCCGCCACGCCGTGCATAGGCCGGCGGCGGCAGCATGATGGTGATCTCGAGGTTCTGAACGCCGGCCTCCTGCAGCAGTTGCTGCGCCTTGCCCGGGTCGTAGGCGTAGGTGTCGTTCAGGTCGACATAACCGGGCTCGACCGGCGAGTAGTGCGAGCCGATCGTCGTGCCGAAGCCCGAGTAAGTGCCTTCGACCAGCGATTTGCGGTCGATCGCGTAGGCCAGCGCCTGACGGACGCGGACGTCATCAAACGGCTTCCTCGCATTGTTGAGCGCAAGCACCACCTTGCCGGATGTGCTGCCGACCTCGACCTGCAGGTTCGGATCGCTCTGAAACTGGCTGACGAGTTCGGCCGCCTGGAACATCGGGAAGGCGTCGACGTCGCCGGCGAGAACGGCGGCAGCGGCAGCCGACGGATCGCTGATGAACTTGAAGGTCACTTCGCTGAGCTTGGCCGGTTCGCCCCAATAGTCGGCGTTCTTCTCCAAAACCACCTTGTCGCCCTTCGCCCATTCCTTGAACTTGAACGGGCCGGTGCCGACCGGCTTGGTCTTGTTCTCGGCGGCAGACGAAGGCGCGATCATCACGGCATCGCCCCAGGCCATGTTGAACAGGAAGTTGGACGCCGGGCGCTTCAGTGTCACGACGGCGGTTGCCGGATCCGGGCACTCGGTCTTTTCGATCGGCTCGAACAGGCCTTTCTGTGCATTGGTGGAATCCGCCGAGACGGCGCGCTCATAGGAGAATTTCACGATCGAGCAGTCGAACGCGGTGCCATCGTGGAACTTGACGCCCTGGCGAAGCTTGAAGCTGTAGGTCTTCTGGTCGTCGGAGACCGTCCAGCTCTCGGCGAGCAGCGGCTTGACGCTGCCATCCTCGACCACGCGCACCAGACCCTCGAAGAGGTTGCCGTAGGTGATGTAGCGGATCGGTGCTGCGGCACCCGCGGTCGGGTCGAGGCCCGGCGGCTCCAGCACCTGGCCGACGGTGATCGTGTCCTTGGCCATCGCCGTCGTCAGCGACGCGGCGATGAAGCACGAGGCAAGTGCCCATTTCGTCAAGTTCATCATGGTTCCCCCGCTTTGCGGTTTGGTTGTTTGTGGTCCCAGTTGCTTAGATCGACCGACCGCCGTCGACGTCGAGCGCGACGCCAGTGATCATCGACGCCTGCGGCGAGGCGACGAAATAGGCGGCCTCAGCGAGATCTTCCGGCTTCAGCAGGCGCCCGAGCGGAATGGAGTCGCGGAACTTCTTGCGGATTTCTTCGCTGTCCTCGCCCATGAACGTGGTGAGAAGCGGCGTTTCCCCGGCGACCGGATTGAGCGCGACGACACGGATGTTGAAGGGCGCAAGCTCGATCGCCAGCGCCTTGGTGGCAGACACCACCCAGCCCTTGGTCGCATTGTACCAGGCAAGGTTCGGTCGCGGCCGGTTGGCGCCGGTCGAAGCGATGTTGACGATCACGCCGGCCTTGCTGTCCTTCATGTGCGGCAACAGCGCTCGCGTCATCAGGTAGACGCCGCGTACATTGACGCCGAGGATGCGATCGAATTCGTCCGGTTCGACCAGTTCGGCGTTCTGCGGCTTGTGGCCGATGCCGGCATTGTTGATCAGGATATCGACGCGCCCGAATTTTTCGAGGCCGGCCGCAACGGCGGCTTCGACGTCTGCTTCCTTGGCGATGTCTGCAACAACCGCGAACGCGTTGCCGCCGAGCGCCTTGGCAACACGTTCGGCGCCTGCAGCATCGCGATCGACGACGATGACCTTGGCGCCGCCCTCGACGAAGCGTTTGGCAATGCCCTCGCCGAAGCCGGAACCCGCGCCGGTGATGAGAGCGACTTTACCTTCTAGTGACACGGTATTTCTCCTCAGGCATTCATAGCTGGAGCAGGATGGGGCGGACGCCGCCCACATTCACCCCGTTCTAGCCGTGGTAGACAGAAATGGTTTTCATGCTTGCAAAGCCGTAGAGGGCCTCAAAACCCTTCTCACGGCCATGGCCGGATTTCTTGACGCCGCCGAAGGGCAGCTCGACGCCGCCGCCAGCGCCGTAATTGTTGATGAAGACCTGGCCGGCGTGCACGGCGCGCGCCATGCGCAACTGCCTTCCCCCGTCATTGGTCCACACACCGCAGACGAGACCGTAGGCGGTGCCGTTGGCAAGGCGGATCGCTTCTTCTTCGCCGTCGAACGGCATGATCACCTGTACCGGGCCGAAGATCTCTTCCTGCACCGTGCGGTGCGCATGAGGCACATCCCGCAAAAGAGTGGGCGCGACATAGGCGCCTTGCGAGGGCGCGTCGGCGACGATCTCGCCCTGGGCCGCGATCTTGAGGCCGTCCTTCGCGGCATCGGCGAGGAAGCTTTCGATGATGGCCTTCTGCCTTTGCGAGACGACCGGGCCGACGGAGAGATCGGCGCTGGCCGGGCCGACCTTCAGCGCGCGGTAACGTTCGCTCATGCGCGCGACCACCTCTTCGTAGACGGCGCGCTCGACGAGGATACGCGACGAGGCCGAGCAGGTCTGGCCGGCATTCTGGATGCCGGCATTGACGAGGAACGGAACGGCGCGGTCGAGGTCAGCATCGGCAAAGACGATCTGCGCCGATTTGCCGCCAAGTTCCAGCGTCACCGGCACCGCGTTCTTCGCGGCAGTCGCCTGCACCATCTCGCCTGTTCGAACCGAACCGGTAAAGGAGATGTGATTGACGTCGGGGTGTTCAGAAAGGGCAGCGCCCGCTTCCGAGCCGAAGCCCGTAACAACGTTGAGTGCGCCGGAAGGCAAGCCTTCTTCTTCGGCAATCCGTGCGAATTCGAGGATCGTCAGGCAGGCCTCTTCCGCCGGCTTGACCACGGCGGCATTGCCCATGGCAAGGGCGGCACCGAGGCTGCGGCCGAGGATCTGCATCGGGTAGTTCCAGGGGATGATATGGCCCGTGACGCCATGTGGCTCATAGACGGTCAGCACGGTGAAGCCGTTCTGATAGGGGATGGTGTCGCCATGCACCTTGTCGGCGGCGCCGCCATAGAATTCGAGATAGCGGGCAAGTGCCACGACGTCGGCGCGTGCTTGCGTCACGGGCTTGCCGACATCGCGCGCTTCGAGTTCCGTCAGAAGGTCGATGTTGCGCAGCACCGCTGCTGAAATGCGCGTGAGCACCCGGCCGCGCTCGGTCGGCGTCATCTGGCCCCAGTCGCCGGAGAGCGCCGCGCGTGCGGAGCGCACCGCGAGATCCACGTCGTCCCGGGTTCCCCGGGCGATGCGCGCGAATTGCTCGCCGCTGGAAGGATCGCGGACAGGAATGAACTCGCCGCCTGTTGCGTCCTGCCAGGTGTTCGCGATGAAATTGCCGTAGGTCTTCACAGTCATGCCTCTTCGTCAGTCTCGCGCCCCTCAAGGAGCGCCTTCAATCTCATGGCCGTCGCGTTGATATGGGCGCGCGCCAGTTTCTCAGCTTCGTCAAGGTTGCGCGCAGCGATCGCCTCGACGATCAACCCGTGTTCGGCGACCGCGGTGTTCGCCCGTTCGCTTGAGAGCGAAAAGGCGGGCGCAAAGACTTGCGAGGTCATGCGCAAAAGCGGCCCGAGCGGCGCCAGCGAGGCATTGCGCGACGCACTGACGATCGCCTCGTGAAAGACGACGTTGGACTGGGTGTAGGCGGCGGGATCCCAGCGCTCGACGATCTTGCGCTGGCGTTCGACCTGTTTTGCCAGGTCCTTGATCTCTGCGGCGGTGGCCCGCTCGGCGGCGTTGCGGGCAGCCACGCCATCCATCGCCTCACGCACCGCATAGGCGTCGAGCAGCTTCGGCAGGTCGGCGGTCGCGACCCTGACCCCGCTCCCCGGCTTGTTGACCACGAGCCCGTCGCGCTCGAGCACCCGCAATGCTTCGCGAAGCGGTGTGCGGCTGATGCCGAACTCGGCGGCGATCTTTTCCTGGCGCAGCGTCGCACCCGGCGCATAGACCCCGGCATAGATGCGTTCGCGAAGGGCCTGGGCCACTTCGTCGAGAAGGCGTGACTGGCTTCGCCATTCAAAGGATTGGTTCATCGATCCCTCCCAAGATCGAGGCAAATTGTATCCAGGATACAGGCGTTGTCAATCGCTCAAGGTGCGCGTGGTCGACAGGAAAGGGCGGGTCATCGAACAAGTCCGCACGCTTGTGCCGCGCCAGGCAGAAACGCACGGGCAAAATTCGGTCGTTGGCAGGTCGCGCCGCCGTCGCTGCTTATGATCGAGGCTCGAAGTAGCGGATGACGTGCGATGGGGTCGACCCGTCGATCAACGACGGCTCCGCATGCGTCCGTCGGAGGGTACGAAGGGCGGCGCACTTCGAACCTGTTGGCGTTCGCGCCGCGTTGACGAGACCCGTTCACCTGCCTCTATTAGGAGCGGGTAATGGTGGGAGGTCAGCCGTGCAGTTGCTCGATTGGATTGCGATTGTCTTTTTTCTGGTGACCTGGGCGGCGTTGGAGCCGATGATGGCGCTCGGCTGGCCGCGCCGGAAGGACAGCCTAATGCTCGACATGGTGAGCGTCCGGAAAGCCTGGATGCGCGAGGTCCTGACGCGGGATACGAACTTCATCGGCGATGCCGCCATTCTCGGTCACACGATCAACTCGGCCTCGTTCTTCGGTTCGGCCAACCTGATTGTCATCGTTGCCATCAGCGGTGCGCTCTTCGTGCAGCCGATACCCACGCTCAATGCCGGGATCATCGGGATGTTCGCACCCATCGAGCCGCTATGGCTGTTCCAGATGAAAGTGCTGCTCATCATGGCGACCCTGTTGCGCGGGCTTTCCGATTTCATCTGGGCGGTGCGGCAGATCAACTACTGCCTTGCGGCGATAGGAGCCAGCCCATCGAGGGAGGAAGTGCGCGATATCGCGGCGTGGGCGCACGCACTTTCGCTGATGATCAATCCCGCCCTTCGTTCCTTCAGCCAGGGCGTCCGCTCCTATTATTTCACCGTCGCAGCGGCGGTCTGGTTTTTCGGCCCGGTCATGTTCATGGTTGCCACGATCTGTTCCGTTGGGCTGCTCGTCTGGAGGCACAGCTGGTCAGATACGGCCAAGGGCGTGATGGCCGTGCGCAGGTTGCTCGACGAAAGCACCCAACCGGCGACCGAGGCCGGCGAGAAGCCGAACGCAGCGCTCCGCACTGCGGCGGAAAAAAACTGACAGTCGCCAGCGTCGAGAATGTCGCTGACGCCATCGATATCTGGCTGCATCGGGGCCTGGCCCTGCTGATTGGAAATCGGTCACTCGATTACCATCTAGAGAACGACAACGTTTCAGAGGTGATCGCCCATGCCCGAAAAACCGATGAAGATCCCTGGTCCTGATCATCCAATCAGCATAGCTCGAAACCCGGGACGCGTCGTCGTCAAGGTCGGCGGACGCGTGATTGCTGACACACGCGATGCGTTGACTTTGCAAGAGGCGTCCTATCCGCCGGTGCAGTACATCCCGCGCAAGGATGTCGACATGTCTTTGCTCGCGCGCACGGATCATACATCGCACTGCCCGTATAAGGGCGAGGCGTCCTATTATAGCGTCCCATCCGGCGGCGAGCGGTCGAACAATGCTGTCTGGACCTACGAGAACCCGCATCCGGCGGTCGCCGGAATCAAGGATTTTCTGGCGTTCTACCCCGATCGGGTGGATTCGATCGCGTAGGTTTAGCCGCCGTCGCAACGGCTCCGCCCACGTCTGATCAATCCGATGGCTGGCGCCCCATGGGCTAGGAAATGACATTGCGGACGAAGCGCACAACGGTGTCGCCTTCGTTGATGTAGGAATGGGCCTGGGCCGAGCTGTAGACGGCAAAGCTGCCGCTCACGCAATGCTTGCGCTGACCGGAGAGAGCGCCATGGACATGGAGGGCTATTTCAGGATCGGCTACGCCAACAATGAAGGCATCCTGCGCGAAGGGTTGAGGCGCGTCTCCGAGTTCCTGCGTGAGCAGCGGGCCGCCGCTGCGTGATGCCGGCGGCCCTGTTGCTCAGGGCTCGATGTCGAGTTCGGGATAGCGGCGAAAGATGCCGTTTTCGTTGAATGCCAGCCGTCGGGGAGACGCGAGGTACGCGGCGATGTTCGGCCGCGCTTTCACGGAGCCATGCAGCTTCAGAAGCGCGGGGTATTGCGGCTCATAGTGACGCATGGCTTTTGGAAACGCATAGCGGAGCCCTTCGATTACCTGGAAGAGCGACAGGTCGACATAGGTGGTGTCGCTGCCGACCGCGTGGCCGCTGCCCTCAGGGTTTTGCGCGAGCACGCGCTCGAAGTAACCGAGAAATTTCGGGATGCGGTTGGTGACGAATTCGAACGCCCGGTCCTTCGCCTCCTCCTTCTGCTCCTCGTAGTATTTCGACGTTGCGATCGGATGGTGGGTGTCGTGCACCTCGGCGACGAAGTCCGTGATCGTGAGCTGCAGGCCGTTGGCGAACCAGCGCGACGCTTCGTCCTTCGCCGCCAGTCCGAGCTTGGGACCGAGATAAAGGAGAATGTTCGCCACGTGCGAAACGATCTGGTCGCCGTCCCTTAGAAATGGTGGAGCGAAGGGGACGTGCGCCTCATCGGTGCTGTCCATCAGCTTTAGCATTTCGCCGGTGCCGCGGCCCGGCACGCGCGTGACGTCGACATAGTCAGCCCCGGCGTCTTCGAGCGCCAGCCGCACAAATTCGCCGCGGCCCTGGATGCCGTCCCAGTAATACAACTCGTAGGTCATGGATGCCTCGTGCAGTTCCGAATACGGGCTTGATATAGGTGGGGATTGGACGGCGGCGAGGTCGATGCCGAACATCGGTCAGCTCTCTGTCGAAGACGACATGTTCCATGTTAAGTCGCTAAGATCCTGTCGTGCCGGCCCGTGCCTAGGAAACCTTTGTGAGCAAACCGAACTATCGCGATATCGCCGAGTTGGCGGGCGTCGGGACCGCCACGGTCGAGCGCGTGCTCAACGGACGCGGCGGCGTTCGACCGGAACTGGTCGAAAAAGTGGTCGTTGCCGCGCGGAGCCTGAACTACCCGCGCACGCTTCCCGATGCCCATCGCGGGCTTTTGCGCATCGACGTGCTGATGGTGCGCCCGGAGACGACGTTTTATCGCCGCCTGTCGCAGGCGTTCCAGCGGATCGCCGAGACGCTCGATCCGCTCGTGGTCGTCCATCGAAGCTTTACCGAGGAGATGAAACCGGAGGAGATCGCCAGGCGCATCTTATCAACCGACGTGCCGCGCGCCGGATTGATTCTTGCCGTACCCAACCATCCCTTGATCAGCGCCGCCGTCGAGGCCGTGGTTGCGCGTGGCGTGCCAGTTGTCCATGTCGTGACAAGGTCTTCCGACAAGCTGGGAGAATTCGTCGGCATCGACAACTACGCCGCAGGGCGGACAGCTGCGCTCTACATCGGCCGCATGGGGACGCGCGCCGGCCCGGTCGTTGCGCTCTGTCACCCGATCTATCAGGTCCATCGCGACCGTCTGAGTGGCTTTTCGGACTACTTCCATGATCACCCAGGAGAACGCCGGTTCGAATGGCTGGGTTTTACCCGTGACGAGGAGCACTACGGCGCCGAAGCGCTGCGATCGGCGCTCGAGATGTATCCTGATTTGGCCGGCATCTATAACGCCGGCGGCGCCAACGCAGCGTTGATCGACGTGCTTCGCCGGCATCCTCGCGGGCGTGAGATCTTCTTCGTCGGCCACGAGCTGACCGACTATACCCGCAAGGCGCTTGCCGACGGCATCATGGATGTCGTTCTCGACCAGGCGCCCGAGGCCCAGGCCCGCCGTACCCTTGATCTCCTGCTGCGACGCATCGGCCTTTCCGAGATGGAGCCGGACAAGGCACCCATTCGCTTCATCACCATCACCGCCGAGAGCCTTTGATCTGATTTGATCAAGGAAGCCTTCGGTTATCAGAGAACCTCCTGTTAGATTTTGATCAGCAAGGAGGCCGGCATTTCAAGTGCCGAAAATCAGCGCCCAGAGGCGCTCTCCTTCGCCAGTGATTTTGCGGAACCCACGCGTTCCGCCGGGAGGAGAGCGTCATGGATGATCTGAAATATGGGACGCGCAACAAGCGCGGCGACTGGGCGCCGAACGAGCCGATCGAGACGGCGCCGCTGTTTGCCTTTCCGCCGAAGCTGATGGCGCTCGTCAAGTGGCTGCCACACTACTTCTTTCCGTGGAACGCGATCTTCGCCGCCTCGGCGGTTGCCTATTGGGCCTGGGTGATCCCACCTGTTGAGACGATGCAGAGCTTGAGCTTCGGCTGGATCGCCTGGCTTTATGTGGTCAATACCGTCTGCGTCTTCCTGTTCTATGGCGCATTCGAACTGCACCTCTACGTGCTGAAGCGGCAGGAAAACCGCTTCAAGTATAACGGCAAGTTTCCGGCCGAGCAGAAGAGCAAGGCCTTCTGGTTCGAGAGCCAGAACCTCGACAATGTCCTGCGCACGTTCCTGTCGGGCGTGACGATCTGGACCGCCGTCGAGGTCGCCATGCTCTGGGCTTACGCCAACGGCTATGCGCCCTGGCTCACCTTCGCGGAAAACCCCTGGACGCTTGCCCTTGTCGCGCTCGTGGTCCCCGTTATCCACGAGTTCCACTTCTTCTGCATCCACCGGCTCATCCACACGCCGCTGCTCTACAAGTGGGTGCATTCGGTCCACCACAATTCGGTGAACCCGTCGCCCTGGTCGTCGCTGTCGATGCATCCGGTCGAACACTTGCTTTATTTCGGTACCGCCTTCTACCACCTGGTCCTGCCGTCCAACCCGATCCTGATGCTCTACCAGCTGCACTATGCGGGCTTCGGCGCCATTCCCGGCCATGTCGGCTTTGACAAGGTCGAGGTCGGAGAAGAGACCCTCGTCGATAGCCACGCCTATGCGCATTACCTGCACCACAAGTATTTCGAGGTGAACTACGGCGACGCCCTGATCCCGCTCGATCGCTGGTTCGGCACCTGGCACGACGGCTCCAAGGAGGGCGAGGCGCGCATGCAGGAGCGCTACCGCAAGCGCAAGGAAAAACTCGCAGCCCGCAAGGCGCGCAACACCATCGGGGAGGCAGCAGAATGAGCAACGTCATAACCTGGGTACCAGCCTGCAAACTGGACGACATCGAACAGGAAGGCGCGATCCGCTTCGACCATGCCGGCCGCACCTATGCGATCTATCGCGGCCCAGACGACAGTGTCTATTGCACCGCCGGCCTCTGCACCCATGAGGCCATTCATCTCGCCGATGGGCTGGTCATGGACTACGAGGTGGAGTGTCCCAAGCATTCCGGCGCGTTCGACTACCGCACCGGTGAAGCCATCAGGCTTCCGGCCTGTGAGAACCTCAAGACCTACCCCGCCGAGATCGTCGACGGCGAGGTCCGCGTGGCACTCGGCTAAGGCCAGCCACGTCAGCATTGGCCGGGCCCGCCGGGCCCCCGGAATGCACTCGGGTGATCCGGCACCCCTCGGGAGGAAATCATGAAATCCATGTGCCTGGCGGCAGCGCTTGCCGCCTTGATGGGAAGTGCTGCTTCGGCGGAGACGATCGGTGTCTCGATGCAAAGTTTTGACAACAACTTCCAGACGCTGCTGCGCGAGGGCATCAACGCTCGTGTCACGGAGGTCAACGGCGCCACTGTCCAGATCGAGGACGCCCAGACCGATATCTCCAAGCAGCTCAACCAGGTGAACAACTTCATCGCCGCCGGCGTCGATGCGATCATCATGACGCTGACCGATACTTCGGCTGCCCCAGGCATCAGCGAGGCGGCGGAGAAGGCCGGCATTCCGCTCGTCTACCTCAATCTCGAACCGGAAAACCTCGGCAAATTGCCGGCAAAACAGGCCTATGTCGGCTCGAAGGAAACCGACTCCGGCCGGCTGGGGGCGGAGGCCGCCTGTTCGCTGCTGAAGGAAAAGGGCAAGGCCGGAGACGCGCAGGTCTATATCCTGATGGGCGACCTCGCCCACCAGGCCTCGCGTGACCGGACCTCGTCGTTCAAGGAGACGCTGGCCGCCGGCGACTGCAAGGGCGCCACCATCGCCGACGAACAGTCAGCCGCCTGGACACGCACCAACGCGATGGACCTGACGACGAACTGGATCACGGCGGGACGGCCGATCGACGTGGTCTTTGCCAACAATGACGAGATGGCGATCGGTGCCATCCAGGCGCTCAAAGCCGCTGGTGTCTCGATGGACGACGTGATCGTCGTCGGTATCGACGCGACGCAGGATGGCCTTGCCGCCATGGCCGCCGGCGACCTCGACGCGACCGTGTTCCAGAACGCCAAGGGGCAATCGGCAAGCGCCGTGGACGCGGCCGTCTCGCTCGTGCGCGGCGAAGCCGTCGACAAGAATGTCTGGGTTCCGTTCGAACTCGTCACGCCGAAGAACATGGCGGACTACGCGACCCGCAACTGATCCTCCCCGGCCGGCGCATTTCTCCTGCCTGCGCCGGCCACCCTTTTTCTTGAGGTGAACAGGTTGAGGCGTGGTTCTCCGCCTGTTCCCGTTCCACCTTACTGATCTACGGAGCCAGTCCATGGACCGCATCGTCATCATCGGCGCCGGCGAAGCCGGTACCCGCGCCGCTTTCGCACTGCGCGAAGCGGGCTTTGCCGGCAGTGTTACGCTGGTCGGTACAGAGCCGCATTTGCCCTACGAGCGGCCGCCGCTGTCGAAACCGCTCAACGGTACAGTCCACATGAAGCCGATCTGCGGTGCCGAGGTGCTTCAGGCTGCCGGCATCGACTATCTTCAGGGTGTATCGGCTCTGAAGCTTGATGCGGATGCCCGGTCCGTTGCCTTGAGCGACGATCAGACGCTCGCCTACGACAAGCTGCTGCTTGCGACCGGTGCCCGGCCGAGGCGGTTGGCATGCCCGGGCTCGCAGCGCGCGCTCGATTTCCGCACCTTTTCGGACGCAGAGGTCATCTTCTCCCGGGCCCAGACGGGAAAAAGCGTCGCCATTATCGGCGGCGGCCTGATCGGCATGGAACTCGCCGCCGTGCTGCGCGGCAAGGGCCTCGCCGTCAGCGTGATCGAAATGGCCCCGAAGCCGCTCGGGCGCGCGGTGCCGCCGCGCTTTGCCGCCAGGCTCCATGCCCGGCATGAGGAAGAAGGCGTCGCGTTCCACTTGGGGCAGGGCATCGGCGAAATCACTGACGACGCCGTTGTTCTTGCCGATGGCACGACGGTGCCGGCCGATATCGTCGTTGCCGCGATCGGCGTGTCTCCGGACACCGCGCTGGCCGAGATGACGGGGCTCGCGATCGGAAACGGCATCCTGACGGACAACTGCCTGCGAACCAGCGATCCGAACATCTTCGCCGCGGGCGATTGCGCTGCGGTGGCGCAGCCGGGCGGCGGGCACATGCGGTTTGAGAGCTGGCGCAATGCCCGCACTCAGGCAGAAATCGTCGCCCGCAACATGGCCGGCGGCAAGGAGGCCTTCGCCTCCATCCCCTGGTTCTGGACCGATCAATACGACCTCGGCCTGCAGGTGGCGGGTCTGCCGCAGCCGGAACATCAAAGCGTAATTCGCCAACTCGACGGCGGCGAACTGGAGTTTTATCTCGATGCCGGGCGTCTCGTCGCGGCGGCGGGTCTCGGAGCCGGCAATAGTGTCGCCAAGGATATCAAGCTTTCGGAGATGCTGATCGCCGCGGGCGTCAGCCCGGATCCTGCCGCGCTTGCCGATCCCGGCGTGAACCTCAAGGCGCTCTTGAAGAGCGCGCGGGCGGCATGATGCAGACACTGCTTGTCTTTCAGTCGCTCTGGGCGATGGAGCGCCGGCACCCGGATGGCCGGGAGCGCAGCCTTGAGGAAAACATCGCTGATATCGTCGAAGCCGGGTTCGACGGCGTCAGTGCGCATTATACCAATCGTCATGACGTTCTCCGCCTCAACGAGGCGATCCGCGGGACCGGCTTGAAGGTCGAGGGCGTCTGTTTCCCTCGAACTGTTGAAGACCTCACGCTCACACTGGAACTGGCCGCGGAGTTTCCGGTCAGCCATATCGACCTGCAGGCGGATGTCCGCCCGCGTCGGGTGGACGATTGCCTGCCGCTTCTCGACGGCTGGATGCGGCTCGCCGAGAAGGCCGGCGTACCCGTCTATATCGAAACCCACCGCCACCGGATCACCAGTGACCTCTTGTTCACGTTGGATCTGCTCGACAGGCGGCCGGACCTGCCGCTGCTTGCCGATCTCTCGCACTATCTCGTCGGCCGCGAGTTCGCCCTGCCGGTCGAGGTGGAAAGCCACGCGCAGATCCAGCGCATCCTCGATAACGCCTGGGCCTTCCACGGACGCATCGGCTCCTGCCAGCAGATCCAGATCGAAATCTCCTTTCCGCAGCATCGGCCCTGGGTCGACCTTTTCCTGGGGTGGTGGGGCTACGGCTTTCGCAGCTGGCGGTCGCGTGCCCCTGCAGACGCGCAACTGGTCATGACTTGCGAACTCGGCCCCCGACCCTATGCGATCACGGATCGGGACGGCAACGATACGACGGACCGGTGGGCCGAGGCGCTCCTGCTTCGGCGGATCGTGCGGGATGTTTGGGCTAAGAGCGCGGACGTCTGCAGCGACGAAGTCCTGGGCGGGCGCGTGCCCGATCTCGTCACTTAACGAACGAAGGCCGAAACGGCAGATTGTGCTCCAGGCCAAGCCAGGGTGGGTTCTCCGCATACATCTCGACGATCAGGTCCTTGATCAGCTCGATATAGCGCGAGCTGTCGCCGACCCGGTGATTGAGAATGACCGGCGAGGTCGCGCGTTCGCCCTCGATCATGCGGTAGTGGACGTCCGAGCGCACCTGACGGGCCGAGGAGGGCACGACGCAGAGCCCGGCCTCCGAGGCGACGAGGCCAAGCGCACTCTGGATTTCGCGCACCTCATGCACCTCGGCCGGACGCACATCGTTGCTGTGGAGCAGGCTGAGCACGTGATCGGCATAGCTCGGACGTGGTTCCTTCGGGTAGACGATCAGCTTCTGGCCGGCGAGCGCCTCCAGCGGAAGGGGGGATGCTTCTTCCGCAAGCGGCGTGCCCTGCGGTATCGCGATGGCGAGGCGTTCCTCGCGCATCAGGATGCCGACGACATTGGGGTCGCTGTGGTGAAGGCGACCGAAGCCGACATCGATGCGACCCTCCTTCAGCGCCGCGATCTGCTGCACAGACACCATTTCGAGCAGGCGGATGTCGAGCTCGGGCGCGTTCTGGCGCAGCTTGCGCACCAGCGTCGGCAGCCCGCCATAAAGCGTGGAGGCGACGAAGCCGATGGAGAATATCCTGTTCTGGTTCAGTCCGATCCGGCGCGTTGCCTCCACCATCTGCTCGACCCTGCCGAGAACCTGCAGCGACTGTTCGTAGAAGAGCCGCCCGGCCTCCGTCAGCCGCACGGGACGGCTCGCACGGATGATCAATGGTACGCCTAGCTCTTCCTCCAGAAGCTGGATCTGCCGGCTGAGCGGCGGCTGGGCGATGTGCAGTTGCTCGGCGGCACGGGTGAAATTGCGCTCGCGAGCGACGGCGACGAAGTAGCGAAGCTGGCGCAGGTCCATGTTCAAGCTCTCATTTTCCTACCATTGCGGTATGTTGCAGTGCGGTAACCGCATGTATCCGTGGATATTCTGTCATACTATACCATAAAGGTATCGTAGCGAACCTATTTGGTGTTGGACGCCGCCAAAGACGCGGCGCACAGTTCAGCCATGAACACGACCCTTGCACCCATCGCCCCGTCAGTATCCTTGGCCCCCGTCGTCGAACGGGTCGAGACGATGCTGGTCGATCTGCCGACCATCCGGCCGCACAAGCTGTCGGTCGCGACCATGACCGGGCAGACGCTGATGCTGGTGAAAGTCCATTGCAGCGACGGCACGGTCGGCATCGGCGAAGGCACGACGATCGGCGGGCTGGCCTATGGTGGCGAGAGCCCGGAAAGCATGAAGCTTGCGATCGATACCTATTTCGCGCCGGCTATGCTCGGTGAGGACGCGACCCGCGTGAAGGCGCTGATGGCGCGCATCGGCAAGGCGGTGAAGGAAAACCGCTTCGCCAAGTGTGCCGTGGAGACGGCACTGCTCGACGCACACGGCAAACGTCATGGCCTGTCGGTCGGCGAACTGCTCGGAGGTGCGCTGCGCAGACGCCTGCCGGTCGCCTGGACGCTCGCTTCGGGCGATACCGCCAAGGATATTGCCGAAGCAGAGAGAATGCTCGACCTTCGCCGTCATCGGATCTTCAAGCTGAAGATCGGCGCCAGGCCGCTGAAGGACGACATCGCCCATGTGGCGGCGATCAAAAAGGCGCTCGGCGACCGAGGTGCTGTGCGCGTCGACGTCAACATGGCCTGGAGCGAATTCGAGGCGGCCTATGGCATGGCGGCGCTCGCGGACGCCGGTTGCGAACTGGTCGAACAGCCGGTCGCCTCGACCGCAGCGCTCGGCCGTCTGGTCCGCCGCTTCCCGGTGGCACTGATGGCGGACGAGTCGTTGACCGGACCTGAATCGGCCTTCGAGATTGCCAAGACCAAGGGCGCCGACGTCTTTGCCGTCAAGATCGAACAGAGCGGCGGGCTTTTTAACTCGCAGCGCGTTGCCGCGATCGCCGACGCCGCCGGCATCGAGCTTTATGGCGGCACGATGCTCGAAGGTGGCATCGGCACGGTGGCGTCAGCCCATGTCTTTTCGACCTTCGCCAATCTGCAATGGGGCACGGAACTCTTCGGCCCACTGCTTTTGACCGAGGAAATCCTGGCGACGCCGCTCGACTACAGCGACTTCGAGCTGACGGTGCCGGATGGGCCAGGTCTGGGGATTGAACTCGACGATGACCGGCTGAAATTCTTCGCGCGCGACGGGCTGCGCAAGACCATCAGCGTTGCGAAGTGAGGAGATGGCGATGCTGTTTCACGTAAGAATGGATGTGCGCCTTCCTCATGACCTGCCCGCCGAAGAGGCGGCCGAAATTCTCGCTCGCGAGAAGGCCTATTCTCAAGCGCTGCAGCAGAGCGGCAAGTGGCGTCATATCTGGCGGATCGCCGGCCAGTACGCGAATTTCAGCGTCTTCGACGTCAGGGACAATGCCGAGCTGCACGAGATCCTCTCGGGCCTGCCGTTGTTCAAATTCATGCAGATCCAGGTGACGCCGCTGCTGCGTCATCCCTCGGCGATCCGTGAGGACGACACCTGAGATTTCGTTCGGCCGCCGCCGGGAGGTTGGCAGGCGGCTTAGCTTTCAATCTATCCAAGTGGAGGAATTATCATGAGCGTGAAGATTTTCGACAAGCCGGAGACGCAAGCTTTCCTGAAGACCCTGAGTGGTCTCGACAAGGACGGCGGCAATCCGCGCGTCAAACAGATCGTGCACCGGCTGATGTCGGACCTGTTCAAGGCGATCGACGACCTCGACATCACTCCCGACGAATACTGGACCGGCATTGCCTGGGTGAACGAGATCGGTGCGAGCGGTCAGGCCGGCCTGATCTCGCCCGGCCTTGGCCTCGACCACTTCCTCGACGAACGCCTCGACGCGATCGACGAAGAACTTGGCATCAAGAACCCGACGCCGCGCACCATCGAAGGCCCGCTCTATGTCGCCGGCGCGCCGTCCTCGGAAGGTTTTGCCCGTCTCGACGACGGCCGCGACACCAACGGCCAGCCGCTCATCATGCACGGCACCGTCTATGACGCCGACGGCCAGCCGCTGAAAGGCGCGACCGTCGAGGTCTGGCACTGCGACACCCGCGGCTTCTACTCGCATTTCGACCCGACCGGCGTGCAGGCGCCGTTCAACATGCGCCGCACGATCGTCACCGACGCCAAGGGCTGTTACAAGTTTCGGAGCATCGTGCCGCATGGCTACGGCGTGCCTCCGGGCAGCCCGACCGAGCAGCTGCTTTCGGCGCTTGGCCGCCACGGTCAGCGTCCGGCGCATATCCACTTCTTCATCAGCGCCGACGGCCATCGCAAGCTGACCACCCAGATCAACATTGCCGGCGACCCGCTGGTCAACGACGATTTCGCCTATGCGACCCGTGACGGCCTGGTGCCCGATGTCACCGAGCGCACCGACGAGGCGAGCATCAAGGCGAACGGTCTTTCCGGTCCCTTCGCAGAGATCGAATTCGACATCCATCTGACCTCATTGGTGAATGGTCTCGACAACCAGATCAACGAGCAGCGCAAGCGCGCCGCCGCCTGATAAGTGTTGCGGCGGCCGACCGAGCCGCCGCCCCTTGCCACCGACATTGTTGCAATCGCTAGAGCCGAGCACGGATCAGCCGTTTGCGGGAGAAGAACCATGTCCGCAGTTATCGACAAAGCCCAAGCCCTCGACGACCTGCTCG
>NZ_DASYHB010000140.1:0-119686 GCF_035999185.1 Ensifer sp. | reverse complement strand
CGTTCCCTCCGTCTTCGGCATTTCCTGAGATCGCGGATCCACGCCCGGCTTCGGCCGGCATGGCGTTCATCGCGCGGCCCCGCATCGACCGGACCCTCTACGACAGGAGAAACCTATGATTATTGACCTGAGCTGCTATCCAACCGACCTGGTGGACCTGGCTTGGCGACACGACGGACCGGCGTTCACCGGCGACAAACTGCTGAAGATGATGGATGGCCCGTATTATGTGAACGGCAAGCCGCGCCGGATCGACAAGGCCTTCATCCAGCCGCCGCAAGGCAACACCATCTACACCCACGAGGTGATGGATCTGGAAGGCAAGGCCGCCATCCGCCAGTACATGGCCTACACGGAAAAGATGGTGACCGAGCATCCCGACCGGTTCCTCGGCTGCTTCGTCTACAACCCGCGCTACGGTACCCAGAACGGCGCTGAAGAAATCGAACGCTACGCCAAGGAGTTCGATTTCAAGATGGTGCAGCTGCAGGCGAACATGCACGCCTACCGCCCGGACCGGGCGCTCGACTGGCTGCGTCCGGCCATGAAGAAGTGCGCCGATCTCGGCCTGATGGTGAAGGTGCATACCGGTGACGGTCCGTACTCGATCCCGACGGAGTTCTACCCGATCATCCGCGAATTCCCGGAAGTGAACTTCATCCTGGCGCATTTCGGCGTCCAGACCGGCGGCGTCTACGTGTTCGAGCCGATGCAGATGGCGCTCGACACGCCGAGTGTCTACGTGGAATCCGGCTGGTGCCTGCAGTCTCGCATCGTCGAATTCGCCAAGGTGCTGCCCAAGCACAAGATCCTCTTCGGCTCCGACACGCCGCCGAACGAGCCGGGCATGTGGATCAATCTCCTCGAAGTCCTCTGCCACGAGCCGCCGCAGGGCCTGAACCTCGATGAGGATACGCTCGAAGACTACCTCGGCAACAACGTCGCCCGGATGATCGGACTGGAAGCGACAAAGCCACCGGCCACCGTCGAGGAAGCCGAGGCGTATCTGCGCCAGCACGGCGTCGCCCTTGCCGCGTAAATTTGAACGGAGTGAACAATGATCATCGATACCCATCTTCACCCGACCAACCTCGTCGACGAGGCGTGGCGTCACACGGGCGAGCCCTTCACCGGCGAGCGCATGCTCAAGCTGATGGACGGTCCCTACATGATCAACGGCAAGCCACGCCGGATCGACATGGGCTTCATCCAGCCGCCGCCCGGCAACACCGGCTACCGCGACGGCAACCGCAAGGGTCGCGACGGCATTCGCGACTACATGGCCTACTGCGCCGAGCTTTGCCAGAAGTACCCGGACCGCTTCATCGGCAACTTCAACTACAACCCGCGCTGGGGACCTGAAAATGGCGCGGCGGAGCTCGAATTCCACGTCAAGGAATACGGCTTCAAGATGCTGAAGTTGCACGCCAACATGCACGGCTATCGTCCTGACCGCGCGCTCGACTGGCTGCGTCCGGCGATGAAGAAGTGCGCCGAACTCGGCGTCGTGGTTCTCATCCACACCGGCGACGGCCCGTACACCATCCCGACGATGTTCTACCCGATCATCCGCGAGTTCCCGATGGTCAACTTCATCATCGGCCACTTCGGCATCCAGACCGGCGGCAACTACTCGTTCGAGTCTTTCTGGATGGCGATGGATACGCCGAACGTCTATTGCGAGTCCGGCTGGTGCTTCCAGTCGCGCATCGTGGAGTTCGCCCAGCAGCTGCCGAAGAACAAGATCGTCTTCGGCACGGACAGCCCGCCGAACGATCCGGGCATGTGGCTGCGCGAACTGGAAGTGCTCTGCAAGGATCCGCCGCACGGCATCAACCTCTCCGAGGACGATCTGGAAGGCTATCTCGGCAACAACATCGCAAAGCTCGTCGGCATCGATCCGTCGCCGCCGCCGCGGGACCTCAGGGACGCGCAGGCGCGCCTGAAGGATAGCTATGCCGGTGTCGACCGGGCCACGGGCAAGCACAAGGAATTTGCCTGAGTAAAGACGACGGCGCCCAATCCGGGCGCCGTCACCCTCCAGTCGCGTCGAGGCTAAGATATGACCCAGTACCACAAGCAAGATGTCCGCAGCTTCCTCGCCGACTACAGGGCGGAGCACCCCGAAGATGTCATCACCATCGACCAGCCGGTCTCGGACGATCAGGATGCAACGGCGCTGATCTGGAACCTGGCTGAGCGGGGCCGACACCCCATGCTGCACCTGAAGAACGTCAGCGGCATCGGCAGCGAAGTGCTCTGCAACATCTTTGCCTCGCGCGACCGTATCGCTCGTCTGCTCGGGTCGACCGCAGACAGGCTGCACGAGGCCTACCAGGCGCGCGCCAACCGGCCGTTCGCGCCGCAGGTCCTCAAAGAAGGCCCGATCACCGAAGAGATCATCTCCGGCGATGCCGTCGACCTCGACGCGCTACCGATGCTCAAGCACTTCGACACGGACCGGGCGAAATACATCACGAGCGGTATCATCATCGGTGAGCATCCGGAAACCGGTGCCGGCAATCTCAGCTACCATCGCGCGATGATCCATTCGAAGAATGCGCTCGCCACATCGCTGCATTCGCGCGGCCATCTCTGGCGGCTGATGAACATGGCCAAGGAGAAGGGCAGGCCGATGCCGGTCGCGATGGTCATCGGCGGCCATCCGCTGTTCATGATCGCGGCCTCTGCCCGACTTGCCTTCGGCGAAGACGAACGCGATGTCGCCGGCGGCCTGATGGGCGAACCGCTTCAGGTGGTGCGCACGCCGAAATACGGGATCCGTGTCCCTGCCCATGCCGAGATCGTGCTTGAAGGCGTGCTGGATCCCGAAGCGCATGTGGAGGAGGGGCCGTTCGGCGAGTTCACCGGCTATTCCTCCGACCGCTCGACCAACAACCTCTTCACGGTTGAAACCGTGATGCGCCGGCGCAATTCCATCCTCGTCAGCGTGGCGGGCGGCAATTCGGCCGAACACTTGAACCTCGGCCGCGTGCCGCGCGAGGCCGAGGTGGTGGAGAAGCTGAAGGCCCGCTTCCCTTCGATCACTGCGGTGCACTACCCCTCGTCGGGCACGCATTTTCACGCCTACATCGCCATGAACCAGACGCGCGAAGGGGAGGCACGGCAAGTCATGCTCGGCCTTCTCGGTTGGGACCAGTATCTGAAGACCGTCGTCGTGGTGGACGCGGATGTCGATATCACCCGCGACAGCGAGGTGCTCTGGGCGCTTGCCACGCATTTTCAGCCACATAAGGACGTCGTCATCATCGAGGGCCTGCCGGGCAATGCGCTCGACCCCTCCGCCAGCGGCATCGGCACGACCTCGCGTATGGGGCTCGACGCGACGCGCGGTCCGAATTTCCATGGCGTGCGCGCCCGCATCAGCGACGAGGCAAGCGCACGCGCAGCAAGCCTCCTCAAAAGTGTGGGGTAGGCGATGACACATCCGAAACGCATGATCGTCGGCATTTCGGGCGCGTCGGGCGTGGTCTACGGCAAGCGCATCCTCGAATTGCTGCGTGATCTCGAGATCGAGACCCATCTGATCATGTCGCGTGCCGCCTGCATCACGCTTGCGGCCGAGGCGACATTTTCCAGGCAGGATCTCGAAGCGCTGGCGACGACCACCCATTCCAACAAGGATATCGGCGCCGTCTGTTCGTCCGGCTCCTACAAAACTCTGGGCATGATCGTTGCCCCCTGTTCGGTCAAGACACTGGCCGAGATCGCCACGGGCACGACGGACAACCTCATTTCCCGTGCGGCCGACGTGGTGCTGAAGGAACGCCGTCGCCTCGTCCTGATGCTCCGGGAGACGCCGCTTCATCTCGGCCATATCCGCAACATGGCGCAGGTGACTGAAATGGGCGGCATCATCTACCCGCCGGTGCCGGCCTTCTACGCGAAACCTCAGAGCATCGAAGACATGGTCGACCACACCGTCGGCCGCGTGCTCGATCTCTTTGATCTCGATCCGGGTGTCGTGCGCCGCTGGCGGGGAACGCAGGGAGTGGAATGAGATGACGATCCGCATCGCCGCCGATCCGGAAACGCTTGCGCCGGAGCCGCGCGCCGCCTTCCTGTCGGACGATGCGATCGAAATACTGTCCTTCGCCGCTCGATCGCTCGAAGAGGGGAAGCCCACCGCACTCATCACGCTCGTCGACATTCGTGGCGGTGCGGCGCGCGCCCTCGGCGCTCAGATGGTCGTGCGCGGTGATGGTCTCTATTGCGGTTTCGTCTCCGGTGGTTGCACCGAAGCGGCGGTCGCCGCAGACGCAATGACTGCCCTGAACAAGGGCATGGATCGCCATCTTCGACTTGGCGAAGGTTCCCCGTTTTTTGATATTGTCCTTCCCTGCGGCGGCGGCATTACCCTTGCGATCCATGTCTTGGCGGACGCAGCAGTCCTGCGCCAGGCGCTTGCCGCCCTTCATCGTCGCTTGCCGGTGGGACTGCGCTACCACCCCGGCAGGCGCACCCTTTCGTTGCAGCAGGGCGGCGAGGCCAGTGGCTGGTGCGGCGAATCTTTTGTGCGCACCTATCGCCCGAGGCCGCGGGTCGTGATCGCCGGCACTCCGCTGGAGACCGACGCGGTTGCTCGCATTGCTGTTGCGGCCGGCTACGAGACGGTCGCGCTGGAGCGCGGGCAGGTGCCGTCGCCAGGCGAACTTGACGGTGATACGGCTGTCGCGCTCCTCTTCCACGATGTCGATCGCGAGTTGCCGCTGCTCAACGCAGCTCTTGCATCGTCAGCATTCTACATCGGCGCCCTTGGCAGCCGCAGGACCCATGCCAAGCGCTGCCAGTTCCTGCGCGAGCGTGGGGGAGATGAGCGTCTCCTTTCTCGGATCAAGGCGCCGATCGGCATATTCGACAAGGCACGCGATGCACGTTCGCTCGCAGTCTCGGTCGTGGCCGATATCGCCCATGCGCGCCTGCGACTCGATTGGATGTAGGTCGCCTACTCCGAAGATCGATTTTCGCACTGGTTGCTCTAACTCCGTGCCTCAACGAAGTTATCGAGCGAGATACCCGCCGTCTATGTTCAGCTCGATCCCGGTCACGTAGCTGGCCTCATCGGAAGCGAGATAAAGGCAGCCATAGGCTACCTCCAGCGGCTTGCCGCCGCGCTTCATCGGCGTCATCGCGATAACCGCTTCGTTGAGCTTGGGTTCCTGCGCATCCGTAAGCGGTGTGTGTATGAAACCCGGGTGCACAGAGTTCACGCGGATGCCGTCGGCGACGTAGGTCATCGCTGCGTTCTTCGACATGTTGCGGACAGCACCTTTGGCGGCATGATAGGAATGGGCGCCTGAAACTGCTGCCGAGCCCCAGATCGACGAGATGTTGACGATTGAGCCCGATTGCTGTTTTCGCATGACGCGCACGGCCTCGCGCATGCCGAGGAAAACCCCAGTTTGGTCGACAGCGATCATTTGCAGCCACTCCTTCATCTCAAGCTTGTCCAACGGCTCGTAGGCAATGATGCCGGCGTTGTTGATGAGGACGTCCAGGCGTCCATGCCTCCTGACAATCGCGCCAACCACCGTTGCCCATTGCTCTTCACTGGTGACATCATGGGTCACCAGTTCGATGGTGCCTGGATGGGGCCTGGCCGGCGGTTTGATATCGCTGGCCACGACAATGGCGCCTTCTCGGTCGAACAGCTCCGCCGTGGCAAAGCCGATACCGCCGGCGGCGCCCGTTACCAATGCCACTTTGCCCTGAAGTCTCACGGCGGACCCCCTTTGCGGTCTCGTGGTGCCACGCGCAAGGCGTCGGCTCTCGTTGCGTCGTTCCGCTAGTTTCCGGCCGGCGCCAGCACCTGCATTCGCCTCACCGTCACGCCTCCATCAGCAAGGTCCGGCAGCTTGGCAAACCACTCCTGCACATAGGGCATGGCGTTGTGTGCCTCGAAGTCGGCCTCGTTGGCGAAGATCTCGTAAAAGATGAAGTGGCCGGGTTTCTCCCGGTTCTCCTGAAGGAAATAGACGAGGTTCGCGGGATCACCGCGGACAAGGTCGATCAGGGGCAACGTGATGGCGCGCAGCTCTGCTTCCTTGCCGGGCTTCGCGCGGACCTCGGCAACGACCGAATAGGCACCGCTTGCAATCTTGCCATAGCCCTGACCCGGCCCTTCCTGTGCCAGCGCACTTGGGGGAAGGGCCGGTGTCGCAAAGAGGCCCACGAGCAGGACAGCCAAAGGCTGTACTCGCATTGTCTTGAGCATGTCGTTTCTCCTTTTCCCGGCAGCAGAAAGGCCGACCGACGGCCCATCAGGCTGTTGGCTCGTCGATGCTGATGCCTGACGTGCCTACTTGGCGCTCGCGAGCTGCAGATGTGCCGCCAACGCATCGGAGAACCTCTTCTTCACAGGCCCAAGCGCCTTGACGAATTCGAGTTGCTCGCCTTCGGGGCCTTTGCAGTAGATCAGCTCCCAGCCGTCCGACGGGGCAACCGTTACCTTGTTGGTATTGGTGTCGATGGGAGCTGACTTGCGCTCCTCTTCAGTCGAGACCCGAATGATGCGATTTGCCCTTACCTGAGTCATGCCACGACGTGCGGACTCCGCCTCGAGATCGGCGATGAACTGATTGAAATCGACGTCGTCGCCGACGTGGAAGCAGATGTGCATCATGCGCGGAAAGGCCGGGCTCATGTGCTCGACCGGCTCGGCGAAGGCCTTGGGACCGCCCATTGGCTGGTCGGCGTCGCGATACTGCAACAGTTCGATCACGACGTTATCGAACTGAATGAACCGCACGTCGAGCCGTTGTGCCCCGCCCCTGAGGTCGGGCACGCCTATCGTTCGCGGATTGACACCAAGCTGGTTGGCGAGAATCTCCTGGTCGGCAAGCAATGTGTTCTGGACGGCGTCGCCTTGGAAGTCACCGTGGCGAAAGACCTCGGTCCCGCCAAGAACACCGGTGTAGAACTCGTAGGCGCGCTCCATGTTTTGAACTGTCAGGCCGAAATGCTGGACACCTTGGAGCCGACCACCCAGTGAATTGGGGTCGCGGGCTGGCGCAGGTGTCGCCTGCGCGGATGCCGTTGCATTGGCCGAAAGGGCGGCTGCTATCCCGCCGATTGCAACACCGCCGGCGGCGCGCAGGACGGTGCGGCGGTCAGGGTCACCCAAATGGATGGCTGGCTTTTGCTCGTGAGACATGGCTGCTTCCTATCGGTCAGGTGGTGACTGGCCCGATGCTAGCGCCGGAGCGTTTGCCGGGCGCGTTAAGTTCGGTGAATTCTGGTGAATCGAGCTGCTCTCCGAGCACGTCGCCGCCGCTCGCGAAACTGGGGCATTGTTGGGAATGGATACGACAATTGGGTTGGCCCGACGCATAGCAATCGTGCTCGGCGCCGGTGCCGGCATGTATCTCAGCATCGGCATCGTGCTGATTTACGGCTTCAGCGTCTTCATCGTGCCAATCGCCGAGGACACCGGCTGGGACCGAACCGTCGTAGCCGCCGTTGTCGCACCGATCGCCATTGTAAACGGCCTGATGTCGCCTGTGGTGGGAGCTCTGACGGATAGGTTCGGTCCGCGCCGGGTGCTCACGGTATCTTCCGTGTCGATGGCGGCGGGAATGATCGGCGTGGGCATCCTGTCGCAGAACCTCACTGCTTTCGTCGGTGCTGTCGCCGTCGCGAGCCTCATGGGGGCTGCGCAGACCGGCGTGCCCTACACCTACTTGATAGTCGGATGGTTCTCGGCCCGGAGGGGGCTCGCGCTCGGGATAATGCTTTCCTTTGTGGGGCTTGGGATCGCGACCGTTCCTCCGTTCCTGGCGTTCCTCATTTCGGAATGGGGCTGGCGCCTTGCCTTCGTGGCGGCGGGCCTGGTTTCAATGGCAATCACCCTCCCGGTTGCGCTGTTTGCTGTTCGCGACCCGCCGGTGGTTCAGGAGGGCGATCGCGTGAGAGTGGAGGGATTTACCGTCCCGCAAGCGGCAAGAACGGCGAGCTTCTGGCTGATGCTCGCGGCGTTCTTTCTCAATTATTTTGCCGCTGCAGCCGGGTCCATTTCCCTTCCTGTGGTGCTGGCGGATCGTGGCGCGGATGCCGCAAGATCTGCGTTTGTCATGAGCTTTGTGGGATTGTCATTCATCGTCATGCGTCTCGGCTTCGGGGCGTTGCTCGATCGATTTGCCCCGGTCCCGTTGACCAGCCTGGCTTTTCTGTCGCCCGTTGTCGGTCATTGCATCCTGCTAAGCTCCGAGGGCGTGATGCCGGTCTATATCAGCGCTGTCTTTTTTGGCCTTGCCACCGGAGCAGAGGGCGACGCGATCGGTTACCTGCTATCGAAACGGTTCGGCATGCGAAGCTTCGGCAAGCTCTTCGGCGTCAACTACATGGGGTTGACGATGGGCGCCGGCCTTGGTCCGGCAACCCTACACATCATGGCCTCAGACGGCACACGCTACGCCGAGACCTTCATGATCTTTGCGGGCATTGCCGTGATTGCGCCGATCCTTCTCATGCTGGATGGCCGCACGCGGTCGCTGCAGCGTTAGGAAAACGGGTATGCGGCCCCGTTGCGCTGCGCGCGGCCGGAAACGGCGGTGTTTCTCTTGCTGGGATCCCCGCCGGTATCGAGCACGGCGTGCGCCCTCAGCAGATCGCGCGTGGTGAACCCTTCGCCAAAGCGTTGAAAAATCGGCGCGAGCAGCGCTGCGGCGCTTTCACCTTTCTCCGAGCGGAGCCAATGTTCGGCGAGGGACGTTGCTGCACGCAACTCCCAGGACAGCGCACCGTGGCGGTGCGCGAGTTCGATTGCCTGCATGTAGAGGGCCTCGGCGTCCGCCGAAGTCCGTCCTTCGTCGAGGGAGAGACCCGCCTTGATCCGCAGCAGTTCCGGAACGCACCAGATTTCGCCGGTCGAGGCCGCAAGCGCGATCGCCTCGTCGATTGCCGCCAGCCCGGCATCAATGTCGCCGTGATCCCCGAGCCCTGCCGCGTAGACGCCCATGTAGAACGGGCAACGCATGCGGAAGCCTACGGAGAGAAGCTCATCGAGCGCGGCTTTCAAGATGGTCAGGCCGGAAGCATCTCCATTCTGCAGGAGCCATTCGCCGCGCAGGGAACGGGACATGGCATTCCAGATCGTCATGGCGTGTTCGGCCACATGCGCTTGAATGCCGACAAGCATGCGTTCCGCGGCAGCAACATCACCCGTCAGCATTGCAATGGGGCAGGTCGTGTGAACGACTGCATTGCAGAGCGCGAGGGCGTGGTGGGCGGCCCGTGCCTCCTCCAACTGACGCTGCGCAATGGTCACTGCCATGTCGGGATGTCCCTGAAGCCACAACACGTTTGCAAGGGTTCCTCTTGCCGCAGATCGCGGATCCAACTGGAAACGGGCAATATCCGAGCGGGTGACAGGAGGAACATACCTCGAAATCATGCGCTCGAGGTGGCGTCGCGAACCTGCAAAGTCTCCCAGATAGCGCAGCGCGGTGCCGGTCTGCCGGTCGACATTATTGCATGCATCCACATCCCTGCAGTCGGTCGCCAGCCTTCTTATCCTGTCGGCGATCGCCAGGGCGGATCGGTGCTCGCCGGTCCAGGTGAAGTAGTCGCACAAACCCCAGAGACATCGAAGCGTGTATTCGGTGTCACCAAGCACTTCGGCACAGCCGAGCGCCGTGTTCCAGGCGGTTCTGACCTCGGGGAGCGGCCCCCGCGTATGAAGCAGAGTGGTCCCAAGCGCCAGATTGAGCTTCATGTCGTCGCGGGCGCTACGGTACTTGGCGAAGGACGCGTTGATGGCGCCTTCGACCCTTGCCCGACACTCGTCCATGAGGGACAGATGTTCCCAGAACGGGATTGCAGCGACTGTAAGCGCGATGCCCATGGCGATGCTGCGGTTGTCGACGAACGCCCAATTCAGAGCGCTGCGGATGTCGTCGACCTTGCACCCGTATTCGGCGAGCCACTGGTCGGTCGGTCTGATTTTCCATTCCGCTTCGGCGCGTTTGGCAAGCTCGAGCAGGTGTTCGGCGTGGCGTTGGCGCAGGTGGTGGTGCTCGCCGCTCTCGTCCAGTTTCTGGCGGGCATATCTGCGGGTTGTATCGAGCAGCCTGTAATGTGTCCCGAGATCTCCCCGCTCGGTCGAGACAAGCGACTTGGCGACGAGGTTTGCGACACGGCGGGTACAGTCGGCGCGAGGGCGGCCGTTGTCGACTGCGATGGCGCAGGCCGATTCGAGGCTGAATGCGCCTGAAAAAACCGAGAGGCGCCGCAAGAGCTCTCGCTCAGGCTCGACGAGTAGGCCGTAGCTCCAGTCCAGTGTCGCTGCCAGCGTCTGGTGGCGCTGGTCCCCGCACCGCATATTGCTCAACACCAGGGCTTGATCGGCAAGTAGGTCGAGGAGTTCCCGCGTGCTAAACGCGTCCAGCCGCGGTACGGCGAGTTCGATCGCGAGGGCAAGTCCGTCGAGGCGCCGGCAGATTTCGGCGACGATGGGCGCGTTCTCGTCGCTGAGCGCGAACCCACTGCGACTGCTGGCCGCGCGTTCGACGAAAAGGTCGATTGCCGGGAACGCCAATGCCTGGGCTGCCGTCAGTCCGCACGCGTTGGGAGGCGTTTCGAGTGGCGGCAGCCGATACACGTGTTCACCGGCAATTCGTATCGGTTCGCGGCTTGTAGCCAGTATTCGCACCCTGGCTGCAGAGGCCAGCAGCGCCTGCGTGCAGGTTGCGACCGCTTCTACGAGATGTTCGCAATTATCAAGGACAAGCAGCAATTCCCGATCGGCCGCGAAAGCGACCAGTGCGGCTTCGATGTTTGCGGAATGTACCCTGAGGCCAATAGCTGCGGCGATCGACGTCGGCACGAGGGCTGCATCGCTCACCATGGCCAGGTCGACGAACCAGACGCCGTGGGCATAGGCCGCAGTGAGCTGGTCGGCGACGACGAGTGCCAGCTTCGTCTTGCCGATGCCACCGGAGCCAACGATCGTCAGAAGGCGGCTCTTCGCAAGGGCGCTCTGGACCGCGTCCACGGCATCGCGCCGTCCCAGCAGCCGGGTCGTGGCGGCCGGCAGATTGTGCCTTCGGGTGTCCTCGGGTCTCTCGGCAGGCCGGATATCGCCAAACCTCGATGCGTGCACGGGCGACACGAAGCGATAGCCGCGGCCACTGACCGTCGCGATGTATCGTGTGTCGTTCGCGCTATCGCCAAGGGCTCGACGGAGTGCCGCTACGTTTACCTTGAGATTGCTGTCTTCGACGAAGGTACTCGGCCAGGCACGCGCAACAAGCTCGGCCTTGCTGACGACCTCGCCAGGACGTTCAACCAATGCCGCGAGGATCTCCAGCGCGCGGCTACCCACGCGGACGGCCGTCTGATCTCGCAGAAGCGCCTGACGCTCTGGAACAAGGACGAACGGACCAAAGGCATAAGACGGCACGATCGAAGCTCCAGGAAGCTGCATTGATCTGTGAACGGCGGTTTCACATGGCTCGTTGGTGTTTTCGGATAGTAACCGCAGTCGGGCGTCCAACAAAGCGAAGATGGATTGTGATGCTAGGGTCGATCTACTCTAAGGGCGAAGTAGGAAGGCCCTGCCGTGCGGGACTATCGTTTTCCTCCACGACCGTGATGCGACATCTAGATCTCTGGTGCGGTCCGACCAGGAGTTGCGTAGCTGTCGAATGGTCCGCGCTTGCGCTCGGCATCGGAGCCGAGCCGGCGTTATGGCGCCTCAGAGCGAGCGGACTCCGTTGTAAAACTGACCGTCCGTTCGAGCTGCCAAGGCCCGCCCATGTACATCCAGAGATCCAGGCCTTCCAGCATCACCGATCGTGGCTCGAAATCGTGTGTCAGTTGCTGATGCAGAGTATCTGCGACTGACCGCGAAACCTTGTTTTGCACGGTGATATGGGGCTGCCACCTCTGCAAGTCCTGCCCACCCAGCCATGGCGTGAAAGCAGATCTCAAGTCTCGATAGAGCTGATCGAGCGCAAGACTGATGATCGTGAACGCGACGCCCGAACCAAGATGGCGAACACCGGCAACCTCAGCTCGGATCTGGCCACGCTTCCCGGCCGCCGCCTGCAGCGCTTCGACGATCCGCTCGCAGTATTCGCCCGGCAGCCGATGAAACATCGTAAGGTGTGCCGTAAGGAAGTTTCGATCCGGCGGAAAATGCGCCGTCCGAAGGCGATCGAACGTCTCAAGGTCTGTTTTCTCGATCCGGGCGGTGAGAATAAGCGGCTTGCGGGTCTTCAATCCAAAAATCCTGTCGGTTCTGGGTACACTACGTGCATAAGTGCGGAGCCAGACTGCCTAGCGGGTGTTTTTCATCTGATGTCGGCGACTGACAGCACTGTTCTGCGGCTTGCCGGATGCCCGCAAAGCAAAATGAGCCGCTCAACTGCGGCCCAATCGTGGCAGGGCGATGCGCGGGGCGTCAATAAGCGACGAGCACCATTTTCTGGTTCACCAATTCTTTGATGCCCGCGCCCGCGAGCTCGCGACTGTAGCCGGATCGCTTGACCCCTCCGAACGGGAGTTCCTGTCCGGTGAAGGAGGATGTATTGATCCAGACCGAGCCCATCACGACCTGAGAAGCGAGGGAGTTTGCACGCTCAACGTTTGCCGTGAAAATCGCCCCGGATAGACCGAAACTCGTGTCATTCGCGATCCTCACAATGTCGTCATCGCATTTGATCACAGCACCTGTGCAACGGGACCGAAGAACTCCTCGAAGTAGGCCAAGTTGTCCCTCGTAACATGGGTGAGGATCATCGGTTCATAGTATCCGCCAGGCCGACGGTTCCGCGACATGGGACTGTCTAACGCTGACATCGCGCCGTGGGCGGTGGCGATCAAGAGTGAGGATTGCAGTATCCTGTGAGAATGAGGGGAGGTGAATTGCCAAATTTTGCCAAGCGGGATATCTTAGCTTCATGAGCACGATGAACATTTCCCTTCCGGACTATCTGAAGAGTTTCGTCGATGAACAAGTCGCCGGGCGGGGCTACGGCACGAGCAGCGAATACATTCGCGAGCTGATCCGTCGAGATCAAGATCGCCTCAAATTGCGCGACTTGTTGCTTGACGGTGCTTCCTCAGCGCAAACTGCTCCGGCCGATGCAGATTACTTCACAGGGTTACGCGATCGGGCTTGTGGCCGGCGGAGCAAGTGAAAATCAAGCCAGTTATTCTACGTGAGTTGGCACGCACAGATGCGGAGGCGGCCGTCGACTTTTATGTACGTGAGGCGGGAGCGGACGTCGCCTTAGGATTCGTCGACGCTCTTCAAGCGGCTTACGATTTGATCGCGAGGCATCCGGAATCGGGAGCCTTGCGGTATGCGTACGAACTGGGATTGCCTGACCTGAGGAACGTCTATCTGAAGAGATATCCCTATCTCGTTTTCTATCGCGTGCAGGTCGACCACATCGACGTTTGGCGTGTGCTTCATGCCAAAGGGGATATTTCCGCAATGGATGCAGGGACCGGATAGCCACTGATCTTTCGAAGACTCATCGTTGGAAGTTGCCAGTGCCTGAGGGTTGCCCCCACCGAGGCTAAAGATGCGCCATCGATATCTACGCCTCCTCCGTCCTAAAACTCATATTATTCCGAGTGATAGCGGCGATGGGATTTTAGAACAGTGCCCGCGGCTCGTCGGCGGCATCGCGATAACGGCCTGGTGGATGATCGGGCGCCCGTGACCGTTATGTGAATGAAAGGCTGGGTGCACGATCGACCGGCAGTCAACTCGAAGCAAAGCCTTGGCGAATTTCCTTACCGGTGAACCGCGAGCGCATTGTCGTAGAGGGAACAGAATTCTGCTGCCACATCGGACGCGATCGACGCGATCAGCGGGGACAGTCGCGACGAGGGCGTGTCGAGATAGACCGCGAAATAGTCGGTGGCCGGGAACGGGTGACGCACGTTCAGGACCTTTAGCGTGCCGAGACGCAATTCGTTCTGGATAACGATTGGCGGCAGGACTGAGATGCCGATACCGGCTGCGATCATGCTGATCGTCGTGGCCAGCGAGTTGGAATAATGTACCACGCCCTGGCCGAAGGAATTGGCCGGTAGGTATTCGACCATTCGCCTGTGGGCCTGGGTTCCAATTTCATAGGAGATGATTGGGTTCAGCATCAGCTCCGCCCGGCTGATCGCCTCGTCGTCGGTTGGAAAGGCGCCGTTGGCGATCCAGAACATGCCGAAAGTACAGAGATCGACGATCCGGTACTTCTCGATCTGCGAACCGTGGAAACCGAGGATGATGTCGAGTTCCCTCTTTTCCAGCTTGGAGAGGATCGTCTGCGACGCGTCGGTGGTCACCGCGACACGGACGCGTGGAAACCGTTGCCGGAGCGTGGCCATGATGCCGGGCAGTATGGCCAGAGCCATTGCAGGCACGAGGCCAATGCGTACGGTTCCCTCTACCGTCTCAGGTGGCGCCACGTCGCTGACCAGGCGATTGTAACGCGCGATAATGTCGCGTGCGCCTGAAACGAATGAGCGTCCCTCGCGGGTCAGGTGCACGTCACGTGTATCGCGCTCAAAAAGCCGGATACCAAGTTCCTGTTCCATGGCGGAAATGCGATTGGAAATGGCCGCTGGCGTGATGTTCATGCGGTCTGCAGTAGCGCGAAAACTGCGCAACTCGGCCAACCACACAACCGTTTCCAGGAATCGAATATTCATCGCGTGAACGCGCCTCACCCTTATTACGACCGCTCTCGCGTATTTCACGCATAAATTGTCGTAAGCTGTTGTTTTATACAGACTATGTTCCCGGTTGCCACGTTACACCGTGAAGGCGATATGACAACGCCGGGTCGGCAAGGATTGCGCACGCATGGCAAAAAGGTCCGGACAGAAACGCCCGGACCTCGGTTGTTGGATCGTGTCAGGCGAGCTTGGCCAGGACCTTCGCGCTCGCGCCGGTCATTTCGCCAAGTTTCTGAACCTTGTCCCGAACGCTGGCTTCACGCTTCTTGCCCGATTCCTGTCGTTTCAGCGCCTCCTCTGACACGGCCCGGACTTCATCGCGCGGAATGACCAGCACGCCGCTTTCATCGGCAAGGATGGCATCGCCGGGCATTACGACGGCGCCGCCGCAACTGATCGGAATGTTGAAGCCACCCCCGAGATCGTAGAGACGCGTGGTGATCGGCGAGAGGCCGCGCGACCACATCGGGAAATCAGATTCCTGGATTTCAGTGAGGTCGGTGCAAGGCCCGTCGACGATGCCGGCAACCGCACCCGCCGCCTTGGCGGCAACGGTGACACCACCACCCCAGCACGCGTATTTGTCGTCACCCAAACGATCCACAACGAGGATGTCGCCTGGACGCAACTGGCCGGTGGCGTGGTGAAGAAGGGTGGAATCCGGCCCGGCTATGGCGAGCGTCACGGCCGTTCCGACCACGCGGCGGCCGGGAAGAAGCGGTTGGATCTGCCGGTCCATGAAGCCGAGCAGGCGCCAGTGACCGACCGTCGCCGTCTCGACGCCACTGAGGACGTCAAGGTCGTCCTGAGGTATCTGCTCCGGCATGTCTTTGATGACGTACATGGGGTTATCTCCTTAAGCGCAGGCGAGGCGCCGGTGCTGTGTCATGGGGATCAGGTTGCGTACCCGCTTGATTTCCCTGGCGTCGATGCGTGCCGTGACAAAGCCGACCGGATCCGACGCGCGGGCAATCGTGTGCCCCCAGGGATCGCAGACCAGCGAATGTCCATAGCAGGCGCGCTTCTCACCGTTGACCGTCACGCTGCCGGTCTGGCCGCACGCAACGAAATATGTCTGGGTTTCGATGGCGCGAGCCCGGGCCAGCACCTCCCAATGGTCCTTTCCGGTCTGCAGCGTGAAAGCGGCGGGCAGGACGATGATGTCGCAACCGGCCCGTTCGAGTTGCAGGAAGAGTTCGAAGAAGCGGATGTCGTAGCAGATGGCGCAACCGATCTTCATACCGTCGATCTCGTAGGTGACGATGTCGTCGCCCGGCTTGACGGTGGCCGATTCCTTGTAGGCTGTGCCATCCGGCGCAACGATGTCGAACATATGGATCTTGCGGTAGGCGGCGACTTCCTTGCCTTCGCGGTCGAACACGAAGGAGGTGTTGTAGATGCGGTTCTCGCCCTCGACCTTTTCCATGATCGTGCCGGCATGGACAAAGACCTTGTTCGCGCGTGCGAAATCCTGTGCCATCGTGTAGGCGGCGCCCCCGGCCGGTTCTGCCAGCGCCAGCTTCTCTTCAGTCGAGGTGCCGTACACTTCGAAATATTCCGGCAGCACGATGAGGTCCGGCTGATCGGTCTTCATCGCATCGGCCATCAGATCGCGGGTGACCTTCAGGTTGGCAGCCCGGTCATTCTGCGGGTTGGTTTGGATAAGGCTGATTTTCATGGCTTTTCTCCGAATGTCGGTCGCGATCAGGCGACCACCTTTTCCTGCTTGAGTGCGTTGATGGTGGACATGATGCCGGCGCGCAGCGCCATGTTTTGGGTGGCAACGACCAGCAATTCGGCACCTTCCTCGAGGGCGAAGGTGCGCTCAGCCGGGGTCCAGGCGGGCATGATCCAGGTCTTGCCGGCCTCACGGGCCGCCTTGGCGATCCGGGAAAGATCCTTGCGATCCTCGTCGTTGAAGGCGTAGGCGCCGCGGCCGCGGGCAAGTGCCAGATCGGACGGTCCTGGAAAGAGGCCGTCGACCGTGTCGAGCGCGATGATCTTCTCGACATCGGCAAGGCTCTCTGCCGTCTCGATCATCGCGTAGCACCTGGTGCGCCTGTTTTCCTTTTCGAAGGCGTCCGACGACGGACGGGCGTAGCCGAACACCCGGCCACCAGCATAGGATCGGATACCGAGCAGCGGATATTTCGCTGCCTTGGTGACCTCTTGGGCGTGGTCAACACCGAGAATGTGCGGAAGGATCACGCCGTCCGAACCAAAATCCAGTGCCTGCTGGATGGCTTCGGTCGTTGGCGCAATGACCTTGGTCAGTGTCGGGATGCCAAGCGATTTGGAAAAGGCGAGAAACTGGTCGAGCGTTGCGAGATCGAAGGTGCCGTGCTCGAGTTCGATGACAAGTTGGCTAACGCCGCAGGTCTTTGCGATTTCCAGGAAGCCGAAATGCGGCTGCGACATCCAGAGCGCAATATTGTCCATTTCAGTAGTCTCCATTTCAAAAGTCGTTACTTGCCGATGGTCCTGGAAAGGCCAAGCGTGCGTTCGATGACGAAGATGATGAGTAGGGTGGCGGCGACGAGGACAACGGACACGGCGGCCGTCATCGGGTCGGTCTGGCTTTCGACATAGTCGAATATCTCCACCGGCAGGGTCCGCAGACGTGGACCGGTGATGAAAAGAGAGATGACGACCTCGTCGAAGGACAGCAGGAAGGAGAGGGCGGCACTGGCGATGAAGCCCGGCATCATCATCGGCAAGGTGATGCGGCGCACGACAGTGAACGGTGCGGCGCCCAGCATGGTTGCTGCATCCTCGACCGATGGCGGCAGGGTGGAAAACGCCGTCAGCATGATGCGGATCACGTAAGGCGTGGTGATGATCAGATGGGCAATGATGAGCCCCGTATAAGTGCCGAGCAGACGTGCCTGGACGAAGACCAGAAGGATGGCGAGGCCAAGCACGATCGAGGGCAAGAGCAGCGGTGCGGTGAACAGGTTCAGGACCAATTCGCGCCCGAAGAAACGCCGGCGGCGGATCGCAAAGGCAGCAGGGACGCCAGCCGCAAGACTAAGCACGGTGACCGTGACGGCGATCGTGAGGCTGATCCCCAGAGCATTGATGAAGCCGCTATGGGAGAACATCGCCCCATACCACCGAAACCCCCAGCTCTCCGGCGGGAAAGTGATGTAGCTGTCGTTGCTGAAGGACAGCGGCAGCACAATCAGGATGGGAGCAAGCAGGAAGAGATAGATGCAGGCGACGAGGAGCCGGAAGGGAATGCTCATTTGGCCGATCATGGCGGTGTTACTCCTTAATCGAAGCGCTTGACGACGCGGGAATAGACCGCAAGCGCAAGGCCGAAGATGATGAGCACGATGACGGAGATTGCAGCGGCGGTCGGCCATTCGAGCTGGATGACGGCCTGGTCGTAGATCTCGGTTGCAAGCAGGAACACTCGGCCGCCGCCCAGGAGCTTCGGGGTGATGAACGAGCTGATGGAAAGGACGAAGCAGAGCAGGCAGCCAAGCGCGATGCCGGGCGCCGTCAGCGGCAGGATCACGCGACGAAAACGCGTCCAGCTATTGGCGCCGAGCGAGGCGGCAGCTTCCTCGTAGACATTTTCGAGGCGGCCGAAACCAGCGATCAACGACAGTGCCATGTAGGGGATGAGGACTTCGACCATGCCGATGAAGACCCCAAGCGTGTTGTTGGTCAAGCGCAGCGGACTGTCGATGACGCCGGACGACATCAAAATACCGTTGACGACGCCCTGGTCGCCGAGAATGACCATCCAGCCATAGGTTCGCACCACGCTGCTGACGAGCAGCGGAGACACCGTGATGACGAAGAGCATATTGCGCCATTTCGGTGAAACGCGATGCAGGAACAACGCGATCGGATAGGCGCAGCACAGCGTGATCAGCGTCACGCCGAAACCGAGCAAAAGCGAGTTGGCGACCAGCTCGAAGCTGAAACTGTCGGTAAAGAAATTGGCGTAGTTTTCGAGCGTGTAGTTGTTGGTCAGCACGCCGCCACTTCGGCTTTCGATGAAGGAGATCATGCCCAGTCTGATGACGGGCAGGATGAAGGCAATGAAATTGATGACCGCCATCGGCAGAAGCAGCGCAATCAGCAGGAAGGGAAACGTCTTCCGGCGGGTCGGCGCATCGGCGATCGCTATGGGTGAGATGATCGCTGCCATGGTTCAGCTCCCGAAAACCTGCATGTCCTGCGGCTTCCACTCACAGAGAAGCTTTTCTCCGTTCTGAAAACTGTGGCCGGCGCTTGCGGTGTGCACTTCGGTGGTCAGCACATTGCCGCCGATATCGACGTCGTACTGCACAACATCACCGATATAGGTGACACGCACCACCCGGCCGTGGGTGGAGTTGGTGGCGATGCTGATAAGGCTGCGGTCGCGGCTCGGTGTCAGGCTGATCCGATGAGGGCGGATGGCAGCTTTCGCCTTGCCAGACGTCAGGTTGCGCGTGTTGCAGGGGTAGACGGAAGCGCCGATGCGTACACGGTCGAGTGCTTCGATCTCGCAATCAAGAACGTTGGTACGACCGACGAAATCGGCGACGAAAAGGTCGGCCGGGCGCTCGTAGATATCTTCCGGCGTGCCGAGTTGGGCGAGCTTGCCGCGATGCATGACGCCGACGAGGTCGCACATGGTCAGCGCTTCCACCTGGTCGTGGGTGACAAACACGGTGGTGATCTGCAAGCGTTGCTGGATTTCGCGGATCTCGATGCGCATGTCGTCGCGCAGCTTGGCATCGAGGTTGGAAAGCGGCTCGTCCAGAAGAAGAAGGCGCGGACGGATGACCAGGGCCCGGGCAAGGGCTACGCGCTGCTGTTGCCCGCCAGACATTTCCTTGGGCTTGCGGTCGCCAAAACCTGGCAACCTCACCATTTCCAGCGCTTCCTCAACGCGGTGGCGCGCTTCGCGCCGCGAAACGCCACGCATCTCCAGCCCAAAGGCGACGTTTTGCGCCACGGTCATATGGGGAAAGAGTGCGTAGTTCTGGAAAACCAGGCCGATATCGCGCTTGTGCGGCGGTTCGTGAGAAATATCGTCGCCGTCGACCGAGATGTTGCCCTTGGTTATGTCAAGCAGGCCGGCGATCATGCGCAGCGTCGTGGACTTGCCGCAACCGGACGGGCCGAGGAGGCCGAGCAGCTTGCCCTTCGGCACGTCGATGTCGAGGTCGTCGACGGCCATGTAATCGACGCCGTAGCGCTTGGTCACGCCCTTGAGCTTGAGAAACGTCGGGTCGTCGGCGGAAGCAGCAACAGGTTCGTCGTCCTGTGCATCGTGGCGCAGTTCTTGAGTGTGCATATCATCACCATGTGCGAATTGAGGTCGGCGTAGGTGACGGGAAGCGGTTCCCGTCACAACGGCGCGCGTGCGCGGTCAAGCGTCAATGGCGCCTGCAGCAGGGGCGACCTGTCAAATGAGATCGCCTGGTTCCGAGCCCGATCCGACCCGGATCCCAACCCTTAGCGGCCGGCAGGAATGATCTTGCGGCGCCACGGCTGCAGGATGTCTTCGCGCATCTCGCCGATCGTCATCCAGTCGACCGCGATGAGTTTTTCGCGTTGGGCCGGGTCCAACATCGGGATGCGCTTGGCGGTGGCTTCATCCACCTCGGCTTTCTTATTGGTCGGCGCGTAGAACATGGCTTTGGCGAAGGCCGCCTGGGCTTCCGGACCGATGGCGTAGTTTATGAATGTCTGCGTCGCTTCAGCTTCGGACGCCTTTTCGATTGCGCTGATCACGTTGATCTGGGAGGCAGTACCTTCGGCTGGGCCGACGGAGCTCACGCGGCCTTCGGTCTGGTCGAAATAGAACTGAGAGCGAGCGTTCCAACCGATCGAGACCGTCGCCGTGCCGTTGGCGACAAGTGTATAGGCGTCGGGCTTCGGCTCCCACGTCTGTACGCGCGGTGCGAGCTCGATCAGTTTGTCGACACCGGGGTCGATCGTCTCCTTGTAGTCTTCTTGACCTGCGAGGCGATTGGCGATGATTGTCAGCAGGATCGCCTGGATATCGCCGCCACCTTGTGCCGGCAGAATGACTTTTCCGTCCTGCTTTTCATCCCAGAGCGTTTCCCAGCTCGTTGGCGCCGTCGGGAAAGTCTCGGTGTTGTAGATCAGCGTCAGAGTATCGTAGGTGAGGGGAATTGCAGATCCCCCAAGATCCTTGCCGATATCGTCGACGTCGGCATAATTCGGGATCTTCGACGTGTCGAGGTCGGCAACAAGTCCTTCCTCCTTGGCGATCTTTGCGACGGACAGGTCATAGATGACTGCATTGACCTGAGGCGCGTCCCGTTGTGCGCGCATATTGCCGAGAGAGGTGGCGGCGTTCTGGACGCCGTAGTAGTTCACCTTGATATCGGGGTGGGCCTTCATGAAGGGCTGGACGACCGCCTTCATGTAGTTTTCTTCAAAAGGGCCGCGGTAGCCCATAACGGTGATTTCCGCGGCGCTTGCATAAGCTCCCGACAGCATCGTCGCTGCGAAAAGCGTAGCTGAAAGGACTTTCATGGAAATGCGTTTCATATCGGTATTCCCCTTTCGCCTTTAGGCCTTGCTTGTTGTTGAGAAGACGATATGCAGCCCTCCGAAAGGGGTCCAACGACTAAATTCTACCGATTGTTCAAGAATTCTTTTCGAGGCAAGCGTCATCGTTAGCGGTTAATTTGTGCTAAGAAGCAGCTGCAAGAAGATACGTTATTCTTTCGATGTCCGGATGTTAACGGATTTAAGGAAAATTGTTCCTCACTTGGTGCGAAATGGGGCTGGATTGCTAGACGCGCAAAAAGTGCGCAATTTCATATTGCAGCACCTTATACGTGTGATGGCTCGTGACTGGTCCAAGAAAGGTCTTGAGAAGGCAAGGTCGCGCGATAGCATGAGAGCATCAGTCTTGATTGCCCCCGCTTGGAGTGCCCCATGACCCTCAACTACATGCTTCTCACAGGCGCCAGTCGCGGTATTGGCCACGCAACTGTGAAGCTTTTCCAGGAAAACGGCTGGCGGATATTGACGGTGTCGCGCCAGCCATTTTCCGAACAATGCCGCTGGCCCTCCGCGCGCGAAAGCCACATACAGGCAGATCTTGAAGATCTCGAAGGCATTGACGCCCTGGCTGCGGCGGTGCGCGAGCGTCTGCCAGACGGCAAGCTCGCAGCGCTCGTCAACAACGCCGGCATCTCGCCGAAGGGGCCTGGAGGATCGCGTCTTGGCGTCGCTGACACTGACGCGTCCACCTGGACCCGTGTCCTTAACGTCAACATTGTTTCGACGGCGTTGCTGGCGCGTGCGCTCTTGCCGGAACTGAAAGCGGCGCAGGGGTCGATCGTGAATGTCACGTCGATTGTCGGCTCTCGCGTCCATCCATTCGCAGGCGTGGCTTATGCCGCGTCGAAAGCGGGACTGGCTGCGCTGACGCGCGAACTCGCCCATGAATTCGGGCCGCTCGGTATCCGTGCCAACGCAATCGCGCCGGGAGAGATCGATACCGCCATCCTGTCACCCGGAACAGAAGAACTGGTAAAGTCTCAAGTGCCGTTGAACCGGCTGGGCACGACACGCGAAGTGGCGCAAACGATCTATTTCCTGTGCACGGAAGCTTCCTCTTACATCAACGGTGCGGAGATTCACATCAACGGTGGTCAGCACGTCTGATGTCAGCATCGCCGGCATTTCCGGGCGGAGACGTGAATTCGTTGCCACCCTTTAACGACTTGCGCTCTGCCCATTGGCTAGCGATTTCGATCGCCAGTGTCGGGTTCGCGCGACTGGCAAGGAAAGTGAAACGCGATGTCCGGAATGACGACGAATGCTGCTGAGCGCATGCTTGGTGCCGAACTGGAGACGAGTGCGGTTGCGGTGCCGCCCGATCAAGCAGAGCAGATAGCCCGTGACTACTACGGGCTCATTGGCCGGGCCGAATGGCTGTGGGGAGAAAAGGACAGCAACTATCGCCTGACGCTTGAGGATGGAACCGCTTATCTCCTTAAAATCCTCAACCCCGCGGAGGATCCGCTCGTGACCAGCATGCACAGCGAGGCGCTCTTGCATGTTCAAGCGATGGACCCTGGCATCCCCGTCCAGCGCATCATCCGCACCCGTGACGGAGCCGCCGATTTCCGGTTTGTCGCCGACGACGGTGACACGCGTGGTGTGCGAATGGTCACTTTCGTGCCCGGAATTTCACAGCGCACCGCGCCGAATTCTCCGCTTCAGCGCCGGAAAGTCGGTGCTCTTCTCGGGCGGATGCAGAAGGCGCTGAAGAGCTTTACCCACGCGGCCGCATCTCACAGGATAACCTGGGACATGAAACATGCCGGCGGCACGCGCGATCTGATGCCGGCATTCGCGGATCCGCGCGAGAGGGCGCGGCTCGAAAGGTCGATCGACGAATTCGAGGCTGAGATCGTGCCCGTGATGCGCTCGCTGCCGGCGCAGGTGATCCACAACGATTTCAACATGGAGAACATCCTGGTTGACCCCGCGCGGCCGCAGGACATTACCGGCATCATCGACTTCGGCGATATGGTCCACGCGCCCATTGTCTTCGACGTGGGCGTGGCAGCCGCCTACCAGATCGGCGCCGAGCACGATCCGGTGCAGGCGATGTGCGACCTCATCGCGGGATACAGCGGCGAGTGCGTTCTTTCCGATGCGGAAATCGCACTCGTCTACACTGCGGCGGTGATGCGACTGGTGATGCGGCTCGCGATTCCTCAGTGGCGGGCACGACTGTTTCCCGAGCATGCAGCGCGCTTCACGATCCGCAGCGCCAGCGTTTGGGAACAACTGGCGCGGCTTGACGCCATTCCAAAGGAAAGCGCAATCGAACGACTGCGTGCAGCCACCCGACAAGGATAAAAAGCATGAACAAGTCCCTTTCAGGCAGGCCCGCTGCCACCATGATCAACGGCTTCGATGCGACCCGACTGGAGAGCCTTCCGGCGCGCGAGCGCAAGATGATCGAGCGACGCCAGACCCTTCTCGGGCCGTCCTATCGGTTGTTTTACGATAAGCCGGTCCACATCGTCCGCGCCGAAGGCGTCTGGCTCTATGGCCCCGATGGGGAGGCTTATCTCGATGCCTACAACAACGTGCCGTCGGTCGGGCACTGCCATCCTCATGTAGTCGATGCCATCGCCCGTCAGGCCGCGCAGCTCAATACCCATACCCGCTATCTCGGCGAGCAAATTCTCGACTATTCCGAGCGGCTGCTCGCGACGTTTCCGGTCGAGCTCAATCGCGTGATGTACACCTGTACCGGCAGCGAGGCGGTGGACTTGGCGCTGCGGCTGGCGCGATATTACACCGGCGGGACCGGTGTGATCATCACCGAGAATGCCTATCACGGCGTCACGACAGCTGCCGCAGAAATCTCACCCTCGCTCGGGCCGAACATGCCGCTTGGGCAACATGTCGTGACAGTGCCCGCACCCGACACGTATCGCGCCAACGGGCAAGATGTCGGTAGTGCGCTCGCCGAAGATGTATCGAAAGCGATCACGCTCATGAGACGCCGCGGCATTACGCCTGCTGCCTTCATCGCCGACGGCATATTCTCAACGGACGGCATCTTCCCCGATCCGCCCGGTTTTCTGCAGCCGGTCCTTGAGGTGTTGCATGCGGCGGGCGCTCTTTACATCGCTGACGAAGTGCAGCCGGGTTTTGGACGCATGGGCTCGCATATGTGGGGCTTCATGCGCCATGGCATCATTCCTGACCTCGTCGTCATGGGTAAGCCGATGGGCAACGGCATGCCGATCGCTGCGGCCGTCATGAAGTCGGAAATCCAGGAGCGCTTCGGGCAGGACATCCGTTACTTCAACACTTTCGGCGCCAACAACGTCTCGATTGCTGCTGCCTCGGCGGTGCTCGATGCCATTGAGGGTGAAGAACTGATGCACAATGCGCAAGATTGCGGTAGCTACTTGCTCGCCGGCATGCGGCGCCTCCAGGACGAATTCGCTTCGATCGGTGATGTCAGGGGAGGCGGCTTGTTTCTCGGGATGGAGTTCGTGAAAGATCGTGCAACCCGCGAACCGGATGGGCAATTGTCGCTCAAGGTCGTCAACGGCTTGAGAGAGCGACGCGTATTAATCAGCGCGGCAGGCAAGCACGGCAATATCCTCAAAATCAGACCGCCCCTGCCATTCTCGAGAGAGAATGCTGATGTATTCCTGTCCGCCTTGAGAGACGTGCTGTCTGACATTGGGTAAAGCTCCCGGGCGGAAGCGCCTTGTTCTCGTCCGGTGACAAACACGCTTCGCAGTGTCGTGCGCACTCGCCAAAGGGCACCGCGTTTGGCTATTGGGGCGGTGTGAGGGATCGTGCAGGACTGGCGTCGCCTGAACGGCCAATCTACATGAAACAGCTGCCTGCCGAGTGAAGAGTGCTCCTGATTTGTGCTTCTTGGTGTGGCATAATGTATTGACCGGAACATGAATCGCGGCCGGTAGTCACTTAGCCAGACTTGAGATCAAAGTGGACGAAAGGGCCGAGCCAGTGCATCCGCAAGGGCGTGCGGAGTTTCTACGCGCTCGGAGAACCACAGTCGTGCGGCGGAGCCGGGAGACGTGAGGTCCATGCCCTGCGGATCGATGCCGGTGACGCGCCACCTCTCCTGTTTTGCCCCGGCTTCGTGCACAAGACGGGCAACCAGGTCAGGTCGTGCATTCATCCTTTCGATTTCGTCGAACTCGGCAGCCATCAGTTCTTCTGCACCGCTGAGGTCGGTCAAGAGCTCGTCGACCGATACCTGCGACGCACTGCGGGCAGGGCCCCCACTGAGATGGAGTGCTTCGACGGTCATTCGGCACAGCATGGCGTCGCCAAGGCCAAGATAGATCTTGGATTTGGGAAACCGGGCCAGGTATCGACGATTGGCCCGCTCGTGTTCGGCGCGTCCGATCGGCTCGGCGCGGCCGACCAGCGTGAGACGCGGATGGGCAAGGAGATCCCCCTTCAGAGGGGACAGCGTCAATGACGCCCGCTGGTCTTCCAGGATATTGCGCGCATGGAGTGCAAGCCCGGCGGTGAAAAAGAGGGGGGTGCCGTCCGGCTCCATCGCGAGGTTGGTAAAGGTCGCGTAAGGATACCCGCTGCCAGGGTCGAGCGTGGCGAGAGCCGCGACTCTTGCCGTGCGTAACAGGTTTCGTGCGACATTGACCGCATCGAAGTCTGTGCCCAGACGGGCATCGATCTCAATGCCGCGTGGCGTAATCGGAGTTGCTAGCGTGCTCGTCATGGATGTCTCCCGTTCCCCTTGTGTTGACTCCCACCTAAACCACCGCGTTGCGGCTGCATATATCGGAAGTTTCATTCCTGGGTTGCTGATTCGGCGCTTGTTTTTCGACGACGCCTCTCTAGACTAGAAAGCATTGGGCAAAAGGGAGCCGTTCCTGTTGCCGTCCCAATACCTCCCATTTCCGCCGTTTTTCGTCGCCCTTCAGGCGGCGCTAAATCGTCGTCTTTTAAACACCCATAAAATTTGAGTGTTTTTATCATGTTTGAACTTGATTCTTTGACTCAAGTTTAATTACAAGGCGCCCGTTGATTTTGTTTTGATCCCGGGGGCTGGGTATGACGAAAGCTTTGAGCGAAGTGGTAACCGGACGAGGTTTGGGGCAACGCCTCGTCTGCTCGACGGCAATCTTCCTGTTGCTGACGACGAGTGTGGGCGCGCAAGACGCACAGGAAAAAACGAAGCGCGTGACGCCAGAGGCGGTCGAGCCGACCGCGCTTGAACGGATCGTCGTTACCTCGACCCGCCAACCGAAGAAGGTGCTCGACGTCCCGCAATCGATCTCCGTGATCACCCGGGAAGACATCGTGGATCACAACGTCCGCGATATCCAGGACCTCGTCCGTTATGAGCCGGGTGTCAGCGTCGATCGGCGAACCTCGATCACCAATCCCTGGGGGCAGCTCAACGGCTTCTCCATTCGCGGCATGAGCGGCAACCGCGTCCAATTGACGGTCGATGGATCGAGGGTTCAGGAGGGAATCACTGACGGCAGCCGTGACTTCTTCGATATGAGCAACTTCAAGGCCGTCGAAATCGTTCGCGGGCCCAACTCGGTACTCTGGGGTGCCGACGCATTGGGCGGTGCCGTGATGTTCCGCACGCTCGATCCGTCGGATCTGCTTACCGATCCGACGAAACCCTGGGCGCTTGAAGTCAGCACGAGCTTCGACAGCCTTGACAAAAGCTGGCGCAAGCAGGTGACGGGCGCCTACGATTTCGGCGACATTCAGGTGCTTGGCAGCTACGGACAAGTCTCTGCGCAGGAGGCCGAATTCAGCAAGGCGCGCGCCGATGGCGGCATCTGGGGTTGCTCACGGCGCACGATTGGATGTGACCAGCTTTTCCCCGCGGACACGGACGTCAACAACGCGCTGGCCAAGGTCGTCTGGACGCCGGACGCCGAGCACACGTTCAAGCTGACCGGCGAACTGTTCGGCCGCGACACCGATATCCTGCAGCTCTACGAAATGGGTGCCTCGACCACGGGTGTTCCGACCACAACATCCTATCTAAACGACCACTATGCGCGCGATCTCGAAATGAGCCGCAAGCGCATAGCGCTCGAACATGATTGGCAGGTGGGCGCCGCATGGCTCGACAGCGTGAACTGGAACCTCTCCTGGTCGCCGCAGAAGCGCGTGACCGACAGCCGCCAGCGTCGCGTCTACTCCAACCGCTACCAGGTGCACGATCAGTACCGCGACTACAGCGAGGAATTCTTCGAGGCCGACATTCAGCTGCAGTCGTCCTTCGATCTGGGATCGACCCGTCACACGTTGACCTACGGTTTCGACGGCGATCGGACGAAGGGCGACTATGCCGGTATCAACCGGACTTACAATTCGTTGACCGGAACAACGACGACGCAGGTCAATCAGGGCTTCAGCTTCCCGCGGGTGACGACGGAACGTGCCGACTTCTATCTGCAGGACAGCATCGAGTTCCTCGACGGTCAGTTGACCGTCAATCCGGGCGTGCGCCTGGCTCACTACTCGATCGACCCGACGGGTGACGCCTCGTATCCGGGCTTGCCGGGTTTCCGCCCGGAGAAGCAGGACAAGACGGAGCTCCTGAAACGCGTGGGGGCGATCTACAAGTTCGACGACACCTACTCGGCCTACGCCTCCTATGGCGAAGGCTTCAAGATGCCGACCTCGGCGCAGCTGTTCCAGTCGAGCAGCGATCCCTTCAGCGGCTCCTATCTCGTTCCCAATGCCAGCCTGAAGCCGGAGTCGGTCGACAGCTACGAAATCGGCTTCCGCGGCGAGCTCGACCGCGGCTACTTCACCGTCGCGACGTTCTATGCCGACTACTCGAACTTCATCCGCAGCCTGCAGCCGGTCAACATCGTTGCGCCGGGCGGCATACCCGTCGTTGGCTTTACGTCAAACAACGTCGAAGACGTCAAGCTTTGGGGAATCGAGTTCGGCGGCGAATACGAGGTCCTCGACAATACGTTCGCGTCGGCCAACGTCACCTGGACCAAAGGGCGGCAGCGCGTGTCCTCCGGCGCGGCAACGACCGCCTTCGATGGCGCAACCCCGCTCACTGCGGTTCTCGGCCTGAGGCACGAACTTCCCGACTATGGACTCCAGTTCGAACTCTTCGGAACGTTTGCCGCTGGCCGCACGGAAGTAAGCGATCCGGCCGATTTTCTGCCGACTGGTTATGCCGTGTTTGACGCGTACACCAAATGGCAGCCGCGCGAGAACCTCGAAGTGACTGCCGGGATTCAGAACATCTTCGACCGCCGCTACTTCCCGAACACGATGGGTTCGTTCGACCGCGTTCCCTCATCCGTCGCTACGGCGAACGTCAACCCGCTTGAATTGCAGACGGCCCCGGGCCGCACCTTCAAGCTCGGCGCCACGGTTCGCTTCTAGCCCTGAACTGACGTGGGCGCGCGGTGCGCGTCCACGTCCCTCAACTTCACGGACCCAGACATGCTGAAGCTTGCCGGACAATTCCAGCGCCTGATCGCCATTTGCGTCCGCCATCCCGGTGGCAAGGCGGATCTGGCCCTGCTGAGCATCGTCATCGCCTTGACGCTTGGCAGCGTCTACGCGAGTGTGCGCCTCATCGAATGGACCGGCGCATTCTATTCAGCGATCGAGAAGATCGACGGCCCGGCAATCCTTGCGCAGATCGGCGTTTTTGCCGTGATCGTCGGCCTGAATTCAGCCAGACATCTGCTGGCCGAGTACCTGCGTAAGATCCTCGAAATTCGCTGGCGACAGGCGCTGACCGAAAAGGCAATCGCGCTCTGGACTAAGGACAAGGCCTATTGGCACATGGCCAATGCCGCTGGCGATCGCATCGACAATCCCGACCAGCGCATTGCCGAGGATTGCCGCCTTTTCGTGCGCGGCATGCTGAGCGAGGCGCTCGATCTCATATCGCGTGTCGTCGGGCTGTTCTCCTTCGTTGCCGTGTTGTGGGCGCTTGCAAGTTTTCCGTTGAGCCTGGCGCCGCTCGGCATTGATATCGAGATACCGCATTACATGGTCTGGGCCGCCTTTCTTTATGTCGCCATCAGCAGCGTGGTGACGCATCTGCTCGGCAGGCCCTTGAAGCCGCTTTTCGCTCAGCAGCAACATCGCGAGGCGGACTTTCGCTATGCCATGGCGCGCTGGCGGAGCAACTTTGACGAAGTGGCGCTTGCGGGCGGCGAGGCGGCGGAGGTTCGGGTCTTCAGGCAGCGGTTCGGCGACTTGGCGCAGAACTGGCGACGGCTGATCCGCCGCGAGCTCGTGCTCGGCAGCTTCACCTATCCGTTCAACCACTCCGTTCTGCGCATACCCCTGTTCGTCGCCTTGCCGGGTTACATCGCCGGCCACGTCGCCTTCGGTGGGCTGATGCAGCTCAGCAACGCCTTTTCGCAGGTGGTGACGACGCTGTCGTGGTTCATCTTTTCCTATCGCGACCTCGCGGATCTGGTGGCAACCGCAGCGCGCCTGGATGACTTCATGGAAAATGCGCGTTGCCGTGCGGAAACGCCATCCGCCATCGTCCATTCAGATCGGGCGGAAGGTCTGCGATTGAAAGGACTGAGCCTTCGAACACCGGATCATCGTCACTTGCTCAACATTCCCGAGTTCTCGGTGCGGCCCGGCGAATGCGTGTGGTTGAAGGGCGCGTCCGGTATCGGGAAGTCCACCCTGATGAAGGCCATCGCCGGCTACTGGCCGTATGGTGAGGGAGAGGTCGATCGTGCGCGCGACGGTTGGATGTTTATGCCGCAAACCTCTTACTTGCCGCTCGGCTCGCTGGAGGAGGCCGTCGCCTATCCGGTGCGCGCGGATGACATCGGGTCGGGGTCGATCAAGGCTCTCCTGGTGGAGGTTGGGCTGGCGCACCGCCTTGACGACGGTGATAATCCGGTCGCCGAGGCCGGTTTGTCGGGTGGCGAAAGACAGCGCCTGGCGTTTGCGCGTCTGCTTGCGCATGCGCCGCGTTGGGTGATGCTGGACGAGGCGACGAGCGCGCTCGACGCGTCGGCCGAAATGCAATTGCTTCGACGCGTTCGCGACCGCCTTCCCGAAACCGCTTTCATCGTCATCGCGCACCGTCCGCCGCAGGCGCTCGGCGACTTCACAACCATCGACCTGGATCTGGCGCGCCACGACGCTGCCGCGGCCTGAATACCGCGTGCCCGCGCTATCACGCATCGAAAACACGAAAGGACAACAACGATGACCGAACAAGCGACACGCCGCATCCTGCGTGAACCCGTCGACCGCGTCCTCGGGAAACTGCCGCTGGTCGGCAGGCTGATGATCATCGGCAAGCGCAACGGCGTTACCCACGAGAGGATCGGGCCGGTTGAAACGGTGGTCGTGGAGGATGGATTGATGTTCTGTCGAGGCGCCAACCACGACAGCAGGATAAACCCGGCGCTGGTGGCGAGTATTGTCGCCGACACGTCGAGCGTGATGCAGGGACAGGTCTATCCGCGCCTGGATTTTAACGACGAACAGGGTGAGCCCGTTTTCAGCGTCGTCGGTTTCGATGGTCTCGATCCGTTTGAGGCGGCGCTCGACGGCCTTCGCCTGGAGACGGCGGAGGGAGACGGCGCCAAGCCGGAGCGTCCTGAGCGGCCCGATGTCGCTGAGAACGATCCTGGACTGAAGCCGTTCAACCTGGCGCTCGAAACGGCGCGGCCTGTCGCCATCGCCTTTACAGGTCCCGGCTTCGATCAATCCTGGTCGGGTATCGTCGAGAAGGTAAAGCCGGCGATGGGGTTCATCAATGTGATGACGTCGGACTTCCATTTGCACTTGCTCGGCGGTGCGGTCGCCTCTTGGGTGGAGCGCGAGGAAAGCGACGCGACCACCTTTGACGCTCTTGACGCGCAGAAAGAGGAAATCGGCCTCAGCGTGCGCCTTGCTGCCGCCGCATCGAACTGAGGGGGCAGATCCATCATGTCAGCCGTACCACACACTCCCGCCACCTGGCTCGTGCCCGCCACTGGCGAAACGATCGCGCATGCCCGGCTGATCGCCGATATGGCGGCCAGAAACGCGGTCCTTCTCGGAGAGACCCATGATCGCTACGATATCCATCGCTGGCAGCTTCACGTGCTCGCCGGCCTCCATGCACATCGCGGCGATGTCGTCGTCGGCTTCGAGATGTTTCCGCGTCGAGTGCAGCCGGCCCTCGACAAATGGGTCGCCGGCACGCTGAGCGACGATGCCTTTCTCTCGGAGGCCGACTGGCGGACGGTCTGGGGGTTCCCGGTCGATCTCTATATGCCGATATTCCACTTCTGCCGGGAACATTCCGTCCCGATGAAAGCCCTGAATTGCCGTCGCGCCTTGGTCACGGAAGTCGGGAAGCTGGGGTGGGACGAAATCCCGCTCGGCGACCGCGACGGCGTCACGCCGGCAAAGCCTGCGACAGCAGCGTATCGGCAATACCTCTTTGACATCACCGGCGGCGTCAGGTCGGACCGGCAGGCGACGTCGCCGGAAGATCCTGCTTTTGATCGGTTCGTCCGTGCACAGCAAACCTGGGACCGGGCATTCGCCTGCAACATCGCCGAGGCAATCGATGAAAGCAGCGGTGCTCTTGTGGTCGGCATCATCGGTCGCGGTCACCTCGAATATGGTCACGGCACGCCTTACCAACTCGCTGATCTCGGCATTCAGGATGTCGCAGTGCTGTTGCCGAACGACGCGGGAACGGTCCGCATTGAAGCTGATCCGGTCGCCGACGCTCTGTTCCGACTTCCGCCGATCGGGCATTCGATTGCGGAGCGCGGATAAGAGGCTCGTAGTGTTTTCGTGCCTTTGGCGCTCAAATGTCTCGGAAAAAGCAGTCGTTTCGTTTGGACAGCCGTCAATAGACCATGAGGCGTGTGCGCCGGAGGTCGAGTGAGGCTGTCGCAACCTGCGCGTGGACGCCCACAAAGTGGGCGTCTCTGCACTTTTATTGGGTGTCGAATGCTTGTGGCGGTGTCCCGCCGAGTGCCCGGATAAGCGTTGCTTCGTTCAAGAGCCGCGCCAGATGGTTGTTCACCAAGCTATCCTTCGCCAGCCTCGTGCCCTCTTGCGCGTCGAGGAGAGGGCGCAGCGCGATTGCCCCCGCACGAAACCGGGTCTCGTAAAGTGCCTCTGCGCGCTTCCGCGCCTCCAGCGCACGTCGCAGGTGCTGGTGCTGGCGGGAGAGATATGCCCTGGATGAAAGGCCGTTCGAGACTTCGGTCAATGCTGTCAGCATCGTCCCACGAAAGGAGGAGACGGCCTCTTCGTATTGGACGTCCGAAACACGTATTTGCAGGTCCATCTGGCGCATGTTCAGAAACGGCAGGACCGCATTCGTCCCGAGCGTCGCAATGGGATTGGCCACGAGTTCGGCAAGTTCCTTGCCACCGGCGCCGAGATTACCCGTCAGCGATATCGGTGGATAAAAACTCGCCCTCGTTTCGTCTATTCTGCGAAGTGCTGCCCGAAGCCGTGTTTCGGCTGCGCGCAGATCCGGCCGGCGCCCTATGAGGCTCGCAGGCAGCCCGGGCGCCAGTTCAGGCAATTTGCCTTGCGGTAGCCGTTTTGGCTCGGCTAGCGGGCTGGCCCTGCCATTCAACAGGTCCACCAGACGGTTGCGCAACACGTCACGGTCGCGCTTGAGCAGTTCTTGGGAGGCGCGTTGCGCTTCTACCGCCTGCGCTATCTCGTAGTGTTCGAGGTCCGATGCTGTCCCGGCTGTGCGCATGGTTTCGACGATGTCGCGTGTGCGCAAGGTCACGGCGAGCCCGGAAGACGCGCTATCCAACATCTGGTTCGCATGGGCGAGTTGCCACCACGTCGACACAGTCGCTGCCGCGACCGCCAGGCGTGCGGCTTCAAGATCATCCGTCGATGCCGAAGCTTCCAGATTGCCGATGTCGCGCGTGGCCGCAATCTTCCCCCACAAGTCCAATTCGTAGGAAAGAGCGAGGCTGGATTGATAGTTCTGACTGGCAGCGCCTCGGCCATCGAAGGGCATGCGCCCGCTTCCGCCGACATTGCCCGAGAATTTCGGAGCGCCCGCCTCGGCTGAAAGTCCTGCATTCAACCCGGCGCGGCGCACGCGCAGGCTTGCAGCCATAATATCGTTGTTGGCCGCAAGCACGGCAGGGACGAGCGCATCGAGACCCGGATCACCAAAAGCCGTCCACCACTGTTCCGCTGTCGCAGAATGTTCCTTGCTGCCGTGAGCTTTCTGTGTCGGCCAGGTAAAGCCGGGCGGAACTTCTGGCCGTTGATATTCGGCCGGGGTCAGGCAGCCCGCGAGCGAAATCCCGATCGGTAGAACGATCCCTATCTGGAACAAGCGCATGGTTTACTCGCTTGCCAGGGCACGCACAGGGTCAAGGCGTGCTGCGCCGCGGGCCGGCAGGTAACCGAATGCCAGACCAATCATGATGGTGAAGCCCGTGGCCAGCAGAATGGCTCCAGCACTCAGCACGATTGGGAGCGGAGACATAAGGGCGTCCGAGACGAAAGATAGCGCAATTGCGAGTGCGACGCCGAATCCGCCGCCCACAACGCAGACCGCAACCGCTTCGATCATGAATTGCGCCATGATGTCTCGCCGTCTCGCGCCCAGTGCCATGCGAAGGCCAATTTCTCGGGTTCGCTCCGTGACGGAGATCAGCATGATGTTCATAACCCCAATGCCGCCGACCACCAGGGCGACCGCGGCCAGTGCGGCAATCAGCAGGCTGAATGTTGCCATCGTCTTTTCGCTGGCTCGACGAACTTGGTCGTTGTTGAAAATAAAGAAGTCCTTCACCCCATGCCGGCGTTGCAACAGGTTGCTCGCGGCCCGCTCGGCCAGAGTTGTGTCGATGTCGTCGCGAACCCGAAGCGTGATGTTTGCCAGAGGCATCGGTCCCGTCACGCGCGATCGCAAAGCCGTATGGGTCATGTAGGCTGATGCTGCCCCACCCCGGAAATGCGGCAGCGCTACGACACCGACGACGGTCGCCGGCGTCTTGCCAAGCAGGACCTGTTTTCCCACTGGCTCGGCACTTCCAAAGAGGCCCGGCACAGCAGGTTCCGAAAGCACCACGTTCGAATTGGCCTCTGCCAAATCCTCCTGCATGAGCAGCCGGCCGGAAACCAGCTTCATGCCATTTGCTCGAAAATAGGAGGACCCTATGCCGACCACCTGAAGTTCCACCGTCCGGGCCCCATTCCGAGCCTTCAGGTTCGTCGCGATTTCCGGTGTTGCACTGTCGACGTAAGGCTGGGCCGCAAGCGCATCCACGTCGGCTGTGGTCAGGCTGACGATTTTATGTGCCTCCGGGTCTCCGAAACTGCGTCCAGGGTAGATAACGAGCGTGTTGGTTCCGAGGCCTGCCATCTGGTTCCTGACAGAGATCCGGGCGCCTTCACCAAGCCCGATGACGGCAACGACTGCAGTGACACCGATGACAATGCCAAGCATCGTCAATCCCGTCCGCAGCTTCTGGGCAGCCATCGCCTTGAAGGACATCCCGAAGGCACTTGTGAGGCTTGCAATAGAGGTGCTGGATGACCTGGATGCTGCCCTCGTATTCTCGGTTTGCGCGCTGCCTTCTCGCCTGTCGCCCAGGCAGGTGTCAGAAACGATTGCGCCATCGGCAATTTCAATGATCCGGCCGGCATGGGAGGCGACGTCGTGATCGTGGGTAACGATGATGACGGTGCGGCCCTGCTGGTGCAGTTCCTTGAGGGCGGACAGGACGAGTTCGCCTGATCGACGATCGAGCGCACCGGTCGGCTCATCGGCGAGCACCACACCCGCGTCGTTCATCAGCGCACGCGCGATTGCGATGCGTTGCTGCTGCCCGCCCGACAGTTCGTTGGGACGGAATAGGAGTTTGTCCGCGAGTCCGAACTGATCGACGAGCCGGGCTGCCCGTTCGCGCCGCCTTGCAGCCGGCGTTCCCGCATAGATTGCCGGTAATTCCACATTGCCGGCAACCGATAGCGCGTTGACCAGGTGATAACGCTGGAACACAAACCCAAATCGGTCGCGCCGAAGGTGTGCAACGGCGTCGGCTTCGAGGTTCGATACGTCGATCCCATCGACACGGTAGGTGCCGCCGTCGGTCCGATCGAGGCAGCCCAGAATGTTCATGAGCGTGGATTTTCCAGACCCCGACGCCCCGACGATCGCGACCAATTCGCCAGGCTCGATGACGAGGCTTACGTCGTTGAGCGCCATGACGGTCTCATCGCCGCTGCGGTAGGTACGCGTCACATGGGAGACTTCCAGCCGGGGAGCGATCATTGCAGCATCGTGTCCGTATCGGTAGGGCCGGTATCGAGTTGCAGCCCCACCTCATCGCCCTCGGCCAGTCCTTCAACGACTTCCGCGTCGATCCGATCCGTTATGCCGATGCGGACGTTCCGTGTCTCCAACGGGCCGTTCTTGCTCTTGACCGTGGCCGTGAACATGCCGTTTTCATCCGGTCCCTGAAGCGCTGCCCAGGGGACAAGCACCGCATTTTCCACGGAGCCGGTCGTGATCGTCACGTCAGCGGTCATCATCGGCAACAGCACGCCGTCGTCATTCCGCGCGTCAAAAACGGCATTGAAATAGACGGCTTGGGATGGAGCGCCGGCGGAAGGCTGGGGGGTGTTTATCCCAAGGGCTGCCAGCATCGCCGGGGACGCAGGTTCCACCACATCCAAAGCGCTTTCGCGTCGGGTCTTGCGGTCGCCAAAGGTTGTGAACCAGACCTTCTGTCCTGGCTTGACACGCCCGATATCGGCCTCGGAAATCTGGGTCCGCACCACCATGACGTCGATATCGGCGATGACCGCGATCACCGGAGCAGTCTGGGCGGAGTTCAGGGTCTGCCCCGACTTGGCGGTGACAGCAATGACCCTCCCGTCCATCGGCGCGACGATGCGGGTATAGCCAAGATTGGTCTCGGCCTTTTCAACGCTGACGAGGGCCGTTTCCGTTTGCGCTATCGACAAATCGAGTTCTGATCGCGCGATCTGGACCGCCGATCGGGCATCGTGAAGATCAGCGGCCGATCCTGCCCGCCCGTCATGAAGCGTCTTTTGACGTTCAAGCGTTCGTTCCGCTCTCTCCAGCTGAAAGGTTCGCGAACGTTCGGTGGCCTGTGCCTGGCGAAGCGCAGCGCGCGCGAGACGCAGTTCATTCTCCTGCTGAAGGGAATCGATCTCTGCAATCGGGTCGCCCTTGCGCACGCGGTCGCCGAGCTTGACATGTATCGCCCTCAGTTGGCCGCTTACCTGCGCTCCCACCTGTACCAGGCGGGAAGGCTCGAGCGTCCCGACGGCGCTGACGGTTTCCGACAGGGCGCCCCGGCGCACCGAACCCGTGAGAACCGCTTGATCCGAGGGAGGAGACTTTGGCAATGCGAATGCGACGACTGCGCCACAACCGCCAAGCAAGGGGATCGCCAAGATAGCGAGACGCAAGCGTCGAGACCGTTGTTTGGAAACCAATTGAGAACGCCTGACCTGATTGTTTCGCGAAGGGGGATTACACCAGGGGCTTTCGAGATCCAACTCCAGGTGTGTGTTTATTCACATAAAGCAATCTATGAGAGTATTCTCACGCAGGGGTGCTTCGTGCTCTTGAGAGATCCCGCGACTGGGCTCATCAGAATTTTGTCTTCAGCAAAACAAGTCTTATCCAACAGCAAGGATAGGTTCCTTTCCGGCTCCACGGAGACGGACTGGACGTTCTGCCTTGCGGTAACATTGCGCTCTGATCCATGAGTACAGATCATCAACGCCGATTGTGTCCTCGGTCAAGATTTGAACCAGGTGGCTTGCTTTCGAGACTTCGGGAGCCGCTAAGGCTTTGTCGCCCTGATGGCGTACCGATGCTGGCTTTGCCGTGCCAAGCCTTTGAAGAGGTTCCAGTTCTTCGCTTGGCTCCGGTGGATGTCGCGCAGATCGGTATCGATGCGAACATGGGCAAAGCCGGCATCGGAGAGCAGAGTGGCGACGTCCTTGGCTCGTGCGCCGCTGGAGAAGTGGACGCGTGAGAGAATACTGCGATGGGTCTCCATCATTTGCGGCGTGCCTACCGCCGTCTCAGCCGCAACCAACCGCAGACGCTGACCCCAGACGCTGAGCTTCGAGAAAAGCCGTTCGAGCGCCGTCGTGTTGACGAAGTCGCCGTCAACGACGAGCAGCGTGCCGCCGGGCTTCAGGACGCGGAGCCACTCGCGAAAGGCTGCGGCCGGGTCGACCAGCGTCCACACGAGGTGCCGGGTGACGACGGCGTCGTAGCGGCCGTCGGGCTCCATGGTATTCTCGGCGTCGCCAACATCGAAGCGGATGGTGCGCCCGCGGGCCCTTGCTTTCTCACGGGCGCGTTCGAGCATGGGCTCGGCCCAATCCAGGCCTTGCACCTTGAAGCCGAGATCGTCGAGCAGATGGGAAATCACGCCAGTGCCACTGGCAAGATCGAGGGCGGCGCGGCCATTGCCCGGACCGAGATGCTTCAGAAACAAGCGGTGCCAGGCGGCGCGCTCGTCTTCTGAGAAGATTTCATGGCCCGGCGACAGGTCGAATGTGGCGGCGCGCGCCGACCAGTAGGCCTTGATCTCATCCCTGAGGTTGTAGTTCTGGCGATCCAGTGCGTCGCTCATGCCGTTGCGCCCATCTTTGTTTGGAGGCGTTCTAAAAGATAAATGTTGACTAATAAAGTCATGAAACATTAGATCGCCACGATTTTCCCAGCGGAGCAGAAAACAATGCGGTTTTTCAACAGGGTGGCTATGGCCGCCACGGGCTTTTGCGTGCTTTTTTCCGGCGTGGCTTTCGCTGATGTCGTAAAATTGAAGGACGTGACGGGCCGCGAGGTCGAGGTCAATGTGCCGGTCGAGCACGTGATCCTCGGTGAAGGCCGCCAGATCTATTTCCTGGGTGCGCTTGATCGCGAAGACCCCTTCAAGCACGTCGTCGGCTGGCGTGACGATCTCTCCAAGGCCGACCCGGAAAGCTACGCTGCGTACCTCGCCAAATACCCTGACATCGCCAAGCTTCCGACCTTTGGCGGCATGAAGGACGGCACCTTCGACATCGAGCAGGCGGTGGCGCTGAAGCCCGACGTCGTCCTGATGAACGTCGATGCCAAGACGGCGACGGAAGAGGCCGGCTACATCGAGAAACTCGCCAAGGTCGGCATTCCGCTCGTCTACGTCGACTTCCGCGAAAAGCCGATGGAAAACACCGAGCCGAGCATGCGGCTGATGGGCAAGCTGCTCGGCAAGGAAGAGACGGCCGAGGCGTTCATCAAGTTCCGCGCCGACAGCATCGCCAGGGTCACCGATGTTCTCGCCAAGGCCAATCCGAAGAAGCCGCTCGTATTCGTTGAGCGCGCCGGTGGCTATTCCGACGATTGCTGCATGTCCTTCGGCAACGAGAATTTCGGCAAGATGGTCGAGTTCGCCGGCGGCGTGAACATGGCGAGGGACATCATTCCCGGCACCTTCGGAACGGTCAATCCGGAGCAGATCATCGCCTCCAACCCCGACCAGATCATCATCACCGGCGGCAACTGGCAGGGTTACGTGCCCGGCGGCAACTGGGTGGGCGTCGGCTATGGTGCCGATGAGAAGGAAGCGGCGCGCAAGCTGGAAAACCTCACCAAGCGTCCGGCCTTCACCGGCGTCAAGGCGGTCAAGGACGGGCAGGTTCACGCAATCTGGCACCAGTTCTACAACAACCCCTACCAGTTCGTCGCCATCCAGCAGATCGCCAAGTGGCTGCACCCGGATCTGTTTGCCGATCTTGATCCGGACGCGACCTTCAAGGAACTGCACGAGCGGTTCCTGCCGCTTCCCTACAAGAGCGGCTACTTCGTCTCGTTGAGCTCAACCAAATAACGGTGCTGGCAGCCGGGGACGGGAGGCCCCAAGGCTGCGGCCGAAGAAGGAATGACGATGCCGAACTTCAGGACAATCGCGTCAGTGATGCTCGCGGCGATCATGCTGGTGGCACTGCCCGCAAGCGCTGCGGAAATCATCGATGTCACCGGCCGCAAGGTCGAAATCGCACTGCCGGCCAAGCGCATCCTGCTTGGCGAGGCGCGGCAGATCCACGTGGCGGCGGCACTCAAGGGCGAACACGTCTTCGACACGGTCGTCGGCTGGCGCGACGATCTTCTGAAGAAGGACCCGGATTCCTACGCGGCCTATGTCGAGCGTTTCCCTGAAATCGAAAAGCTGCCGCGCTTCGGCTACATCCCCTCGGGGGATTTCAGCCTCGAAGCGGCGATCGCGCTGAAGCCCGATGTGCTGACGCTGAACCTTGAGGCCCAGAAGGCGGTCGAGGAATCCGGCTTCATCGAGAAGGCCGCTGCCGCCGGCATTGCGGTCGTCTATCTCGACTTCCGCGTCGATCCGGCTGCCAACAGCGAAAAGTCCGTCGAAATCCTCGGCCAGCTCTTCGGCGCCGAAGAAAAGGCGCGGGAGTTCATCGAATACCGCAATACCCAGATCGCGGTCGTCACCGATCGCCTCCAAAAGGCCGGTGCGATCACCCGCCCCAAGGTGTTCATCGAGCGCTCTCCCGGCATCACCGGGGACGTCGTCTGCTGCCGCACCTTCGGTCCTGCGAATTTCGGCGCGATGGTGGAACAGGCGGGCGGACATAACATCGGCTCGGACGTGATCAAGGGCACCTTCGGCGACCTCAACCCGGAGCAGCTCATCGTCAGCGATCCGGACCAGGTCATCATCACCGGCAGCAACTGGTCGGCAGAATCCGATCTCAACCAGTTCGTCAGCGTCGGACGCGGGGCCGATGCGGCCGCGGCTCAAGAGCGGCTGCGCGGCCTGATGCAACGCCCAGGGTTTCCTGGCCTGAAGGCAGTGAAGGAAGGCAACGTCCACGCCGTCTGGCACCAGTTCTACGGCGCGCCTTATGAGTTCATGCCGATCCAGCAGTTCGCCAAGTGGTTCCATCCGGAACTCTTTGCCGACCTCGATCCGGACCGGACGTTCCGCGAATTCCACGAGAAGTTCCTGCCGGTCGCCTATCGTCCGGGCTATTTCGCTTCTCTGCCGAAGGATGGGCAATGATGGTTGCATTGGCCGAAACAAGGGCTGAAACAATCGCTGGGGCCGAGGGACGGGGGCGCTACCGCGCCCTCGTTCTGCGCCGCCTGGTGCTGATCTTCTGTCTCGTCGCCGCACTTCTGGCGTCGATCGCCGTCGACATGGCGCTTGGCCCAGCGAACTATCCGCTTTCGGACGTGCTGACGGCGCTCTTTCGCGCCGACACGGTGAGCGACCAGCTGCGCGTCGTCATCTGGGACATCCGCATGCCGATCGCGCTGATGGCGGTCACGGTCGGCGCTTCGCTGTCGGTTGCAGGCGCCCAGATGCAGACGATCCTTGCCAATCCTCTGGCAAGCCCCTTCACGCTCGGCATCTCCGCGGCCGCAAGCTTCGGAGCTGCACTCGGTCTTGTCGCCGGCATCGCGATCTTCCCGGTTGCGGTTCACTACATGGTGCCGATCAACGCCTTCCTGATGGCGATGGTCGCAGCGCTCTTCATCCACTTCGCCTCCACCATGCGCGGTGTGACGGTCGAGACCATCGTGCTGCTCGGCATTGCGCTCGTCTTCACCTTCAACGCTGCGCTGTCGCTGCTCGAATATCTCGCCTCCGAGCAGGCCCTTGCCGCTGTCGTCTTCTGGACGATGGGCAGCCTGACCAAGGCGACCTGGCCCAAGGTCTGGATCACCGGTGCCGTACTTCTTTTTGCGGTTCCGCTCTTTGCGCGGCACGCCTGGGCGCTGACCGCGCTTCGGCTCGGCGACGACAAGGCCGCGAGCTTCGGTATCAACGTGCGCCGGCTGAGGCTGGAGGCAATGCTGACCGTGAGCCTGCTTGCGGCGATCCCCGTCTCCTTCGTCGGTACCATCGGCTTTGTCGGTCTCGTCGGGCCGCATATCGCCCGCATGCTCGTCGGCGAGGACCAGCGCTTCTTCCTGCCCGCTTCGGTGCTTTGCGGCGCGCTCCTGCTGTCGGTCACATCCGTCGTCAGCAAGATGCTGATACCCGGTGCGGTGCTGCCGATCGGGGTCATCACCGCACTGGTCGGCGTACCCTTCTTCTTCGTGCTGATTTTCACCAACAGGAGGCGCGCATGGTAAGCCTGTCGCTGGAAAAAGTCGGCGCGAACTACGGCCGCCGCGTCGTGCTATCCGACGTTAATACCGGCGTGTTGCGCGGCGGTGGGCTGACGGCGGTGATCGGCCCGAATGCCGCCGGCAAGTCGACGCTGTTCAAGCGCATCGCCGGCCTGACGTCAGGGCCCGGCACCGTGCATCTGTCGGATGCGGCCAAGGGGCCTCAAGGCATCTGCTACATGCCGCAGGATACCGGCGCCAACGCGGTGCTCAGCGTCTACGAATCCGTGCTGCTTTCGGCCAAGCAGGGCTCTGGCTGGAAGGTGAAGGACGCCGAACTCTCGGAAATCGACCGGGTGCTTTCGGAACTGCGCATTTCCGACCTTGCCTTTCGCGGTCTCGGCGAACTTTCCGGCGGACAAAGGCAGCTGGTCTCGATCGCCCAGGCGCTGGTGCGCAAGCCCGAAGTGCTGTTGATGGACGAGCCGACCTCGGCGCTTGATCTCTTTCGCCAGATCGAAGTGCTCGGTTTCATGAAACGTTTGTCAGCCGAGGCGGGCATGGGGGTGCTGATCGCGCTGCACGACCTCAATCATGCGCTGCGCTACTGCGACGACACCATCGTCATCAGTGGTGGCTCGGTACTGGCGAGCGGCCCGACCCGCGATGTCATCACGGCGGACATGCTGCGCTCGGTCTATCGGGTCGAGGCCCGCGTCGAAGCCTGTTCGCTGGGCCGTCCGGTCGTCATCGTTGACGGGTCCCTCTGAGGAGCTGGGGCGAAGCCGCGACGCCCCATCCCGACGCCGTCTGCTGTCAGCAACATGCAAAACCTGTCGCGACCGATGCACCGATCATCGTCAACCATAGAGCACAGGCCGCTTTGGCTCCATCTCGATCCGCCGGATCGGGCAGGCCCGCAGGCAGGTTTTCCATAACGGCCCACGCACCGGTTCCCGTATCCGGATCTCTGAAGACGGCTGTCAAGCGTGCCGTTCTTCGATCCTTGGAAGAAACCACGCCAGGAGCCCCGCGAGCGGGAGGAACGAGCAGACATAGTAGACCGTTTCGACGCCATAGCTGTCGGCCAGGATTCCGAGAAGCGCGGCAGCGATGCCGCCTAGTCCGAAATTCAAACCGTAGAACAGCCCACCGATGAGGCCGATCCGGTGCGGCAGCAACTCGATGGCGTAGATCAGGATGGACGCGAACGCGCTCGCCATGATCAGGTTGATCATCACTGTCAGAACGCCCGTCCAGAAGAGGTCGACATGCGGCAGGATTAGCGTTAGCGGAAGCGGCCCCAAAACCGAAATCCAGATGATGCGATAACGCCCGATGCGGTCGCCGACGATGCCTCCGATCAGCGCGCCCGCGGCGGAAGCCAGAAGAAAGATGAATAGCATCATCTGCGCGGAGGGGATTGAAAGGCCGAACTTCTCCATGAGGTAGAAGGTGTAGAACGAGCGGAAGCTTTCGCCATAGGCGTTCTTGGTAAACATCAACAATGTCAGGACCACCAGGGCCACCGCGATCGTCGCTGGCGCATGACGGGCGCCGCCGGCGGCGTTCTTGCCGTCTGCCCGCAACGCCATGAATGCGGCGCTGATCTCCCGCTGTTTGCTACCGATCCAGACCAGAAGCGCCATGGCCATCAGCGCGAGAACCGCAAACCACGCGAGGCTCGACTGTCCCCAGGGGACAATGATCAGTGCGGCAAAGACCGGGCCGAGCGCGCCCCCCGCCTGGCCGCCGACCTGAAACAGGCCTTGTGCCAATCCCTGTCGCCCGCCGGCCGCATAACGCGCCATGCGCGTCGCTTCCGGATGAAAAATGGACGATCCGATCCCGATCAGCGCGACTGAAACGAGGATCACCGCATAGCTTTGGGCGAAAGCGAGGCTCACCAGTCCCGAGAGCGTGAACATCATCCCCACGACCGGCGAATAGGGTGCTGGGTGTTTGTCCGTCACCATGCCGATCGCCGGCTGCAGCAGCGACCCAGCGATCTGGAAGGTCATGGTGATCATGCCAATCTGCACGAAATCCAGCGCGTAGGCGTCCTTCAAAATCGGATAGGCGGCCGGGATCAGCGACTGCATCAGGTCATTGAGGAGATGGGTGAGACCCAGGATGACCAGCACGGCTAGATGCGTCTTGGGACGCGTCAAGGTGGGGACGGCGACTGTCATGGTTTTCGTTCTTGACCTTATGGGTATTTCGGGGACACGGCTTGCGGCGGCAACCGCAACCTTCATCTGGCTGAATTCTGCGTCGCCCCGGGACCTTATGCATCGCGCGATGCGCGGGCAATCGAATACTCGCGCTGTGATGGCAATGGGCGGAGCCCCACGCTGCCCGGGAGTGTCCAAGGTGTCGACATGTTCCCCGGATTCATCATAGACGACGGCTTGCTCATTCGATTTGTGACCGCGGCTGAGACGAACAATGCGTCCCGTGTTGATCGCAATGTGAGGCCGAGAAGTGTCATGGCCAGCGCCGCACGGGCGGCGGGCCGACGGAGTTGCGGACGATCAGGTCGGGCCGGAGCAGGATTTCGGTCTCCGAGGCTGTCCGATCCGAGAGCATCTCCAGGAGCAGCGCCATGGCATGTTTGCCGATTGCGGTGCGCGGTTGGCGGATGGTCGTCAGCGAGGGCGACATGAAGCCTGCCTGCGGGACGTCGTCGAAACCGGTGACCGAGAAGTCCTCCGGTATATCGTAGCCGCGCGCCTTGAGGCCGAGCGAAACCCCAAGGGCAGTCTGGTCGTTGACGCACATGAAGGCGGTTGGAAGGTCGTCGCGCATGAAGAGCTGTTCCAGCGCCAGTCGGCCGCTCTCCACGGTTCCGTCGCCTTCCAGGATCAACTGGCGCGCAAGCGGGATTCCGGCCGCCGCGAGCCCCGCCTCGTATCCCGAGCGGCGGCGGCCATAGGCAAGGCGCGTGCTGGAGTCGCCGATGAAGGCGATCCGACGGTGACCTTCGGAGATCAGCAGGTCGACGACCTTGCGCGCGCCCTCGACATCATCGACACCGACATAAGGAATGCCGCCGTTGAACACCGGCTCGAAGACGCCGACCGTCGGCGGCAGGCGCGCTGTCAGGGTCTGGTGGCCGAAGGGCAGGATGCCTGTGAATAGGATCATGCCCGCAGCCTGGTTGGAGTTGAAGAATTTCAGATACTCCAATCCACGCTGGGCATCGTTCTGAGTATGGCCGATCAGCACGCCGTAGCCGTGGGCGCGCGCTTCGTTTTCGAGGCCGACCAGAATGCTTGAGAAGTTCGGATCGCCGATATCGGGCGCGACCACCAGGATCATGTTCGACCGGCCAAGTCTCAGGCTGCGCGCCATTGCATTGGGCGTGTAGCCGGTGATCGCGATCGCCTGGTTGACCTTTAGGCGGGTCGAATTGGCGACCTTTTCCGGCATGTGAATGGCCCGCGAAACCGTCGCGATCGACACTTCGGCGATCCGTGCGACGTCTTCAATGGTTGCGGGCGTGGAATTTGACAAGGTCGGCCTCGGTTTTGTTGCGAGGGACACTACACACGAACGCTCGATGGTCAAACGCGTGCACTGAAAAATTTGTCTGCTGTAAACGATGTAAACCTTTACATTGGCGAGTGTAAAGGTTTACATCTTTAAAAAAGCGGTGGAGGCCGCAGGGAGGGGAGAATGACCACGGAAGTTGTCGACGGGGCTCCCGTCGTGCTGTCCGCGCGCCGTATCAGCAAGTCGTTCAGCGGCGTGCAGGTGCTGTTCAGCGTCGACTTCGAGCTACGCCAGGGCGAAATCCATGCGCTGATGGGCGAGAACGGCGCCGGCAAATCGACGCTCGTGAAGATCCTATCCGGTTTCGAGCAGCCGACCTCGGGCGAGATCCTCCTTGATGGTAAGTCGACGAAGCTGCCGCCAAATGGAGCGGCCGAAGCGCTCGGCATCGTCATCATCCATCAGGAATTTAATCTCGCCGAACACCTGACGGTCACGGAGAGCCTTTTTCTCGGGCGCGAGGTTACGCGCTTCGGCGTTCTCGATCGCAAGTTCATGCGCGCGGAGACGCGTCGCGTGCTCAATCTTCTCGGCTCGCATGTCGACGAGAATGCGATGATCGGCTCGCTGTCGATTGCCGAAAAGCAGATGGTCGAGATCGCCAAGGCCATCAGTCGCGACGCGCGTGTCGTCTTCATGGACGAGCCGACCGCGGTGCTGTCGCGAGAGGAAACGAACTTCCTGTTCAGGCTGGTGCGCAAGCTGCGTGACAAGGGGACAAGTTTCGTCTTCGTGTCGCACAAGCTGGATGAGGTCATGGAATTGACCGACCGCGTGACCGTTCTGCGCGACGGTCAGTGGATCAAGACGTCGCCCACGTCCAAACTCGATGGGGAGGCGATCGCTCAGCTCATGGTCGGCCGCGAGCTGTCGAGCCTCTATCCCGCAAAGAGCGAGCCGGATGTTGATGAGGAAGTCGTGCTCAGGGTCGAGCAGGTATCGACCGGCTATGTCCGTGATGCGAGCTTCGAGGTCCGTCGCGGCGAAGTGATCGGCTTTTCGGGAATGATCGGCTCGGGTCGGACGGAGCTGATGGAGGCGATCGTCGGGCTGCGCGCGCGGACGGCCGGCGAGGTGCTGGTTCGTGGCCAGCCGGTGCCGTCCGGCGATGTTCATGCGGTCAACAAGGCCGGTCTCGCCTATATGACCAAGGACCGCAAGGCCAAGGGGCTTTTGCTCAATGCCGGGATGATGGCGAACCTGACGCTGCAGTCGCTCGGCCGTCACAGCCGCCTCGGTTACCTCGATCCGGGAAGTGAGGAGGCTGCCCTCGTCAAGGCGCGCCGTCGATTCGACATTCGCGTCAGGGACGACAGGGTCGTCGCCGGACGCATGTCCGGTGGCAACCAGCAGAAGCTGCTGCTTGCTAAGGTCATGGAGACCGACCCCGGCATCATCATCATCGACGAGCCGACACGCGGCATCGATGTCGGCACCAAACAGCAGATCTATCACTTCATTTCGGCGCTCGCCCGGGACGGCCGCTCGATCATCGTCGTCTCGTCCGAGATGCCGGAGGTCATCGGCCTGTGTAGCCGCGTGGTGGTCATGCGCGAGGGGCACATCGCCGGCATCCTCGAGGGGGACGAGATCTCCGAGCAGGAGATCATGCGCTATGCGGCCGGCCTGAAGAAAAAGACGGCAGCTTGAGGCGGCACCGGCGTCGCGCGGGCGCGCGCCGAGAACATTGATAATCCCGAAAAATGGGACGGAGGTTCGATTGGATATGAGCGTGAACCAGGAAGGCAGCCAGGAGGCGATCCGCCGCCGCAGCTGGCGTGACATTGATCTGCGGGCCGTGGCGCCATTCGTGGCGCTGGCGCTGCTTTTGCTTGTCGGGGCGCTGGTCAACCCCAACTTCATCAGCATCAACAACCTCGCCAATGTCGCCACCCGCAGCGCCTTCATCGCGATCATCGCGGTCGGTGCGACCTTCGTGATTTCGTCGGGGGATCTCGACCTGTCCGTCGGTGCCATGGTCGCCTTCATCGCCAGCCTGATGATCCTGTTCATGAACTCCGGCGTGATCGCCGATCCGGTGCTGATGCTTTTGGCGGCGATCCTCTTCACCGTCGTCGCCGGTGCGCTCTGTGGTCTCACCAATGGCCTGATCACGACCGTCGGCAAGATCGAGCCCTTCATCGCGACGCTCGGCACGATGGGCATCTATCGCGGCTTGACGACGTGGCTCTCGCAGGGCGGCGCGATCACGCTCAAGGAGCCCGAGCTCCAGGAGATGTATCGGCCCGCCTATTTCGGCACGATTGCCGGCGTGCCGGTTCCGATCGTCATCATCCTCACGGTCACTGCGGTCGCTGCCTTCATTCTCTATCGCACCCGGTATGGCCGGCACGTGGTCGCCGTCGGCTCCAATCGCGACGTCGCGCGATACTCGGGCATCTCGGTCAATCGCGTGCGCACGATCGCCTTCGTCATCCAGGGCCTGTGCGTGGCAGTTGCCGTTCTCCTCTATGTGCCGCGCCTTGGCTCGACCTCGGCAACGACGGGCATTCTCTGGGAACTGCAGGCGATCACCGCCGTCGTCGTTGGCGGAACGGCGCTCAAAGGCGGCGCAGGGCGTGTGTGGGGCACGATCTGTGGCGCCTTCATTCTCGAGCTGGTCGGCAACATCATGCTGCTGTCCAATTTCATCAGCGAATACCTGATCGGGGCCATCCAGGGCGCGATCATCATCATTGCGATGCTCGTCCAGCGCTCGCTGGTGCGGAAATCGTGAGACGGCCGGGTCCACAGGTCTCCCGGCCTGCAACAGGCTGACCTGATATTTGGGAGGAACTTAATGCGTAACAAGCTATTCGGCCTGACGCTCGCAGCCATGACCGCGCTTTCCGGCGTGTCGCATGCGCAGGAGGAAAAGAAGGTGACGATCGGCGTCTCCATTCCGGCCGCCGACCACGGCTGGACGGCCGGTGTGGTCTTCCATGCCGAGCGGGTCGCCAAGATTTTGATGGAGCGCAACCCGGGCCTTAACGTCATCGTCAAGACCTCGCCCGATCCGGCGAGCCAGGCGAATGCCGTGCAGGACCTGGAGACGCAAGGGATCGACGCGCTCGTCATCTTGCCGACCGACCCGGATCCGCTGGTCAACGCCATCAAGGAAGTGAAGGGTAAGGGCACATTCGTAGCCCTCGTGGACCGGGCGCCGAGCGTCAACGACAACTCCGTACGCGATCTCTACGTCGCCGGCAACAACCCGGCGCTCGGCCAGGTCGCTGGTGAATACATCAAGGCAACGACACCGGAAGCCGAAGTCGTCGTCATCCGCGGCCTGCCGATCCCGATCGACCAGCAGCGCCAGGACGGTTTCGACAAGGGCATCGAAGGTTCCAAGGTCAAGGTTCTCGACCGCCAGTACGGCAACTGGAACCGCGACGATGCCTTCAAGGTCATGCAGGACTATCTGACCAAGTACCCGAAGATCGACGTGGTCTGGTGCCAGGACGACGACATGGCTGTCGGCGTTCTGCAGGCGATCGAGCAGGCAAAGCGCACCGACATCCAGTATGTCGTTGCCGGCGCCGGCTCGAAGGAAATGATCAAGAAGGTCATGGACGGCGACAAGATGATCCCGGTCGACGTGCTCTATCCGCCGGCAATGGTCGGTACCGCGCTCGAGATGACCGTCGCCAATTTCTATGGCCAGGTTCCGGTCCGCGGCGTCTACACGATCGATGCGACGCTTGTGACCAAGGACAATGCCAAGGACTTCTACTTCCCGGATTCGCCGTTCTGATCCAGGTTTGACTGAAAAGGCAGCCCGCGTTTCAAGCGGGCTGCCGTGACGATCGAAGTAACCGATCGGCGTCGGCGCGCGGCGGAGCACAGGGCTTTGGCGGACCACCTGCCTCTGAGGGCGCGCCGATTGTCAGTCTGAGGGAGCGAAGCAGGCGTCGGTCGCTCATCTCAATTTTCCACGAGAAGGAGGCGAAACATGAAGACGATCAAGGGGCCAGGGCTCTTTCTTGCGCAGTTTGCCGGCGATGCGGCGCCGTTCAACTCCTGGGACGCGATCACCAAATGGGCCGCCGACTGTGGCTACAAGGGTGTGCAGGTTCCAAGCTGGGACGCGCGGCTGATCGACCTTCAGAAGTCTGCGACCTCCAAGACCTATTGCGACGAGTTTCTCGGCACGGCGCGCGCCAACGGCGTCGAGGTGACCGAGCTTTCGACCCATCTGCAGGGCCAGCTTGTCGCCGTGCACCCGGCCTATGACGAAGCCTTCGACGGGTTTGCGGCACCTGAAGTGCGCGGCAATCCGAAGGCACGGCAGCAATGGGCGGTGGAACAGGTGAAGCTGGCGCTGACCGCCTCGAAGAACCTCGGCTTGAATGCGATGGCAAGCTTTTCCGGCGCGCTTGCCTGGCCCTTCGTCTATCCCTGGCCGCAGCGGCCGGCCGGTCTCGTCGAGACCGCGTTCGACGAATTGGCAAAACGCTGGACGCCGATCCTCGACCATGCCGAGGAGAACGGCGTCGACATCTGCTACGAGATCCATCCGGGCGAGGACCTGCACGACGGCATCACCTACGAGATGTTCCTGGAGCGCACTGGCAACCATGCGCGCGCCTGCATGCTCTATGACCCCTCGCACTATGTGCTGCAGTGCCTCGACTATCTCGACAACATCGACATCTACAAGGACCGCATCCGGATGTTCCACGTCAAGGATGCGGAGTTCAACCCGACCGGACGGCAGGGCGTCTATGGCGGCTATCAGGGCTGGGTCAACCGCGCTGGCCGCTTCCGTTCGCTCGGTGACGGCCAGGTGGATTTCGGCGCAGTGTTCTCGAAGATGGCGGCCAACGATTTTTCCGGCTGGGCGGTGGTCGAGTGGGAATGCGCGCTGAAACATCCGGAAGATGGCGCCCGCGAGGGTGCCGACTTCGTCAAGCACCACATCATCCGCGTCACCGAAAAGGCCTTCGACGATTTTGCCGGCGCTGGCACCGACGAGGCCGCCAACCGGCGCATGCTGGGGATCTGAGACAAGGGGCAGGGCTCTCAGGGCGTTTGGCCGCCTGCCCCTCTCCGCAGAAAGCCGACGCGGCCGGTCGCGCCGGAGCGCATGAGAGGATGACTCTCGATATCGCCGAGTACCGCCGGCCAAGCCACGCCTTTAGATTTGCGCTCACTGGATCGTCCGCTTTTGACAGACGATTCCAGCGGAGCTCGCCAGAACTAAATGGACGTGGAGATCTAAATGCAACGTGCACCCTTGTTTGAACCGCTCCAACTGCCCAGTGGGATCACCCTAAGCAATCGGATTGCGAAATCAGCGATGTCGGATTCCTTGGGTGACGGGACGGGCCATCCGACAGCCCAACAGATGAGGCTTTATCAGCGTTGGGAGGCAGGTGGGTTGGCTCTTTCCATAGTCGGCGAGGTGCAGCTCACGGCGGATTACGCCGAGAATCCGGGAAATCTGGTGCTCAATGAAGCCTCCGATCTTGAGCGGTTCCGCGAACTTGCCCGGCATGGCGGCGAAAACGGCGCCCAGCTCTGGCTGCAACTCGGTCACGCCGGGGCGCTTGCCTACGCGCCAACCAGTCGTCCAAAAGGCCCGAGCGCCTTCAATCTACCGGGGCTGCAGTGCGTGGAAATAACCTTGGATGAGATACGTCAATTGCCGTTTCAGTTTGCGAGATCAGCCCGGCTTGCACAGCAGGCAGGTTTTGGCGGCGTGCAAATTCACGCAGCGCACGGGTTCCTGCTCGGCCAGTTTCTATCGCCCTTGTTCAACAAACGGAGCGACGAATACGGGGGTGCAATTTCCAATCGTATGCGACCTTTGCTGGAGGCTGTCGAGGCAACACGCGCCGCTGTCGGACCGAATTTCCCGATCGCCGTAAAACTCAATTCCTCAGACGAACTTGAGGGTGGGTTCGACGAAGAAGATGCGCTCAAGGTGGTGGCGGCGCTCGATGGGTCTTCGATCGACCTGATCGACATCAGCGGCGGAACCTATTTCCCCGGAGCAAAGTCCGCCTCGGATCGGGCGGGACGCGGACCCTACTTCCTCGAGTTTGCAAGGCGCGCCCGCACTGTCACGACCAAGCCCTTGATGCTGACGGGTGGTTTCAAGACGCGCGCGCAGGCCGAGCACGCTGTGGCGAGCGGTGCAGTCGATATTGTCGGTCTTGCGCGCGCGCTCGTCCTGGAGCCTTCACTTCCCGTCCTCTGGAAGGCGGACCGGAAACCCGAGCCGCTCTTTCCCAAATTCTCCGACGCTCCGGAGGGCGGGATCACCGCGTGGTACACGATGCGGCTCGCCGAGATTGGTGCCGACAGGGAAACGCCGGATTTTGGTGAACTCAGACAGGCAATCCGCAAATACGAAGCGGGCAACAAATCTCGGACAGAAGTTTGGCTGCGTCATTTCTCTGATGAAGCGCAGCAAGCCCAAGGGTGATCGGTCGCCAGTATACGCGCCTCGCGACGAGCGCCAGGCGATCGCCCTGACGCTGGCAATTCTACGTTCCGAAGCTCCATCGATATGCAGCGGGCGACGTGTGAAACCGCCGAGCGAAGGATCTTCGGAACGCCACGTCATCGTTGACGCCGATGTCCGTGGCGATCTTCTTGAGGGGAATACTGGTGTCTCGGCCAATCGCCGGCCGGCCTCGCGCCTCATGCTCTCGACATAGTCGGCGGGCGTCATCCCGATCTCCTGCTTGAACTGCCTTGAGAAATTTCGCTCGCTCATTCCCACGCGGGTCGCAACCGCGCCAACCGTGAGGTCGGCCGCTAGGTTGTCGGCGATGAAGTCCTGAGCCACGCGGATCGGTGTCTTTTGTGCAACCTGACCGGCAAGCAACGTACTGAACTGCGTCTGCCCGCCCGGCCGTTTGATGAAGACGACCAACTCGCGGGCAACCTTGTGCGCGATCTCAAGGCCAGATCGATCCCGGCCGTAACCCCGCCGAGGTCCAGACGTTGCCGTCCTTGGTAAAAATGCGGATGGGTTCGAGCTTCACGTCAGGAAATCGCTTCGCGAATTCGGCTGCCTGGGACCAGTACGTCGTCGCTCTCGCCATCCAGCAGGCCTGCCTCGCCGAGCACACAAGCCCCCGGACAAACGGAGCCGTGACGGGATTAGAACACGGGCGGGCGTTGGCTTAAATAGAGCCGATGGGATGATTTCGGACGGATGGCGGATGATATCAGCCAGTGCTGCAAGCCTCAAACCGGCCGCGGGAGACGTCGGCGTGCTGCTCGGGCGTTTATGGTCTCGGAGATTCGAACGGGATTGAGATAGCTACGTCAGGCGGCGGCAACTGCTCGATGGTCAGGCCCCCATCCAACAGGCGCGCGAGTAGCGCGCGCCTGTTGGATGTGAATGTCAGGCCTCGAGCGCCGCCTGTGGCGTGTTGCGGAAGCTGATTGCCATCCGGTTATAGGCATTCATCAGGCTGATCGCGATCGTGAGGTCGGTGATCTCGCGTTCGCTGAACTCAGCGCGGGTCGCCTCATAGGCTTCGTCCGGTACACCCGTCTCTGCGACACGCGTGACGGTTTCGGCCCAGGCAAGGGCTGCCCGCTCACGTGGGTCAAAGAGTTTGCCTGCTTCGCGCCATGCTTGCACCAGGGCGATCTTTTCGATCGGCTGGCCCTTCTTCAGGAGCTCGCGTGTGTGCATGTCGAGACAGTAGGCGCAATTGTTGATCTGCGAGATTCGAAGATAGACCAGTTCCACCAGACTTGCGGGGAGGTCGCTCTGCAGGATGTAGCCATAAACACCACCCAGGGCTTTGACGCCCGCCGGTGCGATCTGGTTGTAGTCGAGACGCTTGCTCATTCTTCTGCTCCTTGGCTCGGGGCTATTTGATGGGAGTGGTCAATTCTTTTTCATCGCTATCGGCGACGAAGACCGCGAGAAGCCTTGCCGGCTTCGTCTTGCTCGCGTTGCGGCTGACGAGGTGCCGGGAGGCCGGCGGCTCGTACCAGCTTTCGCCGGCGCGATAGGTCTCGGTCGGGCCGTCGTTCACCTTGGATTCGATCTCTCCGGACAGAACATAGGCGAAGATGAAGGACGACTTTGCATGGCTGTGCGGAACCGAAGATCCGCCCGGGGGATAGTCGACGATCAGGGCCGTCAACGTCTTGCCCGGGATATTGGGGATCTGATGGTCGAAGTGGGGCGTGACAACGTCGCCGGGATCGTGCGCAGCGGCAGGCGTCGCGAACGCGATGGCGGCCAGGACTGCGCCCAAGGCAAATCGAGTGTTCATGATGACAATCTCCTTGATGAAGTCTTGCAAAAAGGCGGGCCTGAGCCCTGCTCGCAGGGGGCGGGTTCGCCAATGATTGTTGTTTCAACGGTGCACTTGCCGACCGAACGGAGGGAGGCACTGTCTCTTGGCAGTGCCTCCGCCCATCTCGATCACGCGACGACGATGCGGAGCGGATCGGCGGCTTCCAATGCTGCCGCGCGATCGGCACTCGGCGGATAGATCCACGTGGTGTTGATCGTGGTCTTCAGCTTCTTCGCCTCCGCTCCGGTAAGCTTTACCTGACGGTCCCATCCTTCGGTGTAGACCGCTCCCCATGGGCCGAGATCCAGGCACGTAACGTACTTTTCCTGGCTGTAGGGAATGGAGGCCACGCCCAGCAGATCAGCCGCAACATTGTGTCCTGCGGAGCGCCCGAGGTTTTGAGCATGCTGACAGCTCATCATCGTCCGGTTGCCTGCCTCATCCGTTGCCGCGCAGGCGACGTCGCCCGTGGCAAAGACGTTCGAGTGACCGTTGACCCTGAGGTTCCGATCGACATGGAGGCGCCCGAAGGAATCCTTGTCTGCATCGATCTGGCTGGTGATCGGGTTGGCACGTGCGCCTGCCGTCCAGATGACCGTGGCTGCGTCGATGCGCTCGCCGGATGAGAGCGTGACGCCGTTATTGTCGATAGCGACGATCGGGGAACGCAAGCGTGTTTCGACGCCAAGCTCCGAAAGCGCCTGCTCGATAACGGGACGGGGCCCAGGTCCAAGATCCGGCCCGATCGCGTTGCCGCGTTCGACGATCACGACGCGGATGTCCGTATCCTCGCCAAGCGCGGTCAGCAGTCGATGCGGCATCTCGGCGGCCGTTTCGATGCCGGTAAAACCGCCGCCGGCAACAACCACCGTATTGCGTGCTCGGGTTTCCGGGAGGCGGCCCAGTTGGCCGATGTGTTCTTCCAGCTCTGCGGCATCGGCAAGCTGGTCGACGTTGAAGGCGTGGGCGAGGCCCGGGATATCCGGACGGAAGAGGACGCTGCCGGTTGCGAGAACGAGCTTGGTATAGCCGATCGTTGTCTCCCGCCCGTCATTATCCGCGTAGGTGACGGCGCTGTCCTCCGTCGAGATGGACGTCGCATAGCCCTTGATGAATCGAACGCCAGCATTGGCAAAGATCTCGGACAGGGGTGCTTTCATCCCGGCGGCGTGCTTTTCATAGAGACGGGGGCGAATGTGGAGTTCGGGCTCAGGCGCGATCACGGCAACTTCGACGGAACCGTCCGCCTTTCCTTGCTGGTCCAATAGCCGCATGGCACCGAGTGCCGACCACATTCCGGCAAAGCCAGCACCGATAATCAGTATGCGTTCACGCATTTCTTTTCCTCAGACAAGGCTTCGCCATTGGCTGAGCGGGGGCCAGCCATCGGGCGATTGCCGTTTCGGTAGAGGTCTCCAGGCCGGAGACGGTTTTGGCGAGGATCCAATATCGTCGCTTAACTACGACTAACTCAGTCGTAGTAAATGGGCAATGTCGAATCCGGACGATTTCGGAAACGGAGTGTCAACGCGGCGAAGACGGAGGAGGGCTTGCACGAACGACAGTCTGATGTTATCTCCGACTGCCTTTGTCGGTGTTTTGGTGGTCCCGTGGCTCACATAAGCGCAGGTGTCGAATACGCCCTCCACTGTCTCCTGTTCCTCATCGAGGCGGAGCAAATTGACCAGCCGGCAAGTGCACGCGATCTTGCCGAGCTGCAGAAGATTTCCCCCGAATTTGTCGCGAAGCTTTTCACCAAGCTCCAGAAGGCGGGCATCGTCGTCGCCCGCGAGGGGATTGGTGGTGGGTTTGCGCTTGCACGCCCTGCCGCCGACATCACTGCGCTCGATGTCATCGAGGCCATCGACGGACGCAAGCCGCTCTTCGAATGCAAGGAAATCCGTGGACAGTGCGCATTGTTCGGCGATCGGACGCCTGCCTGGGCGCAAGACGGTGTCTGCTCCATTCACGCGGTCATGATCGAGGCTGAGAAGCGGGCAAGAGAAGTCATGGCCGGCCACACGCTGGCTGACATTGCCGCCCGTGCCGCGTCGAAGGCACCAACGGAGCACCCCGGTCACATACAGGGTTGGCTCGCAGCCCGGACGCCGCAGCGTCGGCGCCGCGGCGCTGCGGCGAAGGTTGAATGAGGCACAGCAAACTGTGCGCAGCGTCGATATTGAACGAGGCGCTGACCTTTCAGCTTGGGCTTAATCAGCGACGGGAGGCGGGCCGCCAAAGGGCGCGCTGGCCCCTGCACCCGATGTAGCGAAGCCGGGCAAGGCTCATCGGCCTACCCGGCTTGAGTTACCGACGCTGACGACTATTCGGCGGCCGACCGACGCGGCAGAACCCAATTCTGGCGCGGGAAGTGGCAGGTGTAGCCGTTTGGATAGCGCTCCAGATAGTCTTGGTGTTCCGGCTCGGCTTGCCAGAAGTCCCCAACGGGCTCGACTTCCGTCACGACTTTGCCCGGCCACAGGCCCGAGGCTTCGACATCTGCGATGGTATCCTCGGCAACCTGCTTCTGCTCGTCATCGATGTAGTAGATCGCCGAGCGATAGGACAGGCCGATGTCGTTGCCCTGGCGGTTCTTGGTGGTCGGGTCGTGAATCTGGAAAAAGAACTCCAAGATCTGCCGGTAGCTGATCTTCTCGGGGTCGAAGGTGATCTCGATGGCTTCGGCGTGGGTGCCGTGATTGCGATAGGTTGCGTTCGGCACGTCGCCACCGGTGTAACCAACGCGCGTGTCGACAACGCCGGGGCGCCTACGGATCAGGTCCTGCATCCCCCAGAAGCAGCCACCGGCCAGAACAGCTCTCTTGGTCATTCAGATATCCTCCACCTGGTTGATGAACTCGCCATAGCCACTGGCCTCCATCTCCTCGCGGGGAATAAAGCGCAGGGCAGCGGAATTGATGCAGTAACGCAAGCCGCCTCGATCTCGAGGCCCGTCTGGAAACACGTGGCCAAGGTGACTGTCGCCGTGCTTGGAGCGCACCTCGGTGCGGACCATACCATGAGAATCGTCCCGCAATTCGGCGACATTTGCAGGCTCGATCGGCTTGGTGAAGCTCGGCCAGCCGCAGCCGGAATCGAATTTATCGGCCGAGGCAAACAACGGTTCGCCGGAAACGATGTCGACGTAAATTCCCGACCTCTTGTTGTCATTGTATTCGCCCGTGAACGGGCGCTCGGTGCCGCTCTGTTGCGTTACACGAAACTGCTCGGGCGTGAGCTGCTTGATCGCTTCGTCAGTCTTTCGATAGGTCATTCCCTAGTCTCCAAATGAGGCAGGATGCTTGTGACTTGTGGTGAAAACGGCGGGTTGGCGTTGGCTGGGTGAGGCGTTGGGCTCAGGCAGCGAAACGGATCTGTATTCGTGGAATATAAATATACAGATCTGTATCGTTTTGCAATCCCGCAATCGAGGTTCTCTTCCTTGGACGGGATTACGGTCCTGGAAGCCACCGATGCAGAGGATCACTCGCGGAGGTGGCCGCGTCGTCCCTTGTCTTCTTGCTACGCCTCAGATAAATAGTACAGGTCTGTTTCTTTTTAAAGGGGGCGATGTGCGTCGTTCAGAGATCCGAGGTCAACTCCTCGACACTGCCTTGCGCCTGTTCAATCTGCACGGCTACCACGCGACCGGCATCGATCTCATCATTGCCGAAGCCGGTGTCGCCAAGACGACGCTTTATCGGCACTTTGATACCAAGGAAGATCTCATCCTTGCGGCACTTGAGCGGCGGGACGAAGCGTCACGCGCGGAAATGCGCATCTTTGTCGACAAGCGTACCAGCGATCCATATCAGCGCCTCTTGGCGACCTTCGATTTCCTGGAACTGTCGGTTCGGGACAAGCAGTTCCGCGGCTGCATTTTCATGAGCGCGGCCGGGGAGCACAAAGAGGCCGTCGATCCGGTGTTCCGCGCTGCCTTGATGCACAAGCGCCTGGTCCTTGCCTACTTCGAGGAACTCGCCCATGCGGCCCGGTTCGCCGAACCGAAACAGATTGCCGACACGATCAACCTGCTGCACGAGGGTGCCCTTGCTGTTGCGCAAATGACGCGCACTGTCGAACCTGTGCGAAACAGCAAGCGAATGGTGACCATCCTGCTCGCGCAGGCGACGCGTTCGCCTTTAGAGCCTCGGACCGGAACACATAGGGGAGATCCGACCGAGAATGCTTCGAGCGGAAGCGCAGAATAGATTTATAGTGTTGGAAGCTGTGTCAGACGCGCCCTCGGGGGGATGATGGACCGTTTCGAAGCTATGAAGTTGTTGTTGGCGGTTGTCGATGCCGGCAGCATCTCCGCGGGAAGCCGAAAGCTCAATGCGCCGCTCCCCAGCGTCAGTCGCAAGGTTGCCGAGCTCGAGCGGCATATCGGCGCAAGCCTGATCGTGCGCACCAGTCGCAATCTTCAGCTCACCGATGCGGGCAGGGAGTATGTCGAAGCCGCCCGCCGGATCATGGCGGATCTGGAAGAGGCTGAGCGCCGGGCGTCCGGCGAATACCTGACGCCGCGTGGTACCCTGACGATCACCATGCCGATCGAGTTCGGGGCGCGCTACGTGATGCCGATCGCCCTCAGCTTCATGGAGACCCATCCGGAGGTCTCGCTCAATCTCCTCTCGCTCGACAGGACCGTGCATCTGGTGGAAGAACAGGTCGACATCGCGATCCGTCTGGGCGACCTCGAGGACAGCTCGCTGTACGCGGTCAAGGCGGGAGAGTTTCGCTTGCTGACATGCGCCAGTCCGGCATACCTGCAGCGCTGCGGCGTGCCGGAGCATCCGCGCGATCTCGTCGACCATGACGGGATACTGTTCAACAAGCGGACCTTCTTCTGGACGTTCGACGTCGACGGTTGTCCGATCGAAGCCGTTCCGCGCAACCGGCTCGAGGTCAACACGGCGGCCAATTGTGTGGCCGCGGCGGTTGGCGGCGCTGGCATGGCCCGCCTGTTCGACTATCAGATTCCGGAGGAGCTCGCGTCAGGCGCCCTCGTGCCGGTTCTCGAGGCTTTCGACCGGGCGCCCCTGCCGATCCACATCGTCTATTCGCGACAGGGTCAGCTTGCGCTCAAGGTGAGATCCTTCGTCGATTGGGCCTTGCCTCGCCTTCGCGCGGCCTTCGGGCGAGGCGAGACCCCACAGGCCTAGCTCGAAAGAGCGGCCCGAACTTCCGCGATCGTCCGTTTCGCATCCTGCAGGTGCGGGAAGTGACCGACACCTTTCAATACCTCGAACTGAGAATGGGTGCGACCGGCAAACTCCTTGCCCATCTCCGCGCTGATGTAGACGTCCTTCTCACCCCAGATTGTCTTCACGGGGGTCTTGAGCCGGGCGATATTGGCCTCAAGATACTCCTGGTCGCGCGTGAAATGGGCGTAGTAGGAGGCGAAGGCGTCGACACTCGTCACGCCGTCGCGCGTCCAGGACGCCTTCATGTCTGCCTGCAGGTCGAGCGGAAGGTCGTACTGGGCGCTCGGCTGAAGGCCGCGGCGATGAACGTTCTCCAGGATCTCGTCGCTGGTCTTGTTCATGTAGGCCCGTGTCGGCGTCGCCGTCGGCTCGGCCTTCAGGTTTTGCAGGCTTTCATACATGTGTTGTGGCCGGTTGAATGGTGCGAAATCACCGACGATGATCTGCTTCGCCACGGTCGGCTCCTCGAGGGCCAGGAGGAGTGCGGGAAGACTGCCGATATCCGAGGCGTAGATGACCAAATTCGATCGGTCGAGACCGACGGTGTCGATGTAGGCCTTGAGAACCTTGGCGTAGTCCTTCGGCGAATAGGAAAATTGCACCGTGGAAGGGCGCGAAGATTGGCCGTAACCGGGCCAATCGAATGCATGCACCGCATATTCCTTGCTGAGTGTTTCAGCGATCCCCGTCCAGGCGAACAACGTCTCCGGGAACCCATGCAGGAAGAGAACCGTGCCCTTGGCGTTCGCAGCGTCCGTATGCATGCGCCTGAGGGTTATGGTCTCGTCAATCTTGATGAAGTCGATCGTCGGGCCGGTCGCCGAGACGAGGGGTTCGGCGTGTGCCGATGCGGCCGATGCCATTGCCACGGATGCGGTTGCTGCGAAGTTCCTGAACGATGGGAAGACCATGTCATGCGTCCTTCTGGTCAAATCTTGAATGGACGACAAGATCGAACATGGAGCGGGCGGCTGGCAGATGGATTTTTCGAGAGGCACCCTCTTGAACCGGACATATGTCGCACGGGCCTGCCGGAGCGCTCCGGGCGATGGCGCATCGAGCCAAGGGATCCTTGAGAGGATGGCTCTCAATTTCGCTGAGTACCCGCTGCCCGGTCCCGTCCCTAGATTTGCGTTCATTCACGGATCGTCCGTTTCAACAGTCGATCCCAAGCGAACCAGCGAGACGAGAACATCGATCCGCTAGAAGAAGGAAGACTGGAATGAGCGACATCACTGCCTCCCCGCCCAAAGAGGTGCCGGAGAAGATCAGGGCACTTCCCGGCCACTCGACCGTCGGCACCAATGACCTCGATGCCGCTGGTGCCTACTACGACAAGCTGCTTGCGGTCTTTGGCATCGGCCGCGTGCTCGTACAGCCCGGGCGCGCGATCTACTATGGGCATCGCACGCTCGAATTCGGTGTGACAAAACCGTTCAATGGTGAAGCGGCAATCGTCGGCAACGGAAACATGATCGCCTTCGAGGCGCCCACCCGCGCCCATGTCGATCTCGCCCATGCCACGGCATTGAAAGCAGGCGGTACCGACGAAGGCGCGCCCGGCCCGAGAGGTCCTGACGGCGGGGACCCGTATTGCGCCTATTTCCGCGATCCGGAGGGAAACAAGTTCCTCGTCTACCGCAAGGGACAAGACGAGGCTTGACCCTCAACGTCACTCGGAGCGTTGCCGCCACCGGCAAGGCTCCGAGTGACGTCCGAATGTGTTTGCAGGCCATTTTGGCGTCGTCGGAAAGGTACGTCACACTTGCAGTACAGGGCTGGGAGCAGCGATGTCCCGCGGCGTTCTTTCCTGCTTTCGGATGCTGTGATCGGCATAGCTGCTGCCGTGCAACCGTCGAGCGCAGTCGTCATGGCGTTGCGTTGGGTTCGATCGGCAACGTGAAAACAAACGTCGATCCCAAGGGTTCGTTCTTTTGTGCCCACAGACGTCCGCCGTGAGACTCGACGATCGAACGGCAGATCGCCAATCCCATGCCCATACCGTCGTTTTTCGTGGTGAAGAACGGTTCGAAAATCCTGTCGGGGTATTGGATTCCTGCGCCACGATCGCTGACAACGATGCGGATCGCGTCGTCAATACGGGTCGCGTGCACGCTGACCACCCGCAGATCCGCAGTGGACGCCATCGCTTCTATGCCGTTTCGGATCAGGTTGACCAGTATCTGTTGAAGTTGCACGCGATCCATGGCGACCGGCGGCAGATCCGCTTCGACATCAGCCTGGATGCGAACCCGCCGACGCGCGGCTTCCTCGGCCATAAGGCTGCGCACTTCGGCAACGACGCTGTCCAGCGTTGTGCTCATCCCGGGTTCAACCGACCTCGTGAACAACGCGCGGATGCGGCTCACGACGTCGGCGGCCGCGTTTGCATCGCGGGTAATGCGTTCCACCGTTCTTTGCGCCCGCGCAAGGTTTGGCGGCTCAACGGAAAGCCATCGTTGGCACGCATGCGAATTCGTCACGATTGCCGCCAACGGCTGGTTCACTTCATGCGCGATCGAGGCGGAAAGTTCGGCGAGGCTCGCGGCTTGAGACGCACGCGCCAGACCATCGCGGGCAATCCGCAACTCCTCCTGGGCCCGAACTTCGCTGTCGATGTCGATGCAGATGACGTTCCACTGGACGATTGGTCCCTCGCCATCCCTCATCGGCGCTGCTCGGGTTTCCACCCAGCGATACTCCCCGTCCGATCGACGAAGTCGATGCTTCTGCGCATAGGGCGTGCCGGTGGACAAGGCGTAGCCGCAGTTCTCATGGACCTGGGGCATGTCGTCCGGATGGACGGAAGCGCCAAGCGTTTCCGATGGCCGCGCCTGCCCGGTAGCGTCCGGCGTTTCCGGCTTGTGTCCCAGATACTCGCGAAGCTGCTCGCTGCGGTAGACGGGATCACCCTTCGCATCGGTGCATTCGACCATTGCAGGCAAGGTTTCGATGAGTTGTCGAAGCGAGCGCTCGCGTTCGCGCAAGACCTGTTCGACACGGAGCTGATCGTCGATGTCGTGGCAGATGCCGAACCATTGCAGGATCTGGCCGCTGGCGTCCCGCAAGGGCGCGCCGCGGCCCGACATCCACCGGTACACGCCGTCGGCGCGGCGAAGGCGATAGTTCAAGGAGAAGCTCTCGCCGGTGACGAAAGCCTCTCTGAGCGTGGCATCCATCTTTGCTGCATCATCCGGGTGAAGCGCGGCCGTAATCGCAGCGGCGAGAACGCTATCGGATCCATGATAATCCTTCACGTCATGGCCCAGGAATTCGATCAGGCTCTTGCTGAAGAACACCGGTTCCCCATCCGTGTTTAGCCGCCAGAGTGGGCTGGGCACCATGTCGACCAACTGCGAGAGTTCGCGTTCCCGATCAAAGAGCTGTTGCTGGACCCGCACTTCGTCGTCGACGTCGATGGCAACCGCATACCACTGCACGATCGTTCCGTTTTGATCGCGCAGCGGCTCGCAGCGCCCGTCCACCCAGCGGTACGTCCCGTCGGCGCGCAGCATGCGATACCTGTTGGAGAAGGGTTCGCCGGCGGTGAAGCCTTGCGTGGCGTTCTCCCTGACGGATGCGATATCGTCCGGATGCACGACAGCACGCATCATCGCGCCGGCGCGGGTCATTCCCGGCTTGTCCACATCGATGGCGTCGAATCCGAGGAAGTCCACCAACCGCTTGTTCAGAAAGCTGAGCTCACCGCCGGCGGTCTGCCGGGCTATGAAGGCCGGCACCATGTCGACCAGCAGGGACAGCTCGCGCTCGCGCTCGCGCAAGGCGTTTTGAGCCCGCATCTGATCGTCGATATCAAGCGAAACGCCGTACCACTCCTCGATCTCTCCTTCCTGATTGCGACGCGGTTCGACCCGGCATTCCACCCAGCGATACCCGCTTTCAATTTCGAGCCAACGAAAGCGCAGCGTTGCGCTGCTGCCGGTCTTGAAACACCTTTGCAGCGTGTCCCCGACGGCCGCAGCGTCGTCCGGATGGATCAGTTTCTGGAGCAGATTTTCGATGCTCTGCTCGCCGTGCGCCTCGAAGCTTGCGACAACCGAGCGGAAGCGGTCTCTGAACTGTTTGTTGAAGTAGACCGAACCGGTCGATGGCGTCGCGCTCCAGATGCGGACCGGCACTGCGTCGATCATCAACTGAAGCTGCCTTTGACTGCGGCGCAATGCGTCCTCGGCGTGCGTCAGGTCATCGATGTCATGGCACATGCCGTACCATTGGACGATTTTCCCTGAGTGATCGCGCATTGGTTCTGCCCGGCTCGACATCCAGCGAAAGACGCCATCGGCCCGGCGCAGGCGATACCGCATGTCAAAGGCTTCACCGGTTTCGAGGCTATGCCGAAGCAGATCGACGAATGCGCCTGCCTCGGCGGGATGCACGGAGGCCTCGACCATGGCTGCCAGCCGGGTTTTCCCTGGTTTGTCCGTGTCACCGATGTCCAGACCGAGAAAGTCGACCATGCGCTTGTTGAAGAAGGTCGGCTCGCCATCCGGCGTCAAGCGCCAGACGTGGCTCGGCACCATGTTGACCAGCTGCAGCAGCTCCTGCTCTCGTTCATGCAGTGCGGCCTGTGCGCTCACGGCGTCTTCGATGTCGACCGAAACGCCATACCATTGCAGAATCGTTCCGGCTTCGTCGCGCAAGGGTGCAGCGCGGCTCTCGACCCATCGATGGGGACCATTTGCGCGCCGCTGACGGTATCGTCCCGCAAAGGTCGAGCCCGCCGCGAACGCGCTTTTCAGTGCCTCGTCGATGGCCGCGCGGTCATCCAGGTGAATGTCCGTCAGGGATCGCTTGCCGTTGGCGGCAACCAGATCCGTCAACGCCAGTCCAGTCGTGTCGGTGGCCCACTTGTTGAGATAGCTCGGCGTTCCGTCAGGCGTGGCGCTCCAGATTAGAGCCGGGACGGCGTCGATCAGGCGTTGCAGTCGCAGCTCGCTTTGACGAGCGGTGAGCAGTGCCAGCTGGTGCTGCCTGGAAATCGCTGCGACGACAAGCGCCGAGAATGCGGAAATTACCAGGAAGAGCTGCAGCATGACCTGCTGTTGCCTTTGTGATCCGGCGTCACTGATAAACTGGCTGTCTCCGGATATCGTCAACGCCATCGTAATCAGCGTCAGAAGCGTCAACGCGACAGCGGCGCCTCGAAATTCGAAACGTGCGGCGGCCCAAAGCAGCAATGGCAGGATGATATATGGAGAGGGGAAGAAGTGAGCGCTCAAGGAAAGCGCGGCAACGCCCAAAAAGATGAAACAGAGGACGGCGGCCTCCGTCCAGTGCGCCACGGATAGGCTGGCCTCTCCGCGCCAGTGGCGGACGAGGACCAGCACCAGCGGTGCTACCAGCAGGATGCCGGTAGCATCTCCAATCCAGAATAATGGCCAAACCGACGCGAATGTCTGCGCCTTCACCCCGAACCAGGCAAGGGTTGCGCTCCCGACAGTCGCGCTTGCGAGGGGTGCTACTCCCGCACCCAAAACGACGAAAGCCAGGACCTGCTGGAGGGTTTCCAGCCGGACGGGTCGGCCAGTGGCGCTGCTGAGCAGCATCGCACCAGCGGAAGCGCAGAGCGCGTTGCCGACGAAGATCAAGAAGCCTGCCGGAAGTGGGCTGTGAAACCAGACGAGCTGGGCAAACATCTCCGCAAGGCAACCGCTGACGATCCACCATGGCCAGCTGTAGGGAGACGTCAGGATGAGTGTCGCCATAAACACGCCGCCGGGAGGCCAGATCGAGACGGTGATGCCCGGGACGATAGCGAGCACATTCGCGAATCCGCAGCCCAGCACGTAGGCGGCAAAGAACGCGACGAGATGCAAAAGCTGCGGTCGGCTTGATCGGAACCGCCGCCAGTGGGAAGCCCGCTCGACAGACTGTCGTTCGGTGGGCGAGCGCAGCAACGCGCTTTCCGGAGGCCCTGGCGACGCTCGCTCAAGCCCTTGCACTGGATGATTGTTTGTCTCTGAATGGCTGTCGCCAATTGCTCTGGAAGCCAATTCCATCGGCTGCTCCGATTGGACAGAGAAAGCCTGGGCACAGTCGGCCCTACCAAGGCACTATAATCGAAGTCTGGCGGGACGAACCAGCCATTCCCCTAACTCTACCGCAATCACGGTCACGCTGCAGCCTATGGAAGTCTATGAGGGGCGTGCTGACAGGCGAGCCCGGGTGCTACTCTTCGCCTATGCTGAAGTACAGCTTAGAATACACCGCTCAGTTGTCATAGATTTCCATAGGATGCAGGCGAGACGCGGCGAGAATAGGATGTGCAGCTAGGTCGCACGGTCCGGATATCGAGAACAACTGCTATGCAGAGCGCTGATAGTGGCTTTCCTCGTCCTGCAGGAGAAGGCAATGACGAAGGCGTTCGATTCACCTGAGGAAATCGGGCTGGAAGCAATGCAGGCGGTGCGGATCATCGAAAGTGTGGTCGGCAACGCCTGGGCGGCGAATTCGGCCGGCGAGATCGTTTGCGTCAGCCCTGCGGTGCTGTCGCGGCTGGCGCTGACGCTCGAGGAGTTCGGCTCGCAGTCGGATGGCGGTCCCCTCGGCTGGAGGCGAATGATCCACCCGGACGATTACGAACGGTCGATCGCACTTTGGCGCCGGTGCCTTGAAACGGGCCAGCACTTCAACATCGAGCATCGAACGCTGCGCACAAGTGGCGCTTACGGTTGGAGCCGTACGTCTGCTCGGCCCTCGCGTGACGGCAACGATCATATCCTCGGCTGGTACGGCGCCATCATCGACATCGAAACGTCCGGTGCAGCCGCTCGGTTTGCCGAGACAGCGGAGGCAGCCGTACAAGAATTGCCAAGCTCACTGGGCGGAATTCACCCCGATGACCGAACTGGCGCGGCGCATGCAGCCGCGCGTGCATTCTGGACGGGCGTTCCCCAGGTCACCAGGCACAGACAGCGGCAACCCGACGGCAAGTACCGGTGGACGGAAACCCGCGCCGAGCCCGGTTATAGCGTCAGCGTCGATATCGACGAGTTGGTGACGGATCGCGAGCCCCGCATCGTTGCGGCATCCGATACCGCTGGCGAGCCAGAACCATTGCGGTCCGCGAGAGCTGTCGAGAGCATATTCGGCAACGGCTGGGCGTTCGATGCGCGCGGGCGCTGGATTTACCTGCATCCATTTGCGCAGAACTCGCTCGGCGTCACTCCGGAGCAGCTGAACGTTTCCGTTGACGAAGGTGACACGGCCTGGAAGCAATTGCTGCATCCGGACGATTATGAGCGAACCGCGACGGTCTGGAATCGTTGCCTGGAAACGGGGGATGATTTCAACGTCGAGTTCCGCTTTCGCCGCGTTTCCGGAAGTTATGTCTGGGCGAGAACTGCTGCCCGGGCCGCCCGCGACGCGCAAGGCCGCATCGTGGGTTGGTTCGGCATCGCGCTCGACATCGATGTTTACAAGAAGACCGTTGAAGCTTTGCGTGGCCGAGAGCTGGAACTGTCGCAGCTTGTCGACATGGTCCCGGTCCACATCCGCCGGCTGGGCCCCAACGGCGAACCGACCTTTTTTAACAAGCGCCTGCTTGATTTCTATGGGTGGAAAGATCTCGCGCAGCTGGAAACACCGGCTGGCAGCCGGCTGGCGACGGCGATGGAAATGCTCGTGCATCCGGACGACTCCGCTATTCTCCTGGAAGCGGTCCGCAACTCCGTTTCGACGGGCGAATCTTACGGAATGAAATACCGTTTGCGCCGCTCGGACGGCGTCTATCGTTGGGTTGACGGACGGGCGGTGCCGCTGATCGACCAGGACGGCACGATCGTAAACTGGTATGCGATCTCGATCGACATCGATGACGAGATGCGTGCACAGAACGCGTTGCGCGACCGAGAAAGAGAACTCCTGCAGCTCGTCGACATCGTTCCCAGCCTGCTTTGGCGCTTGAATCGTCAGGGCGAGCCTACGTTTTTCAACAAGCGGCTGATGTGCTTTCTCGGTCTGGATGAAACGAGTTCCGAGCAGCCGGACCCGAGCCGCCTGGCGGCCGTATTCAAAGCGTCCGTGCACCCGGACGATGCTTCGGGCCTCGAGGAGGCGCTGGGCAGGTCTGTCGCCACCGGTGAGAACTTCTCAAAGCGGTTTCGCCTGCGCCGGTCGGATGGTGTCTTTCGCTGGGTTGAAAGCAATGCGGAACCCTTGCGCGACGACGGTGGACAGATCGTGCAATGGTACGGGCTCTCACACGATATCGACGACCAATTGCGCGTCGAGGAAGCGCTGCGCGAACGGGAGCGATCATTGTGGCAGCTGGTTGAGACTTTGCCCGCGATGATCGACTGCGCGGCACCAAACGGCGAGCCGGTCTACCGCAGTCAGCAGTTGCGGGAATTTCTTGGCTATAATCTCGAAGACCTGGACGGATCGGGGAAGTCCCGGCTGGACGGAACGCTTGATGCCGGGGTGCACCCCGACGATGTCGCAGGCGTCAAGGAGAGGTATGCGCATGCCCTGGCTACCGGCGAACCCTATGCGCGCAAGCACCGTCTAAGACGGTTTGACGGGACATATCGGTGGGTCGAGACCAGGGCGGCCGCGATGCGCAATCTGGAGGGCGCGATCGTCCAATGGAACGTAATTTGCCTTGATATCGACGGCGAGGTTCAGGCTGAGGACGAATTGCGTCTTGCGCAAGAGAGACTTTCCAGAGCCACCCAGTCGGCGAGCCTCGCCGAGCTTTCGGCGTCAATCGCGCACGAGGTGAACCAGCCGTTGGCGGCGATCGTGGCCAACTCCAATGCCTGTCACCGTTGGTTGCTGGCCGAACCGCCGAATCTCGAGCGGGCAAAGATCACCGCCGAAAGGATCATCCGCGACGCAAATTCCGCAGCAGAGGTCGTCAGCCGGATTCGAGCGCTGTTCAGACAGCGCGTCGAGCCGCAGAGCAATACCGATCTCGTGACCGTCATTGCCGAAGCCGTTCATCTCATTTCAGAGGAAGCGACGCGCCGTCGCGTCCGGGTCGACGTCGATATCGAGCAAACCCTCCCAAGCGTTGCGGTGGACCAGGTGCATATCCAACAGGTTCTGGTGAACCTCATTCGCAACGGAATGGATGCGATGGACGCCACGGTCCGCGACCGCGTCGTTTGCCTCCGGGTCCGTCGCGTCGGGGATTTCGTCGCGACGGAGGTCAGCGACCACGGCACCGGTGTCGAGTTTCCGGAACGAGTATTCGAATCCTTCTTTACGACGAAAGCAAACGGAATGGGGATGGGCCTGGCAATTTGTCGTTCGATCATCGAAACGCACGGGGGGCGACTTTGGGCGCAAAACAATGAAACAAATGGTGCAACCTTCACGTTTACATTGCCGATTGAAGTGGAAGCGGCGGCATGACGAACGACGAATACACGGTTTTCATCGTCGATGACGACAATCGGATCCGCGAAGCCCTGTGCGAGCTTTTGGCCTCGCACGGCATCCAGGCGATCGCCTTCGGTTCGGCCGGGGACTATGTCAATTCTGAGAAACCAGATAGGCCCGCCTGCCTGCTGCTGGATATCGAGTTGCCGGACATCAACGGACTCGATCTCCAAAGTGAAATAGCCACAGGAGAGCATCCACCGATCGTTTTCATAACCGGTCACGGAGATATCCGTTCGTCGGTGCGCGCCATAAAGGATGGCGCGGTGGACTTCCTGACCAAGCCGTTCACCGACGCGGACTTGATGGCCGCCATTCATGCGGCCATTGCCGAGGACGAGAAAAGACGGGCCGAGCGCGCGGAGTTCGGAAAGCTGAGGCGACGCTATCTTGACCTGACGCCGCGCGAACGGGAGGTGCTGCCGCTGGTCATAAGCGGGCTGCTCAACAAGCAGGCGGCCGCAGAACTCGGCATCAGCGAGGTGACCCTGCAGATCCATCGGCGAAATGTGATGCAGAAGATGAAGGCTGGCTCTTTTGCCGACCTCGTGCGTATCGCGGAACGTTTGAAGATACCCATTACCCATGCCCGCAAGACAGGCGTGAAATCGATGACTTTGCCGCATCGGCAGGTCGTCGCGATCGTGGACGACGATCCGAGACTGCTGGAGTCGCTGGAAGATCTGTTGGAGTCGGCCGGGTACTCGGCTCGCAGCTTCTCGTCTGGCCGGTCGCTTCTTTCGGCCGGGCTGCCGGGTCTGGATGCGCTCATTACGGATATCGGCATGCCGGGAATGGACGGGTTCGAACTGCGGGACCTGGTCAAGACGAAAGAGCCGGGCCTTCCTGTTTTCCTGATGACCGGGCGGCACGAGATCGCCGATCAGCTGAGTGTGCGCGACCGGACTTGCTGCTTCAGAAAACCGTTCGATGCGCAGGTTCTGCTGGCCACGCTCGCCGCCGCATTGGGCGACCGGAAAATGGAGGGAAACGATGAAACGTGAGATGCCGCTCGAGCCGACGGTCGTTCTGCACGCGCACCGTCAAAGCGAACGCCCGCGCGTCGTGATCGAAGCTGATGCATGCGGGATGAAACAGAGGCCAATCTGATGCAACACGCTCAAACCAAAAGAGAAGAGCCTGCGGAACCTATCGTCTACGTCGTCGACGACGACGAGGCGATGCGGGAAGCGCTGCTCGATTTGTTCATGGTGACCCAGAAACGGGTGACTGCGTTCTCGAATGGGCCCGAGTTTCTGGAGACGGCAGACATTCGGGCGCCCGGTTGCCTAGTTCTGGATTTCAACATGCCAGGGGGCACGGGTCTGGACCTTCAGGAGCATCTCTCGCTTGCTGGTAGTCGCCTGCCGGTGATCTTTCTGACGGGGCATGCGGATGTTCCGACCACCGTAAAGGCGATGAAGGCTGGGGCCATGGATTTCATCACCAAGCCGTTCTCCGATCAGGATCTGCTCGAGGCGGTGGATCGTGCTATCAGGCTCGACGCCGAGCGCCGCAAAGTCGAGGCGGAACGCGAGCGGATCGAGGCGCTGGCGGATACGCTTTCTCCGCGCGAGCAGGAAGTGATGTTTGCTGTGGTCAGTGGCCTGATGAACAAGCAGGTCGCCTACCAGCTGGGCATCAGCGAAATGACCGTGAAGCTCCATCGGATGAGCGTTATGCGCAAGATGCAAAGCCGTTCGCTTGCGGATCTCGTTCGTAAGACTGAACAGCTCCGACGGAATTGAGCGACGCACAGGCCCGCAGAAGTCGACCCTTGTCAAGGAAAGGGAGGCCGCCTGCCCATAGGCAAACGGCCCCGAGGTGTGCCGGCCCTTGGCGGTCGTGCCGCGGGGAGGGGACTGCAGCACTTGGATCATCACCTCCTAACGAAGGTGCCGGCTAGGGATGATGATGGAAGCCTACTGCCTTTCACGCACCTGTATCACTATACATTCGTTTAGCGGGTCTGTTCGGCTCGCGGAGCCGGTAGCCTCGTTGGATGCATTGCGCTACGGGCCGCGTTTCGGTCAGGAGTGCTGGACATTTGGCGTGCCGGCTCTAGCGGTCGTAAGCTCCGGCCGCGACCTCACTGCAGCAGTTCCGACTTCCTGACGAGGTCGCTGAAGGTCCGGGCCTCCATCTTCTTCATTGCGCTTGCGCGATGAAGCTTGACCATGATTTCGCTGATCCCCAGTTCGTATGCGGCCTGCTTGTTCATCAGACCTTCGGTGACAAGCTTCATCACCTGCTTCTCGCGGGGTGTGAGGCTGGCAGCGCATTGACGGGCATGTTTTCTCCTTGCAGCCACGTCGCGCTGCTTTTTTCCTTCCTCCAAAGCGGCGGCGACCGCACAAAGCAGGTCATTCACCTCGAAGGGTTTCAGCAGGAAATCGACGGCTCCCGCCTTCATGGCCGTGACGCTCGTCGGGACATCTCCATCGCCGGTCATGAAAACGATCGGAAGGTCGAAGCCCGCATCCGACAGTTTCCTTTGATACTCTATACCGCTCATGCCGGGCAGCTTCACATCGAGCAACAGGCACCCAACGGCCTCCGGATCGCCCCTTTCGTCGAAATCCGCGGTATCGACGAACGCCTCTGCCTGGATCCCGGAAGAACCAAAGAGTTCCAATAGCGCCGAGCGAATTCTCTCATCGTCGTCGATAATGTGGACCACGTTCACGTCGGTGGCCGCTTCGATGGGGTTTGAACGTTCGGGCATCGCTTAGCTCCCTTGATCGTCAAGAACCAACATCCGCCCATTGTATCCGACGTGGTTTTGCTGGCTATAAAACGAAGGTTTGCTCCCCCCGTAGGTTCGCAATCACGGGCCACAAAGCGAAACGCACGGTGCGATCGCCCGAAAGGTGACCTCGATCAGTTGTTCGGGAAAGGCCAGACGGGAAACACCGATCAGGTTGCTTGCACATCCCGGCACCTCCGCTCGATACATCTCCTTCCGGACCTTGCCAGCAACCGCAAACGCGGCGTCGACATCGAGCACATAGAGTGTCTCTTCGACCACGTCGTCGAGTGAAGCGCCGAACTCGGCAAGGACGGCAACGGCGTTGGCGTAGGTCTGCCGCATCTGCTCTTCCATGTTCGAAAAATCGACCGGTCGTCCGGCCGGATCCAGTTTTGCCGGGGCGACGAGGTTGCCGGCCCTGTCGTGGCTTAGCTGTCCGGAGACATAGATGATGCCTTTAACCTGCACGGCCTGAGAATAGCCGTAGGCCTTTTCCCAAGGCACACCGAAGTTTGCGGTCCTTTTGATCGGGGAACACATGAAATCCTCCATTTCTTCCGGATGAGCGGCTGTTTCGCAACCGCGCGAAGTTCTGTTTCAGTATGAGTGTGGCAACGAAGGGCGCCGGAGGCGCCCTTCCATGCAACTACCTGGTGATGAAGCTGAGGATGTCCTGGTTGATGACGTCCGCGTGTGTGGTCGCCATGCCGTGGGGGAAACCCTTGTAAATCTTGAGGGTGGAGTTCTTCAGAAGTTGAGCGGAGCGGGGAGCGGAAATCGCGAGCGGAACGACCTGGTCGTCGTCGCCATGCAGTACCAGCGCCGGCACGTCGATCATCTTCAGGTCTTCGGTAAAGTCGGTCTCCGAGAAGGCCTTGACGCCGAGGTAGTGGGCGTTGGCCGCTCCCATCATCCCCTGTCGCCACCAATTCTGGCTGATCGCTGCAGACGGCGTGACGCCGGGGCGATTGAAGCCGTAGAAGGGACCGTATGCGATGTCGTGATAGAGCTGCGCCCTGTTGGCTGCGAGGGCCTCGCGGTAGCCGTCGAGCGCCTCGATCGGAAGCCCCTCGGGATTGTTCGGCGTCTTCAGCATAAGCGGTGGCACGGCGCCGATCAGGACGAGTTTGGCCACGCGCCCCTTGCCGTGACGGGCGACGTACCGGGTCGCTTCGCCCCCGCCCGTCGAATGCCCGATATGGATCGCGCTGCGCAGATCCAATTGCCGTACGAGAGAGGCTACGTCGGCGGCGTAGTGATCCATGTCATGGCCGCCGCTCACCTGCTCCGATCGCCCGTGGCCGCGACGGTCATGGGCAATGACGCGATAGCCTTTTGCGAGGAAGAAGAGCATCTGGTTGTCCCAGTCGTCTCCGCTCAACGGCCAGCCGTGATGAAACACGATCGCTTGCGCGTCGCGCGGTCCCCAATCCTTGTAGAAAATCCTGGTCGAGTCTTCTGTCGTTACGTATCCGTGACCGGGTTGCTCGGCTGTCATGGCCATTCCTTTCTGTGTGGTCTTGCCGCATCAAACGATGCTTTCAAGCCGCCATGCTCAGCCCACGAAACACGGCGCTGCGATGGGTCCCGCCTGTGAACGGCGCTCCTACGGGGCGCCCGGCGAGAACCATGTTTCGGCGGGAGTGACGGCTGGCATGCGACGTGAAGACGCTAACACTTGGGGCAATGCGGGAAAGGTATACGTTGGTTTCAGCAATCTCGCGGGCGCTTACGCTTCGATGCAATGGTCGCGCGCAGAGGCGTTGCTGGACGCGCGGTGAGATCGCCGACGCCCTCCGCCCTTGCCAAGCCGCGTTATTCAATGATCAGCAGATCAGATCGCTGTATTCCGGATGTTGAGCCGCATAGCGGGCCATGAAAGCGCATCGAGGCGCAACCTTCTGTTGCCGCTCCCGCAAGATTGCAAAGACGCCCTCCGCGAGCTTCGTGGCAAATCCTGCTCCGGAATACTCGAACGGCACCTCCGTGTGGATCAGCACCAGCACGTCCTCCTCCATGCGATAATAGGCGGCTGCAACTGCGTCCGCTTCGATGGGGAGTTCGAAGCGGCGGCCTTCTGGGTTATCGAGAACGCGGTGCGGCATGTTCAGCCTCCCTGCTGCCATTGCTGCCCTCGAAGCAGACCGGTTCGCGCAGGATCGTGGGCATCATCTTGAAGGATGGGCTGGCCGTGGCGATGCACACCATCCAAAAGTGCAATTACACCGGCCGATTGATGCCTCGCGGCGAAAACGCGCCGTGGGCAACAACCGGCCGGTTGATCCAACCAGAGCAGTCGTCTGGCTCATTCCCGACAGAAGCCTTCCGTCAGTAGTCCCACCAGGCCGGAACCCAGCGGTAAAGCGCGCCGGCGGTCGCGACACGGCCGACCGATGGGAAAGGCATGTGCGTGGAAACCAGCCAGGAGCCGGTCTCCGCAAGTTCTTTCATGAGCCGCAGCCGAACGCGGGTAGCCTCTTCGGGGTCGTGTTCGAAGCCGTTGTGCCACTCGGGGTGGTCGAAGGAGACGGGGAAGAGGGCATCGCCACCGAACATCAGCCGCTCGCCGCCGGACGATATGCGGACCACGCTGTGGCCGGGGGTGTGACCGCCGGTACGGGTGACCACTACTCCTGGAGCCACTTGTGCCTGCTGGTCAAAAGTCCGCAGATGGCTGCGATACGCGTCCATGAATTCAAGGGATGCCTTGCGCGCGAGGTCTGCGAGCGCCGGTGGCATGGCGGTGAGCGAGAAATCGGGGGCCTGCCAGAACTTGGTCTCGGCGGCGCACACATGGACGCGCAGATCCGCACGCATGCGCTCCTTGACGCCTTCGACCAGCAGTCCACCGACGTGGTCGAAATGCATGTGCGTGAGCACCACGTCGGTGACGGCGGCGAGATCGACACCGGCAGCCTCCAATCGATGGACGAACTGCCCGGCGCGTGGGAAATCGGGATATTCCTCGCCGAGACCGCTGTCGATGAGGATCGTCTGGTCGCCGCTGCGCACGACAACGGCGTTCAACGCCCAATCGAAGGCAACCTTTGACAGAAACCTCTCATCCAGCCACGCGCCCCGCATCTCGGGGTCCGCGTTGGTGGCCATCGACTCGGCCGGCGGGGTCAAGATGCCATCGCTGATGATCAAGACGTCGATGTCACCGACCTGTACCGCATAGCGTGAAGGAACCAGTTCATCCGGTGCGGGCCTTTCCTGCGGGATGATCTTTCGGGGACTTGTTTGTGCATTCGACATGATGCGCTCCTGTTTTCGCGGTTGAAATGTGCCGGCCAGGGTTACATCGCGGAGTCTAGGTTCGGGTCCTTCGGCGGTCGAGCTACACCTCAGTATGGGGCTGCTCGTGCACGGACCCCGTGAAGCGAGTTCATGCGCTTCGGCGCCGCGCGCACGCTTTGCTTCCGTGCCCGTCAATGGTGGATGGAGCGAATGTCACCAAACGTGCGTATAGTTTCGGTGCTCAATTCAATCGCCTAGCCTGGGTGCAGTTTGCGTAGGCGGCCGTCGCTCGGTCCGTGACATCGCGAGCGTTGGCGCGACCTCAGGCGGATTGCACTCCATGAAACCCATAGAGGTCAAATTGATCGCCACGACCGGCGCGCAGCCGCTGCTGGATGTATCGGAGTACTGCAGGAATGCGGGCATCTGCGACGTCGAGGAGCGGAGACTGCTGTTGCTCCTCGGGCGACAGGCGTCCTGTCACGAACTCCAGATGAACATCGTACGGCGTCGGATTCGGACCCGTTAGCGACCAGTCGGGTTGCTTTGCCGAACGCACCCTCGCAAACCGCGTGATGGGGCGCGCGCATCTGCTCATTGTGCTCAGCAAGCGGCCACGGTCACTCCGGCAATCCCGCGAGCCGCAATCCATCGGCAAACCGCTTGAAATCGTCTGGTCGATGGATCGGCAGCCAATCGCGCAGATTGGAAACGCTCAAGGCCGGATCAAGTTGCCGCAGGCGCTGCATGTACCGCCTTGCCTCGTCGGGACGGCCGGCAAGCGCATGGCTGGCAGCGGCAAGCGCGACCGCCGCCAGCAGGCTCGGCAGGTTTGCGAGTGCCTTTTCGGCCCAGACCAGCGCATCGTCGTAATTTCCGGAAAAGAAATGCGCGATCGCCGTTCCTGTCTGCATGCGGAACATCTCCGGATCGAGCGGGCTCAGGCGAACGGCATGGGTGAGATCCTTGATTGCGCTCTCCGTCTCCCCGCGAAACACGCGCAGTACGCCACCCAGAAACCACGCGAGTGCAAAGTTTGGATTGAGCAGCCGGGCCCTGTCGATCAACGCGATGCCGGCGTCGAGATCGTCGGCGAGATGGCCGAGCGCGTGACCGCCTCTCGTGAGCGCCACGGCGTCGTCCCGGCCAAGTTCAACCGCGAGCCGCGCCAGCCGCGCACCCTCAGCGATCTCTGCCGTGCGGTCGACCATCCAGCCGTTGAGCTTGCGCCAGAAGAAGCACCAGGCGGCACCGGCATAGGCTGCGGCAAATTCGTCGTCGAGTGCGATCGACTTGTAGAACAGAGGCAGCGCAGCCTCGAGCGCCTCGCGGGTGCCGCTGTGCAGCTTGGCCATGCCGCGAAGATAGTAGTCGTAGGCATCAAGACTTTCGGTCGGCTTGCGCTTGGCGCGTTCGATCTCGATCCGTTCGAGTTGCGGTGCGATCGCGCCGACGACGCTTTCGGCTATCCCATCCTGCAGCTCGAAGATGTCGTCGAACGTGCCTTCGAAGCGCTCGGCCCAAAGATGCGCTCCGCTGGTGGCGTCGACCAGCTGGCCGGTGATGCGGACCTTGTTTCCCGATTTGCGCACGCTTCCTTCCAGAACATAGCGCACGCCGAGTTCGCGCCCGACTTCGGTCGCCTCCACCGCACGGTCCTTGTAGGTGAAGCTCGAATTGCGGGCGATGACGAACAGCCAGCGGATCCGCGAAAGCGCGGTGATGATGTCTTCCACCACGCCGTCGGTAAAATACTCCTGCTCCGGATCGCCGCTCAGGTTCTGGAAAGGCAAGACGGTTATCGAGGGCTTGTCGGGCAGGGGGAGTGCCGGCATCGCCACGTGTGCTTCTCCAGAACTCAAATCGGCGACGCCCGAGCCTTGCGCTGGACCTTCATTTCCAACGTCGACAGGGCTGACATCGCCGACGAAGCGGAAGCCCTTGCGGGGGACTGTGCGCACCAGGTGCTGTTCTTCGCCGCTATCGCCGATGGCCTTGCGAACGGCGTTTATGTGGCTAGTGATCGTCGATTCCGAGACGATCCGACCGCCCCAGACGGCGAGCAGCAGATCATCCTTGCCGACGACCCTCTCGCGGTTTTCGATGAGGTGCAGCAACAGGTCGAAGACTTGCGGGCCGACGGAAACCACCTGCCCGCGCAGGGTCAATTCCCGGCGTTCCGAATCGAGCAGATAGCCCGCGAACTTGAACTGCACCTCAGCCTCCTGGCCCACTTTCCTTGAACCACGATCGCACGTCGCCAAGGCATTGCCTTGCGATCAGACAATCGCTTGGACGGACAATCAAGCTATTCTCAAGGATAATTCAAGACGGATCCAAGGACTTCCTCGGTGCCCACGGACACACTCAGCGCAGATCGGCAGCAATCGTGCAGCCGAGAAGAAGCAGAGTGAAGCCATGAAGATCGTCGTCATCGGAGGCACCGGCCTTATCGGATCGAAACTTGTAAAGAGCCTGCGCGAGCGCGGTCACGATGTGTTGGCGGCTTCGCCGAATACGGGCGTCAACACGATCACGCGGGAGGGCCTGGCTGCTGCGATGGATCGGACCGATGTCGTCGTCGACGTCGCCAACGCTCCCGTTTGGGACGACAAGGCAGTCCTCGAATTCTTCGAGACGTCGGGGCGAAACCTTTTGGCAGCGGAAGCCGCCGCCGGCGTCCGCCACCACATCGCGCTGTCGATCGTCGGCAGTGAACGCTTGCCCGACAACGGCTATTTTCGAGCGAAGGTCGCGCAGGAAAACCTCATCAAGGCATCCGGTATTCCTTACACCATCCTGCGGGCCACGCAGTTTTTTGAGTTCGTCGGCGGCATTGCCCAATCGGCGACCGTCGATGGCGAGGTTCGCCTGTCGCCGGCACTGTTCCAGCCTATCGCTTCCGACGACGTCGCCGCAGCGCTTGCCGATATCGCGCTCGCAGCGCCAGTCAACGGCACGATTGAAGTCGCCGGACCGGAAGCCATTCCGCTCGATGAGGTCGTCAGGCAATTTCTGCGGGCGACAAACGACGGTCGAAAGGTCGTTCCCGACGTTCACGCCCGCTATTTCGGCGCGCTGCTCGACGACCAGTCGCTGACCCCTGGCAACAACCCGCGGCTCGGTGCAATCCGCTTCGACGACTGGGTCGGCCAACGGGTCGGACTTTGAAGTCGCAAGTACCAATATCCGCAATGTGCGGCGATCAGGCGGCGCGTGGCTCTGACATCCTCCTTGCCGTGCGGCCGCTTCGCAGCCAACCAAAATCAATGGGAACCGAGACAATGGATACGCTCGAGGACAAGATTGCCACCGCCACGGGAAGCGCCTCGACCGGGAGCGCCGGAAAGCGATCCAGCAAACGGAAGAAGATTGGCATGCTGCTGTGCCTGGGCGCCGCGGTGGCCATCGTCGGCGGCTGGGCCTGGGCCCGCCCGGGCGGCGAGGCATCGACGGACAACGCCTATGTCCGAGGGGACGTGACGTCGCTTGCGCCGAAGATTGCCGGCTATGTCGTGGCCGTCGAGGTTCAGGACAATCAGAGTGTTCGGGCGGGCGATGTGCTTTTCCGGATCGATGATCGGGACTATCAGGCTCGCCTTGCACAGGCGGCGGCCAATGTCGAAGCCGCCAAAGCCCGACTGGTCAATGTCGATGCGGAGACCGAGCTCCAGCACGCCCTTGTTCGCCAGGCCGAGGCTCAAAAACGATCGGCCGTCGCAGAGATGGATCTCGCCGCCAAGGCCTATGAGCGCCGCCGCGAACTGATCCGCAGCAACACCATCAGCCAGGCGCATGTCGATGAGAGCGATGCGGCGCGATCGAGGACCGAGGCGAGTGTATCTGCGGCGTCGGCGACGATCGAAGCGCAGAAGCAACGCATCGCCGTTCTTGCGGCACAGCGCGAAGCTGCGGTCGCGGCCGTGGCGCAGGCGGAGGCTGCACGCGACCTTTCCCAGATCGACCTCGAAAGCACGATCGTGCGCGCTCCGGTCGGTGGCGTCATCGGCAACCGTCAGGTTCGTGTCGGCCGTTTCGTCGCGCCCGGCACCTCCCTGCTCGACATCGTACCGGTCGATGACGTGTGGGTTGTCGCCAATTTCAAGGAGACGCAGCTCGAGCACATCCAGCCGGGCCAGCGCGTCCGGATCACCATCGACGGCTATCCGGGTCAAGTCCTTGAAGGCAAGGTTGACAGCTTTGCGCCCGGCAGCGGTTCGGCTTTCAGCTTGCTGCCGTCGGACAACGCAACCGGCAACTTCGTTCGTGTTGTCCAGCGGGTACCGGTCAAGATCCGATTTGCGCGGAACCCCCTGACTGGACGCCTCGTGCCCGGATTGTCCGCAAGGGTCGCCGTGGATCTCGGGAGCGGATCATGACCACGCACCCGGCCGCCACGATAAACCGCGAGGCATCTGCCTCGGGCACGCTGCTCGTCTTCGGCGTCGTGCTCGCGGCGCTGACGGAGGCGATAGCCAGCACCGTTCTGTCGCTCAGCCGCGGCGACATCATCGGCGACATCTATGCCACGCCGGACGAATTCGCCTGGCTCGACGTCGGCTACACCGCCTTCAAGCTCATCGGCTTCATGGTCGCCGGCTCGATGCTCACCCGCATCCGGCCGCTCGGTCTCGTCATCGGATCGACGCTCGCCATGGGGCTCGCCTCCGGGATGGCGTCAGCGACGACGTCGCTCTCTCTTTTGATTGCGCTGCGGGTCGTTCAGGGGCTCGCCGGCGGGGTCCTGCTCGTTGCAGGGCAAGCCACCATCTTCCTTGCCTTTCGCAGCGCGCATCAGCCAATCCTCCAGGCGCTGTTTGCCATGGGCGCGGTGGTCGCGCCCGCAACGCTCGCTCCCGCGCTTCAGGGGTGGCTGCTCGACAGCCAGTCCTGGACCTGGATCTTCTACTGCAATGTCGTTCTGTCTCTCGGCGCTGCCGGACTTCTCTTGATGGTTGACGATCCGGCACCCGTCATGACGAGGAAACGTCCGTTGGACTGGGTCGGAGTTTCGCTCCTCTCCATCGCACTCTTCTGCTTCACCTATGTTTTCAGCCAGGGAAGCCGCTGGGATTGGTTCGAAGAGCCTCGCATCCTCTGGCTCTCGGTCGTGGGTGTCGCCTCGCTGTTCCTCTTTCTGGGACAACAGGTTCTGCGCAAGGGCACCGGTCTTCTCGACTTCACCCTGTTCAGATCGGATGATTTCGCCTTCGCCTTCATCGTCAGTTTTGTCGCCGGCGCAGCACTGTTTGGCAGTGCGTTCCTGATCCCGTCTTTTGCGGTCTCCGTTCTGGCCTTCACGCCGACCGATGCCGGCCTGTTGCTTCTACCGAGCGGCGCGGTCTTCGTCGCGGCCCTGCTGTTTGCCGCCTTTCTCATGCAGGTCCGTCGGGTCCCTCCGTTCGCGACCGTGCCCTTCGGCATCGTGTTGATCATGGTGGCCATGTGGATGTTGTCCGGCTCGACAAGTGAAAGCGGTGCCCCCGACATGATGGCAGCGATCCTCTTGCGCGGCCTTGGCCTTGGCTTCCTGTTCCTGTCGATCACGCTGATCGCCTTTACCAATCTCGACAAGCGAAACCTCGCCTCCGGGATCGGACTGTTCAACACCGGGCGCCAGCTCGGCGGTCTTGTCGGCGTGGCCGGGCTTCAAACCCTTATCGACCATAACGTCGCCGCAAACGTCGCGGTCCTCGGCGCGAGCGTCAATGCGGGAGGTCAAGCCGTCATCGAACGTCTGGCCGGCACGGCGGCCATGCTCGCAGCGCGGGGCATGGATGCCGTTCCTGCCAGCCGGGCGGCGATGGCGCTTCTCGGCCGTGCGGTCACCGGACAGTCCATCGTGATCGCCTTCGACACGGCGTTCAATGCCGTAGCACTGCTGTTCGTCGTCGCAGCGCCCATGCTCGTGGCCATCAAGGTCGGCTTGGCCCGGCGCGCCAAAGCACGCCAGACACACCCCGACCGTTGACCGAAGGGGCCGCCCTAAACCGAGGTATAGCTCGACCGTCAACGTTGCTCGAACCTAGAGTCCACGACGTCAACAGTGAACGGCACGTTTCATCAGGGCAAACAGGAGGACATCATGACGCCGGCAGAAGCAAGATCTCATACAAACACGGCCGTGGAACCGGCGCTGGCCGGGAGGTCGGCTCCGGAAGAGTTGGTTCCATCGCGCTATGCTGTGCGGGTCGGTGACATCGAGGTACTGGTGATCAGCGACGGCGTGCTGCCACTGCCAACCGCGATGTTGGGACACAATGCGGAGGCGGGTGATCGCGCAGCTTGGCTCGGCGACATGTTCCTGCCGCCGGACACTCTCGACTGGGCTCTCAACGTGGTCGTGGTGCGATCGGGCGCTCAAACCATCCTCATCGATGCCGGGCTTGGCCTGGATCCGGACTTGAACCTGCCACGGGCGGGTCAATTGGTGAGGCGATTGACGGCTGCGGGCATCGATCTTGGATCTGTGACCGATGTGGTTCTCACGCACATGCACATGGACCATATCGGCGGGCTGCTGGTTGATGGCGTGAAGGAGCAATTGCGTCCGGACTTGCGGATCCACGTTGCCGCCGCCGAGATCAAGTTCTGGGAATCGCCTGATTTCACGCATGCGGTGATGCCGCAAGGTTTCCCCGACGCGCTCAGGGCGACTGCCAAACGGTTCGCGAGTGAATACCGCAACAATCTTCGACCTTTTGAAGACAAGTGCGAGGTTGCACCTGGTGTCGTTGCCGAGCGCACCGGCGGCCATACGCCCGGACACTGCGTGGTCCGCGTGGCCTCGGGCGGCGACCGGTTGATGTTTGCCGGCGACGCACTCTTCGCCGTCGCCTTCGACCATCCCGACTGGTACAACGGCTTTGAACACGACCCCGAAGAGGCGGCTCGCGTTCGGGTGCGTCTCCTGACGGAACTGGCCAAGACAGGGTCGTCGCTGGTGGCCACGCACCTGCCTTTCCCGTCCGTCGGGCATGTGGCGGTCGACGGTGATCACTTCCGGTGGGTTCCGGTGTTCTGGGATTACTGACGGCTCCAGTTTGAGTGTTTGCCGTGCGAGAACCATCGGTACGTCCTGTCCTCGCAAGCGGGGGGCAGAACACATCCGATGGTTCCGCGTAACGTGGCAACGCGAGCGTCCGCGCCCTCGGGCGCTCACTCCATGCGCTTCTTTGCTGCTCGAACGTACGGCTCGCCAAGGGACTGTAAATGGACCAGCAAATTCAATTGTTTCCTGTGCTCGTCTGTGTTCTCGGCGTTGCTGGAATTGTCGTCTGGCACCTGCAGGGTAGCGCGCGTCCAACTTCGCGACTGGTCGTGCAGATCGCCTTCTTCGCGTCGATGACGGCAGCGCTCGCCTACAGCGGCCTCAATCCGTTTCGCTACGATCGGACCGAACTCGATGGCGCTCAGACACTGCTTGTGGCGGCCAAGACGCTCTGGTGGGTTCATCTCTCCTGGGCGGTGATCGGCTTTGTTCGGCTTTACCTTGTCCTTGACGGCCGGCCGCGAGAAGCGCGCTTGATCCAGGATCTGGTCGTTGCCGTCGTCTACCTCGGCGTGCTGCTCTCCATCCTGGCATTCGTTTTCGGCGTCCCGATAGGGGGCCTGCTGGCGACATCGGGCGTCATTGCGATCATCCTCGGTCTCGCGTTGCAGAGCACCTTGGGTGACGTTTTCTCGGGCATAGCGTTGACCCTCGGTCGCCCGTACGTCCTTGGTGACTGGATCTGTCTTAGCGACGGAACCGAAGGCCGGGTGGTCTCAAGCAACTGGCGTTCGACGCAGCTGCTGACCGCAGCCCACAATCTCGTGGTGCTGCCCAACAGCATCCTGGCGAAGGTGGGGCTGACCAACATCAGCCAGCCGGACGAGAACCACCAGATCATTGTCTCGGTTCGCGTGGCTCCGACCCGCATGCCGCGGATGATCGTCGACGTGATGCATGCTGTTCTTGACAGTTGCAACGCGATCGTGAAACAGCCGGCTCCAACCGTCGGGCTTGTGGGGATCGATGCAAGCGCGATCACGGTGGAGCTCCAGTTTCGGGTCACCAGCCCGGCGCAGCGCGGCCCGGCGCGCAACGAGGTCATCGATCTGGTCTATCGGCATTGCAGGGCAAACGGGGTGCAACTGGCTCTACCGCCGGAGAGCACGCTCATGCAAAGCCCTGGCAGGTCCGACCCGCAGCATGCCGTTGCGCCGGCACAGGACCTAATCGACGCGATCCCGATCTTCTCGAACCTGAGCCAGGAAGAACGCGATACGCTTGCGGCCGCGGCAACGCCCCGCGACTTTGCGGCCGGCGCGGAAATTGTCAGGGAAGGCCGGTCGCTTGAAAGCCTGATGATGATCAAGAACGGCGTGGTGGCGATGAAGAATGGCGACGTCGAGGTCGCCCGCCTGGCTCCGGGAGATTTCTTCGGCGAAGACGGCCTGCTGGCCGGAATGAAGGAGAAGCACGACCTCCATGCCGTCACCCGCCTTACCGTCTATGAAGTGGGACAGGCGGCTTTCGCGCCGCTTTTGTTGAAGCGTCCGGAAATCGCAGAGGACCTGGCAGTTCATCTGGCGCGACGGGAGGCGATCGGGGCACGTTCGGACTTGCCTGCGAACCAGCATGAGCGGCGCAAGCTGGACCTGCTTCATGCCATCCGATCCATTTTTCGAAGCCCGCGTGAAAGCGCGAAAAGCTGAAGGGGATACGCGGCAGTTCGCGCGCGGGCACAACCGCTGCAAGGACGAAATCGCTGCCGTGGCAAACCTAGGTATATCTGTTTCTCTCCGGAGGCGGGCCATACGATCCCACGCGTTACCAACAACGTGAATGAGGGAGAAATCCATGCGAAGATTAGCGATTGGCTTGCTGTCTGCGACGCTGATCACCGGACCGGTAGCGGCCTCCGACAAGCCCTACAATGCCAAGGTCACAGTGGTGTTCGACCACGCCCTTCCGAATGTGCCGGGCAAGAGCATGCGCGGCGTCCTGGTCGAATACGGCCCCGGCGGGCACAACCCGTCCCACACCCACCCCAAGAGCGCCTTTATCTATGCGACGGTGATCGAAGGCAGCATCAAGAGCCAGATCAACGACGGTGCGGTGAAAGTCTACAAGACCGGCGAGAACTGGACCGAAGTTCCGGGTGATCATCACCGCGTGAGCGCGAACGCAAGCGACAGCGAGCCGGCAAAGATCCTGGCCGTTTTCGTTCTTGATACAACCGAAACGGAGATGGTGTTGCCCGCGAAGTGAAACCTTCTTCACAACCGGTTGCGGTGATCCATCAGAGCTTGCAAGGAGCAGAACCATGAAAATCGTCATTATCGGCGGCACCGGCCGCATCGGGTCGAAGGTTGCGGAACGCCTCAGAAGCAAGGGCCACGACGTCGTGCAATCGGCGCCGTCCACGGGCGTCGATACGCTGACGGGTGAAGGGTTGGCCGAGGTGCTGGCCGGTGCCCAGGTGGTGCTCGACGTCAGCAATTCGCCATCCTTCGAACCGGGTGCCGTTCTTTCGTTCTTCGAACGGTCAACGTCGAACCTCATTGCGGCGGAGCGGGCGGCCGGTGTCGGCCACCACGTCGCGCTCTCCATCGTCGGTATCGAACGGTCTCCCGACAATGGCTATTTCCGCGCCAAGGTCGCGCAGGAGAACCTGATCAAGAAAGGCGGCGTCCCGTACACTATCGTAAGGTCGACGCAGTTCCTGGAATTCCTCGGCGGCATTGCCGATGAGGCAACGGTCGACAGGACCGCCAGGGTCTCTTCCGGTGCGTTCCAGCCGATCGCCGCAGACGACGTCGCGACCTTTGTCGCAGAAGCGACGTTGGGCAAGCCTGAAAACCAGACGATCGAAATCGCCGGCCCTGAAAAGAAGGCCATGAGCGATTTCATTTCCGAGTATCTGGCAGCTGTCGGCGATAGCCGCAATGTCGTTGCTGACCCCGACGCCAAGTACTTCGGTTCGCGGGTCGATGAACAGTCCCTGGTTCCTCTTGGATCCGCAAGGCTGGGCAAACTCGACTCCAGGACCTGGAATGCCCAACAACCTCAAGCCGCCGCTTGAGGCCTTTCGGTCGGGGCGATGCGGCGACGAAACGCGCATCGGCCCCGGCGCCTCTTCGGAGCGACCACGCGCGATCGGATGCTCCGACCCTCCACAGGTGCTGTGTTTTCGCGGTTTGCGCTCGAAGAGACGGGGTAGACCAAGGTTTACGATCCACATCATCATCGATCATGGTAAAAGGGAGCCCGCAGCCGTCTCGAAGAGCGCGAGGTCGGTCGTACAAGACTCGATATCAGGAACTCGGTTCGTACCGGGCCTGCGTCGGCAAATCGCCGGCGGCGATGATTTAGAAATGCCAAGGTGGTTTTCAACGAACAGGAAACGGTCGGGAGACCGGAGCCATGGCCAATCTTTCAATCGACCCCGTAGCGTCTGGCGACCCGCTCGCGCTTGTGATCGGTGCAACCGCCTGCCAGATAATCGGTGGTCTTGTTCCGCAAATGTCGCCCTTCGTGGTTGCGGGACTGATCGACGGTCTTGCGCTGTCCGAGCGAGAGGCCGGCATCATAGCCTCGGCCGAACTCCTGGCGCTGGCCGTCACTGCCATCCTGGTTGCGCCCCTGCTGCCGCGGCTATCCTGCCGATACGCCGGGATGTCTGCGCTTTTCTTGACGGTGGCGGCCCAGGCTGCCTCCATCACATCTGACGGTTGGACTTCGCTGGTCTTGTTGCGCGGTCTCGCGGGCATCGGCGAGGGAGCGCTCTATGCCATGTCGCTCAGCATCGTCGCGTCTCATTGCCGTAATCCGGAGAGGATCTTCGGCTTGTTCCAACTCGTCTGGGCAATCGGCAGCGTGGCGCTGTTCGCCATAGGCGGAGAGGTGACCGCAGCCTATGGCCACCGCGGGATTTTTGCGCTGCTGGCGGGTTTGACGCTGGCCTTCTCTCCGTTTCTTCTTCTCATGCCGGAGCTTCGAGCCGTCAAGCATACCGCCACACGGCCGGCATCATCCGTGCCGCTCTTCGGAAGCCTGCTGTTTGCTGCGATCGTTCTTTACGTCGCGGTCTCGGCCGGTCTCTTTGCCTTCAGTGGACCGATGGGCGAACGCATCGGTCTGGACACGGCCGCGGTGGGGTACGTTCTTACGGTGTCGACGGTCGTTGGTCTTGCCGGCGCGGGCGCCGCCACGGCGCTGAATGTTCGCTGGGGCAGGGCGATCCCGATCTCCGCATTCTGCCTTGGCTACGTGGTGGTGGCACTTGTCCTCTGCCTTTGGACGAACCCGGTGGCGTACGGTATCGCCGTCATTTCATCCGCCGTTCTCTACTATTTTTCATTGCCGTATCTGTTCGGTCTGGCCGCGGCACTGGATCAAAGCGGGCGCTGGGCGGCCGCAGCCGGCTCGGCTTATCTGCTCGGATTTGCTGCCGGCCCAGTCTTTACCGGGGCCGTGATTGCAGCATCGGGATACACAAGCCTCGCAGCGGTATGCGTGACCATGACCATCGTTGCCTGGGTTCTTGCCGTGTGCGTCGTCACACGCGCCTTCAACGGACGTCGCCTGGTCGTCCGCCTTCCCAGTTCGCAGGTCTAGGCTGGCACCTCGTTCGCCGAGGCGACGGGCAGAGCAAACGTGACCGTCGCGCCCACCGTCCGGTTGTTGGCCACCCAAAGCTTCCCGCCATGGGCTTCCACGATCGATCTGCAGATTGGCAATCCCATGCCCATTCCGTTGCCCTTCGTCGTAAAGAATGGCTCGAACACGCGCTCCGGATCCTTGAAACCGCTTCCGGTGTCCTCGACCGAGATCCTGATGGTGTCGGGGTGATCGTGGCTCGACACGATCTTCAGCGAACGCAGGGGGTTCGTCGTGTCCATCGCCTGAATTCCGTTGCGGATGAGGTTTACCAGCACCTGCTGAATCTGAACTCTATCGAGCGCCACTTTGGGAAGGTGCTGGTCCAGGGCGAGGTCAATGCGGGTCGTCGTTGCAGCGATCTCGTCCGACATCAGATCAAGCACCTCGTAGACGAGGCGGTTCACGTCTTCGACCGCCCGTGACTGCGGCTGGTGCTTGAAAAGCGCTCGGATGCGGCTGACGACCTCGACGGCCGCCGCAACGTCTTGAGTGATGCGTTCTGCTGCGCGCTTGCCGCGCGCGATGTTGGCAGGGTCGGCCGAAAGCCAGCGCACGCATGCGTCAGCGTCCGCAGCAATTGCTGCCAGCGGCTGGTTGACTTCGTGTGCGATCGAAGCGGAAAGCTGCGACAGGTTGGCCGCCTGGGTCGCCCGCGCAAGCTTCTCGGCCGAACGGCGCAAGGCAGCCGTTGTTTGCACCTGATCCTCGATATCGTGGCAGAGGCCGAACCACTGGACGATGTTGCCGTCCTGATCCCGCATGGGCTCCGCGCGGCCAGACATCCAGCGATAGACCCCGTCCGCCCGAAGCAACCGATACCGCATCGAAAATCGCTCCCCGGTCGCAAGGCAGCGGGTGAGCTCGGCATAGACGGCGTCGGCGTCGTCCGGATGGAAAATCGTATCCATGACGGATGCAACGTCACTCACGTTTGAGAGATCAAGGCCCAGGTAGTCGGCCATGCGCCGGTTGACGAGAGTCGTGGTGCCGTCGGGTGTCAGGCGCCATAGATTGCTCGGAACCATGTCGACCAGCAAGGATAGTTCGACCGAGCGAGCGCGCAGGTTCTCCTCGGCCTTCTTCTGGTGCTCGATGTCGATGGTCTGCCCATGCCAGGCTGTGACGCGTCCGTTCGCGTTCTTCGACGGTCTGCCCGACGCGCGAAACCAGCGAAACGCACCGTCCGCGCCGCGCAGACGGTGAGCGTTGTCAAACGGCTCGCCCGTTTCCATGCTCCGCCGCCAGGTCGTCGCCACAAAACGCTGATCGTCCCTGTGGATGCGTTCAAGCCACGCACTGTGGTCGTGCAGGCCATCGCCGAAATATGCGTCCATGCTCCGATTGCGATAGATGAACCGGCCGACCGGATCCATCGACCATATGTGGCCGGGGATGTTGTCGAGAAGGTCAAGTGCGAACTCGGCGCTGTTGCGGGTATGTTCGCGAAAGGCCGCGTCTTTCCTCAGTCCATCGTCGTTGGACATCTGTCGCTCCGCAGAAGACGACGGTCAACAAAAGGACTTCACGCCGAAGCTCGGCGGCGGACCGGCAGCCTTGGTGAATGAGTGGCCGCATTATATCCCGAAGGCCTTCGTTTTCAATCTGACCTGCTGGATGCGGGCGGCCCGCGTTCGAGCGGCGCATAAACCGATGTATAGCTGTCGCACGCAGTGCGCCTCCGGCACGATAGAAAGCGGCCATGTCGGTCGATCATGTCAGTCGGAGGACGAAACACCATGACCCAGCGGTTCAATTACTCCAAGCTTTCGCCCGGCATGGTCAAAGCGATGATGGCGCTCGGCAACGAGATCAGGAGCGGTTCGATCGAAGAGACGATACTGATCCTCGTCGACATGCGGGCATCGCAGATGAATGGATGCGCGTTCTGCATCGATATGCATGCCAAGGAAGCGATCATTCATGGCGAACGGCCGCTGCGTCTCTTCCACGTCTCGGCCTGGCGTGAATCCACGTTGTTCTCGCCGCGCGAGCGGGCCGCGCTTGCCTGGACGGAAGCGCTGACGAAGCTCGCGGACGACGGCGTTCCCGACGAAATCTATGAGGGGGTAAGGCGCGAACTGTCCGAGCAGGAGATCTCCGATCTTACGTTCCGGATCGTGGCGATCAACGCCTGGAACCGCATCAGCGTCGCGGCACGCACCGTTCCTGGTTCCGCCGACAAGGCGTACGGGTTAGACAAGGCCGGTCTCTAGATGGATTTTTGTCGCGCAGTGGCTGTGCTTCTCGTGCTTGTCTGCCTTGACGGCTGTGCCGCGCAGCGTGCCGAGGTCGTAGCGCAGCCCGTTGCGACATCACCTGTGCCGCGGAGCACCCAGGCCGTTCGAACGCAACAACGTTCCGGGGCCAATGACCTCCTCTACGTCACGGACCGAGAGCCGACCGTCGTATCCGGGAACAGGCTGTCGTACGGTGCCAAGCGGGCCATCTTCTTGAGCTTCGGATCGGTATCGATCGCCCCGAGACGCAACTCCGTTGCCAGCAAGAGGGAATTTCAGGTCGACACTGTCTCCGAAACCGGCCGGTTTCCGGCAACGCCCTACGGCGTCGTCGCGACGGCGAAAGGGCTGCGCCGAACACCGGCGGCAGTCGCCGCACATGAGCGGGCCGTCGCATCGCTACAGGCCGAAATTGTCAGGCGTCTCGCGGTGGCCAGACGCAAGGAAGTCGTCGTCTTCATTCACGGATACAACAACAGCTTCGAAGATGCGGCACTCGCCACCGACGAGATTTGCCGAACGCTACAAAACCAGTTTGTCTGCATCGTCCTGACGTGGCCCGCCGGAGGCACCGGCGGCTCGTTCTTCGGTTACAACGTTGACCGTGAGTCGAGCGAGTTTGCGGTTGCGGACTTCAAGAAAGCCGTTCGCGTCATTGCCGGGACGAAGGGTGTCGAGAGGCTTCATCTCCTGGCTCATAGCCGTGGAACCGATGTGCTGGCGAGTGTCGTCCAGCAGCTTGCCATCGAAGCCTATGTCAGCCGCTCCTCGCTTTGGCAGCGCTACAAGATCGCCAATGCGGTGTTTTTCGCACCCGACATCGATCTCGATGTGGCGTCTTCCAAGTTGTTCGCCTGGGTCTCTGACCCGGACCTTGCCTTCGGAAGCAAGTCGACGCCAAGCACATTGCCCTCTCAAGGCTCCATGCACCTTACGGTCTACTCCTCTCCAAGGGACGAGGCGTTGAAAGCGTCAACGCTGATCTCAGGCAGCGCCTTGCGGCTTGGTCAGCTCGCCGTCGGCAATCTTCCAAGCGACAGGAACGAGGCCGCGTCCAAATGGGCAGGGTCGCATATGGGAGGGCTGGTCGATTTTGTCGAGTATTCGGGCGGCGGCGGCTTCATCGGCCACAGCTATTTCCTGTCCGACGTCACCATCAAGGCGGACTTGGTCGCGCTCATTCGCGACGGTGCGAAGGCCGGCGATCCCCGACGCCAGCTCGTGGAAATAGGGCGCCCTTTTTGGCGAACGTCGGATACTCGACAAGCAGCGCGCTAATCGTCGCAAGACTTCGGAAGCTACGTTTTGGTCTAAGGTCGCGCCGCTCCGTTCGTTCTGGCTGAAGCGCCGGCGACCAGCTCGGCGCGGCTTGGCTGCCCTGCCGGACTAGCCGACCCTCCTTGCAAGGCTCAAGCCGTTGGCGTCGAACAGGGAGGCGCGGCTGGTGTCGATGGCTATGCCGACAGTTTCGCCGATGCGAACTGGCGCGTCGGCGGGGGCGCTGACGTTGACCAGCCCAAGCCGATCGTTGCGCACGAAGACACTGGTGCTGCCGCCGAGATATTCGGCGACTTCGACCGTGCCGCGGCAATGGCCGCTTTCGGGCGAAACAAGCCGGAGGTGCTCGGGCCGCGCGCCGATGCGGGTGGGGGCACCGGAAAATGCGAGATCGATCCTGCCTCCGCCAGCAAGGTCGAGCGTGCTTTCTCCTGCGGCAGCGCAGTCCAGTACGTTCATCTTCGGGCTGCCGATAAACTGCGCGACGAACAGGTTGGCCGGCCGTTCGTAGAGTTCCTGCGGACTGCCGTGCTGCATGATGCGGCCTTCCTTCAGCACAACGATGCGGTCGGCAAGCGTCATTGCTTCCACCTGGTCGTGGGTGACGTAGATCATGGTGGCGCCGAGCGAGCGATGCAGCTTGGCAATTTCCAGACGCATGTCGACACGCAGCGCCGCATCCAGGTTGGAAAGCGGTTCGTCGAACAGGAATGCAGTCGGTTCGCGCACGATGGCGCGGCCGATCGCGACGCGCTGGCGCTGGCCGCCCGACAACTGCCGCGGATAACGGTCGAGGAGATGCTTGAGTTTCAGGGCGTCCGCGGCCGCGTCTACCTTCTCGCGGATTGTCGAGCCGGGAAGCTTGGCCAGCTTCAGCCCGAAGCCCATGTTCTGGCGCACGGTCATGTGCGGATAGAGGGCGTAGGACTGGAACACCATCGCGAGCTGGCGCTCGACCGGCGGCGCTTTGGTGACATCCCTGCCGTCGATCACGATCGTGCCGGATGTGGTCTCCTCAATCCCTGCAATCATGCGCACCAGCGTGGACTTGCCGCAGCCCGACGGCCCGACGATCACCACGAATTCCCCGTCGGCGATCGCAAGGTCGAGATCGCGCATGATCTCGACGCCGCCGTAGCGCTTTCCGGCCTTCTCCAACACAATCGTACCCATTTGAACCTCCGAGGAAAACTTGGTCAGCCCTTGACAGCGCCGGCCGTCATGGAGCCGCTGATCTGGCGATACATGAGAAGGCCGAGCAGCATCGGCGGCAGAGCGCCCACGATCATCACGGCTGACGCGACGCCCCATTGCACCCCACCGCCGCTGGCGGCGAAGAAGAACGAGGCGCCGACGGTGATCGGCACGGCTTTCGACGTGGTCAGCATCAAGCCGAACAGGAATTCGTTCCAGGCCGTGATGAACCCGAAGATGACGCCGGTGACGATCGCCGGCCGGCAAAGGGGAGCGATGATCCGCAAGAGGATCTGCATGCGCGTGGCCCCGTCCATCAGCGCCGCTTCGTCGAGTTCGCCGGGAAGGTCGCGGATCGCGTTGACGAGGATGACGAGCGCCAGCGGCAGATTGACGATGGCAAGGATGAGGCCAAGGCCGAGCCGGGTGTCGAGCAGCGATAGCCACTGGAACATCATGTAAAGCGGGATGGCGAAGATGACGAGCGGAACGGCGCGCAGGTTGACGATGAGGGGCAACAGTGTCCGCTCGCCGATCCGGCCGCGTGCGATCGCATAGGCGGCGGGCAGGGCGAGTGCGACCGCAAGCAGCGTGCCGAGCGCTGCGACCGCGAAGCTGTTGGTGAGATAGAGGAAGATGTTCAACCGGTCGGAGACCGTAAACACCGTGGCGTAGTTCTCAAGTGTTGGCGCATAGACCCAGAGCCCCGGATTGGCCGTCAGTTCGCGCGCACTCTTGAACGAGGTCGAAAGCGTGACCAGGATCGGGAAGTTCATCACGAAGGCGCCGATGGCGAAGACGATCCAGCGAAGAAGGTTGATCATCGGGCAGCTCCCTTGCGGCGCGCGGCAATGGCGTTGAGGCCGTAGAGCACGGCGAAGGACACGACGAAGAGGATGACGGAGGCGGCGACCGCCTTACCGATCGCACCTTGCTTGAAGAAGGCCTCGTAGATGTAGATCGACAGCGAGGCGGTGGATCCGCCAGGACCGCTGCCTGTCAGCACATAGACATTGTCGAAGACACGGAAGCCGTCGATGAAGCGGATCAGAAGAGCGACGACGATGGTGGGGGCCATCAGAGGCAGCTCGATGTACCAGAGCCGGTGACGGTAGTGCGCGCCATCCATGGCCGATGCCTCGATGATCTCCCGCGGGATCGCCTGGTAGGCCATGTAGAAGAGCAGGAAGGCAAAGGGCGTCCACTGCAGCGTCTCGACCACGACCAGCGTCCAGAAGGCGGAGCCAGGGCCAAGGAAGGACAGGCTCGCACCGAACCAGGCCCAGAGATAATAGGGCACGGGGCCGGCGAATTCATGCAGAACGAGGCGGTACATCAGGCCGACCAGTGCCGGCGCCACCATGAGCGGCAGCATCAGAATTGCCATCAGCCAGCTGCGTCGCTCCAGAAGCGGGGCGAGGAAGACCGCAAGGAACAGGCCGAGCCCGCATTCGAGGATTGCCGTCAACAGGCCGAAGCGGAAGGAAAACCAACTCGCCCGCCAGAAGCCGCTGTCGTTCCAGACCGCGGCGAAATTTCCGAGGCCGGAGATCGTCGGACTGCGCAGGGTCTCGAAGCTGACTTCGGAAACCGAGTAGACGAGATTGACGATTGCCGGGAAACCCAGAAACACCAGCAGGAACGCGACCAGCGGGATCGTTAGCAGGCGAAATTCGGACACGGGGCTGCGATGCGTCAGGGCTGTCATCGGTCGTTCCTGATAGGGCGCGCAGCGCCCGTTCGAGCGCCGGCCGCGCGGCAAGCGGCACGGACGGCATCATGGCCGCCTGGAAAAGCCGGTGGCGACGGACAGGCCGCCACCAGCATGGATCTTTACTTGAGCAGATCCGTCATGCCTTTTTCGGTGTTCTTAAGCGCGTCGTCGAGCGATTGCTGGCCCGACCAGTAGCCGGTGAACTCCTTGGCCTGGAGCTCATAGACCGAGAGTGCCTTGGCCGAGGTGCCGCCATTCATGACATAGCCGTATTTGCCGGCGAACTCGCCAAGCTTGACGAGGTCCGGCCGCTCGGCGGCCACTTCCTTCACAATTTCGGGCGTCAGCGCCGGTGCGCCGCTGTTGCGAGCGTAGGCGAGGGCCGCTTCCTTGGAGGACAGCCACTTGATGAAGGCCTTGGCGCCGTCCTTGTTCGCCGCATTCTTGTTAAGGCCGAAGCCGAGGCCATGAATGTGGGTAAAGCGACCTTCCGGACCGGCCGGCGGAGCGACCGCTTCCGTGACCTCGCCGACGGCCGGCGACTTGTCCTTGGACATCAGATCCGAAGCGGCCGCATTCCACTGCACCATCGCAGCGACCTGACCGGACACATAGGCTGCGTTGGCCTCAGCATACTCATAGGAGAGCGAGTCGCGTGGGGTCGCACCTGCGTCGTAGAGCAGCTTGTAGGTTTCAAGACCCTTGCGGTAGGCTTCGGAATCCACCGTCACCTTGCCGCTGTCGTCCATCCAGTTGCCGCCATAGGCGCGCGGCAGCGACTGGAACACCATCATGTTGAAGAGCAGGTTCTTCAGCTGAAGCACGGTGCCGTAGCGCGTCGGGCTGTCCGGATTGACGGCTTGCGTGAAGTAAAGGGCCGTCGCAGCAAAATCGTCCCACGTCCATTCGTCGGGTGTCTTCGGCTCGAGCTTCTTTCCGAGATGCTTTTCCGAGATTTCAGCGAACTTTGCCTTGGCCGCATCGTCCTTCATGAGCGCGTCGATCAGATCCGTGCGGTAGTACAGGAAATGCAGCGACAGGTCGGTCGGAACGCCGAACTGCTTGCCCTCGTACTGCATCGTGGTGAGCACTTGGTCACCGTAGACGGCCTTGGCTTCGTCCGACAGTTCGACCGGCTCCATGAACGGCGCATATCGACCGATCGAATAGGTCGCGAGCAGGTTTACGTCGAAGGCCGTCGAGCCGGCGGCAAGGTCCGCCTGCAGCTTGTCCCAAAAGCCGTCGCGATTGAAGAAAAGCAGCTCGACCTTGTTGTCGTCGCTGACATCGGCCTTGGCATTGTAGAGGTCGGCCGCGGCACGCAGGGCCGCTTCCTCCGGACCGCCCGGCCAGCCGAGCACCGTCACCTTCGCAAAAGCCGGGCTCGCCAACAGGCTGGCGAGCGTGGCGGCAATCAGGCCGCCTCTGATCATGCTGGAAAATGTCATGTTCTTGTTCTCCCTCTTGGTCAATTCTGACGCTTTGCCAGGTCTGCAATACCAACCGCGCCGGCCGTTTCACCCAAGGCCGCTGCCACGACCCGCGGGGCGAGCCGTGGCGGTTGCCCTTCGTGCATCTGCCGGACGGATTCGAGATAGCCGGGCGCAAGGCCGATGCCGCCACCGATGACGATGCAGGCGGGGTCGAGCGCGAGCTGGATGTTGCTGCAGAGGAGCGCGGTCTGGCGCGCCGATGCCGTCACGATGGCTTGCGCCCAGCTCTGTCCGTCTGCGGCCGCCGCAAACACATCCCTGGCTGTGGCGCCCTTGAGATGCGATGCGGCTTCCGTCGCTACCCAGTTGCCGGAGACGCCATCCTCCAGTGTGCGGTCTGGTTCGATCAGGCTGCGGAACTGGCCGAAATGGCCGGCGAGCCCCCCCAGCAATCGCCCGTTGACGACGATGCCGCCGCCGATGCCGGTCGAAATCGTGAGGAACACCATGTCGTGTCCCTGACCGGCGCCGAACGCGTACTCGCCCCAGGCGGCGGCCTGTGCATCGTTGGCGGCGAGAACCCTGTCGGTGCCGGCAAGCTCGGCTACGGTCGCAACGAGGGGAAAGCGATCGGGAATATCGAGGGTGCGCCGGTTGAGCGGAGACCAGCGGCCGTCGTCGACGATGCCCGTGACGGCAACGCCGACGGCATCGTAGCGCCCCTTCCAGTCACCGATCGCCTCGAAGAGCGCGCCGAGCCATTGCCGGGGATCGCCGCTGCGCGGCGTCGGCATCCGGCGCGTCTCAAGCACGGCAGCGTCGCGTACCATTGCTGCCAGCATCTTGGTGCCGCCGATGTCGAGAGCAAGGATGGTTTGGGAAGGCGCCATGCTTGTCATGCCTCCCTCTGCCCGATGGTCTCGTCGAGTGCCGCGCGGAACCAGGAGGTGACATATTCCGGCCGCGTGATGGCCGAGCCGACCACCACCATGGAAGCGCCGGCCGTCAGCGCCTGTTGCGCCTGGGCGGGCGTGCGCACATTGCCTTCGGCAATGACATGGGGCGTGAGCCTGCGCATGGCGGTCACGAGGTTGAAATCGGGCGCCGTAGGTTCCACCGTCCCCGTATAGCCGGCGAGGGTGGATCCGACGACATCGGCGCCTTCGGCGAGCGCCTGTTCGGCATCGGCAAGCATCGAGCAGTCGGCCATGGCGACACGGCCATGGGAACGGATGCGGGCGACAAGCGCTTCGGTCGGCACGGGGCGAATGCGCTGCGTGGCGTCATAGGCGATGATATCGGCGCCGGCCTTGGCCAGTGCGTCGACGTCGTCGAGATAGGGGGTGATCCGAACGGGACTATCGTCGAGGTCCCGTTTGACGAGGCCGATGATCGGCCTGTCGGTTGCCGCACGCACGGCCGCAACATAGGCAGCCGACTCGATGCGTAGCGCGCTGGCGCCACCGTCGATCGCCGCCAGCGCGAAGCCCACCACCATCTCCGCCCGGTCCATGGCGCCGCCCTTTACCGGTTGGCAGGACACGATAAGACCCTTGTCGAGCGCTCTGAAGTCAAGTGGCACGCGGCTATCTCCTGTGATGTCAGGATGGTAGCAAAGTAAGACCAGATTGCAACAGGCTTTAAACTGGTATTATCGTATCAGCTCGATGACGAAATCATAGACATCGCCGCGGTACTTGGTCTGGGTGAATTCGACGATCTGGCCGTCTGCCAGAAAGCAGCGGCGCTCCATGATCAGAAGCGACGCATCGTCCGGCGCAGCCAGCAGCTGGCGCTCCTCTTCCGACGCGGGCTTGGCCTGCATGCGTTGCAACGCCCGCACCGGAAGCGCGCCCGCCGTCTCGAGATACTCGTAAAGGGAATCCCCTATGGCCTGCGGATCGGGAACGAAGCGCGCCGGCAGGGTGGCAAGCTCGACGGCGATCGGCAGGCCGTTGGCGGTGCGCAGGCGGCGCAAACGCACGACTTTCTCGGCGCCGGAAATGCCGAGCGCCATCATCTCTGCTGGAGAAGGCCTTGAAATTTCTCGTGAAATCCAGGTGCATCCGGGGTCGAGCCCACGCGAGCGCATGTCCTCCGAAAAGCTGGTCATGGTCGCGAGCGATTTCTCCACGCGCGAGGAGACGACCGTCTTCGCGCCCTGCCTACGATCGAGGAAGCCGTCGCTGACGAGGCCGTCGATGGCCTTGCGGACCGTCACGCGCGAAAGGCCGAGAACACCGCTCAGCACTCTCTCGCTCGGAATGACCGCGCCGCGTTTGATATGCGAGGCGGCGACAGCCTGCTTCAGCGCGGTCTCAAGTTGCCGGTAGAGCGGTTCGTCACTCGGGCCGGAAAGCTGTTCGGCGAGGAAGTCGAGGACCGGTTGATCAGTCATGGAGCGGGCTCTCCGTGTGGCATGTCGCCGTAAGAAATTTTTCTGATATTAAACTGGTATTGCTCCGAGAGCAAAGATTTGCGTGTTGGCGATCGTCTCCGTCGCGTCATCCGTCCTTAACTTGTCATAGGCCATGTGCGAAGAGGCATCGAGTTCGACCGAGCAGAGCCGCCAGGGACGATGCCCTGTAGCGCAGAGAACGCGCCAACTTTGAAACAGTGATTGATCGCAATCGAATGCCGTCTTCGTCGGGCCGCGAAAGGAACGCGTCCCGTTTGACCCGGGCGCTCAATTATCGCTGATAAGGTTTGGAGGTTCGCAATTGCCTGGGCGCTGCCCAGACCTCCTTCGCATGAGAAGACGGTTGAGTTCTCCAGCGTCGCAACGATCCTTCGACGGCCAGATACGGCATTCGGTTGATTGCACTCGCCGCCGACTAAGGCGACGGCGATTCGCTTGGCGGCAACTGAAGTGAGAGTTCTCGCACCGGCTGAGACGTAAGTTGCCTGTCTCGTCGCCGGCGGTAGCCGTCGGCGCGGAGCAGGTCCCGCCAATTCGGGCTTGTGAAGAATGCAGTTTGAATCAGCAATTCGGCGATCAGGAGGTTTGGAACAAACTGTAGCGCTCGCAGTGGCTCATAGATGAGGTCGAAGTCCGCCCCAAGCCAAAGCAATAGATGCAACTCACCGCGGAATGTCACATTCGTAAGGGTGAGGGCGTAATTTCGGATCATCCATTCAGAATGACGAGCATATCGCCCTTGCACAGCCCGCAACCAGGCAAGAGCGGCCGTGACGAACCATAGGATCGACAGGACGGAGAAGCCGAAGACAGTCAGGGGCCCCTCGGTTTCGTTCAGGCTCATCTTGAGTGTTGCGATCGAGGTGACAAGTACCGTCAGAATGTACGCGCGGCCGCCCCAGCGGTGAACAGTGGGGTGCCGTTGCGGGAGCCGGTCAAAGAAAAGAAGTGCCCCACCGACAAGAAGCACCGGCGCTGTAGAAAGGTGCAGATACAACTCGAACTTTTCATGCGCGAGGTGATCAATAGCGCGATGAAATATGGTGTGAATATCAACGAAGATGAACCGCGAATTCAGTATTGCGACCGAAATCGCCGAGAGGCTCATCAAGAGCCAAAGAGATTTGCGAAAACGTCTTAATTCAACCATGGCACGATCCGCCAAAAAATTGCTTACGGTACAATGGTTTAAGATGAAAACAAAAATTCAATCTGAGGTCGTGCCTCAACGTCGCGCACAGTGTAGTTTATTATTAGAAAAATGTCATGTAGCTGGTTTTTGTATAAGGCTGCAATTGTGCGGACTGAAGTCGCTCAGCGCGTTGTCATGCCTCTCCTGATGTCGGAGCGTTGCGGCGCGCGCTACACGAATGGCTGTCGCAAATATCTGGGTAACCCGCTGCCTCAAAGGCTCCAGTGCCGGATATCGTCAGGGATCTGTGCGCCAGTCAGCGCTCCCTTGACATCGACAAGCACGCCACCGCGATCAAGCATCCGGCCGATCTCCCCATCATTGGCAAGATAGGTGTCGTGCGGCACGGCGAGGATCAGCGCCTGCAATTTCTCGAAGTGCGAAAGGTCATCAAGAGCGATGCCATATTCGTGTTTCGCCTCGTGCGCCGAGCAATGCGGGTCGTGAACGAGAGCCCGGATCCCGAAGCTGCGCAATTCGTCGACAATATCGGGTACTCGGGAGTTGCGCAGGTCCGGCACATTCTCCTTGAAGGTCAGCCCGAGAACGCCGACCCGGGCCGTGCTGAGTGCAATGCCCATTTCGACCATCAGTTTCACTGCTTTCTGCGCTACAAATCGCCCCATTCCGTCGTTGATCCTGCGACCCGCGAGGATGACTTCGGGACGGTAGCCGACTTCCTCGGCCTTTGCCGTCAGATAGTACGGGTCGACACCGATACAGTGTCCGCCGACCAGCCCGGGCGTGAAACGCAGAAAGTTCCACTTGGTCCCGGCGGCTGCAAGAACCTCACCTGTCGGAATGGCAAGTCGTTCGAAGATCATCGCCAGTTCGTTCATCAGCGCGATGTTGATGTCGCGTTGGGTGTTCTCGATGACCTTGGCCGCTTCGGCCACGCGGATGGAACTGGCGCGGTGGATGCCGGCCTGGATGATGGCGCCGTATGCGGTTGCGATCCGCTCGAGGGCCGCCAAATTCTGCCCCGCGACGACCTTGACGATCGTCTCCAGCCGGTGAACGCGGTCGCCCGGGTTGATCCGCTCCGGCGAATATCCGAGGAAAAAGTCCCGACCGCATGTTAGGCCGGAGGCGTGTTCCAGTGCCGGACCGCAAATCTCTTCGGTTGCACCTGGAAAAACCGTGCTCTCAAGCACGACGATTGCCCCTGGTGTCAGATAGGGAGCGACCGCGCGGCAGGCCGAAAGCAGGGGAGTGAAATCTGGGCGCTGCGCCTTGTCGACCGGTGTTGGCACAGTCAGAATGTACAGCGTCGCCTCTGAGAGGCACTCCGGATCATTCGAAATCTTCAGTCGCGTCTCTGCGAGTTCCGAGCCCGAAATTTCGCCGGTGTCATCGCGTCCGGTTTCCAGTGACGTCACTCGCCGTTGTGAGATATCGAAACCCACGACATGCTCCGCGACGCGCGCGAATGCGACGGCCACCGGCAATCCCACATAGCCAAGTCCGACGACGGCGATACGCTCCTTCACGGCGAAACTGCTCACGAAACGCGTGCCCCCTGTAGCGGAAAACTGCTGTCCGACGACGTTGCGAGCGCCGAGTTCAACCCCAGACCGGCGAAAAGCACGTTATTCACCGCGTGAACGTCGTAGCGTTCCACGGCGCGGCGGCGCGCTTCAGCGCCCATGGTTTCAATCAAGGTGGCGTCTGCGAGAAATCTCTCCATGGCCTGCGCGAGCGCATCGACGTTTCTGACAGGGGTCACATAGCCGGTAACGCCATGCTTGACGGGCTCTGCGCAGCCGGGAGCATCGCTCGTTACCACCGCTCTTCCCGTCGCCATCGCCTCCAGAATGGTGCGTGACAGCCCTTCCCTGTAGGAGGGCAAGACGAAGACAGAGCAGTCGGCAAGATGGGGGCGAACATCCTTCGTCTGGCCGAGATACTCTATCGCACCTTCAGCGACCCAGCGGTCCACTTCGTCGCGGGAGATCGCGGCGGGATTGGAATCGAATGGCCCGAGCAGCTTGAACCGGGCTTGCGGATGGCGGGCGCGAAGGATCTTTGCTGCCGCGACGAATTCCTTCACGCCCTTGTCATGCAAAAGGCGTGCGACCATGAGGAAAACCGGGTTTCCGATCGGCCGCGGGCACTCCGCAAACCGTTTGGTGTCGACGCCAGATCCGGGTACCAGTGTGAGAACGTCTTCTGAGACGATCGCGCGCGTCCGCAGTTCGGCCGCATCGGTTTCGTTGTAGACGAAAACGCGCTCAACGCCCCTCAGAGCCATGCGATACAATTTGACGCTCAGCCACAGCAACGCAGATGTGCGCAGGGTGTGTATGCGATCAACGAAGACATAGCCGAGACCCGTTACCAACGCGAAGCGGCGCGGCACGCCCGTGAACCTGGCCGCGAGGCCGGCGTAAATAATAGGTTTCATGGTGTAGGGCAGAATGATGTCGGGGCGGATTTTCCGAAAGATGCGCGCCAGTGCTGCGAAGGTCATCAGATCTTCGATCGGTCCGGTTTCTGTGCGAGCCAGTGGTATGCGGATGTAGTGAACTCCGAGGCTTTCAAGCACAGCGGTCGTTTCCGCGTCGTCGTCCGGTCCCAGCGCATAAACATCGCAGCCACGCTGCCGAAGGCCACGCAGCAACTCCAGGCGAAAATTCACCAGCGACGAAGTGAGGCTCGCAATGACGGCGATCCGGGGAGAACGGTTGTCCACCTCAGGTCTGTCACGGGCCGTTGCTGTCACTGCATCTATCCCCCACGGTAGGTCGGCAAGCGGTTTTCGGTGCGAATTGCCAAGGTGCTAACTGCCTTCGGCCCCGATTGTCGCGTCTTGCCGTTCGGCCCAAGCGGCGGCTTCGGCCATGTTGAGTGTCGGCCAGCCGTAACGCTCGCGCAGGCGCGCGGCTTCTGCGGCAATAGCCGACATGGTTTCGAAATTCTCGTCCTGATCGACGCCGAAATTTTCTGGATGAAACCACAGATGAAACACGCCACCTCGTCGTGCGGCACGGCGCATGGCTTTCAATATCCGTTGTAGCTTCAGCCCCTCGCCGGCGGCCAGTCGATGCGAGAAGGGTCTCAGGAAAAGGCTCGCGGGCACGTTGCACATCCCGTCGTGCCTCTCGACCTCAAGTTCTCGCCGCGCCCCCATTTCAAGATAGCTGTCGGCAAGTCGAACGGCCCGCCGAAGAACGCCTTCTCTGTCGCGAGCGACGCCTCCACCGCCAGCTGCGCGCCCCGTTCCCCGGTAGACCGTAATTCCGGCTTCGCGGCAGACCGCCAGCGCCTCGGCGCTGACCTGGTTGCGTGGGAAGACGATGGTGCGGATAGGATATCCTTTGGCAGCGGCGACATCGATCGCGGCATTAAGGTCAGCGGCGAGAGCCTCGCGCGTGTGTCCCTCTTCAAGGCAGTAGTAGTGAGAGAATGTATGCGTGGCGATCTCCTGACGCGGTCGCCTGCTGATGCTCCGGATCAGGCTTGGGGCAAAATGGTAGGGATCCTTGCTTTCGTCCGCGCCAACTCCGTTCAGGTAGGAGTAATTCGAGAGACGCGGATTGCGATAGGACGGGCGGATCGCGGGCAGTCGAGCAAGAAGTTCGTCCCGATCGTCGCAGAAGAGAAACCCGACCGTCGCCCAAGTGCAGCCAAGCTCGTGTCGATCGAGCAGGTCAAGCATCCTTGGTACCATGGAGCGAACGCCAAGGACGTTGCGGCCATGACTGGCGATCGTGCGGGAATCGTTGACGCCCCACATAAGCTCGAAATCCAGAGACAGGACAAACCCCCCTCCGTCGCCCATTAGACTTATCCCGTAAGTATTGTTGCTTACATAAATCGAGTTATTATTAATTGTAAGGCGACATCCCGTATTTTTATGCCGGAGACGCAGTCTTTAGATTTTGTATTTCTTGACAGCGTATTGTAATGCGGCAAACTCAGCAAGCGGGATTATTTAACGACCGCCGACATCGCCAGCCCGAGGTGTCGCGACAAGGATGCTTATCTGCCCCCATGAAGGAGCGAATTTGTCAGATGCCGGTATCCATGTAAGTGATGAACACGTCATCGTGCTCGGGGCCGGCCCCTCGGGCCTTGCGGCATCACTCGCACTTTGTCGTGGCGGCCTTCAGCCGCTTGTGCTTGAGCGGGACGATGATGTCGGTGGATTGATGCGGTCGTTCCGGTGGCGTGAGTTCATCGTCGATCTTGGTCGCAAGGAACTCTACACCCGGTTTCCCGAGGTCGATACGCTTTGGAACGAGGCGCTTGGTAGCGCGTACGGTCCATATCCCCATCGTGTTGGCAGCCTTTATCGTGGACGCATCCTCGAATTGTCTGACAAATACCGCGGAATTCTGCGCGGCATCCCTGTTCCGTGGTTGGTCCGCGGGGGGCTGTCGATGCTCGGAGGCTGGGCGCGCGCAGCGGCGCGCTCACCGACATCCTACGAGGCCTATTGGCATGGTCGTGTTGGACGGGTGTTTGCCGAGTTGCTGGCGCAGGGCTATTGGGAGAAATTCCGCGGCCGCCGCTGGCAGGAAATGCCCGTCCCGGAAATTGAGGACGAAGCCACCCCCAGGCGATCCCGCTCGTTCGAAATTGCGCGACAGGCCTTACGTCTCGCACGACGCGGGGGCGTGCAAACTCAAGCGGCCTGGCGTCACCCGACGCATGGCACCGGGCAGATCTTCGAGGCGCTGCGTGGTGAGATTGATGCCCGTGGCGGCCGGATCCGGTTCAACGCTGAGGTTCGGGCTATCCGACCCCAGCCGGACGGATCATTCGAGATCGAGTTTCTGGAGTCCGGCGTTGTTCACCGTCGAGCGAGCCGCCACTTGATTTCCAGCCTGCCTATTGAAAGGCTGACCGAGTTGCTCGGCGCCGGCCCGAACGACGTGGATGGCCGCGAAGCCCGGCGCAGCGTAATCCTCGTTTATCTTTTTCTAGACGAGCCACCGCAGTTTCCACACGCCTGGTTGGAGGTCAACGATCCCATGACGGCCATCGGGCGCATCACCAACTATGCGGCTTTTGGCGGTGCAATGGTGCCACCAGGTCATACAAGCCTCTGCATCGAGTTCTTCTGCCAGGCCGACGACCCCATCATGCAAATGGACGACGAGGCGCTCACCAAACGCACACTAAAGGAACTCGCCGGGGCGGGGCTGGTCCACCCTGGGAGACTGATTGGCTCTTCTGTTCGTCGCCTGCAACGCACCAATGCCGCAGCCAGTTGGCGCGAGCAGCAGACGGAGAGACGACTGACCCTCCTGAAAAGCCTGGCGAGATACCCGACGCTCTATCACGTCAACAGGCCGGGCTCTGACTGGGCTACGCTCGCGGGGATGCTCGCCGCAGATGCGGTTCTGACGGAAGATCGCGCGGCTTTTGATCAGCGCGCCGATCCGACGGTCAGGCACACGGAAGTGCCCATCAAGCCGCAAGCGGCGGCAGAAGACACGCGATGATCGGACAAGCGGACGGACGCGACATGGCGGCGTCACATTGAAATGGCAGGGCGGGAAACGGCAAGCATGCGCGTAATGCATCTCATAACCAACATGATGGGCACCGGTGGTGCGGAGGTCATGCTGCTGCGACTTGCGAGTGTTATCGGCGGCGAGCGTCCGATCATCGTGTCTCTCATGGATGTCTCCGACCGACACCGACAATTAATTGCCGATCATGGTCTCGATGTTCGTTCCTTGCAGGTCCGGTCGACCGCCGGAATGATGAAATCGGTTCTCACGGTTCGCCAGCTCATCCAAAAAGAACGGCCGGATGCCTTGATGTGCTGGCTCTACCACGCAATGGTCGTCGGACAGTTGGCCGCTTGGCGGGTCGCTGACGAGGTGCCGGTCTACTGGAACGTCAGGCAGTCGTTGGACGACATGGGATCCTTCAGCGCGAGCACCCGTACGGCGCTGCGGTTGACGCGTCTTTTGTCGCGTGGGCCAGCGGGCATCGTCTTCAATTCGTCGCGCGCCCTCCATCTGCACCGACAATTCGGCTACCGCAATCGGAACCTCGTCACGATCCCCAATGGCTTCGATTTCGTGCAGGCAGCGCCTGTGGAGGCCCGTCGGCCCGAAGTTTTCGGCATCGCCGGGCGGCTGCACGCGCAGAAGGACTACGCGACCTTTTTCGCAGCCGCAGCACAGGCCCACCGCAGCCACCCTGCGATCCGTTTCATCGTTGCCGGTGCTGGCCTGACGCTCGATAACCCCAGCGTTCGCCAGATGATTGCTGAGGCAGGTCTGCCCTTGGGTGCCATCGACCTTCGCGGAAACGTTTCAGACATGGCACACTTTTATCGCGACATCGACGCTCTGGTCCTTTCGTCGCGCACGGAAGGATTTCCCAATGTCGTTGCCGAGGCGATGAGTTTCGGCAAACCGGTGATTTCGACTGATGTGGGCGACGCAGCCGTCATCGTCGGCGACAGCGGTTTCATCGTTCCGCCCGGCGACGTCCTGGCATTGGCCGATGCAATGGGCCGCATGCTGGCCCTCGGGCCATCAGAATATGCAATGCTTGCCGTGGCGGCCAAGCGCCGGGTCGAGAGCTCCTATCCGCTTGCGCGTGTCGCTGAGCTCTATGACTCGTTTTTCAGGGGTGCACCCGTGTCCCCTGCTGCACCATAGGGGCAGCCGCCGTCGTCCGGACCTTCCGAGCCGCACTTCGAGCTTAAACCAGGGCGCGACGTCGATCTCACGATTGGACAGGTGTTGCCTGGGACGACATTGCCCGGTCGCTGGCGCGGCCGGGCAGGTGAGGTGTGGATGAATACCTGAGCGAAGTGGGCGCGAGAAGTAACGGTCCATGCGCCTCGCGACATGCCTAGCCAAGAACGGTCGCGATCGCGGCTGCGGCCGCTTTGACGACGATGTCGGCCTCTTGCCTCGTGAGGCAGAGTGGCGGCGCAAAGCCAAGGATATCGCCTTGCGGCATGGCGCGACCGATGACGCCGCGTTCGAGGAGAGCAGCAGCGATCTGCGGGCCGACCTTCTTTGCCGGATCGAAGAAGGCCCGATCGTCCTTGTCCTCGACGAACTCGATCGCGGCCATCAGGCCGTCGCCGCGAACCTCGCCCACGTGTTTGTGGTCACCAAGAGCGTTTGCCAGTTCGGCACGAAAATAGGCGCCCGTGCTGCCTGCGTTCTCAACCAGGCCCAACTCGTCGATCAGTTCGAGGTTTGCTACGCCCGCGGCTGCGCAGATCGGGTGAGCCGAATAGGTCCATCCGTGGCCGATAGCGCCCAACTCATCGGAACCCTGGACGAGAACCTGCCAGACCTTGTCGGACACGATCGTGCCGGAGAGTGGTGCGTAGGCCGAAGTGAGCCCCTTGGCGATGGTGATGAGGTCGGGCTTCATGCCGTAGTGGTCGGAACCGAACATCGTTCCGAGACGGCCAAAGCCGGTCACGACCTCGTCTGCGACAAGCAGGATGTCGTATTTTTCGAGGACCTCCTGGATCTTCTGCCAGTAGCCCTTCGGCGGGGGCACGATGCCGCCGGTGCCGAGGATCGGTTCGCCGATGAAGGCGGCGATCGTCTCTGGACCTTCGGCCAGGATCATCTCCTCGAGCTTGTTGGCGCAATATTGCGAGAACTGCTCCTCATTCATCGAGCGGTCCGGGCGGCGGAAGAAGTAGGGCGCTTCGGTGTGAAGGATCGGCGCGCGCGGCAGGTCGAAGGCGTTGTGGAAGAGATGCAGTCCTGTCAGCGAGCCGGTCATGACGCCGGAGCCGTGATAACCGCGCCAACGCGAGATGATCTTCTTCTTCTCGGGGCGCCCAAGGATGTTGTTGTAGTACCAGATCAGCTTGATGTTGGTCTCGTTGGCATCCGAGCCTGACAGGCCGAAATAGACACGGCTCATGCCCTCAGGCGCACGATCGATGATCATCTTCGACAGTCTGATCGACGCGTCGGTGCCGTGGCCGACATAGGCGTGATAATAGGCCAGGTTCTTGGCTTGCTCGGCAATGGCGTCGGCAATCTTCTGCCGGCCATAGCCCACATTGACGCAATAGAGCCCGGCGAAGGCGTCGAGGCTGGTGCGGCCGTTGGTGTCGGTAATATAGGCGCCTTCGCCGCCGGCGATCACGCGGGTTGGGGTCTCGCCGCGGGCATGCATGCCCATGTGTGTGGACGGATGGAAGAAGTGGTCACGGTCCCAGGCGGCAGTTTCGTTGTTCCGGTCGAGCATGGTGTTTCCTTTCGCGAATAGAATGCGGGCGCCAGCGATCAGGCGGCGGTGTCGATGCAGAGATATTTGAGCTCGGTGAAGGCCTCGATGCCGTGGCGCGAACCCTCACGCCCGAGGCCCGATTGCTTCCAGCCGCCGAAGGGGATCGGGCCGCCGGTGATCTTCACGCGGTTGATAGCGATCATGCCGTATTCGAGCGCCCGGCCGAGCCGCATCTGACGCGCGCCGTTTTCCGTCACGACATAGGCGACAAGGCCGTATTCGGTGTCGTTTGCTCGTGCGATCACTTCGGCCTCGCTGTCGAAGGCCGTGACCGCTGCGACCGGGCCGAACGTTTCCTCGCGCATGATCAGCGCCTCGTCTGGCACGTCCGTCAGTAGGGTCGGTTCGAAGAAGTTGGAGCCCGCCGGATGGCGCTTGCCGCCGGCGATGAGTGTCGCTCCGTGGTGCAGGGCGTCGGCCACATGCTCCTCGGCTTTCGCCACCGCGCGGGCGTGCATCAATGGACCGATCGCGCTTCCCTCCGTCAGGCCATCGCCAACCTTCAAGGCGGCGACACGACGGGCGAGAGCCGCGTTGAATTTGGCAAGTATCGGCCGCTCGACGAAGATGCGGTTGGCGGCAAGGCAATCCTGTCCGGACGTGGCAAACTTCGCGTTGACGGCGATGTCGACGGCTCGATCCAAATCGGCATCGCTGAAGATGATTAGCGGCGCATGGCCCCCAAGCTCCATCACCAGGCGCTTCATGGTTGGGGCGCATTGCTCGGCGATCAACTTGCCGATGGCCGTGGAGCCGGTGAAACTGATTGCCCGTACCCGCTTGTCTTCGCAGAGCCGTCCGACGATCGTCGCTGCATCGCCGGTGACCACATTGAAGACGCCCGCGGGCAGACCGGCGCGCTCCCCGAGCTCGGCCAGCGCCAAGGCCGAAAGCGGCGTTTCGGACGATGGGTGCGCCACGACGGTACAACCCGCGGCGAGCGCTGCTGCTGCCTTGCGTGTGATCATCGCCGACGGGAAGTTCCAGGGCGTCACGATGCCGACGACGCCAAGCGCCTCACGCCGCACGATCATCTCCGCGCCGGGCAGATGGCTGGTCACGCTCTCGGCATTCAGCCGCTTTCCCTCTTCGGCGTACCATTCGACGAAGGAGGCGGCGTAGTCGATTTCGCCGAGGGATTCGCAAAGCGGCTTGCCCTGTTCCAGCGTCATGATCAACGCCAGGTCCTGCTTGGCAGCGATGATCAGCTCGAACCACTTGCGCAGGATGGTTGCCCGCTCCTGAGGCAACAATGCCCGCCATCGCGACAGGGCTTTCTCTGCTGCATCGATCGCACGCTCCGTTTCTTCTGCGCCAAGACTTGCCACCCAGGCGAGCGAGATGTTCGAAGCAGGGTCGGTTACCTCGAAATTGGCGCCGTTGCGCGATCCGGTCCAGCGGCCGTCGACATAGGAAAGATTGCGCAGCAGGTGGCGATCGCGCAGGCGAGACAGGGCCTCGTGATAATCGGGGCGGGCAAACACGGCTGTCATTGGCGATTCCTCTCTTCTGTCGTCGTCGATTGTTCACGGCGGCTGGAGAGAGATTGTCCATTGAAGGCCGTGACGAGAGACAATCTGTCCAAGAGCACCCGGTGGATGAGAGAGAATGACTATCTCGGGGAACGGCAAATACGGAGGCGCGCAATGGGGGCAGCTCGCGCCGCGATGGGGATTTTTAGAGGAAGAGCTAGAGCATCCTGCCGTCAGGTGGAATTACGTGCAGGCGGAAAGATGCCCAAGAATCAGAGTGCTAGTGCGTCCTTTGTGCGTTCGAATGAACGCACGGCGCTCTAGGCTTCGTCGGCCACCAGCAAGGACACGGGAAGCACGGGTTCTTCCTTGACGGTCTTGGTGACGATGTAGGTGAAATAGCGCGCGATGCCGAGTTCGCGGTCGAGAAGCGCATCGATCAGGCGCTGATAGGCGTCGATGTCGGCGGCAACAATTTTCAGGATGTAATCGACGCCGCCGCCAACCGACCAGCAGCAGACGATTTCCGGGATGTCCCGAACGGCGCGTTCGAACCGGTCAAAGTCGCCCTGGCGGTGGTTGGCGAGCGTCAGTTCGACCATCACGCTTGCAACCGGTGCGACCCGCCGCAATGCCACATGCGCATGGTAGCCGCTGATGATGCCGGCCTTTTCCAGCTTGCGCAGCCGCATCCAGCAGGGGGTAGGCGAAAGGCCCGCCTTTTCGGCGAGCGCTAGTTTGGTGATGCGGCCATCCCGCTGGATTGCATCGAGAATGCGCAGGTCGATCGCATCAAGCTTCATGCCAAACTCCCGCGCAACTCGTCTTGTCTGCTCTTATCAAGCCTTGCCGGACAATGCAGCCTTTTCCGCATCCATTTCGGCGATGTCCTGGAAACGGTCGGCAATGCGGGCATGGGCGCGACCGTTGTCGGAGGCGCCGATCGCGACGATGATTTCGTCCGGACCCGGGGCGTCTGCGATCTGGAAATTGGCCGTCAGGAAATGTGAGCGTTTGCCGCTCTCGCTCTTGTGCATCATCGGCAGGGAGAGAAGCGCACCCGGTGCGTTGCGGGTGTTGGCGAACTCGAGGTAGTTCGTGCCGCCGATCGCTTCGCGGAAAGGATTGCCGAAGCGCAGGGTATGGATCATCGCCGAGGCGTGCTCGATTTCGCCATTGATGCCGACCGCAGCTGCCTTGCCGCAAGCCTCGATCCGTTCCGGCTGCATTTGGTGCAGCAGCCGTCCTGTCATCTCATGGCTGAGGTCGCTGGCGATCCGGATGATTTCTGGCCTGAGGTTCTCGACGAAGCCGCGGCCTGCCCAGGGATTCTGGATCACTGCCGCGACCACAACGATATTGACGGGGCGGGGTGCCGCCTTGCCGCCCTCCACCAGCGTTTCTTCAAGGAATGTGCAGATTTTTCGAATGCCGATGGTCATTTGATTTGCCGTTTCCGCTTGTTGGGATTGCTTCGCACCCTAGCGGGATCGTCTGATGGTGCTTCCTCCATTTCGTCGGAAGATGTGCGCCGGGACTTCGCGGAAGCGGAGTAGACTTTGGCCTTGGCCGGGCGCATGGTTGGTTGATAGATGTCAAGAGGCGAGACGTTTTGGATCAGAAGTCCCGGATACTGGCGCTCCGCGACGTCGCCAGTCAGATCAACAGCGGTGGCGATCTCCAGACGGTGCTGCAGCAGCTCATTGCGGCTGCGTGTCGCCATGCGAACTGGTCTTTAGGATCGATCATGGGCATTGATGCGGCCCATGGTTATGCGCATGTCATCGTGCGGTACGACCCGACATTGATCCAGCGGTCGCTCCCCGACAAATGGGAGCTGGCAACAAGTCCGTCGCTCATCGCTCTGCAGCGAAATGAACCCGTCTACATCCGCGACGCGCGCGAAACCGCCGAATTTCCAGGCTATCGGAAGGAGGCCTTCGAGCGCGACTACCGCACCGTTCTCGTCATGCCGATGAACTGCAGCGACGCTGAGGGCCGGCCGATGGTCTTGAGCGTCATCGCACGGCAGGTGACGGACGTTTCCGAAGACGATCTCGCCTTTCTTGGCACGGTCATTCACCTCGGGGCTGTTGCCGTCGAGCGCGAACACCAACTGGAAAAGCAGAAGGTCTCGGCCCAGCGTCTGGAGCGGGCGTTGAAGGCCCACACCTCGCTTCTGGAGCATGTTCTGACCGATGGTTCGGTCTCGTCGCTTTCCGCCATGGTCGGAACGATGTTGCCCAATCCGACTGTCGTCGTCGATTTCACGGCAAACCAGGTCATGGCCGGCAAATCGCCGAACGCGGTCCTCTTCGACGACGCGAGTTGGCAAGAGGCCGCTTCGACCGCACTTGCCCGGCCGCTGATGAAGGCGGCGCGTGACGCTGTCGAGAGGGGAACGGCCGAGGCGACGAGCCTGTTTCTGGATGACGGCAAGCAGCGTTTCCGGATCACCGCGCGCATCGAGGGGCTGACGGTCGACATGCAACTGGTTGGCGCTCTGGTCATCTTTCCGACCTCGCAAGAATTCAGCGAGCTCGACCTCCTGATGCTCGACAGTGCCAAATTTGCTTTGAGCGTGCAGATGATGCGCAGCTTCATTCGCTTCCGTTTCGAAACGCGAACGCAGACCGAGCTTTTCTTCGAGGTGGTGGAAGGGCGCTGGCGCAACGCGAACGACATATCCCAGCGGGCGCAGCGCCTGGGGCTCAGTTTCGCAGCGCCGCAGCAGATGATCGTCGTCGATTTTCCGGAAAAGACCAAAGCGTTCGGCGGCGCGTCCGTTGATGTCGAGCACACGCTGTCACGCATCATGCAACAGGCGTCCCTGCAAGCGAGCCTTGTCGCGATCGACGGCGGTGTGGTTTGCCTCGTGCCTCCGGAAAATGGCAAGCGGCAGGAGCGTATGGTGAAGCTCACGCGCCGCATTGCAGAGGAACTCGGTCGCTACTTCGACGAGGAACCGATCGTGGTGGCCGGCAATCGTTGCTCCTCGCTCGGCGATTATCCGGCTGCCTGGGAGCGATGCGTGCGGATGATCGGCATCGGTCGTTCCTTTGGGCTCACGGGGGCAATCTCGGCCCAGGATTTCGGGCCACTCCCGATGCTGGTGGCAGCCTGCGAAGCGGCTGACGTGCGTGGCTTCGTTCAGGAAAGCATCGGCGCCATCGCCGACCATGATCGTGAAAACGGAACGCCCTACCTCGAGACCCTGTCGGTCTATCTTCAGGAAGGCTGCCGAAGCCAGGCCTGCGCCGATACGATGGGCCTGCACGTCACGACGCTGCGCTATCGGTTGACGCGAATCCAGGAACTCTTCGGCATCGACATCGAGACGCCGGAAAAGCGGTTTGCCGTCGAGCTTGCGCTTCGCCTGCACGGTGTCATCGACAACCGTTCCTCGGCGCGCGCCTGAAATTTCTCTACGCCTGAAGCGCCCTTCGCGACGGGATCGCCACGCCCCTTTTCGGCTTTCACACCCCTGCTCGGGATCAATGCAGAAGTTCCCGATCTCTTCCTACTAAAGCACGGAAGAACGGCGGCGATGGCAGCGTTAGCCTCCTCTCAATCTGATCGAGAGGGGGGTACGAACGCATGGTGGTCGAAGATGCATCGAGGGACGCGCCGATCGATCCCATTGCGCTGCGCCGCGCCTTCGGAACTTTCGTGACCGGCGTCACCGTCATCACGACCCGCGACGAGGATGGCACGCCGCGCGGCATGACGGCGAACTCCTTTACCTCCGTTTCGCTGGATCCGCCGCTGCTTCTCGTCTGCGTCGCGAAGTCGGCGTCGAGCTACCAGGCCTTCACCAGCGCGGGGTGCTTCGCAGTCAACATCCTGCACGAGGGACAGGTCGATGTCTCCGGTACCTTCGCCTCGAAGGCGCAAGACAAGTTCCAGTCCGTGACCCACGACAATATTCACACCGGCGCGCCGGTGCTGACGGACAGTCTGACCTGGTTTGATTGCACCACCTTCAGCACCGTCGATGCCGGCGACCATGCGGTTCTGATCGGCCAGGTGCGCGCATTCGGGACGAGCCCGACAGCACCCCTCGGTTTCTGCCGCGGTCGTTACGCGAGCGTCAAGGATCCGCTTCCGAACGGCTGGCTTGCCTCTCATGGCATGATCATCGGCTACCTGATCGAGGCGGGTGACCGGCTGCTGCTGCGCGCAGACGGCAAGGGCAACTGGGTCCTGCCCTCGGCGCGGCGTCGCAAGGCGGATAGCCAGCTCGTCGTCGATGGCGGCGATGCGCTTCGCCTCGTGCCGGAGGAAACCTTCCTCTACTCGGTGTTCGATGTTGCCGACAGCGATCCCGGCTATCTCGTCTACCGCGCCCGGCTGGCGGGCGAGGGGACAAACCTGCCAGGCGATCTTCGGTTCTTCTCCATAGACGATCTGCCCTACGAGGCGATCGCCACCCATGAACTCAGATCCATGCTGCGGCGCTATGTGCGTGAGCGGCAGGCGGGACGCTTCGGCATCTACATGGACAGCGATGATGGCGGCCGCGTTGCGATGATCGACGGGCAAGCCCGCGCCTGGCGTCACACCTCCCAAGACCAAGGACAATGACATGAAAACCACAGTCAGCTCCATCGAGGGCTCGCGCCAGCATTTGTTTATCGGCGGGCAGTTCGTGGCGCCGAAGAACGGCAACTACATCGCCAGCTTCGATCCGACCACGGGCGAGTCCTGGTACCATCTTGCCGAGGCGGATGCGGATGACGTCGAGGCCGCCGTGGCCGCAGCCAACGCCGCCTTTCGCGACCCGGCCTGGCGGCGCATGACGCAGACGGATCGCGGCGCGCTGATGCGCCGGCTTGCCGAACTCGTGCGCACCAACGCCGACACGCTCGCCGAAATCGAGACGCGGGACAATGGCAAGCTGCTCAAGGAAACCCGGGCGCAGATGCGCGCCATGCCAGACAGCTACCACTACTTCGCTGGCATGGCCGACAAGCTGCAGGGCGAGACGATCCCGATCAACCGCCTCGATACGCTGAACTTCAATCTTCGCGAACCCTTGGGCGTCGTCGGCATGATCACGCCCTGGAATTCGCCGCTGATGCTTTTGACCGGTACGCTGGCGCCGTGCCTGGCGATCGGCAATACCGTCGTCATCAAGCCTTCGGAGCACGCAACGGCCTCGACGCTGGCGCTGGCAGAACTGATCCACGAGGCGGGCTTCCCGACCGGCGTCGTCAATGTCGTGACGGGTACGGGAAAGAGCGCCGGCGAGGCGCTGACCCGCCATCCCGGTGTTTCGAAATACGTCTTCACCGGAAGCACGGCCACCGGCCGGCGCATCGCCGGAAACGCAGCCGAAAACCTCGTACCCTGCTCGATGGAGCTCGGCGGCAAATCTCCCCACGTGGTCTTTGGCGACGTGGAAATCGAACACGCTGTGAACGGCGTCGTCTCCGGTGTCTTTGCAGCGGCCGGCCAGACCTGTGTGGCGGGTTCGCGCTGCTTCGTCGAGGCGCGCGTCTACGGCAAGTTCATCGATGCCCTCGTTGCAAGGACCGAACGCATCCGCGTCGGTCTGCCGACGGTCGACGATACCGATATCGGTCCGCTGGCGCTCGCCGACCAGCTCTCGAAGGTCGAGGGCTATGTCGCGTCCGGCGTCAAGGAAGGGGCGAAGGTCGCAACCGGTGGCCGTCGACCGCGCAGGGACGGACTTGCCGACAGCGGCTGGTACTTCGAGCCGACCGTGATGATCGACGCGCAAAACGACATGAGCTTCATGCGCGATGAACTCTTCGGCCCCGTGGTCGGCGTCATGCCGTTTCACGACGAGGAGGAGATGATCCGGCTCGCCAACGACACGCGCTACGGCCTCGCGTCCGGCATCTGGACCAAGGACATCGATCGGGCCCTGCGTTTCGCCAACCGGATCGATGCCGGCACCGTCTGGATCAACACCTATCGCTCCGCCTCGTTCATGTCCGCCAACGGTGGCTTCAAGGAAAGCGGCTACGGCCGGCGCGGCGGCTTCGAGGTCATGCACGAGTTCTCTCGTCTGAAGAACATCATCGTCGATTACTCCGGCGCGATGCAGGACCCCTTCGTCATTCGCCTGAAGTAACGACAACCGCTCGGGCACAGGAAAGGCAGAAAATCATGAAGTTCGCAGTCTCCCTCACGATGGAACGCTTCTCTCCGGACGTGCCGATGGAGCGGGTGAAAAGCAACCTGCTTCAGCTCGCGCGCATTGCCGACGAAGGCGGCTTCGAGGCGCTCTGGACGGCGGAGCATCATACGCTCGAATGCACGATCTCGCCCAACCCGTTCCAGACGCTGGTCTGGCTTGCCCAGCACACCGACCGCATCCGGCTGGGCACGTCGACGCTGGTGGCGCCCTACTGGAACCCGATCCGGCTCGCAGGCGAGTCGGCGCTTTGCGACCACCTGACCAACGGGCGTTTGGAGTTCGGTATCGCACGTGGTTCCTACCAGTACGAATTCGATCGCATGGCTGGCGGCATGCCACAGCAGGAAGGCGTGGCCTACATGAAGGAGATCGTGCCGGCGGTTAAAAAACTCTGGGCCGGCGACTACGCGCATGAGGGGCAATACTGGAACTTTCCGATCACCGCGGCGGTGCCGAAGCCGCTGCAACAGCCGCATCCGCCGATCTGGGTGGCGGCGCGCGACCCGGGGACCTTCGACTGGGCGATCGCCAACGGCGCGAGCATCCTGTCCACGCCGCTCTCTGCGCCGGCTGCGGAAATCCAGGTGCTTTCCGACAAGTTCCACAAGGCGGTCGCCGATCATCCCGGAGTTCCGCGGCCGCGTTTCATGATGCAGCGCCGCACCTGCGTCTACGACCGGCCTGATGGTTGGGAACGCGCAGTCAAGCACAGCATGGACTACGGCCGCGCCTTCGAGAACCTGATGCAGAACATCGGCGCGGTCCACAACGGGTTCCCCGAAGCCATCCCGTACGAAGCGGTCAAGGGCAAGGACAACTACAATCCGGAAAACATCCGCAAGAACCTGATGTTCGGCACCCCGGACGAGGCGATCGAGAAGCTGCTCGCCTACGAGGCCGCCGGCGTCGATCAATATTGCCTCGGCCTAACCTTCAACCTGCCCTTCGAGCTGCAGAAGCGGACGCTCGAACTGTTCATCACCGAAATCATGCCCTTCTTTGCGGCCCGCGAAAGAGAGCAGAAGCGCGTCGCGGTGGGACGTTGACGATGGCAGGGATGCAGCGCCATACGGTCGGCGAGGTCACGCTCAATTACCGCATCGACGGGGACGGCGAACCGCTCGTCTGCATTCACGGCGTCGGCTCCTATCTGGAGGCGTGGTCGGGCGTGGTCGAACGGTTGAAGGATCGGTTCACGATCCTGACCTTCGATCTGCGCGGCCACGGCCAGTCGAGCCGGGTCACCGGGCGGTACGAGATCGACGACTTCGTCAACGAGACGTTGGCGCTTGCCGATCGGGCGGGGTTTTCCGACTTCAATCTCGCCGGCTTTTCGCTCGGCGGCCTGATCGCCCAGCGCCTGGCGTTGACCCATCTCAGCAGACTGCGCCGGCTCGTTCTGCTATCGACCGTTGCCGGTCGGACGCCGGTCGAGCGCGAGCGCGTTCTGGAGCGCCTCGCAGCGCTTCGGGCCGGTACGCCTGCTGATCACCACAATGCCTCGCTGTCGCGCTGGCTGACGGAAGATTTCCAGGAGCGCAACCCCGAGATCATTGCAAGGCTCAGGTCGCGCGACGCCGAAAACGATCCGGACTGCTATGCCTCTGCCTATCGGGTGCTGGCCGAGACGGATTTCGGCGGCTTCCTTGACCAGATCCGTTGCCCGACACTGATCGCGACCGGCGAGGACGATGCCGGTTCCAATCCGCGCATGGCCAAATACATGCACGAACGCATCCCCGGATCAGAGCTCCGGATCCTGCCGGGTCTGCGCCATTCGATCCTCATCGAAGCGCCTGATGTCGTCGCGGACCTGATGGGTGAGTTTCTCAGCCAGGGAGAGATGGTCGATGGATGAGGTGCTGCGGAAAAGGGGAGAGGCAGTCAGGCGCAAGGTGCTTGGCGACGACTATGTCGATCGGGCAATCGGCAACAGCGATGCCTTTTCGCGTCCCTTCCAGGATCTGCTGAACGAATATTGCTGGGGCACCGCCTGGACGGATGAAGCGCTCGATCTGCAGAGTCGCAGCCTGCTCAACCTTGGAATGCTCGCCGCGCTCAACCGCATGCATGAATTCGGCATCCATTTCCGTGGGGCGATCCGTAACGGCCTGACAGACGATGAGCTTCGCGCGGCACTCGTCCAGATCGCGATCTACTGCGGCATTCCCGCAGGCGTCGAGGCCTTCCGGGTAGCGCGCACTGTCCGAGACGAAATGGACCGGAAAGGAGAGCGCTGACTTCCACGGTTTTGAGGAATGGCCAGCTTTGCACTGCCTCGTATCGCCGGAAGACGGAGGTCCCCTGAGAACTCAAGATCAATCCGACGGCAGGAAGAGGACCCTGCCGGAACCCAGAACGACAAAAGAGGGAACGACAACATGAATACTATCGCCAAACTGACTGCGGCGGCGGCCTCGCTTGCCATTTCGCTCGCGGCACTCCCGGCCCATGCCGGCGCTGTGCTCGACCGCGTGCTCGACGCAAAAACACTGAAGGTCGCGACCGATGCCAACTGGGCACCGCAGTCTTTCATGAATGAAAATAACGAGATGGACGGCTTCGACGTCGATGTCGCCAAGGAAGTCGCCAAGCGCCTCGGCGTCGGCGTCGAGTTCGTCACCCCGGGCTGGGACATCATCACCGCCGGCAACTGGCAGGGCCGCTGGGACATGCACATCGGCTCGATGACGCCGACCAAGGAACGCGCCAAGATCTTCGATTTCCCCGCCGTCTACTATTACACGCCGGCTGCTGTCGCAGTTCACAAGGATAGCTCCGCCGTCAGCTTGATCGACCTGGACGGCAAGGTGGTCGGCACGACAGCGACGTCAACCTTCGAGGCCTACGCCAAGCAGGAATTGACGCTCGATGCCGCCGGTGCGCCGGCTTTCGAATATGTGTTCAAGCCGACGGAAGTGAAGTCCTACGCCAATTCGACGACTGCCTTCGACGACCTGCGCCTCGGCGACGGTGTCCGCCTCGACGCGGTGGTGTCGTCGCTGCCGAGCATCCGCGACGCCATCAAGGCGGGTTATCCGATCAAGCAGGTCGGCGATCCGGTCTTCTACGAGCCGCTCGCAGTCGCCATCGAACACGGCGACAAGGAACTGAACGACAAGATCGCTGAAGCAATCAAGGCGATGCAGAGCGACGGCACGCTGAGCAAGCTGTCCGAGAAGTGGTACGGCGTCGACTACACCGTCGTTAAGTAGCCTGTTACTTCCGGCGGTCCGGGTCGGTCCGGATCGCCACTTTGTCCAGAGGGCCCAAGATGCTTTACCCGGATACCGTCGAGTCCGAAATACTCGTCCACAAACCACGGTTCGTCGCGACGATGTTCGCCGCAGCGCTTCTCGTCTTCACCGCCTTCAATCTGACCGGGACGACGATGGGCGAACTCATGCGCCCGGTAATAGGAGAGCCGTTGGAGAGCGGCTTCTATGGTCGCTTCGCCATCGCCCTCGTGATCGCAGCACTTTTTTGCCTGAACATCGTTCTGATCGGCTTTGCGAGCCTCAGGGTGCAGATCGCCATTGTCTGGCTTGAGCTTCTCGCGCTGTTTCTCGCCTTCTTCCAGACGTTTCACTTGAGCCTGCCCTTTATCGAGCAGAAGCTGCCTTTCCTGATCGCCCAGGGCCTTGTGACCACCGTGTACGTATCGGCGATCTCGATCGCAATCGCTTCGCTCATTGCGATCCTTGGCGCTGTGGCCAAGCTGTCGAGCAACGGCTTTGCCTACGCGATCGCCAGCTTCTACACATCGTTCTTTCGCGGGCTGCCGCTCCTGATGCAGGTCTATTTGATCTATCTGGGCCTGCCGCAACTCGGCATCATCATCGACGCGGTTCCGGCCGGCATTCTCGCACTTTCGCTCTGCTACGGCGCCTATATGACGGAGATCTTCCGCTCGGGCATCCAGAGCATCGACCGCGGCCAGTGGGAAGCTTCCCGGTCGATCGGCTTTGGCTTTGGGCTGACCATGCGCAAGATCATCCTGCCGCAGGCACTTCCCGTCATCATTCCGCCGACCGGCAACCAGTTCATCTCCATGCTGAAAGACAGCTCGCTCGTTTCCGTGATTGGCGTCTGGGAGTTGATGTTCCTGGCGCGCACGCTTGGGCAGAAGACCTTCCAGCACATGGAGATGCTGATCTCGGCCGCCATGCTCTACTGGATCATGTCCATTTGTCTTGAGCTCATCCAGTCCCGCATCGAACGCCACTATGCCAGGAGCAAGGTCAGATGAGTGCTGAAACCATCATCGACGTCCGGAACGTTTCCAAGTGGTACGGCGCCTTTCAGGTCCTGACCGACATCAACCTGAAGGTCCGAAAAGGCGAGCGCATCGTTATCTGCGGCCCGTCCGGGTCGGGCAAATCGACCTTGATCCGCTGCTTCAATCGACTGGAGGCGCATCAGGAAGGTGAGATCGTCGTCAACGGTATCAACCTCCACAACAGGATGCGCAATGTCGGTGACGTGCGTCGCAACGTCGGCATGGTGTTCCAGCACTTCAATCTCTTTCCGCACATGACGGTTCTGATGAACTGCATGGTCGGCCCGATGTGGATCAACGGCGTGCCGGAGGACGAGGCGAGGAAACGGGCGCTAACGTTTCTCGAACGGGTGCGTATTCCGGAACAGGCGCACAAGTTCCCGGTCCAGCTTTCCGGCGGCCAGCAACAGCGCGTGGCAATTGCCCGCTCTCTCTGCATGCAGCCGGCCGTGATGTTGTTCGACGAGCCCACGTCAGCCCTCGATCCCGAAATGGTGTCGGAGGTGCTCGAAACCATGACAGGTCTTGCCAAGGACGGCATGACAATGGTCTGCGTCACCCACGAAATGGGGTTCGCCCGGGCGGTTGCTGACCGCGTGATCTTCATGAACTCCGGGAAGATCGTTGAGGAAGCAAAACCCGACGAGTTTTTTACCAATCCCCGGCACGAGCGAACGAAACTCTTCCTCAGCCAGATCCTGAAGCACTGACGAGCCTCGACAGGCTGCTCAGGCAGCCAAGAAACGAAGGCGATGCGATCATTCTCCGGGCGAACGCGAAGCCGGGGCGTGATACGTTGTGTCCGATGGATTGTCTGGTCCCGTCAGGTTCTATCGGCCTCGCACAGGTACTGGGATGATCTTTTGTTCCGCCGGCAGTTCGACGCGCCTCAAGGATCAGACTTGACCGGCTTCGGACAGAGCGGCGGCGACGCGGCTTGGTACGGAGTTCTCTATGGCCTTGTTTATTGTGCATCATGAGTACGCGCCCGACACTTGCCCGGCGCGCGATCCGGACAAGGCGATGGAGTTGCTGAACCATTTGAGCCGGCCGAGCGCTGCTCGCTGCGGCGTGCAGATCAAGGCGGAGGCCGTTGCGCAGGGGTCACATTCGTTGATCTTGATTGCGGAAGCGGCGGACGAAGCCGTTCTCGACGCGTATTTGGCTCCATTTCGCGAAGCCGGTCAGGTCAAAGTGACCGTTGCGACGTCGTGGGCTGCAGTGGTTTCCGGCGGCGCCTGCGATGCCAGCCCTATGGACATGTTGCTCGACCCCGCAGACGCCTGCCAGGATGCCCTTGAGGCCGGGCTTCTTATTCACCGCGTCCATCCGCTGAACGGTGAAACGTCAGTGCCGGACCTTGCAGGTGGGGCGGTGATGCCCAACGGTCGCTTCTACCTGCGTAACCACTTCGATATCCCGAACCTCGACGGCGATGCCTACAGGCTTTCGGTCGGCGGTATGGTCGAAAGGCCGCTGAGCCTGTGCATGAGGGAGCTTCACAACCTTCGTGCCGAAAGCCGCGTGGTGACGCTGGAATGCGCCGGTAACGGCCGCAGCTTTTTCGATCCGGCCGTGCCTGGCGAACCCTGGGGGGTGGGCGCCGTCAGCACCGCCGAGTGGACCGGCGTTCCGCTGATGGAGGTGCTGGAGAGGGCAGGCCTGCGGTCGGGCGCGACAGAATTGATATTTCGCGGCGCTGACAGCGGGCTCGTCGACGGGCACGACACGCCGATCCGCTTCGAGCGTGGGCTCAGCCTCGACCAGGTCCGGGAAACGGGGGCGCTTCTTGCCTACGAGATGAACGGCGAGCCGCTGTCTTCGCCCCATGGTTATCCGTTGCGGCTGATCGTGCCCGGTTGGTATGCGGTGACCTCCGTCAAATGGTTGACCGAGATCGTCGTTACCGATCAGCCCTGCGAGGCCTACTATCAAGCGGAGAAGTACTGGTTTCATTGGGCCCGGAACGGGCGCGACGAGCGCGCGCCGGTTGAGCTTATGAATGTACGAGCGCTGATATCTTCGCCTGATGAGGGGGAGCGCCTGCCGCTTGGCGAGACCGCGATCCGGGGTGTCGCGTGGTCGGGCGTCGGGTGCATATCCAGGGTCGACGTAAGCCTGAATGGCGGCTCGTGGCGCGAGGCGCGGCTCATTGGCGAGCAGCGGCCCTCTTCCTGGCAATGGTGGGAGCTTATCACGCGGCTGGACGAGACGGGGCCGCTCATGGTGCGGGCGCGCGCCACAGACATGGCGGGCCGGACTCAGCCTGAGCGCGCTGAGTGGAACCGACTGGGGTACGGCAACAACTCCATCCACTCGGTATTGGCACATGTAATCTGAAGGCAGTAACCGGATCAGGGCGACAGGTTTGATGGTGGTTCCTTGCCTGAAAACAGCGTCTCCATGCAATCGGCACTTTTTTCGCTGAGACGGCCTCGGGATGGCTCACGTCGCGTGTTGTGCTCTGAGCTTGCTCGGCGTTTGTCCGTAGGTCCTGGCGAAAATCCTGGAGAAATGGCCGGCGCTTTCGAAACCGACTTCGAGGGCAATCTCGATCAATGAAGCATCCGTCTGGGTGAGAAGATGCTTGGCACGCTCCAGCCGGAACTTCCGGTAGACGAGCGCTGGCGACATCTTCGCCTTTTCCATGAACAGC
>NZ_DASYHB010000062.1:0-8119 GCF_035999185.1 Ensifer sp. | reverse complement strand
GCATGCCGGGATCACGCTGCATATCCAGAACATCTACGGCGCCAACAACCATCATATCGCCGAGACCTGTTTCAAGTCCGTCGCCCGCGTGCTCCGCACGGCAACCGAAATCGACCCGCGCCAGGCCGGCCGCGTTCCCTCGACCAAGGGGACCCTTGCCTAAGCGGCCAGTCACTGGCTGAACCTATGGCTTCTTATCTGATCCTGACCCCGCCGGGTGCACACGCCGACGACGAGCGCGCGCGCTTCGTTGCCGACGGCTATTCCTGGTGGGCCTTCCTGTTCCCGGCGCTCTGGCTTCTCGCCAAGCGGCAATGGGCAATTGGCATCGCAGTTGCTGTTCTGCAGATTTCGTTAGTTTTTCTCTCGAGCCACGAAAGCGGATTCCTGCCGTCGCTGCTGGCGCAGCTCGCGCTTCGGCTTGTGGTTGCCCTTGAAGGACCGGTTCTGGTTGCGCGCAGCCTGACGGCTCGCGACTGGACGCTGCGCTCGATCGTGCCGGCACCGAACCTGGAGACGGCCGAGGAAATCTATTTCACGAGCGTGGCCCCGAGCGAAAAGAAGCCGACCCCGCCCTCCCCGGCCGATTGGACCGTGCGCCAGCCCTCGAAGGGTGGCACCGGCCTCGGCCTATTTGATTCCTACGGAGAACGCTGATGCGCGTCGCCATCATCGATTACGGCTCGGGCAACCTGCGCTCGGCCACCAAGGCCTTTGAACGGGCCGCCCGCGAAGCCGGCATTTCCGCCGATATCGACCTTACCGACAAGCCGGAACGGGTGGCCAGCGCCGACCGTATCGTGCTTCCGGGCGTCGGCGCCTATGCCGACTGCCGCCGCGGTCTTGCTGCGGTCGAGGGCATGGAGCAGGCCTTGACCGAGGTGGTGGAAAAGGCCGGCCGGCCGTTTCTCGGCATCTGCGTCGGCATGCAGCTGATGTCGTCGCGCGGTCTTGAGAAGACCGTCACCCACGGTTTCGGCTGGATCCCTGGCGACGTCGTCGAAATGACGCCTTCCGACACCACGCTGAAGATCCCGCAGATCGGCTGGAACACGCTGAAGCTCAAGCGCGAACATCCGCTGTTTGACGGCATCCGGGTTGGCGAACAGGGCCTGCACGCCTATTTCGTGCATTCCTACCACCTGGCAGCCGAAAGCGCCGGCGACGTGGTCGCTGAAGCCGATTACGGCGGTCCGGTGACCGCTTTCGTCGCCAATGGCAACAAGGCTGGCTCGCAGTTCCACCCGGAAAAGAGCCAGGCGCTTGGCCTTGCCCTCATCTCGAATTTCCTGCGCTGGAAGCCCTAAGGCTTTCGCACGACTGATTGGACAGACCCATGATCCTTTTTCCCGCGATCGACCTGAAAGACGGGCAATGCGTGCGCCTGAAGCTGGGCGACATGGACCAGGCGACGGTTTACAACCCCGATCCGGCCGCCCAGGCCCGCGCCTTTGAAGACCAGGGCTTCGAGTGGCTGCACGTGGTCGACTTGAACGGCGCCTTTGCCGGCGAGACGGTCAACGGTGCGGCCGTCGACGCGATCCTCAAGGCGACGAAGAACCCGGTACAGCTCGGCGGCGGCATCCGCACGCTCGATCATATCGAAAACTGGCTGTCGCGCGGGCTTGCCCGCGTCATCCTCGGAACGGTTGCCGTGCGTGATCCGGCGCTCGTCATCGAAGCCTGCGCGAAGTTTCCGGGCAAGGTTGCCGTCGGCATCGACGCCAAGGGCGGCAAGGTTGCTGTCGAAGGCTGGGCCGAAGCGTCGGAACTCGGCGTCATCGAACTAGCCAAGAAGTTCGAGGGCGCCGGCGTGTCGGCGATTATCTATACCGACATCGACCGCGACGGCATCCTGACCGGCATCAACTGGGACTCGACGCTGGAGCTCGCGGATGCGGTCTCCATTCCGGTGATCGCTTCCGGCGGTCTTGCCTCGATGGACGACATCCGGCGGATGGTCGAACCGGACGCGAGAAAGCTCGAAGGCGCCATCTCCGGCCGCGCGCTCTATGACGGCCGCATCGATCCGCAGGAAGCGCTGGACCTGATCCGCGCCGCGAGAAAGGCCTGACCCATGTCTCTCAAAGCCCGTGTCATTCCCTGCCTCGACGTCAAGGACGGCCGTGTGGTCAAGGGCGTCAACTTCGTCGATCTGATCGACGCCGGTGATCCGGTGGAAGCAGCGCGCGCCTATGACGCCGCCGGCGCCGACGAGCTCTGCTTCCTCGACATCACCGCTTCCTCGGACAATCGCGAGACGATTTTCGACGTCATCGCCCGCACAGCCGAACAGTGCTTCATGCCGCTGACGGTCGGCGGCGGCGTGCGCCAGGTCTCCGATATCCGCAAGCTGCTGCTCGCCGGCGCCGACAAGGTGTCGATCAACACGGCTGCCGTGAAGAACCCGGACTTCGTGGCTGAAGCTGCCGACAAGTTCGGCAACCAATGCATCGTCGTCGCCATCGACGCCAAGAAGGTATCGAAGGACGGCGAAGCGGACCGCTGGGAGATCTTCACCCATGGCGGACGACAGCCGACGGGCATCGACGCGATCGAGTTTGCCCGCCGCGTCGTCGACCTCGGCGCCGGCGAGATCCTTTTGACGTCGATGGATCGCGACGGCACGAAGAGCGGCTACGACATTGCGCTCACCCGCGCGGTCGCCGACGCCGTGCGCGCGCCCGTCATCGCGTCCGGCGGGGTCGGCACGCTGGACCACATGGTCGCCGGTATCCGCGACGGTCATGCGACGGCGGTGCTTGCCGCCTCGATCTTCCACTTCGGCACCTATAGCATTGGCGAGACCAAGCGCTATATGGCTGAGCATGGCATCGCCATGCGCCTCGACTGAGCTTCAGGACCTCCCATGGCTGACTTCACACTGACCGACCTCGAAGCCATCGTCGCGACACGCGCGAAGGCGGCTCCGGACGAATCCTGGACAGCAAAACTGGTGGCGAGCGGCCAGCCGAAAGCGGCCAAGAAACTCGGTGAAGAAGCCGTCGAGACGGTTATCGCTGCGGTCAGCAACGACCGCGCGAATCTCGTCGCCGAGAGCGCCGATCTCCTCTATCATCTGATGGTCGTATTGAAGATCGCCGACGTTCCGTTGCAGGATGTGCTGAACGAACTTCAGCGGCGGACCAATCAATCCGGCCTGCAGGAAAAGGCAAATCGGCAGACCCCATGACCATCGCGGCGAAAGACATCGAAGCAGCCGACCTGCCCGACAACCCCCAGAAGCGGGACTATTCGCCCTATCATTTCTTTACCGCCGAAGAGTGGTCGCGTTTTCGGGCAGATACGCCGATGACGCTGACGGCCGACGAGGTGCAACGGCTGCGCTCGCTGAACGACCCGGTCGATCTCGGCGAAGTCAGGCAGATCTACCTGTCGCTGTCGCGCCTGCTTTCAACCCATGTGGAATCGTCGCAGATGCTCTTCGAGCAGCGCAAGCGCTTCCTCAGCATGTCCGAGACGAAGACGCCCTTCGTCATCGGCATTGCCGGATCGGTCGCCGTCGGCAAGTCGACGACCGCGCGTATCCTGGCGCAGTTGCTCTCGCGCTGGCCTTCGAGCCCGAAGGTCGACCTGGTGACGACCGACGGCTTCCTCTATCCGAACGCCGTGCTCCAGCGCGAAAACATGATGGACCGCAAGGGCTTTCCCGAGAGCTACGACGTCGGCGCGCTCTTGCGCTTCCTGTCGGCGATCAAGGCCGGCCAGCCGAACGTCAAGGCGCCGAGTTACTCGCACCTGACCTATGACGTGTTGCCGGACCAGTTCACCGTCATCGACCGGCCGGACATCCTGATCTTCGAAGGCATCAACGTCCTGCAGTCGCGCAACCTTCCGGCCGACGGCAAGATCGTGCCTATGGTCTCGGACTTCTTCGACTTCTCGATCTACATCGATGCCGAGGAGAGCCTGATCCACAGCTGGTACGTCAACCGTTTCATGCGGCTGCGCGAAACCGCCTTCAAGAACCCGGAATCCTACTTCCATCGTTATGCGACGATCAGCGAGGATGCGGCCCGCGCCATTGCCGAAGGCCTCTGGCACAACATCAACCTGAAAAACCTGCACCAGAACATCCTGCCGACGCGCCCGCGCGCCGACCTGATCCTGCAGAAGGGTCCGAACCACCTGACGGAAAAGGTGGCTCTCAGAAAGCTCTGAGCGTCCGGCCCGGAGCAATCTCAGGAAGAGCGATCTCGGGAAACGTGTGACGCGGTTTTCTGTCCGAGATTGCGCCGTTTCAAGGAGTTGATCAGGGATTGACCCGCCGGAGCGTCAGATTGACCCGGCCGCCGTTCTTCAGCAGCGTCGACGTGTTCGGATAGATCCGGTCGACGCCGTGGAAGGCAAGGCGCCCTTCCCCGCCGAGCACGACGATATCGCCGCTTTCCAGCCGGAAGGACATGGTCTGTCCGCCGCGGGTGTTTCCGCCGACCCGAAACAGGCAGCTGTCGCCAAGCGAAATCGACACGACGGCCGTTTCCAGATCCCGCTCGTCACGGTCCTGATGCAGGCCCATGCGCGCGTCTTCGGAGTAGAAGTTCACGAGACAGGCCTCAGGCGCCTTCTGGCTGGCGGAAACGGCCTGCCAGATCTCTAGCAGCGGCTCCGGCATCGTCGGCCAGGGCCTCCCGGTGACCGGATGCTGAGCCTGGTAACGATAGCCGCGATCTCGATCCGTGACCCAGCCAAGCGAACCGCAATTGGTCATGCGCACGGACATGGGTTTGCCGGTCTTCGGCATTTCCGGCACGAAGAGCGGTGCCTCGGCCACGACCATACGGATCGCTTCGACAAGCTGCTCCTGCCGGACGCGATCGAGATAGCCCGGGATATGTCTGATCCCTTTCGGGAGCACCTGCATTAGGGCAATCCTCTTACTCAAGGCCAAGGAGGGCCGCTGGCACGCCATAGCGAACCGGCCAGCCGGCATAGGCGACATCCGTCGGCCCGACGACATGATCGACGAGGTTCCAGCGGCCGTTCTGGAAACTGACGAGTGCAAACACCGTCAGACCATCCATCATGTCGGCCTCGTCGCGCAACCCGGTTTGCGTGAGGTCGATTGCCCCGCCGCCCGGACGCTGCGGCTCGACCTGCATGAAAGCCCAGTTGGGAGCGGCGCGCATGCTCGTGACAACGAATTCAACCGGGCCACGCATCTCGGCCTCAACCGCCGGGCGGAGCGCATCGAGGATCGCGGTGCGCTCGGCGCTGCCTTTGGCAGGTTCTCGGTAGGGCTCTGCGAAAGCAACGCCGGCAAGGCAAAGCCCCACCAGCGCCGCAATGGAAACGAAACGCCTGACGGACATGCTCAGGCTGCGTCGAGATCCGGAATGCGCAGAACCTGCCCCGGATAGATCTTGTCCGGATGGGTCAGCATCGGCTTGTTGGCCTCGAAGATAGCCGTGTTCTTGGCGCCCTTGCCCTTGCCGTACTGTGCCTCGGCGATCTTCCAGAGGTTGTCGCCCTTCTTGACCGTGTAGAAGACCGGCGCCTTGGCCGGTGCAGGGGCTGCTCCGGCGTCGGCGACCTTGAGCTCCGAGGCTTCGACGGCCGAGACGCCGAGCGTATTGCCAACGGCGACGACAGCCTTTTCGAAGGCGCTCTGGTCTTTCACGACACCCTTCAGCACGACCTTGTCACCGGCCATTTCGACCTGCACGTCCTTTGTGCCGAGGTCGTGGGATGCCAACTCCTTCTGAACGCTTTCGGCATCCGGGGCATCGTCATCGCCGCCGATGCCAAGCTTCTTGCCGGCGTTCTTGATAAAACTGAAAAGGCCCATGAACATCTCCTTTTACGAAAACACTGATCGATAAGAGAGGGCACGAGGGCTCAAAGGCAAGGGAGAGGCGAAAAGAATCAATCGCCTCCGGGACGCCCCCTGAGCTTCTTGATTTCGCCGCGCCCGGACTTCTCCTTGAGGCGGCGCTCGACAGAGCCGCGGGTCGGTTTCGTCTTCTTGCGCGGCGGCGGTGGCGGTTCGGCCGCTTTCAAGATCAGCTCCTTCAAGCGCTCGCGGGCGTCCTCACGGTTGCGCTCCTGGCTGCGAAAGCGGCTCGCCTCGATCATCAGCACGCCCTCCTTCGAGGCGCGCCGGCCGGCAATCTTCAGGGCATTGGCCTTGATACGATCGGAGAGTGCCGGAGAGGCCTGGACGTTGAAGAACAGCTGGACCGCCGTCGACACCTTGTTGACATTCTGTCCACCCGGCCCGCCGGCCAGCACGAATTGCTCCGTCAGTTCCCAGCCGGCAATCACGATGCTGTCGTTGATATAGAGTAGGTCGCTGGCCATGGTTCACCTCGGCCCGATCTATGGCACAGCGCGAAGCTCTTGAAAACAGAGAGACAAAAACGAAGAAACCCGGCCGCGAGGGCCGGGTTTCACGTGAATCATAGCCGACGATGCTTATTCGGCGGCGAGCTGGGTGCCCGGCGCTGCGTCACGAACGCTGCCGTCCACGTGCTCTTCGAACTTGGCGAAGTTGGTGATGAACATGTCGACAAGGCGATTGGCCTGCGCGTCGTAGGCTGCGCCATCGGCCCACGTCGAACGCGGATCGAGGATGCCGCTGTCGACGCCCGGAACCGAGACCGGAACGGCGAAACCGAAGTTCGCGTCGGTACGCAGCTCAGCCGCGTTCAGCGAACCGTCAAGAGCAGCGGCGAGCAGTGCACGCGTCACCTTGATCGGCATGCGGCTGCCGGTGCCGTAGGCGCCGCCGGTCCAGCCGGTGTTGACCAGCCAGCAGGTGACGCCGTTCTTGGCGATCAGGTCCTTCAAGAGGTTGCCGTATTCCGACGGATGGCGCGGCATGAACGGCGCGCCGAAGCAGGTCGAGAAGGTCGCTTCCGGCTCGGTGACGCCCTTTTCTGTGCCGGCGACCTTGGCGGTGTAGCCGGAGAGGAAGTGGTACATCGCCTGTTCCGGCGTCAGCTTGGCGATCGGCGGCATTACACCGAAGGCGTCAGCCGTCAGCATGATGATGGTGCGCGGCTGCGGCGCGGTGCCGGTGGCGCTGGCGTTCGGGATGAAATCCAGCGGATAGGCGCAACGGGTGTTTTCCGTCAGCGAACCATCGTTGAAGTCCGGAACCCGGCGCTCATCGAGAACGACGTTTTCCATGACAGTGCCGAAGCGGCGGGTGGTCGCGTAGATTTCCGGCTCTGCCGCTTCCGACAGACGGATCGCCTTGGCGTAGCAGCCGCCTTCGAAGTTGAAGACGCCGTCTTCGCCCCAGCCGTGCTCGTCGTCGCCGATCAGCGTGCGGGTCGGATCGGCCGAAAGCGTCGTCTTGCCGGTGCCCGACAGACCGAAGAAGATCGCCGTGTCACCCTCAGGGCCGACATTGGCCGAGCAGTGCATCGGCATGACGCCCTTCTTGGGAAGAAGGTAGTTGAGAACGGTGAAAACCGACTTCTTCATCTCGCCGGCGTACGACGTGCCAGCGATGAGAATCAGATTGTTGGTGAAGTCGCAGGCAATGACCGTTTCGGTGCGGCAGCCATGGCGCTCCGGATCGGCCTTGAAGCTCGGCAGGTCGATGATCGTCAGCTTCGGCAGGAAGGACGCCAGCGCTTCGCGAGCCGGACGAATGAGCAGGTTGCGGATGAAAAGCGAATGCCAGGCATATTCGGTGACGACGCGGGTCGGCAGCGAATTGTCGGCATCGGCGCCGCCGACGAGATCCTGAACATAGAGCGACATGCCCTTGGCATGGTCGAGCATGTCCTGACGCAGCACAGCGAAGTGCTCCGGCGACAGCGGCTTGTTGTTGTCCCACCAGATCTGTCCGTCGGTGTTTTCGTCGCGGACGACGAATTTATCCTTCGGCGAGCGGCCGGTGTGCTGGCCGGTACGGGCAACAAGTGCGCCGTGCGCGGTCAGCTGAGCCTCGCCACGGCGAAGAGCTTCTTCATAAAGCTCCGGGGCTTCGAGGTTGAACCGGACTGTTTCCAGGTCGGTAAAGCCGAGTTTTTCCAAGCCGTTCGCCAGATTGCGAGTGCCGAGTTGCTCCATGGTCAAGCTTCCTTCGTGTTTGGCCATTGGCGTTGAATTTCGCCGGACCTTACTTGCATGCTCGCTCAAAAAC
>NZ_DASYHB010000127.1:0-64849 GCF_035999185.1 Ensifer sp. | reverse complement strand
AAACGGCCGTCACGGCGCCATAACGTTTGGCGACCGAACGGAACTCGATGTCGTTCGTCGAAGCGGATGTCACGTCTGTTCCCTGCGGTTTGTTTCGGATGTCGCCATGATCTCCCATCCTGGCACTCCACCGTCATTGATACGCAGCGTAGTCACCGCGCGCCCTGCCGGTATATACCCCGAGAGAGGTATTTTCACGCAAGATGGCTTGTGTGAGGAGTATACCCTTGAAGCTGTTGGCATCGGCCGGGGGAGCGGTGTGAGCGTCGATCTCGAAGGACTTTTTCAGGTCATGGCGCCGCTGGTGACGGGCGCGCCGCTGGAGGACGAGGCCGTCGGCACCGCCTATCGGCAGCTGATGTCGAAACTTATGACCTTCGATTACGTGGTCGTCTTTGCCTATCGCGGCAAGGAACGGCCGATCGATCTCTACAGCACCTTCAACGCCCGGGATCATGTGCTTTTCGTCAGCCTTTACCAGGCGGGGCCCTATCTGCTCGACCCGTTCTACCACGCAGCGTCGAAGGGCGAGCCGGGGGTGTGGCGGATGCGGGAACTGGCGCCCGACCGCTTCTTTTCCTCGGAATACTACCGCACCTACTACGTCCAGACGGGGCTTGCGGAGGAGGTCGGCTTCTTCGTGCCGGTCGACGAGCAAATCACCGTCGTGCTGTCGCTGATGCGGCGCGAGGCGACCGGCACGTTCAGTGCTGCCGAGTTTGCACTTCTCAAAAAGGTCGAGCCGCTGGTCTCGGCGCTGGTGCGCCACCATTGGGCGGGTCTCGGTCGCCGCTTCGATGCGGCACTTGCCAAAACCGGGCGCAGCAAGCGCAAGGCGACGCATCCACCGGCCGATGGCGTCTGGCAGCATCTCAATCTCACCGATCGGGAGGCCGCAATCGTCGAGCTGGTGCTGCAGGGCCATTCGTCGGAATCGATCGGTCTCAGGCTTGGCATCTCCACCGGGACGGTCAAGGTTCACCGCCGCAACGTCTACCGCAAGCTCGGTATCTCCTCGCAGACGCAGTTGTTGTCGCTGTATCTACGGAACCTCGGGCAGTAAACGCTCGATCTCGCGCATCGCTGACGGTCCGTTGATCGGCCTCGCGCGACACCTTTTCCCGTTTCACCAGTTTACGGTTGCCGCTTTTGCCGGCCGTTGCTGCCCTTGCGTGCAGCCTTCGCGGTCTTTCAACCGGCTTTCCACAAACGTGATCGTTCGTCTTGTCGAACGCTATTGACAATTTTTTCACGCCATGAAATTTCTTTCATTAACGGATAAAAATATCACGCGGTGCAAAAAATATCATGCAGCGCAGCAAGAACCGGGTGGAGACGATGGCGATCGGCGGGACAGGTATTCGTGACGACGAGACCAGCATGGCGACGCGGGCGGCCTGGCTGCACTATGCCGGCGGCCTGACCCAGGCGGAGGTCGCCAAGCGCCTGGGCCTGACTTCGCTGAAAGCCCACCGGCTGATCATGAAGGCCAACCAGGAAGGGCTGGTGAAGGTCTATATCGACGGCGAAGTCTCCGAATGCGTCGAACTTGAGCAAGCGCTTTCGGCCCGCTACGGCCTCGACTATTGCGAGGTGGTGCCGGACTTCGACGCCGACGACCTGCCCTTGAAGGCGCTCGGCATTTCCGGCGCACAGTTTTTAAAGCGCGAGATCGAGCGCGGCGAAACGGCGCTGGTCGGCGTCGGCCATGGCCGCACGCTTGCGGCTTGCGTCGAATACCTGCCGCGTATGACAAGCGGCAACACCCGCTTCGTTTCGCTGCTCGGCGGCCTGACGCGCAAGTTTTCGGCCAATCCGCATGACGTGATCCACCGGCTTGCCGAACGCACCGGGGCGGAAGCCTATGTCATGCCGGTGCCGTTCTTCGCCAACACCGTCGAGGATCGCGATGTGCTCTTCAGCCAGCGCGGCGTGCGCGAGGTCTTCGATCTCGCCAAGACCGCCGATCTCCTGATGGTCGGCATCGGCACTGCCGTGCGCGAGGCGTCGCTGGTTTCGACCGGCATGATCGAGACCAGCGAGATCGAGGACATTCAGAAGGGTGGGGCGATGGGCGAACTGCTCGGCCACTTCTTCGACAAAGACGGCAGGCCGATCGAGACGACGCTGTCCGACCGCACTTTCACGCTTAGCCGAGAGGACCTGAAGAACCGCCGCACGGTCGCGGTCGCCGGCGGCAAGATCAAGGTGCCGGCGATCCGGGCGGTGCTTAGCAGCGGGCACTTGAGCGGCCTTATCACCGACGAGCGGACGGCACGGGCGCTTGCGGCCGACGGCGCATGAGGCGCTGAGACATCAGGAGCATAGGAGGGCAGGGAGGACTGCCATTCAGAGGCTCTAAAGGGAGGAATACCGGTGGGGTAGCCGGCAGTCGCAATCATACCCGCAACGGAGGAGAAGACGGATGTACGAGAAGGAGAAGGACCTCATCAGCGCATTCCTGCGTGGGGAGGTGGACCGCCGCGGCATGCTCAAGGGATTGGGCGCTGCAGGCCTGACCGTCGGCACGGCCGGCACGTTGTTCAACATGATGTCGACCCAGGCGCTTGCCGCCGATTTCGACTGGAAGGCGCATTCCGGCAAGAAACTGAAGCTGCTCTTGAACAAGCATCCCTACGCCGATGCGATGATTGCCAACCTGCAGACCTTCAAGGACCTGACCGGCATCGACGTCACCTATGACGTGTTCCCGGAAGACGTCTATTTCGACAAGGTGACGGCGGCGCTGTCGTCGGGTTCGGCCGAATACGATGCCTTCATGACCGGCGCCTACATGACCTGGACCTATGGTCCGGCCGGCTGGATCACCGACCTCAAGGAATGGATCAACGATCCGGCCAAGACCAACCCGCAATATGCCTGGGACGACTTCCTGCCGGGCGTGAAGAACTCCTGCGCCTGGAACGGCCAGCCGGGCGGGGCGCTCGGCTCCGACGACGCCAAGCAATGGTGCATTCCGTGGGGCTATGAGCAGAACAACCTGTCGTTCAACCAGGCCATGTTCGACAAGGCGGGTGTCGCCGTTCCGAAGAACCTCGACGAGCTTTCGGCGGCTGCCGCCAAGCTCACCAAGGACGTCGGCGGCGGTGTCTACGGCATCGGCGTGCGCGGTTCGCGCTCCTGGGCAACCATCCACCCGGGCTTCCTTTCGGGCTACGCCAACTTTGGCCAGAAGGACCTCAACGTTTCTGCCGACGGCAAGCTTTCGGCGGCAATGAACACGGCCGAATCCAAGGCCTTCCACGCCAAGTGGGTGTCGATGATCCAGGAAAGCGGCCCGAAGGACTGGTCGACCTACACCTGGTACCAGGTCGGCACCGATCTCGGCGCCGGCGCTTCCGCCATGATCTATGACGCCGACATCCTCGGCTACTTCATGAACGGCGGCGACAACAAGATGGCCGGCAAGCTTGCCTACGCGCCGTTCGCGGCCAACCCGGCAGCGTCCGCCCCGACGCCGAACATCTGGATCTGGTCGCTCGCCATGTCCAACTTTTCCAAGGACAAGGACGCGACCTGGTACTTCCTGCAATGGGCGACCGGTCTCGAGCACGCGATCTTCGGCGCGACGAAGATGGACTTCGTCAACCCGGTCCGCGCCTCGGTCTGGAAGGATGAGATGTTCCGCGAGCGGCTGAACAAGAGCTATCCGGGTTATGTGGAAATGCACGACGTCTCGGCGCCGGGCGCAAAGATCCACTTTACCGCGCAGCCCCTGTTCTTCGACGTCACGACCGAATGGGCGTCGACGCTGCAGAAGATGGTCGCCAAGCAGGTGCCGGTCGATGAAGGTCTCGACCAGCTTGCAGAAAGCATCAACCGCCAGCTCCAAGAGGCGGGTCTCGGCTGATAGGCCTCCCAAGCGATCCCCGGCGCGGACAAGCGCCGGGGATCCCGAGATGCCGACAGCAATCGGCCTGTGGCGACCCGCTTGAGGTCGCACCGCAATCAACCTGAGATGCCGAGGAACTGGCGCGGTGCCGATAGGTCCCCGCGTGCCGCGTGCTCTTTAAAGACTTCAGGAACGGAGCTCGACATGGCTTCAACAGAAACCCTCAAGAGACCAGCCTCCGGTTTCAGGATCAGCAGGAAGATGCTTCCCTATGTGCTGAGCCTGCCGGCGCTGCTTGTCTGCATCGGCATCCTCATCCCGTTCTTTACGGCGGTGGTCTATTCCTTCCAGCGCTATAGGCTGAGCCAGCCCTGGGCGCGCCAGTTCAACTGGGGCGAAAACTACCTCAACTTCATTACCGACCCGGCCTTCTGGAACACGCTGAAAGTGTCGCTGCTCTATGCCGGCCTCACCGTGACGCTTGAGCTGCTGCTGGGTCTCGGCATTGCGCTGCTTCTGCAGCGGCGTTCGACGGTCAACAACTTCATCTCGATCATGCTGCTTCTGCCGCTGATGATTGCGCCGGCGCTCGCCGCCTTGATGTGGAAGCTGATGACCAATCCGAGCTTCGGTATCCTCAGCTATCTCGCAAGCCTCATCGGGCTTCATGATTTCCGCTGGGCGTCCTCGCCGGACACAGCACTTCTGACCGTCGTTCTCGTCGACATCTGGGTCTACACCCCGTTCATCATGATCCTGCTTCTGGCGGGTCTGCGCTCTCTGCCGACGCAGCCCTTCGAGGCGGCGGCTCTTGACGGTGTGCCGCGCAGCTTCGTCTTCTTCCGCATCACCCTGCCGATGTTGACGCCCTACATCCTGACGGCGACGCTTTTCCGGCTGCTCGACAGTATCCAGCAGTTCGACATCATCTACGCGATGACGCAAGGCGGGCCTGGCAACACGCTCACCGTCTTCCAGGTCGAGGCCTATCTCAACTTCTTCCAGTCGACCAATGTCGGCCGTTCGGCAGCGCTTCTGATCATCCTGTGGGCGATCACCTACACGCTGTCCAACGTCTTCATCAAGAACTGGCTGCGGCTGCGCGAACGCGCTCGCGGCGAAGCTTAAAGGAGGGACCGATGGAAACCATGTCTCCGCTCGAACGGACTTTACGCGGTCTCGCCCTCACGCTCGTCGTCGTCTTCTTCATGTTCCCGATCTTCTGGATCTTCCTGATGTCGTTCCAGACGAACGAGACGATCCTGGCGATCCCGCCGTCTGTCGTGTTCTCACCCACCTTGTCGAATTATGCGGCGCTGATCACCGGCAAGCTGCAGACGGCAGCCGGCACGCTCGACATCGCCTTCATGAGCAATCTCGGTAACTCGATCTTCCTGTCGGTCGCCTCGGTCGCCGTGGCGTTGGTGCTTGGCGTGCCCGCGGCCTATGCTTTCGCCCGCCACAAGTTCAAGGGGTCGGAAGACATCGCGTTCACGCTGCTCTCCTTCCGCTTCGCGCCGCCGCTCTTGGTGCTGCTGCCGCTGACGCAGTATTTCCAGTGGCTCGGCCTTTCCAACACCTACTTCGGGCTGATCTGGGTCTACCAGCTGATCTGCCTGCCGCTGATCCTCTGGATCGTGCGCGGCTACTTCGAGGATATCTCGGCCGACGTCGAATATGCCTATCGCATCGCCGGCCATTCCTGGTTTGCGACCTTCCGCAAGATCGCGCTGCCGCTGGCCGGTCCCGGCATTGCCGCTGCCGGCCTGCTCGCCTTCATCTTTGCCTGGAACAACTTCGTCTTCGCACTGGTGCTGGCGTCCGCCGACAAACAGCCGGTGACAGTGGGAGCACTTGCCTTCGTCACGTCCTCGGGCATCCAATACGGGCAGATCGCCGCGGCCATCGTGCTTTCGGTCACGCCGACGCTCGCACTTGCACTCTACGCCCAGCGCTACCTCGTCGAAGGCCTGTCGCTCGGCGCGGTGAAAGGGTAACTCATGACCACGCTGCAACTGAAGAACATCGTCAAGCGCTACAAGAGCCAGACGGTTCTCGACGACCTGACGCTTGATGTCGCCGATGGCGAGCGGCTGGTACTCTTTGGCCCCTCCGGCGCCGGCAAGACCGTGCTCTTGCGCCTGGTCGCCGGCGTCATCGAGCCGGACGCGGGCCGGGTGCTGATCGGCGGCGAGGACATGACCGATGTCGATGCCGAACATCGCGGCGTCGGCATGGCGTTCCAGAACTTCGCGCTGTTTCCGCACATGAGCGCGTTTGACAATATCGCAAGCCCGCTGACGGCGACGCGGTCGTCGAAGGAGAAGATTGCCGCTGGCGTGCAGAAGGTGGCGAAGCTCCTGAAGATCGACCACGTGCTCAGCCACCACCCGAAGGCGCTTTCGAACGGCCAGAAGCAGAGGACGGCCCTTGCCCGCGCGCTGGTCGGCTCGCCGCCGCTGCTTCTGCTTGATGATCCCTTGCGCAACGTCGACGCCAAGCTGCGTTTCGAGATGCGGCTGGAACTGCCACGGCTGCTTGCAGCACAGGGCGCAACCGTCGTCTACGTTACCCAGGACTACAAGGAAGCGATGGCGCTCGGTGACCGGATCGCGGTCATGGCCGCAGGCCGCATCCGCCAGATCGGCACGCCGCAACAGATCTACAACGCGCCCGCCGATATCGAGATTGCCCGGCTCTTCGGCGACCCGACGATCAACCTGCTCGATGTCACGCCGCAGCGCGGCGGTGAGGGGGTGTTCGTCGAGCTTTCCAACGTTCGGGTTCGGCTCGCCGATTATGGCGCCGATGTCGTCGGCCGTGAGTGCGTTCTCGGGCTTCGCCCGGAAGCAATCAGCTTCGTCGATGCCGCAGCACCCGGCGCGATTCCCGTCACGGTCGAGGCGGAAACGCCGCTCAACGAAAAGACGGTGACGCTGGCTCTGACGGCGCGGGGCCGCGAAATCCTGGTGTCGCGCCCGGCCGGAACGCCTGGCCCGAGCGCAGGACCGGCCCATATTGCCGTCAACGGCGCGCAGGCCTTCCTCTTCGACCGGGCGAGCGGCACTCTTTTGCCGCGCGCCGACATCGCAGCCAAGCGCAATGGAGAAGCGGCATGAGTGATACGGCCCTTCTGATCAAGGACGTCGACAAGTTCTACGGCCCCGTCGACTTCGGCGTGCATGCCGTGAAGAAGCTGAACATGGATGTGCAAAAGGGCGAGATCATCGCGCTGCTCGGCTCGTCCGGCTGCGGCAAGACCTCGACCTTGCGCATGATCGCCGGCTTCGAGGCGGTGTCGCGCGGCACCATCTCGCTCGCGGGACGGCCGGTGCAGACCCTGCCGCCGGTGCGCCGCAACGTCGCCATGGCGTTCGAGGGCTATTCGCTCTATCCGCCGCTGACGGTGCGCGAAAACATCGCCTTCGCGCTCAAGGCTTCGAAGCTCTCGCAGAGCGTCGTCGACGAGAAGGTGGCGGGTATCGCCAAGCTTCTGGAAATCGAGGACATTCTCGGGCGTTACCCGAGCTCGATCTCCGGCGGCCAGCAGCAGCGCGCCTCGCTCGGCCGGGCGCTGATCCGCGATGCCAACCTGCACCTGCTCGACGAGCCGATGGGGCAGCTCGAGCCGCAGCTGCGGGCACTTTTGCGCGGCCGCATCAAGCACTTCATCAAGGAGCGCGGGCTGACGGCGATCCTCGTTACCCACGACCAGACGGAAGCCAATGCGCTTGCCGACCGCATCGCGGTCATGGAAGGCGGAGTGCTGCAGCAATTCGACACGCCGCAGAAGATCAAGGAGCGGCCGGCCAATCTCTTCACCGGCACCTTCGTCGGCGAGCCACCGATGAACGTCTTCGAGGCGAGTGTCACCGGTTCCGAAAGCAGGATGGCCTTCGGCCTCAAGGACGGCGTGCGGCTCGAATATCCGGCCTCGGATTTTTCGCATGCGGTGCGTGACGAACTCATCAAGCGGCAGAAGGTGGTGCTCGGCATCCGCCCCTATTCGGTGCGTCGCAGCGCCGATGGCGTGACCGGCCGCGTCGCCGTCAACCAGTGGCTCGGCGACCAGACCCATATCGCCGCCGACTTTGCCGGTGGCACCATGGTGCTGGTCGAGCACGACCGCACCGAGCTCGATGTCGGCCAGCCGATCGGCATCCATCTCGACCCGTCGAGCCTGCACGTCTTCGATGGCGAGAGCGGCCGGGCGATCAGCCATGGACAGGAGCTCGCCTGATGCGGGACATCCTCATCGGCATCGATGCGGGAACCTCGGTCATCAAGTCGGTGGCCTTCGATCTCGCCGGCCGGCAGCTTGGCATGGCCGCCTTGCCGAACGCCTATGAGGCGGCCGGCCGTGCCGGCAGCGTCCAGGATCTGGAGCGCACCTGGGCCGATGCGGCGACCACGCTGAAGCAACTGTCGGAGAAGATCGATAACCTCGCCGGCCGTGTCGCCGCAATCGCGGTGACCGGGCAGGGTGATGGCACCTGGATGATCGACCGGGACGGGGCGCCTGTCGGCAAGGGCTGGCTCTGGCTCGATGCGCGCGCCGGCGAGACGGTCGAGCGGCTGCGCGGCGACAGCGGCGACGTCGCCCGCTTTGAAAGCACCGGCTCAGGCCTTGCCGCCTGCCAGCAGGGGCCGCAACTTCGCTGGATGAGCGACCATGCGCCGGAGATGCTCTCAGGCGTCGCTACCACCTTCCACTGCAAGGACTGGCTCTATTTCAGGCTGACCGGCAAGCGCGCCACCGATCCCTCCGAGGCCAATTTCAGTTTCGGCAATTTCCGCACCCGCAGCTACAGCGACGACGTCATCGCCTTCCTCGGCCTCGAAAAGCTGAAGCATGTGCTGCCCGAGATCGTCGATGGCGCCACCACCCATCACCTGCTTTCCGGCGAAGCGGCGAAGGCCACGGGCCTCACCGAGGGAACGCCCATCGTACTCGGTTACGTCGACGTCGTCTGCACGGCGCTTGGGGCAGGGCTCTACGATCCGGGCACCGACACCGGCTGCTCGATCATCGGTTCGACCGGCATGCACATGCGGCTTGCCAATGGCGCCGACGACGTGCGGCTCAACCGCGATCTCACCGGCTACACCATGTGCATGCCGATCCCCGGCGCCTATGCGCAGATGCAGTCGAACATGGCGGCGACGCTCAACATCGACTGGATCCTGTCGGTGGCGTCGGGGCTACTGAAAGGCATGGGTGTCGAGAAATCGAAGAGCGAGCTGCTTACCCATGTCGACGGCTGGCTGGCGGATGCGAAGGACACGTCGCTGATCTTCCAGCCCTATATCTCGGAGGCCGGCGAGCGCGGGCCCTTCGTCGATGCCTCGGCGCGCGCGTCCTTCGTCGGGCTCTCGGTCAGCCATGGCTTTCCCGACATGGTGAAGGCGGTGTTCGACGGCCTCGCCATGGCCGCGCGCGATTGCTACGCCGAGATGGGGCCGTTGCCCGGCCGCATCCGGCTGACGGGCGGCGCTGCGCGTAGCGCTTCGCTGCGCCGTATCCTCGGTGCCGCCCTTGGCGCCAGCGTGCAGACGAGCGAGCGGGAAGAGGCGGGTGCGGCGGGTGCCGCCATGATCGCCGCCGTTTCGCTCGGCATCTATCCCTCGATGGCCGATTGCCTCGGTGAATGGGTCGCCCCCTATCAACGCCCGGCGGAGGCGCCTGACCCGGCGCTAGCCCAACGCTTCGAAGAACTTTTCCCCGCCTACAAGCAGTCGCGCACAGCGCTCAGGCCCGTCTGGCACGCACTCTCCCAAGGTGCAGCCGCGGGACACCAACAGGAAAGACCGAAATGAAGAAGATAGCCATTATCGGCGACCGGTTCATGCTGCCGGACGTGTTTCGCGACAAGATCGTCGAGGCGACCGGCAACGGCCATGACATCCGCACGCTCGAACTGCCCTGGCCTGACGTGCCGATGGAGCACGGTTATGCCGTCGAGGGCATGGACGGGCTGAAAGAATATCTCGGCACGCCCGACGAGATCGTCGAGTTCGTCGGCGACGCCGAGATCCTGGTGACGCAGCTGGCGCCGCTGTCGCGCGGCATGCTTCAGGCGCTGCCCGGGTTGAAGCTGGTCGCCGTGTCGCGCGGCGGTCCGGTCAACATCGACATGGGGGCGGCGAGGGATGCCGGCGTGCGCGTCGTCAACACGCCCGGCCGCAACGCAAACGCCGTCGCCGAATTCACGCTTGGCGCCATCCTTGCCGAGACACGGCTGATCCGCACCGGCCACGAGGCCCTGCGCAAGGGCGAATGGCGCGGCGATCTCTACCGCGCCGACCGCACCGGCCGCGAGCTCTGCGAAATGACCGTCGGCGTCATCGGCTACGGCAATATTGGCACCAAGGTGGTGCGCCTCCTGCGCGCCTTCGGGACCAAGGTGCTGGTGCACGACCCTTACGTGCAGCTCTCGGCCGACGATCTCAACGCCGGCGTCGAGCAGGTCTCGCTTGATGCCCTGCTTTCCCGCTCAGACGTGGTGACCTTGCACCCGCGCGTGACCGAAGAGACGCGCAACATGATGAACGCCGAGACCTTTGCGAAGATGAAACCCGGCGCGATCTTCGTGAACACGGCGCGCGGGCCGCTCTGCGATTACGACGCGCTCTACGAGAACCTGGTCAGCGGACATCTGTCTGCGGCGATGCTCGAAACCTTTTCGGTCGAGCCGGTGCCGGAGGACTGGCCGCTGCTGCAACTGCCGAACGTGACGCTGACGCCGCATATCGCCGGCGCCTCGGTGCGCACCGTCACTTACGCGGCCGAAATGGCGGCCGAGGAAGTGCGCCGCTACATCGCCGGCCTGCCGCCGGTCAATCCGTGCTGATGACAGGAGAGGCGACGGTGAGTTCCGAGACCGGAATATACGATCTGTTCGTCGTCGGCGGCGGCGTCAATGGCGCGGGCATTGCGCGCGATGCCGCCGGGCGCGGGCTTTCGGTGCTTCTCTGCGAAAAGGACGATCTGGCGCAAGGAACCAGCTCGCGCTCTGGCAAGCTGGTGCATGGCGGCCTGCGGTATCTCGAATATTATGAGTTCCGGCTGGTGCGCGAGGCGCTGATCGAGCGCGAGGTGCTGCTGCAGTCCGCCCCGCACATCATCTGGCCGATGCGCTTCGTGCTGCCGCACAACCCGGCGGACCGGCCGGCCTGGCTCGTGCGGCTTGGGCTCTTCCTCTATGACCATCTTGGCGGCCGCAAGCGGCTGCCGGGTACCCGCAGCCTCGACCTTGCGACCGCACCCGAGGGCGCGCCGATCAAGCGCGAATACCGCAAGGCGTTCGAGTATTCCGACTGTTGGGTGGACGACGCCCGGCTGGTGGTCTTGAACGCGCTCGATGCTCGGGATCGCGGCGCCCGGGTTTTGACGCGCACCGCCTGCAGCTCCATCCGCCGCCGCGACGGGCTGTGGTCGATCGAGATGACCGACACCCGCACCGGCGCAAAGACCGAGGCCAAGGCGCGATGCGTCGTCAACACCGCGGGCCCCTGGGTCAACGATGTCATCGGCCGGATCGGGGGCTTGAACTCCGCCCGCAGCGTGCGCCTGGTCAAAGGCAGCCACATCGTCGTGCCGAAATTCTGGGAGGGGCGGCAGGCCTATCTGGTGCAGAACCCGGACAAGCGGGTGATCTTCATCAACCCCTACCAGAATGACCTGGCGCTGATCGGCACGACGGACATCCCCTATGAGGGGCGCCCTGAGGACGTGGCGGCGGATGACAACGAAATCGCCTATCTCCTGAAATCGGTGAACCGCTACTTCAAGCAGCAGCTGACGTCAGACGATATCGTCTACAGCTTCTCCGGCGTGCGCCCGCTCTACGACGACAACGCCGAGAACCCGTCGGCCGTGACCCGCGACTACATTTTCGAGGTCGATGCTGCCGACAACCAGGCGCCGCTGCTTTCGGTTTTCGGCGGCAAGATCACCACGTTCCGCAAGCTTTCCGAGCATGCGCTGGAGCGGTTGAAGCCGTTCTTCCCGCGCATGGGGCCGGCCTGGACAGCAAAGTCCCACCTGCCGGGCGGTGACATGGCGGATGCAGATTTCGAACAGTTCCTGGGGGAACTCAAGGCGCGCTATCGCTGGCTGCCGGGTGAACTCGCAAAGCACTATGCGCGGCTCTACGGCACGCGGACGCACACGTTGCTTGCCGGCGCCACGGCCGTCGAAGATCTCGGCCCGGCCTTCGGCCCACACCTTTGCGAGCGCGAGGCGCGCTTTCTCATCGACACCGAATGGGCACTGACGGCGGACGACATTCTCGATCGCCGCACCAAGCACGGCCTGCACATGACATCAGCCGAACGGCAGGCCTTTACCCATTGGCTGGAACGCCAGCAGCAAGCGGCCTGAAGGAGAGCGGATGCGTAGCCTGGAATTCGAAGCGCTTCTCGACCTTTCAGCCCGCGTCGGGGCGGACCCGCTTTTGGTGCAGGGCGCGGGCGGCAACACCTCGATCAAGGAGGGCGGCACGCTCTGGATCAAGGCCTCAGGTCTGTGGCTGGCACAGGCGCGCCAGCGCGACGTGATGGTGCCGGTGGCGCTCGACGACTTGCTCGACGCGCTCGAACGCGGCGACCCGGCGACGGAGAAGGCCCAGGACTTCGTGATCGCCGAGCGCAACCCTTCGGGCCTGCGCCCCTCGATCGAGACGACGGTGCATGCGCTGATGCCGCAGAAGGTGGTGGTGCATGTCCACTGCGTCGAGACGATTGCGACGGCGGTGCAGACCAATGGTGCTGCGATCGTTGCAGAGCGGCTTGCCGGATTTCCCCATGTCTTCGTGCCCTATGCACGGCCGGGACTGCCGCTCGCGCGCGCGATCGCCGAGCGCTTGCAGGACAACACCTCGGTGCTCGTTCTCGGCAATCATGGCCTCGTCGTCGCCGCCAACAACGTCATCGATGCGGCGATCCTCCTGACGGACGTTACCCGTCGGCTGACGGGCGCGCGCCGGCCGGCACCGGCGGCCGACCTTGTTTCGCTCGGCCGCCTTGCCGTCGATAGCGATTACCGGCTGCCGGAGGATGTGAGCCTCCATGCGGTCGCAGCCGATCTCGACAGCTGCCGGCTTGCGGCCGGCGGCAGCCTCTACCCTGATCATGTGATCTTCCTCGGCAAGGGCGTCGTGGTTGCCGCACCCGGCGAGACGGCGCTGACGATCGAGGCGAAACGACGTGCGGCTGGCGAGAGCCTGCCGCCGCTTCTGCTTTTCCCCGGCAAGGGCGTGCTGGTGCAGAAGGAGATTTCCGCCGGTGCCTTCGCGATGGCGCGCTGCCTTGCCGACGTGACAGCCCGCATCCCGACGGATGCCCGGCTGCGTTACCTCACGGAAGCTGAAAATGCCGAGCTTCTCGGCTGGGATGCGGAAAAATACCGCCAGCAGCTCAACCGCGCCGGACAGGTGCTGCAATGAACCGCAGTAAGCTGGTTATCGGTATCGATATCGGCACGTCGGGTGCACGGGCGGTCGCCATGGCCGAGGATGGCACGGTCGTCGCGACGGGTGCAGCAAAACTCGCGTCCCATAGCGACGATCACCGCGACCCGATCGGCTGGTGGAAGGCCGTGCAGGCAGCGCTTGTCGAGACGCTTGGGGGTATCGACCGCCAGAACGTTGTGGCGCTTTCGATCGACGGCACGTCCGGCACGATGCTGCCGGTCGATGAGAAGGGCGCGCCGCTGGCTGTGCCGATGATGTACAACGATACGGTCGCCGACCGCGCGTTTCTCGATGCGATCGCCGCCCATGCACCGCGCGAAAGCGCTGCCCATGGCGCCACGTCAGGCCTTGCCAAGCTTCTTGTCTTCCAGTCGCTGCCGGGTATTTTTCGCGTCATCCATCAGGCAGACTGGCTCGCCGGACATTTCACCGGGCTCTACGACGTCTCCGACGAAAACAATGCACTGAAGACCGGCTACGATCCTGTGTCGCGGTCGTGGCCGGAGTGGATCGAGAAAACAGGCGCGCGTGTCGATCTGCTGCCGAACGTGCTGCCCGCCGGCACTCCGGTCGCGACGATCAGTCCTATGGCGGCCGAAGCCTTTGGTCTTTCGGATGATGTGGTGGTCGTTGCCGGCACTACGGACGGGTGTGCGTCTTTCCTTGCAACGGGCGCCGACCAGCCGGGCGACGGCGTCAGCGCGCTCGGCACGACACTGACGGTAAAAATGCTCTCCGACCGTCCGCTGTTTGCCCCGGAATACGGGCTCTACAGCCACCGGATCGGCGAGATGTGGTTGGCCGGTGGTGCGTCGAACACCGGCGGCGTGGTGCTCGCCGAACATTTTTCGCCGGAGCGGATCGCCGCATTGTCTGGCGAGATCGATCCGGACGTCGAGACCGGGCTCGACTATTATCCGCTGGTCAGGCCCGGCGAGCGCTTTCCCATCGCCGACCCGGATCTTGCGCCGCGCATGAGCCCGCGGCCCGCTGACGATGCGTCCTTCCTCAAGGCGATCTTTGAGGGCATCGCCGGCGTCGAGAGCCTTGCTTACCAGCGCCTGACCGCTCTTGGCGGACCGGCGCTCCAGTCGCTGCGCAGCGTCGGCGGCGGTGCGAAAAATACGGCCTGGACTGCGATCCGTTCACGCAAGCTGCGCGTGCCATTCCTGCCCGTGATTTCCGAGGAGGCCGCCGCCGGTACGGCGCGGCTTGCTCTTTCGGGCGCAAGAAAGGCAGGTGTGCTGTGACGATCGCGCATGTGATAGAGGGGCTTGCAGCGGTCGCCGACCGCTACGATGCGTTCCTGATCGATCAGTATGGTGTGCTCCGGGATGGGCGTGGACCCTATCCGGGGGCTGCCGAAACACTGGTGAGGCTTAAGCAGGCGGGCAAGCGCGTCATCATCCTCTCCAATTCCGGAAAACGCTCCGCGGAAAATGATCGTCGCCTCGTCGATCTCGGCTTTGCCGCCGGCAGCTGGGACTGGTTCCTGACCTCGGGCGAAGTGGCCTGGCAGATTTTGAAACGAGAGAGCGGGGCAGGTGGCGGCTCGCCACGCAAATGCCTGCTGATCAGCCGTGACGGTGATCTATCGCCGATGTCGGGGCTTAATCTTCAACGCGCCGAAAACGGCGCGGAGGCCGACATCGTGCTTTTGGCCGGCAGCGAGGGCGACCTCTATCCGCTCTCTCACTACGAGGCGCTGCTGGCGCCGGCGGCCAAGCGCGGCGTTCCCTGCCTCTGCACCAATCCCGACAAGGTGATGCTGACGAAGACCGGGAACGCTTTTGCCGCCGGGCGCATCGCCGAGCTTTACGAAGAACTTGGCGGTAGCGTGCGCTGGATCGGCAAGCCTTTCGCCGACATCTACGCCTCCGCGCTCGATTTTCTCGGCAATCCCGATCCGACACGGGTCTTGGCGATCGGCGACAGCATCGAGCACGATATTGCCGGGGCCGCGACTGCCAGCCTTCATTCTGTGCTGGTGACGACCGGGATCCTGGAGCAGGCCTCCGACGCGGAGCGCCACAAGCTCTTTGCCGAGCACGGCGCCAGCCCAGACTTCATCCTTCCGAAATTTCTCTGGTAGCCAGGAGTAAGGTCGTGGCCTTCACGCTGTCGCTCAACACCAATCCGCTGGTCAACCGCTTCGCCGAGCCCGACGACCTGATCGACACGATCGCCGAGAAGATCCGCATCGGCTACGTGCAGTTGACCCATGAATTCGTCAATCCGGGCTGGCCGGCCGCGACAATTGCCAAGAGCGTCCGACAGTTTCGAAAGGCGCTCAATCGTACCGGCGTCAAGATCACCTCGGGCATGACCGGGCCCTATGGCCGGCTCAACCATTTCGGCCATCCGGACCCGGACGTCAGGCGCTATTATGTCGACTGGTTCAAGACCTTCGCCGATATCTCCGCCGAGCTTGGCGCCGCAGGCATGGGCACGCAGTTCGCGATCTTCACGCTGAAGGACTACGACGATCCGGCGCGCCGCGAGGAGATGATGCGGATCGCCATCGATTGCTGGCGCGAGGTGGCCGAACACGGCAAGGCGGCGGGGCTTTCCTATGTCTTCTGGGAGCCGATGTCGGTCGGTCGCGAATTCGGCCACACGATCGAGGAATGCCGGACGCTTGATCGAAGGCTGGCCGATGCCGAACTGCCGATCCCGATGAAGATGATGGTCGACATCGACCATGGCGACGTCACCTCCGACAACCCCGACGACATCGACCCCTATGCCTGGGCGGGCGCCTTTCCGGAGCGATCGCCGATCATCCACATCAAGCAGTCCTCGATGAACAAGGGTGGCCATTGGCCCTTTACCGCCGCCTACAACCGGGACGGCCGTATCACGCCGGAAAAGCTCATTGGCGCGGTCCGGGCCGGAGGCGGTACCGACAACGAGATCTGCCTGGAGCTTTCCTTCCGCGAGCGCGAGCCGACTGATCACAACGTCGTCGAGATGATCCGGGAGTCGGTGGAATTCTGGGAGCCGCATATAGACACAGGTTTCAATCACCCACAAAAATCACATTGAAAGATCACAAAATCACACAACAGAAATTGAAATATCACAAATAGGTGTTATCTTCTCACGGTGAGCGCGGCTGAGGCTGCGCGCGATCGGGGCCGAGACGATGAAGCCGGAAGACAGGCGACAGGCGATCATGGATGTGCTGATGGAGGCCGGAACGGCGTCCGTCGAAGACCTGTCCTTGCGTTTCGGCGTCAGCAAGATGACGGTGCATCGCGATCTCGACGACCTCGAGCAGGCGGGGTTGCTGCGCAAGGTGCATGGCGGCGCCTCGATCCAGTCGAGCCCGCAATTCGAAAGCGACTTCCGCTATCGCGAGAAGATCGCGACCGCCGAAAAGCGCCGGATCGCCGAACACGCGGCGTCGCTGATCGAGCCGGGGCAGAGCATCCTGATCGACGACAGCTCGACGACGGGCGCGATCGCCGACTGCATCCGCGACATTCGCCCCTTGACCGTCATCACCAACAATCTCGGTGTGATCACCAGTCTTTCGGGTGCTGCGGGCATCAACGTGATCGCGCTCGGCGGGCAGTACAGCAAGAAGTTCAACGGCTTCTTCGGCATCGTCACCGACGAGGCGCTCAGGTCGCTGCGCGTCGATATCGCCTTCCTGTCGAGCTCGGCGATCGAGGGCACGACGGCCTTCCACCAGGACCAGGAAGTGGTGCAGGCCAAGCGCCTGATGGTGAGGGCGGCCAAGCGCAAATATCTGCTGGTCGATCACGACAAATTCGGGCGCTCGGCGCTGCACTTCCTGACCGGGCTCGATGCCTTCGACGCGGTGCTGACCGGCGCGGAAGTTTCAGCCGAGCACGCAGCGCCACTCGAAGAGGCGGGCGTGCGGCTGGTCAGGATCGACAATTCCAAGGAGAAAGCATGAGTAAGTCCGCACTCTGGGTCGGCACCAGCTGGAAGATGAACAAGACGATCGCTGAGGCGATAGCCTTTGCCGACGGGCTTGCGGCTGCCGACGCGTCGCGCGACGACCGCATCCAGCGCTTCGTCATTCCGCCGTTTACGGCGGTGCGTGAGGTAAAGGCACGGCTTTCCGGAACCAGCGTCAAGGTCGGTGCGCAGAACATGCACTGGGACGATGCTGGCGCGTGGACCGGCGAAGTGTCGCCGCTGATGCTTAGAGATTGCAACCTCGACGTGGTCGAGCTTGGCCACAGCGAACGTCGCGAGCATTTCGGCGAGACCGATCGCACCGTCGGCCTGAAGACGGCGGCCGCCGTACGTCACGGCCTGGTGCCGCTGATCTGCATCGGCGAGACGCTTGCCGAGCGCGAGGCGGGCGAGGCGGACCAGGTGCTGAAGCGCCAGGTCGAGGGCGCGCTTAAGCTTCTCGAAGGCGAGGCGAAGGCGGCGACGATCCTGCTTGCCTACGAGCCGGTCTGGGCGATCGGCGTCAACGGCATTCCGGCGACGTCGGACTATGCGAACGAGCGCCACAAGCGCATCGCAGACGTGGCGGAAGCCGCCCTCGGCCGACGTGTGCCGGTGCTCTACGGCGGCAGCGTCAATCCCGGCAATTGCGAAGAACTGATCGCGGAGACGCATATCGACGGCCTGTTCATCGGTCGCTCCGCCTGGGACGTCACTGGTTATCTCGACATTCTGCAGCGTGTTTCAAAGGCGATCTGAGCCTGTCGCGCGGCAGTTCATGAGGAATGGAAAGGAACAATCATGAAGATTGCAATCGGGGCAGACAGCGCCGGCAAGCCCCTGCTGGACGTCATCGCGGCCCATCTCGCGGGCCGGGCCGACGTCGAGGTCGTGGACCTCAGCCAGTCCGGCTTTTACGCCGATCTCGCGCAGAAGCTGGCGCAGACGATCGTCGAGGGTGAAAACCAGCGCGGCATCCTCTTCTGCGGTACCGGCATCGGCGTGTGCATATCCGCCAACAAGGTGCCGGGCATCCGCGCAGCGCTGACGCACGACACCTATTCGGCCGAGCGTGCCGCCAAGTCGAACAACGCCCAGATCATCACCATGGGCGCCCGCGTTATCGGGCCGGAACTGGCCAAGTCGATCGTCGACACCTGGATTGCATCGGAGTTCGACCCGAACGGACCTTCGGCCGGCAACGTCGATGCGATCGACCGGCTCGACGCGGCTAAAGCCTGACATCAGAATTCGCGACGCCCGTTGATCCTCCCTCAGGCATCGTGACGACACGCCCGGCAGAAATGCCGGGCGTTTTTATTGGGACCATCGCCCCGTCTTGACGAATATTCTGCAAATATTTGAATATGCTTGCGGATCGTCAAAATGGGGCGTCACCGCATGAGCGAAACTACCTCGACTGAGCCGCATCCGGGCAGCCATCACCACGTGGCGCGCATGAGTGGCCGCGATACGCACGAACATCACCGGACGGCGACGACACTCGAGCTGCTGTTCGACCTTACCTTCGTCATCGCCTTCAGCCTGGCCGCATCCCAGCTCGCGCATCTCTTCGCCGAGGGACATTTCGGCCCCGGCCTGATCGGCTTCGGCTTTGCCGCCTTCGCCATCTGCTGGGCCTGGATCAATTTCAGCTGGTTTGCATCGGCCTACGACACCGACGACTGGATCTACCGCAGCGTCACCATGGTGCAGATGGTGGGCGTGCTGATCCTGGCGATCGGCCTGCCGCCGATGTTCGAGTCGATCGACAAGGGCGAGCATTTGAACAACGGCGTCATGGTGCTCGGCTATGTGGTCATGCGCGTGGCGATGGTCTTCCAGTGGCTGCGAGCAAGCCGCCAGGATCCGGCGCGGCGCGAGGCCTGCATGGCCTATGTGAAAGCGATCAGCGTCGCCCAGCTTGGCTGGATCGTGCTGATCTTCTTCGATTTCTCGCTGGCCGTGACTTTCGCCATGGTCGTCGCGCTGACGGCAATCGAGATGCTCGGTCCCTATGTTGCCGAGATGCGCTATGGCGGCACGCCCTGGCATGCGCATCACATCGCTGAGCGCTACGGTCTGCTCGCGATCATCGCGCTCGGGGAAGGGGTGGTCGGCACGGTCGCCTCGATCTCGGCCGTGGTCGAGGGCGAGGGGTGGAACCTTGACGTCGCGCTGGTCTGCCTCGCCGGCACGGGGCTGACCTTCGGCATGTGGTGGATCTACTTTCTCTTGCCGAGCGCCGAGGTGCTGCACCACCACCGCCTCAAGCGGTCCTTCGTCTGGGGCTATGGCCATATCCCGATCTTCGCCGCGATCGTCGCCACCGGCGCCGGGCTGCATGTGGCGGCCTATTACATCGAGCACAAGGCGCATATCAGCTCGGTCGCAACCGTGCTGACAGTGGCCGTGCCCGTCGCGCTCTATATCGGCCTGCTCTATGCGATGTATGCCTATCTCTTGCGGCAGACGAGCCGGTTGCATCTCTGGCTGCTCGTTGGAACGGCGCTGGTCCTGGCTGCCTCCGTCGTCGCGGCCATGGCCGGGCTCGACATGGCGATGTGCCTTATCATCCTGATGTTTGCGCCCGTCGTCACCGTCGTCGGCTACGAGGCGGGCGGGCACCGGCATCGCATGGCGGCGCTGGAGCGCAGCTTGCAGGACGGCGAGGTTGCGCACTAGGCGGGAGTTCGAGAGTCGAAACAGCGGGTTATCGGCCGGTGCTGCCGGATTGATTCAGATGGTTCAGAGATTGATTCAAGGGGAGTCCGTGCGAGCCGGCCGGCTTGGAGCGGTCGGAGCCCCTTGCCCCTCTCCTCGGGTTTAACCCGAGGACTAACCCTCTCCCCGCGGGCGGGGAGAGGGGACGAGGTCTCCGGCTGCCTCAGCGTGTCTGGTTGGCCCAATGAGGACGGCTGTTCTCCATAGCTGATGGTTTGGGCGACAAGGGCGCCACATGCGTCCTTCTCCCCGCAAGCGGGGAGAAGGTGGCGGCAGCCGGATGAGGGGCAAGCCCTCACCGGGCGGATGAGGGGCAGGCGCGGCGACGAGACGTCGCACCGCCGCCTGAGGATCAGGCGTTGACGAGCGCCAGCTTGGCGCGGGCGTCCAAAATTTGGGCGCAGGCGTTGGCGGCCTCGGTTCCCTTGGCGACGAAGTGCTCTCGGAAGAAGGCGATCAGCGGTTCGCTTTCCTGGAAATTGTGTGGCGTCAGCACCGCCGAAAGCACCGGGACATTTGTGTCGAGCTGGACGCGCATCATGGCGTCGAGCACGGTGCCGGCGACGAAGTCGTGGCGGTAGATGCCGCCGTCGACGACAAAGGCGGTGCCGAGGATCGCGGCATAGCGGCCGGTCTTTGCCAGCGTCTGTGCATGCAACGGGATTTCGAGCGCGCCCGGCACGTCGAAGATCTCGACGTCGGCGGCCGAACCGCCGAGCTTCGTCCATTGCGCGACGAAAGCATCGACTGCACGGTCGACGATATCGGCGTGCCAGCGGGCACGGACGATCGCGATCTTGGCGGTGGGGTGGGAAAGAATAGTCATAGGTCTCAAGCCTTCCAGGGTTTGGCGTTTCCAATGATCCCGTCGGGCGAACATGCATGCGCGCGGGGTCCCGTTGTGGGGCCCACGTTCCTGCTTGCTCTCTTCCATCCGGACTGTGACCGTCGGCTCCGGAATTTGACCGGATCTGCTGACCCCTGAAGCGTGAGCTCCAAAGCGCTCGCGGGCTTCGAGGTTTCCCTCGCTACCGCCGGTGGGGAGTTTCGCCCCGCCCTGAGAACAATGCGACTATATAGGCGGGGACTGCCCGGTCAAACGCACGGCGCGACGAAAACAGCGGAAATCACGACAGATTTTTGCTTGTGCGGTGCAAGGACGACAAATTCGTTCCCGCAGTCATGCATTGGACTTTGCAGCGGTGGTGAGGCGCTATCCGCGCAGCTCGTCGTCTTCGGCTGCAAGTGCTCGCCCGGCCCAGTGGAGAAGGGCATCGCGATCGTCCAGGCAATCGATCGGCGCTTCGTAGAAGCGGTGCACGACCACCGTCTTTCCACCCTTCTCGTAGGTGAAGGGTTGGCAGCCCTCGGCGGCAAGTGCGTCTTTCAGCGCCTGGTCGACCCGAAAATAGAGGCGGTCCTTGATGCTGACGGCAAAACGCTTGTCGGCGACGAGATAGGCCCAGCCGCCGAAGAAGCGGTCTATCTGGACAGGTCCGATGTCGGAGAGCTCGTCCTGGATGTGCCTGACGAAGGCACTTGGCTCGGCCTTCGCCATGGTCGCGACCTCACGAAAGTTCGATCAAAAAAGCCTGCGGTCCTTGCCGGGAACGCTGGCGCCGCCGGCGCCAGCGTTGGCACTAGCTGGCGCTACTCGCGAATGACGAGCAGGTCCTTGGCGGCAAAGCGCAGCGTGACGTTGTCGCCGGAAACCGGCGGGGCCACGCCCGGATTGTTGAACATGTCGAAGGAGATGACGTCGCCGCCGACACGCAGGCGCGTGCGGATGACCGAGCCGAGGAAGCTGGTCGAGACGACTTGGCCGGCAAGCGACGTGTCGCCGGTGGCGCCTTCGGCAATCGAGCCTGCTTCCGGGCGCAGGGCCAGCGAGATGCTGTCGCCGCCCTTCATGCCGGCGATCGGCTCCTTCAGCGCCACCTGCTGGTTGCCGATCGTCACCGCGCCGGCTGCCGGGTCGGCGACCTTGCCTTCGATGATGCTCAGCGTGCCGACGAAGGAGGCGACAAAGCGCGTCGAGGGCGTGTTGTAGATCTCGAAGGGCGTGCCGATCTGATCGGCGCGGCCGGCATTCATGACCACGATGCGGTCCGAGATAGACAGCGCCTCTTCCTGGTCATGGGTGACGAATACGGTGGTGATGCCGAGCTGCTGCTGGATCTGCCGGATTTCCTCGCGCAGCGACACGCGGATCTTGGCGTCGAGCGCCGAGAGCGGCTCGTCGAGCAAGAGCACCTGCGGCTTGACCGCAATCGCGCGGGCTAGCGCCACGCGCTGCTGCTGGCCGCCGGAGAGCTGGTAGGGGAAGCGGTCCGCCAAGTGCTCGAGCTTGATCAGCCCGAGCATCTGCTTCACCCGTGCGTCGATCTCCGACTTGTCGGTACCCGCGATTTTCAGGCCGAAGGCGACGTTGTCATGCACGTTCATGTTGGGAAACAGCGCATAGGCCTGGAACACCATGCCGATGTTGCGCTGGTTGGGCTTCAGCGATCCCTGGTCCTTGCCGTTGATGACGATCTTGCCGGCCGACGGTGTCTCGAAGCCGGCGATCATGCGAAGCACGGTCGTCTTGCCGCAGCCGGACGGACCGAGGAACGAGACGAATTCGCCCTTCTCGATGTTCATGTTGAAATCGTGCACGACGTGAACCGGGCCGAAGGACTTCTTGATGCTGGTGAGTGACAGGAAACTCATGGGTGCGGTCCTCAGGCCTTAGGAGGCGCGCTTTTTTGAAAGCGCGAGACGAGTTGGATGAGGCCGAGGCAGCCCCAGGTGATGCCGAATGCGATGACGGCGAGTGCTGCCGGCTCATAGGCGCGGTTGGCGCCGAGAAGCTGCATGTAGGGGCCGAAGGCCGGACGGTTGAGCAGGGCCGCCATGGTGAACTCGCCGATGACGATAGCAAAGGTCAGGAAGGCGCCCGAGAGAACCGCGACGAGCACGTTCGGCAGGATGATCTTGGCAAGGATCGTCGCCCAGCCGGCGCCAAGGCTCTGCGCCGCTTCCGTCAAGGTGGCGACGTCGATGGTGCGAAGACCGGTATCGACCGCGCGGTACATGTAGGGCAGTGCAAGCGTCGCATAGCCGAACATCAGGAGGATGTTGGTGCCGGTCAGCGAGCCCGTCAGTGGCAGCCAGCTCGAGGTGTTGTAGAGCCGGATGTAGCCGAAGACGATGACGATCGCCGGAATGACCAGCGGCAGAAGCGTGATGAACTCGATGACGGGGCGCAGCCGCGGCAGCTTGAGGCGGACCCAATAGGCGGTCGGCACGACGAGCAGGACGCCGAAAATGATGGTGAACAGCGCCTGCATGACCGAATAGCTGAAGGTTTCCTGGAAGCGCGGATCGGCAAAGACCTTCTGATAGGCGTCGAAGGAATATTCGCCGCGGCGCATCTTCAGGGAGAAGTTGGTCATGCCGATGAGCGGCAGGGTGAAATAGAGGAGGCCGAAAACGAGGGCCCCCCAGGCCCAGATCTTCTTCATTTCAGCCACCTTTCGCTGCGGCCGCGCAGCCAGATGTAGATCGCGTTGGCGATGCCGGTAACGACGATCATGCCGAAGGCAAGCGCGTAGCCGAGATGCGGATTGCCAAGCACGTCGCCGCGGATCTGGGCGAACAGCAGGATCGGCACGATCGACAGCGACGAGCCGGTGAGTGCGATCGCGGTCGCGACGGCGCCGAAGGCGTTGGCGAAAAGCAGCGCCAGCGTGCCGAGGAGCGAGGGAAGCAGGATCGGGAAGGCGACCAGGCGCCAGTACTGGAAGCCGGTGGCGCCGAGGATTTCGGCGGCTTCGCGCCATTCGCGCTTCAGCCCGTCGAGCGCCGGCGTGATGATCAGGATCATCAGCGGGATCTGGAAGAACAGATAGGTAACCGTCAGCCCCCAGAAGGAGAGCAGATTGAAGCCGAGCATCCGCAGGTCGAGGCCGAAGTTCGAGCGCAGGAACACTGTGACGATGCCGACGGGACCAAGGGTTGCCAGGAAGGCGAAGGCGAGCGGCACGCCGGCGAAGTTGGAGGCGACGCCGGAGAAGGTCAGGAGCGGCCCGCGGATCCCCTTCGGCAGGCCGCCGAAGACGATGGCGGACGCCATGGCAAAGCCGATCAGGCAGCCGAGAAGCGCCGAGGCAATGCTGATCTTGATCGAAATCCAGTAGGCCGCAAGGATCGAGGGCGTGAACAGGCCGCGGATGTTTTCAAGCGTGAAGCTGCCATCCGGCGTCTGGAAAGCGCCGACCACGATCTTCATCGTCGGCAGGATCAGAAACAGCGTCACGAAGGCGGCAAAGGGCAGAATACCCAGCCAGTGAAGCGGTAGGCGACGCGCCGGCGGGCTGACGTCGGGTTTAGCAGATGACATTCCGGTCGCGCCCCTCATGCCGCGTTATTGACGCGGACGTTTCTTCATTCACGGCGAGCGGGACGTGGACAGAGACCGCGACGCCGCTCCAAAGAATTGATTTTCTTACGAATAACGTATGCGCCCCGGCCGGAAAACCGGTCGGGGCGACATGGTTGTGGAAAGACTTACTGGACGTTCGCGCCGACGACGGAATCCCAGCCGCCGGTGACGGCGGCCTTGTTGGCGTCGACTTCTTCGAGCGTCGGGAAGTAGGCCTTTTCATAGGCCGCTGCCGGCGGCAGGGCGTCGATCAGTTCCTGCGGAACCTTGCCGGCCTTGACCATGGCGTTGAAGCGGGCCGGGTGGCAGAAGCCCTTGAGCCAGCCGAGCTGACCTTCGTCCGAGTAGACATGCTCCATCCAGAGCTTCGCTGCATTCGGGTGCGGCGCGTAGGCCGAGATGCCCTGAACGTAGACGCCGGCGAGAACGCCGCTGGCCGGAACGACGACTTCGGTCGGCGGGTTGCCGGCAAGCGTCTTGGCCCAGCCGAGCGCATTGTAGTCCCAGGCAACGATGATCGGGGTCGAGCCCTGGGCGAGCGTGCCCGACTTGCCGATGACCGGTACGAAGTTGCCAGCCTTGTTGAGCTCGGCGAAGTAGCCGAGGCCGGCTTCACCGGCTTCCTTGCCCGACTTTGCGCCCTTGGCAAGACCAGCGGCGAGAACGCCGAGGATCGCCTGGTTGGAGGCGCGCGGATCGCCGGCAAGAGCGACCTGACCGGCATATTCCGGCTTCAGCAGGTCGGCCCAGTCCTTCGGCGCTTCCTTGACGAGGTCCTTGTTTACCAGGAACGACATCACGCCGTAGTAGTCGCCGTACCAGTAGCCTTCGGCGTCCTTGACCGAGTCCGGGATCTCGTCCCAGGTCGAGACCTTGTAAGGCTGCAGCAGGCCTTCGGCCTTCATCTGCGGGCCGAAGGCGAGACCGACGTCGACGACGTCAGGAGCCTGCGGGCCCTTGTTGTCCTTGTTGGCCTTGACCGCCTCGACTTCGTCGGCAGAGCCTGCGTCCGGGTTCAGTTCGTTGACCTGGATTTCCGGATACTTGGCCTTGAAGGAAGCGATGACGTCGCCGTAGCCGCACCAGTCATGGGGCAGGGCGATCGTGGTCAGCATGCCTTCCTTCTTGGCGGCTTCGATGAGCTCGGCGCTCGGCTCGGCGACGGCAATGGCCGTCGTTGCCATGAAAATGGCGGTGGAGAGCGAAAGCAGGCGTTGGGTCTTTGAAATCACTGGTGTTCTCCTTATGGGTTTTCAGTCAATTTCGGCGATGCAGTTAAAGAGATGCTATGAAAGTTGTGTGACAGCGATCAGTCTGTTCGCGCCGCGCATGTCGTTGGAAGAACAAATCTTTTTCCGACACGGCGCCTTCACTGAAACACATGTGCATAAAACTTTGTGAACGTGCCGGCTGTCCCTCCTAAACCGGTTTGCGAAAGATGCGGGTCGAATCGAACAGCCCCTCCAGCGTCTTCATCCGATCCCGGGTTTCGTCCCAGTTCGAACTCTGAACAGCCTCGATCAACGCTTCGACCAGAAACAGGATCACCACCGAGCTGTCCCATGCCGAGGGCACTTCGATCTGCGAGCGGAACACCCTGGTCGCGGACTTGGCGACCGGCGACGTCCAGCGGTCGGTGAAGAGCACGATCTCGACGCCGCGCTCGCGGGCGGACCTTGCAAGCGTCACCATCTCCTGCTCGTAGCGGCGGATGTCGAAGAGAATCAGCACGTCGCCCTGGCGCATGTCGAGCACGTAATGCGGCCAGGCGCTGGCATTGGTGGCGATTTCGGTCACGCCCGGGCGGATGACCTGAAGGTGGGTGAAGAGATAGTCGGCGAGCGAGCGCGTGATGCGACCGCCAAGCAGGTAGATGCTGCGCTTGCGGTCGGCGATCAGGGCCGCTGCCGCATCGAAATCCTGTGGCTCTATCTGGGTCAGCGTCTCGCGCAGATTGCTGGTGATCGCATCGGCAAATCGATTGAGCGTATGGGTGCCGGGGGCATTGGCGGCCCAGCGGTCGTGCTTGGTGATCGGGTTTGAGATCGTCGCTTCCAGCTCCTGATGCAGCCGCGCCTGGAAATCCGGAAAGCCTTTGAAACCAAGCTTTTGCACCATGCGTGCGACCGTCGGCGTCGACACGCCGGCGTTCTCGGCGACCGTGGTGATCGAGCCGAGTCCCGAAACGGGATAATTGTCGAGAAGTGTCTCCGCCAATTGCTTCTCCGCACGGGTCAGTGCGGTGAATTGGGCAGTGATCACGTCCGACACCGTCGTGGATGTCGCCTTGCTGCTCAAACTGTCTCCCCTGAACCGATCTAAAGCCGGTTTGTGACAGATTAAACATCGCTGTCACAATTGGAGTCAATCGCAATTTTGAAGAGATCGTTTCAGATTTCGATTGACACTCGCCGATCTCTGAAGAATTCTTTTCATTAACGAACGTCTAACGGGGCAAGAGGGGATGCCGGTGTTGACGCGACTTTTGACCGAAGCAGATGGCGATCCGGTTGCGATCGAAAACGCCGGCGGGCGAGGCGACATCGTTCTCGTCTGCGAGCATGCCTCGCGCCGGGTGCCCGAGCGGCTCGGCACGCTCGGCCTGAGCGCGCAGGCGCTCGAAAGCCACATCGCCTGGGATCCCGGCGCGCTTGCCGTTGCCAGGCTGCTTGCCGCCAAGCTTGATGCGGCGCTGATCTACCAGCGCTTCTCGCGCCTTGCCTATGATTGCAACCGTCCGCCGGAGGCGGAGGCGGCGATGCCCGTGGTCAGCGAAGTCTATGAAATCCCGGGAAACCGGACGATGTCTTCCGACGAGCGCCAGGCGCGGGTCGACGAGATCTACCGGCCGTTCCACGACGCGGTCGCCAGCTTCGTCTCGGAACGCCAAGCCCGCGACCGGCCGCCGGTTCTGGTGACCATGCACAGTTTCACGCCCGTCTACTTCGGCAATCCGCGGGCGGTCGAGGTCGGCGTGTTGCACGATACCGACAGCCGCCTGGCCGACCATATGCTGAACGTCGCGACCAAGGGGCAGGTCGCCTACGATATCCGCCGCAACGAGCCCTATGGGCCGGCCGACGGCGTCACCCATAGCCTGATCGAATACGGCGTCCAGAACGGACTGCCCAATGTGATGATCGAGATCCGCAACGATCTCATTCGCAATGACATCGGCCAAAGGGTCATGGCCGATTACCTGGAAGGGCTGCTGCGCAAGGGCGCCGCGGCACTTTCGGCACAATAAAAGACCCTGGGGAGCGGCTTTGCCGCGGTCCTGTTCCGGGAAGCTGGGGCAGGGTGGTTGATGGGACCCTGCCGCAATGGGGCGGTGTGGTCTGAAGAAATCAGGGGAAGAAAAATGCAAGACTACAGTGATTCAGACCAAAAGCAGGACATGAGTGTCTTGCACTCGATGGGCTACGCCCAGGAGCTCGAGCGGCGCATGAGCCAGTTCTCGAACTTCGCGGTGTCGTTCTCGATTATCTGCATTCTTTCGGGTGGCATCAACTCGCTCGCCCAGGCGACCGCGGGCGCGGGGGGCGCGGCGATCGGTATCGGCTGGCCGCTCGGCTGCTTCATTTCCTTCGTCTTCGCCGTTGCCATGGCGCAGATCAGCTCGGCCTATCCGACGGCAGGTGGCCTTTATCACTGGGGTTCGATCCTCGGTAACCGCTTCACCGGCTGGCTGACCGCCTGGTTCAACCTGCTCGGTCTCGTCACCGTTCTCGGCGCGATCAACGTCGGCACCTACTACTTCTTCATGGGCTCCTTCGGCACGCCTTACTTCGGGCTTACCGACACGACGCTGACGCGGATCGTCTTCCTGGCGATCATCACCGGCGGCCAGGCACTCGTGAACCACATGGGCATCGGGCTCACCGCCAAGCTCACGGACTTCTCCGGCTACCTGATCTTCGCAACGGCGATCCTTTTGGCTCTCGTCTGCCTCACGGCTGCCGACAGCTACGACATCGCCCGTCTCTTCACCTTCTCCAACTATTCCGGTGAAGCCGGCGGCAATGTCTGGCCTGAGACTTCGGGCACCTGGGTGTTCCTGCTCGGCTTACTGCTGCCGATCTACACGATCACCGGCTACGATGCCTCGGCGCATACCTCGGAAGAAACGGTCAAGGCCGCCCATTCCGTGCCGCGCGGCATGGTTTCCTCGGTGCTCTGGTCGGCGCTCTTCGGCTACATCATGCTGTGCTCGTTCGTCTTGATGATCCCGAACATGGACGAAGCCGCCAAGCAGGGCTGGAACGTGTTCTTCTGGGCGATGGATGCGCAGGTGCATCCCATCATCAAGGACATCCTCTATCTCGCCATTCTCGTCAGCCAGTGGCTGTGCGGCCTGGCAACGGTGACCTCGGTGTCGCGCATGATCTTTGCGTTCTCGCGTGACGGCGGCCTGCCGGCCTCCAAGGCGCTTGCCAAGGTCAGCCCGACCTACCGCACGCCGGTGGCGGCGATCTGGGTCGGCTCGATCCTGTCGGTCCTGTTCGTCTGGGGCTCGTCGCTGGTTTCGATCGGCGAGACGCCGGTCTACACCATCGTCGTGTCGTGCACGGTCATCTTCCTCTTCTTCTCCTTCGCGATCCCGATCACCCTCGGTCTCTTCGCCTGGGGAACCTCGAAGTGGGACAAGATGGGCCCGTGGAACCTCGGCGAAAGCATGTTCAAGCTCTTCGCCGTGCTTTCGATCATCGCCATGGTGCTGATCTTCATCCTGGGCGTACAGCCGCCGAACGACTGGGCGCTCTACATCACCGTGGGCTTCCTGGTGCTGACCGCCCTCATCTGGTTCGGCCTTGAAAGCCGCCGCTTCCGCGGCCCGCCGATCGGCGACGAAGTGGCGCGCCGTCAGGCGGAAATCGCCGCAGCCGAAAAGGCCGTCGGCCAGATCTGACCAACGACAAAAAGGGCGGGAGCGCGACCGCGACTTCCGCCTTTTCTTTTGCCGGAACCAATCCGGTTACTGAACGGAACACGTTCACGCGACCCAATAATATCGTGACCCAAGGGAACGGCCGCGTGACAAAAACATGGGATGGACGTTGATGAGCTATACGTTTGACGAGTTGAAGGAAGACGTCGCCGCCGGGCGCATCGATACGGTGCTTGCCTGCCAGGTCGACATGCAGGGCCGCCTGATGGGCAAGCGCTTCCACGCGCAGTTCTTCGTCGACGGCGCCTGGAAGGAAACGCATAGCTGCAACTACCTGCTTGCGACCGACATGGAGATGGAGACCGTTCCCGGCTACAAGGCGACGAGCTGGGAAAAGGGTTATGGCGACTACACGATGAAGCCGGATCTTTCGACGCTTCGCCGCATCCCCTGGCTTGAAGGCACGGCGCTCGTGCTCTGCGACATGCTCGACCCCCACACCCACGAGGAAGTGCCGCACTCGCCGCGCGCGATCCTGAAGAAACAGGTGGCACGTCTCGAGAATATGGGGCTGAAGGCCTATATGGCGAGCGAACTCGAATTCTTCCTGTTCGACCAGTCCTATGACGATGCCCGCCAGTCCGGCTATCGCGACCTGCAGCTCGTCAGCGGCTACAACGAGGACTACCACATCTTCCAGACGACCAAGGAAGAGGATGTAATGCGGGCGATCCGCAACGGCCTGCAGGGCGCCGACATTCCGGTCGAGAATTCCAAGGGCGAGGCGTCTGCCGGCCAGGAAGAAATCAACGTGCGCTACGCCGACGCGCTGACGATGGCCGACCGCCACGCGATCATCAAGAACGGCTGCAAGGAAATCGCCTGGTCGCGCGGCAAGGCCATCACCTTCCTTGCCAAGTGGAACTATCAGGCGGCGGGTTCGTCCTCGCATATCCATCAGTCGCTGTGGAGCGCCGACGGCAAGACCTCGAAGTTCTACGACGAGAGCGGCAAATACGGCATGTCGGAGATGATGCGCCACTATGTGGCCGGGCTTCTCACCCATGCGAGCGAGATCACCTATTTCCTTGCCCCCTATATCAACTCCTACAAGCGGTTCATGGCCGGCACGTTTGCGCCGACCAAGGCGGTCTGGAGCAAGGACAACCGCACCGCCGGCTATCGCCTCTGCGGCGAAGAGACCAAGGCGATCCGCATCGAGTGCCGCGTCGGCGGCTCCGATCTCAATCCCTATCTCGCCTTTGCCGCTTTGATCGCCGCCGGCATTTCCGGTATCGAGAACAAGATGGAATTGGAAGCGCCCTTCGTCGGCGACGCCTATGGCGGCAAGGATGTGCGCGAGATCCCGCGCACGCTACGTGACGCCACGGCGGCACTGAGTGAATCCAAGATGCTTCGCGAAGCCTTCGGCGACGAGGTCATCGAGCACTATGCGCGGGCAGGGCGCTGGGAACAGGAAGAATACGACCGCCGCGTCACCGATTGGGAGGTCGCACGCGGCTTCGAACGGGCCTGATCAGGGGCTCATCCTTCACGTCGATGGCCGGTCCTGAAGAGGGCCGGCCATCGCACCATTCGCAATGAAAGCAGGAAGACGATCATGAGCATGATCAAGTGCATTTCGCCGGTGAACGGCGAAGTCTACGCAGAGCGCCCGGCGATGCCGCTGGAGCTCGCAAAGCAGGTGGTTTCCCGCGCCCGGCAGGCGCAGAAGGCCTGGGCGCGCCGGCCGCTCGACGAACGCGTCAATCTGGTCCTTGCCGGTGTCGCGCGTCTCAACGAGATGGTCGACGAGGTGGTGCCGGAGATCGCCTGGCAGATGGGCCGGCCGGTGCGCTATGGCGGCGAGTTCAAGGGCTTCAACGAGCGCTCGAACTATGTCGCCTCGATTGCCGCCGATGCGCTGAAGCCGCTGGTGATCGAGGAAAGCGACCGCTTCGAGCGCCGCATCGCCCGCGAGCCGCATGGCGTCGTCTTCGTCGTCGCCCCGTGGAATTATCCCTACATGACCGCGATCAACACGGTCGCACCGGCGCTGATGGCCGGCAACACTGTCATCATCAAGCATGCGAGCCAGACGATCCTCGTCGGCGAGCGCATGGTGCGCGCCTTCGTCGAGGCCGGTGTTCCCGCCGACGTCTTCCAGAATATCTTCCTCGACCATGAGACGACGGCAGCGCTGATTGCCGCCAAGAGCTTCGACTTCGTCAACTTTACCGGCTCGGTCGAAGGTGGACGCTCGATCGAGCGGGCTGCCGCCGGTACCTTCACCGGCCTCGGCCTCGAACTCGGCGGCAAGGATCCGGGCTACGTCATGGAAGACGCCGATCTCGATGCGGCCGTCGATACGCTGATGGATGGCGCCACCTACAATTCGGGCCAGTGCTGCTGCGGCATCGAGCGCATCTATGTGCACGAATCTCTCTACGACGCCTTCGTCGAGAAGTCGGTCGCCTGGGTTTCCAACTACAAGCTCGGCAATCCGCTCGATCCGGAAACGACGCTCGGACCAATGGCCAACAAGCGCTTCGCCGCCACCGTGCGCGAGCAGATCGCCGATGCCATCTCCAAGGGCGCCAAGGCGCTGGTCGATCCGAAGCTGTTCCCGCAGGATGATGGCGGCGCCTATCTCGCGCCGCAGATCCTTGTGAATGTCGACCACTCCATGGCCTTCATGCGCGAAGAAACCTTCGGGCCCGCCGTCGGCATCATGAAGGTGAAGAGCGACAGCCAGGCGATCGAACTGATGAATGACAGCCAATATGGTCTGACCGCCTCGCTCTGGACCAAGGATGCCGAGCGCGCCGCGCGCATCGGCGCCGACATCGAGACCGGCACCGTGTTCATGAACCGCGCCGACTATCTCGACCCAGCGCTCTGCTGGACTGGCGTCAAGGAAACAGGCCGCGGCGGCTCGCTTTCGGTTCTCGGCTTCCAGAACCTTACCCGTCCGAAATCCTACCATCTGAAGAAAGTCACCGCATGACCATCACCGCCAACTGGAGCTATCCGACCGCCCTCAAGTTCGGTGCCGGCCGGATCAAGGAACTCGCCGACCATTGCAAGGCGGCGGGCATGAAGAAGCCGCTTTTGATCACCGACCGGGGCCTGGCGCCGATGGCTATCACGCAGAACGCGCTCGACATCCTCTCGGCCGCCGGTCTTGGCCGGGCGATCTTCGCCGACGTCGACCCGAACCCGAACGACGTCAACCTCGAAGCCGGCGTGAAGGCGTTCAAGGACGGCGGCCATGACGGCGTCGTCGCCTTCGGCGGCGGCTCGGGCCTCGACCTCGGCAAGTGCGTTGCCTTCATGGCCGGCCAGACCCGGCCCGTCTGGGACTTCGAGGACATCGGCGACTGGTGGACACGCGCGAGCGTCGAAGGCATCGCGCCGATCGTCGCCGTGCCGACGACCGCCGGCACCGGCTCCGAGGTTGGCCGCGCCAGCGTCATCACCAACTCGGCGAGCCACGTCAAAAAAGTGATCTTCCATCCGAAGTTCCTGCCGGCAGTGACGATCTGCGATCCGGAACTGACGGTTGGTATGCCCAAGGTGATCACCGCTGGCACCGGCATGGACGCCTTTGCCCATTGCCTGGAAGCCTATTCCTCGCCGTTCTACCATCCGATGTCGGCGGGCATTGCGCTCGAGGGCATGCGCCTCGTCAAGGAATACCTGCCGCGTGCCTATAAGGATGGCACCGACATCGAGGCCCGCGCCAACATGATGAGTGCGGCCGCCATGGGCGCCGTCGCCTTCCAGAAGGGCCTCGGCGCCATCCACTCGCTGTCGCATCCGGTGGGCGCGATCTACAACACCCACCACGGCATGACCAACGCCGTCGTGATGCCGCCGGTGCTGCGCTTCAACCGCCCGGCGATCGAGGACAGAATAGTGCGCGCTGCTGCCTATCTCGGCATTTCCGGTGGCTTTGACGGCTTCTACGACTACGTGCTGAAGCTGCGCGAGGAACTCGGCGTTCCCGATAAGCTCTCCGCACTTGGCGTCGGCACCGACCGGATCGACGAGATGTCGGAAATGGCGATCGTCGACCCGACAGCCGGTGGCAACCCGGTCGAGCTGACTCTCGATGCGGCCAAGAAGCTCTTCCGCGAGTGCATCTGATCTCGCTTCCGGCGCCCTGATTGCTCAGGGCGCCGGCTCTTTCGTACGTTGGTTACTCCAAAAGTACCACTTGCCATTGCAGACGATTCGTCGCCTAATTGTCATGGAACTGTCACGAATTGGTTCCGTGGAACGCGATCTTCACGCTTCGTTTACCCCGATCTGAAACGCTTCCATTAGAGTGCGCGTATGTATTCGGCCGCAAGGTTTTGCGGCCGTGGCGAGTAGGGTCGACCGATGGCGATTATTTCCCTCGCAAATGCGAAGGGGGGCGCGGGCAAGACGACGGCAGCCTTGCTGCTTGCCTGTGAGTTCGCCCGGCGCGGCGACCGTGTCGCGGTTCTCGATTGCGATCAACTTGCCTGCATGACCGACTGGTTCGGTCATGGTCGCAGCGACAGCAATCTTTCCGTTGTATCAGGAGTTTCGACCGGTACGCTCAGCGACCACCTCCGACGCCTGCGTGGCCAGGTCGAGCATGTGGTCATCGACCTCTCGGGCGCGGCGGATGTGCTCGTCGCGCTTGCAATCGGCCTCTCCGACCTGACGCTGATCCCGGTGCAGGGCTGCGTCATGGACGCGCGCGGCGCGATACAGGTACTTGATCTCATCCGCTACATCGAGAATAACGCGCGCGCCAACATCAACCACGCCGTGCTTCTGACGCGGGTGAACCCGATCGTGACGACGCGGGCGATGCGAAAGGTCAAGCTGCTGCTCGCCGAGAGCCGCATCCGGCTCGTCGATACGCCGCTCGTCGAGCGCACCGCCTTCCGCGAACTGTTCGAACAGGGCGACACGCTCTATTCGCTTGATCCCGCGAAGGTCAGCAACCTTTTGAAGGCGCAGGTCAACGCCCGCGAATTTGCCGACGACGTGCTCCGGCTGCTTGATCCGCCGGGCGAGGCGACGCCGCACGGGCCGTTTTCGTCCATGTGCTACCGCACGCGACGGGACGCGGAGCCGGTTGTAGCGCGAGCCTGAACATCCTGCTTTTCAAGATCTTTTCGGCCTGTTCCCCTGCACTTGAAGGGGATGCCGGGAGGGACGGACTGTCAGGTTTGACGTCCGGTCGTTACCATTTCGTTAACCATCTTCTGTAAGGTTTCGTTAAGAAGCGAAGCACCGGCCCTGGCCGAATGGTTCGCGCGGTAACATGCACAGAATTGGGGAATATCATGGCGGTCATCACTTTCGCCAATGCGAAGGGCGGCGCGGGCAAGACGACGGCGGCGCTGATCCTGTCGACGGAGCTGGCGCGGCAGGGACACCGGGTGGTGGTTCTCGATGCCGACCCGCAGCGCTGGATCACCAGCTGGGCCGAGACCTCCGGCCATATCGCCAACCTCACGGTCATTTCGCACATCACGCCCGGCTCGCTGGAGTGTCATATCCGCGAGGCGAAGGACGAGGCGGATTACATCGTCATCGATCTCGCGGGCGCCAAGGACCAGATCGTCGCGCTGGCGCTGGCCATCTCCGACCAGGTGCTGATCCCGGTGCAGGGCTGCGCCATGGACGCCAAGGGTGCCGCGCAGATCCTTGAACTGATCCGCCAGATCCAGGATCGCTCGGGCCTCAAGATCAGCCATTCGGTTGTGCTTACCCGCGTCAATTCGCTGGTCACCACCCGCGCGCTGCAGACCATCAAGGCGATGCTTGCCGAACGCGGCGTTTCCGTGCTCGATACCCCGATCGTCGAGCGCGCTGCCTATCGCGAAATTTTCGAGTGCGGCGGAACGCTGCACGCCATGGATCCCGCCCGCGTCAGCAATCTCGACAAGGCCTGCGAGAATGCGGCGGCGCTCGCCCGCGAAGTGCAGGCGCTGATGCCGGTGAAGACGCGCCGCTCCTGGGCAGCCCGCATGCCATCCTGGGCGTCGCGCCGCGCGGCGTGATGTTTCGACGCAGGCAGGCAGCTGTCGGCAACGCCAGCTCGGAAAAGTCCCGCTCGCAGCCCGTTCGTGGCTGCCATAACCTATTGAAATAGCGCGATTTTATTCCAGAGATCGCACGTCGCTTTTGTTGCATTGTTGCGGCTCAACCGGAATTGACGTTCGTCAGTTCCGGTTGAATCCTGTTTCAGCCTTCGCGAATTGGCTGTCGCCCGTAAGGCTTCCTTTACCCTGTGCTCTTAACTGTGCGGTTGGACGCAGCTAGCCCTTGCCATTAGAGCAGAAGGCAAAGCGGCCGCCATGATTGCGGCCACGATCTCCGACGCCTTGCGCCGTCGATCCTGTCTCCATGATTCATATAAAGCATGCAGGGAAGTCGCGCATGAAGACGGAACAAACCGCAGCCGGAACACAGGATGTTGCCGGTCGTCTGAATTTCATGGCGCTCGATGACGCCGCCAGAACAAGCCTCAAGGCGCTGAAGCCGATCCTGGAAAAGGAACTGAAGCCGGCGCTCGACACGTTCTACGAAAAGGTGAAGGCGACGCCTGAGACGAAGCGCTTCTTTTCCTCAGACGCGCATATCGACCGCGCCAAGGGTGCGCAGGTCGGCCACTGGGCCAACATTGCCGACGCCAATTTCAATGAAGACTACAGCGCCAAGGTGCGCACCATCGGCCAGGTGCACGCGCGCATCGGTCTTGAGCCGCGCTGGTACATTGGCGGCTATGCGCTGATTGCCGAGCACCTGATCACCGAAATCGTCAGGGCGCATTGGCCGAAGGCCGGGCTGCTCTCGCGCAAGGGTACCTCTGCCGAGGACATGGGCGCGATGCTGTCGAGCCTGATCAAGGGCGTGTTCCTCGACATGGACCTGTCGATTTCCGTCTATATGGACGCATCCGACGTCACCAAGCAGCGCGCCGTGCAGGAAGAAGTGCTGGCGGCCGAGCGGGCCTTGATCAGCAAGACCTTCGGCGCCGCCTTGAAGAAGATTGCCGACGGCGACCTGACGGCCCGCATCGGTGCGGACCTGCCTGTCGCCTACCAGGAGCTCGGCGAGAACTTCAATCACGCGATCGGCGAGCTTTCGCGCGCGATCGGCGGCATCGAGGCCGGCGCCAGCCAGATCCACACCAGCGCCAAGGAAATTGCAGCGGCCGCGGACGATCTCGCCCGTCGCACCGAGCGGCAGGCGGCCAACCTTGAGGAAACCGCGGCTGCCGTCGAGCAGGTGACGCGCACCGTCAAGCAGACCGCCGAAGGCGCCAACCAGGCGAATTCGACGGTGATTGCCGCGCGCGCCAATGCCGAACAGAGCGGGGAGATCGTCAGCCACGCGATCGAGGTGATGCAGGAGATCCAGACATCTTCGGCAAGCATCGCCCGCATCGTCGACGTCATCGACGAGATCGCCTTCCAGACCAATCTGCTTGCGCTCAATGCCGGCATCGAGGCGGCGCGTGCCGGCGAGGCGGGCAGGGGCTTTGCGGTCGTTGCCTCCGAGGTCCGCGCGCTCGCCCAGCGCTGCGCCGACGCGGCCAAGGACATCCAGGGTCTGATCGCCAAGTCGCGCGGCCAGGTGGACGATGGTGTCAACTCGGTCAACCAGGTCGCCCAGTCGCTGCAGCAGATCGTCGCCCAGGTGGTCGAAGTCAGCTCCGTCTTCGGCGCTATCCGCGCGAGCACCGCCGAACAGGCAACCGGCCTGCAGGAGGTCAACACCGCCATCACCCAGATGGACCAGATCACCCAGCAGAACGCCGCCATGGTCGAGCAGGCGAATGCCGCAAGCCAGGCGCTGACGGGCGAAGCTGAGACGATCGCCACGCGGCTTAGGGCGTTCCGGACGTCAGGGCAGGTACAGGTGAATGCCGGCTCGGGTTACCGCGCGGCGGCGTAACTGCTGCTTGCTTCGGAGATATGACGCCTCGGGTCAGGGATGATCCGGGGCGTTTTCGGTTTGGAGGTAGGAAGGGCTGCGTACTTGGGACAGATCCGTCGCAAGGCAAGAAGCGGTCACCGCGGCTCTCACCAAATCTATTGTCCTGTAGCGAAAATGTATCAGCGAACAAACGGCATTTTTCAACTTCTACAAGAGACTAAGTTGGGCTGTTAACAGTCTGGTGGCTAAGGTCGACCTTTAAACCCGCGCTAACAACTTCATATACGACTAATTGCTCAACAGGGCTTCCGATGGCTACCTCCCCAAAATTGGATTTTATCTCGCTCTCATACGACAAGAAAATTCCCGAAGGCCTAAAGAACACATTCGTCGTCCAGGGCGACAACTGGGACGACTATGGTAGCAAGGTGCGTTTCGGCCTTTTCTGGTTCGATGAAGACGGCGAGAAGAAGAGAGTTGGTACGACTAAGATTCTCCACGGCTCTGAGGAGAAGGCGGCTTGGGTTGTCGATAATAGCACCACCCTCCCGGCTCAGTTCAGCTCTGACATCGGATCGGACTTCATTTCATTGGGCCAATCCAAGGCTTACTATGTTTGGATGCATGACACTTTTGGCGACGACGCACACGAGGTGCTATCCGCGTTGCGTGACATTGCGATCATGCCCGGCCTCGCCGGACGGTTCGAGACATCGACTATTTTCCGAAACGGCATGATGCGCGAAAATGTGGCGTGGAGGTCGCGGCAGTTCGGGAGTGCTTGGTCGTTAGGAGACGACCCCATCGAAGAGCCATCCTTCGCTTATACTTGTCTGCCATCCGGCGATGAACAGTCGTTCCTAATCGAGTTCGATTTCTCCGTACGCGATATACTGCCTGGCCGCGTCGTCGGCGTCGTTGGTCGCAATGCGGTCGGAAAGACGCGTTTCCTCGCGCAGTTAAGCGCCGACCTCACTCAGTCCAGACAGGTTTCGGCTGCGACAGTCGAAGAACGCAAGCGGAGGTTTCCTAACGGGCAGCCGCTCTTCACAAGAGTATTAGCGGTATCTTACAGTGCATTCGACCGCTTTCGTCGACCGATCGCCCATGCCGAGAGCAGTTACGTCTATTGTGGTATTCGCGATGAAAAAGGGAACCTTTCTCAAACTGGATTGCAGCGTAGCTTTCACAACAATAAAGCCCGGGTCCGCGATCTGCGACGAGATAGCGAATGGGTAGGATACATCGCAGCGATTCTCGGGGAAGCAAGTGACCTCAGTGAAACGGATTTGCGGCGCGAGATTGACAGTGATTTAGAGGACAGTGAAATGCTTGGGCGGCTGAGCTCGGGGCAAGCTATTCTCTGTCATTTTGTAACCGGCTTGCTCGCATGGCTACAACCCGAAAGTCTGGTTCTGTTCGACGAGCCGGAGACACACCTTCATCCAAACGCTGTCGCCAACCTCTTCGTAGTCCTAACCAACATCCTCCGTCAGCATAAATCTTATGCCATCGTGGCCACTCACTCACCCATTGTGATTCAAGAAATTCCGTCAAAGAGGGTCATGCAATTTACGCGAGAAGACGGTGTAACGTACGCTGCCCCTCTTGAGTTTGAGAGCTTCGGCGAAAGCGTGGCGGAACTGACGGAGCATGTGTTTAAGACGCAGGAAGCAGAGAGTTTATATCGAGATGTGCTTAACAAGATAGCAAAGACTGTGACGCTGGAAGAGGCGCTCGAACTGTTCACAAATCGTCTTAGCATGAACGCTAAATCCTACCTGCTTGCCCGCTACGCCAAGGATGTCAAGCAGTGAAGAGCCTGACCCCTGTCGCTCGCCCGCCGGAATACATCGATATATTCGAGAAAATTCGCGACAATAAGAAAAGAGTGGCAAAAGCTGCGCTGATCGGCGCTCAAGCCGCTATCCGGAGTCGTTTCATCTATTACGAGATTTGTTTTGCGGCAAACACACTGCAAGGCATCCCGTCATCTACGCTCGCGCCCGTCAAGGCGGAATTACGCTCTTGTTATGGACCCAACAAGGGCATGAGGGCTCTTCAGGAGGCAATCAAAGCCGCGCAGCCAAGGGGCCGACTCTTGTGGTGTCCATATTGCGGAGCAACTACTCCGGGAAGTCACGATCATTATCTGCCAGCGGAGAAGTTCCCGGAATTCTCGGCGCATGCTCTCAATTTGATTCCGTCGTGTACCCGGTGCAACTCCATCAAGGATGATGACTGGCTTTGTAATGGAGCGAGGGAATACATTCATTTCTACCGAGACGCGATACCGGATGTACCTTTTCTCACGGTCGATATAACTTCCAACGCGCCCGTCCAAGCGCTTGCGGCAACTTTCGCCATTCAGCAGGCCGGCATGAATGCCGAGTCATGGGCGCTTTTGGAAGCGCATTTTCGAAAGCTCAGACTGATCGAACTCTACGACTCCTATTCAAACGATCTGATCAATACAGTGCTCAGAAGCGCACGTTCGTATCTTAATGCGGGTGGCGCCAACCCGGCCGCATTTCTTGCTAGCGAGGCACACGAAAATGCCGAGCTCTACGGACAGTATAGTTGGCGCGCCGTACTACTGCGCGAGATGAGCACCCATCTCGATCTTAATCAATGGATACAATGGCTGTAACCATTCTGACGCGCTTTAGCGCGAGTGAGAAATGGCGAGATTTGACTTCAATCGATGTAGCAAGTGGGGCAAGCGTCAAATCACTCGGTGCGAACATATCGTTCTCTTTCGGCCGAGAGCGCTCACCCCGCTTTCTTGCAGTATCATCTTGGTCCTGTTCGGGCCGGCCCAGAGTAGTCGCCGGACAGAGCGGACTAGGTAGCGAGGCCGACGTCCTCCTTACCCCCTCAGAACCGCCGGTCGATGAAATGCTTGGCCTGGGCGCCTGCATGATAGAACGCCGACTTCACGCCGCGCCATGTATCCGGCGTAACCGGCGTTTCCGCAAGCGGGATCGCTGAAGCCTCGCCGGTGACGTGATTTGCCAGGGCGCGGCCGAAGACGGTGCCAGGGGCGATGCCGCGGCCGTTGTAGCCGCTGACGGAGACGACGTCGGGGGCGAGCGTGTGCATCGCCGGCAGGTTGTTGGTGGTCATGCCGATGCGACCGTCCCACCAGTATTCGAAGCGGAAATCGCCGAGGAACGGGAAGAGCTTGCGCAGCGAGCGGGCGGCAAAGGCGCGGTGCGTGCCTTCAGCGAGCGCGTCGAGCCTGCCGATCGAGCCGAAGATCAGCCGGTTCTGCTGGTCCATGCGGAACGAGGTCATGACGAGGCCGGTGTCCCACGTGCCCTGGCGCTCCGGCAGGATGCGGCTTGCAACCTGTTCCGGCAGCGGATTGGTGGCGAACTGGAAATAGGGCAGGATCGTCAGTTCCTGCGTATGCGCCTGCCAGGGGCTTTTGGCGAAAAGGCCGCCATAGGCGTTGGTGGCAAGGATGACCTTCTTGGCCCGCACGGTGCGATTGCCAGCCTTCAGTACCCAGCTGTCGCCCTGGCGCTCGGCGCCGGTCAGTGGCGTGTCGGTGTAGATCTCGGCGCCGGCGGCAAGGGCGGCGCGGGCAAGGCCGCGGGCATAGGCGAGCGGCTGGATGGTGCCAGCGCGGCGGTCGAGCAGGGCGCCGGAGAAACCTTCGGCGCCGGTCAGCGCATGGGCGCGTTCGGCCGACAGCGCCTCGACGGGGGCGCCTCGCTTTTGCCATTGCGCTTCGCGATCCTTGATCTCGGTGACGCCCTCGCTGCCGACGGCCATGTGCAAGGTGCCGTTGCGCACCGCCTCGCAAGCGATGCCGTGCTTTTCGACCAGCGCGTAGACCATGGACGGGCCATCGCCGAGCTCGGTGAGCAGCCGGTTGCCGGCGTCTGAGCCCAGCGTCGAGATAAGGTCGTCGGGCTTTACCCACATGCCGGCATTGACGAGGCCGACATTGCGGCCGGAGCCGCCGAAGCCGATCATCTTGGCTTCGATGACCGTTGCCTTCACGCCTTTTTCGGCGAGGTGAAGGGCGGCCGACAGGCCGGTAAAGCCGCCGCCGATGATGGCGACATCGGTCGAAAGATCGGCCGCAAGGGGTCTGGTTTCGGGCGCGGCCGGTGCCGTCGCATGCCAGAGATTGGGCAGGGTGCGCTCCGTCGCCATTGCGGCCATCCTTCAAAGTGCGGCCGCATGTCGGCCATTGTCATTGAGATATCCGGTGATAGCCGATTGCCCGGAAAATTCTCATGACAATGTTTCATGAAGTCATGATGGAAGGCGGGTGGGGACGGTTTTGCGCGGAGGCTTGAAAAAGAACCGCAGCTGGGTCGTCGGCAGCTGCGGTCTTTTAAAATGCATACGTCTGAAAAGGATTTGCCGAACGACGGGCGCCGGCGCAAAGACATTTAACAAGGGTGCCTTGTCGTGGATGGTCAACCAGGCACGTCCATCATCTATGCTGCAGGCGCGAAGTCACTCACCCAATTGGGGGAAACCTCGAAAAAAATCCTCGAAAAACAACGCTTCGGTTAACGAGCGGCCGGGTACGGTCAGTCGACGAACTCGACCGTAACCCCGGCGCTCACCATCTTGGCAAGTTCGGTCGCGTCCCAGTTGGTCAGGCGCACGCAGCCGTGGCTCTGGGTCTTACCAATCTTCGACGGTTCCGGCGTGCCGTGAATGCCGTAGGTCGGCTTCGAAAGCGCGATCCAGACGGTCCCTACAGGTCCGTTCGGGCCCGGCTGCAGGGTCAGCACCTTGTCGTTGTTGCCCTGCTTGAAGTTGATCTTCGGATTGTAAGTGTAACCCGGATTGAGTGCGATGCGCTCGACATTGACCGTTCCCGAGGGCGACGGCGTGTCGGACGAGCCGATGGTTGCCGGATAGGCGGCAATCAGCTTGCCGGCTTCGTCATAGGCAAGAACCTGCTTGCGGCCCTTGTCGGCGAGGATGCGGGCGACCTTGCCGGTCTTGTTGGCGCCGGGGTTGATCACCTTGATGATCGTGCCGGGGATGGTGAAATCGACGCCCGGATTGAGCTCGCGCAGATAGGCCTCGTCCATATGGAACTTCTCGCCGAGCATTTCCGTCGTCGAGGTAAAGGACATGTGCGGAAGCTGCGCCTTGTGGGCGTAATCCTCGGGAATTGACGCCACATAGGGGCCGGCGGCGTCGGCAGCCGTGATCGTGTAGCTGGTGATCGGCATGCCGCCGCTCATGCGCAGCCGCTCGAGAATGTCGTCGGTGTTGTTCGGGTCGAGCGTTTCGCCCGTCGACTGCTGCCAGGCTTCGATCGCCTTGGTGACGTTCGAGCCCATCTTGCCGTCGATGACGCCTGGCGAGAAGCCTTCGCGGTCGAGGAAGACCTGAAGTGCTGTGATTTCGGCGCGCGACTTCGACTTGACCGAGATTGCCGGCGGCATCGACGGGCCGGCCGGGCTGCTGACGTTTGGATCGATCGAGGCTTCCTCAGTACCGTCGATCAGGCCCGGCAGGCTGTTTGGCAGCTCGTTGCCGTCGGTCGACGGTGGCACGACATCGCGATAGTCGGGGATCGAGCCGGTGGTGACCTCGCCGGGTTCGGAATAGCCGTATTCGGGCTCGGAATAACCATAGCCGCGGTCGCGGTTGCGCGGGCGCTGGTTCGAATAGATGTCGACGTCGCCCTGGCGGCGGTAGCCGCCGTTGTCCGTTTGGCGCTGGCCGCCATAGCCGTCCCGGCGGTTGCGATTGGGCACCACGGTTGCCACCACGTTGCCCCAGCTGTCGATGAGCAGCGTGCGGCCGCGGCTGTCGCGCATGGTCTGCACTTCGTCGGCACCCGGCACATAGTCGAGGATTTCGCCGTTGGGCGTCACCAGCATGACGTCGTCGCCATAGCGGTTATAGCCGCGATAGTCCTGCGCGAAAGCTGCCGTCAGATCCACGGCGAGAAAGCCGGCTGCGGCGAGGAGCGAGAGGCCTGTGCGGGTCGCTGACGTCACGGGTAAACCTGTTTTCATGGTGGTAGATCTGGCGCGGTACATTTGGATTTCGACGTTAATGTGAAAAAAATGAATTCATCATGAACAAGCGGTTAAATTCTATCTATGTGGCACGGCCGGCGGGTTCAACCGATGAATTGTGTCTATCCTCGGGTATCATCTCTTTGTGATTGCAGTGATTCTGCGGCCGATTTGAGGAAGGGGACATGCTGAGAACGCTCGAAGAACCCACCGACAGGCAAGAGAATCACGTGCTGTTCGACCGTCTGTCGGCGCTCGACATTGCCGTCTTCGTCGTCGACGGCGTCGACCTTTCGCCGGGCGCGGCAATCCCATCCGATGGTGACCCGCGGATCGACCGGGCGCTTGCCGGCTTCCTCTTTACCTGCGGACCGGACCATATCCGCCATCCGGAGCCGATCGACGGCGGTGCGGACGGCGCTCGCTATCCCTTGCACGGCTCGCTTGCCGGAACGCCAGTCAGCCACACCGAGATGGGCGAGGGCGGCAACGAATGCACGGCGACGATCGACGTGGCGCTTGCGGATGGCGGGCAGGCTCGGGTCGAGCGGCGCTGGCGGATCGATGGCGAGGGCCAAGAGGTCGTGCTTGAGGATCGCGTCGTCAATGTCGGAACCTCCGCCTTTCCGCCTGCCATGATGTATCACCTCAACATTGCCGGGCGGTTGCTCGGGCCGGACGCCCGCATCCTCAGTGCATCGATCGAGAACGGCGCGCGCGCCTGGCGTTTCGGCGAGGGGGAGAGCGCGCATTTCTGTGTTCCGGCGGCGGTCGGTCGCGATGGGTGGTCGCAGGTGACGCTGGCAAACCTTGCCGGCCTCGGCGGGCGCGACCTTCGGGTGCGTTTTCGCGCCGACACGCTTCCATTCCTGCAGATGTGGCGCTGCCAGCGCGGCGAGGCGGATGTGATCAGCATCGAGCCGGTGTCGCACCGCATCGCCAAGAGGCCGGAGCTTGCGGAAAGGGGAGAGCTGGTGCCGCTTTCGCCGGGTGAGGCGCAGAGCTACGCGATCGCCTTTGCCGTGGTGTGAGCCGTGGCTTTTGAATTGACGGAAGATAAGGCTGCGCCTACATCAGTGGCCACCACATTTCCTTGAGGAAGACGACTATGGACATCCGCCAGATCAACGACGAATACTCGGTCACCGGCCAGATCAGCGTCGAGGATCTCGACCAGATCAAGGCGCTCGGCTTCAAGTCCATCGTCTGCCACCGCCCGGATTTCGAGGCACCGGACCAGCCGACCTTTGATTCCATCGCCGCGCGCGCCGAGGAACTCGGCATCGAGACCAAGCACATCCCCGTCGGCCCGATGGGCGTGACGGCAGACGCAGTGACCAGCATGGTCGACGCGCTCGACGAGTTCCAGCGGCCGATGCTCGGCTACTGCCGCTCGGGCGCCCGCTCGACCGCCGTCTACCAGCAGACCCAGCATATTCGCGGCTGAGCCCACGCGAACCTTTCGCTCTCGCGCTCGGCCGTCTGTTCCATCTGACAGTGGAGGATCGGCATGGCCGAAGCGTATCTCATTCCGCGCGAGCAATGGGCGGATGAGCCCGAAGTCTGGAAGGGCGAATTCGAGGGCGGCGCCTATGGCGCCGGCGTCTCGGTGATCTTTGTTTCCACGGACGAGATCGGCTACGGGCCGAAGCTGCACCGCCATCCCTATCCCGAAACCTTCATCGTTCGCGTGGGTCGCGCCCGCTTTACCGTCGGCGATCGCGTCATCGACGCCGAAGCCGGCCAGATCGTCGTGGCGCCGGCGAATGTGCCGCACAAGTTCGAGAACCTCGGGCCGGGCCGGCTGGAGACGACCGACCTGCACGAGGCTGGCTCGTTTTCGACGGAGTGGCTGGAAGAATAGGACGACCGCCGCACTTCGTAGCGTCGTAGCAAGGGACAAAACAAACTACTCAACAGCCCGGTAAACACAGTTGCCAGCCACGGCGCGTCTGCGCCGTGATTGAACCCGTCTCAAGCCAAACCTGCTCAGCCTGCCCTGATCTCGCTCAGCGTGCGCGTCGGCGTGATCGCTTCCGGGTCGAGCTTGATCTCGATGATCGACGGCTTGCCGCTGGCGCGGGCGCGCAGGAACGCGTCGGCAAACTCTTCCGTTTTCTCGACCGTCTCGCCGTGGCCGCCATAGGCGCGGGCGAGCGCTGCAAAATCCGGGTTGGTGAGATCGGTGGCGCTGACGCGGCCGGGGTAATCACGCTCCTGGTGCATGCGGATCGTACCGTAGATGCCGTTGTTGACGACGACGGTGATGATCGGCAGGCGGTAGCGCACGGCCGTTGCGAACTCCTGTCCGTGCATCAGGAAACAGCCGTCGCCGGCAAAGCAGATGACTTCGCGATCGGGATGCAGCTGCTTGGCAGCAACCGCCGCCGGCAGGCCGTAGCCCATCGAACCTGAAGCAGGGGCTGCTTGCGTGGCAAAGCGGCGGAAGCGATGGAAGCGGTGGACCCAGGTGGCGTAGTTGCCGGCGCCGTTGGTGAAGATCGCGTCCTCAGGCACGTTCGCCTCGATCCAATTCATGATCGGGCCCATCTGCACCGCACCCGGTCCGGTCTCCGGTGGCGTCGACCATTTGAGATAGGCGGCGTGCATGACTTCCGTGCGTCCTGCCCAGACGGGTTCGCCTGCGGGCGCAAGGCCTTCGAGTGCTGCGACGAAGTCGCGCGGGCTTGCGGCGATCGCCAGTTCCGGCCGGTAGACGCGGCCGAGCTCGGAACTGTCGGGATGCACATGCACCAGCGTCTGGCTCGGATAGGGGCTGTCCAGAAGCGTGTAGCCGGAGGAGGGCATTTCGGAGAAACGGCCACCGAGAAGCAGGACGAGATCGGCCTCCTTGATCTCTTTTGCGAGAGCCGGGTTGATGCCGATGCCGACATCGCCGGCGTAACTCGGATGCAGATGATCAAACAGCATCTGGCGGCGGAAGGAGCAGCCGACCGGCAGCTTCCAGCGCTCGGCAAAATGCTGGAACTGAGCGACGCTCTCAGCCGTCCAGCGGGTGCCGCCAAGGATGGCGATCGGTCGCTTGGCGTTTTCGAGCATCTCGCCGAGGCGCTTGACCTGTGCTGCGCCAGGATGTCCCTCGACCGGCTGGTAAGCCTTCGCGGCCGGGGCTTCGGCGCTGCGCGTCAGCATATCCTCTGGCAGCGTCAGCACGACCGGGCCGGGTCGGCCTGACGTGGCGACCGCAAAGGCGCGCGTGACGAATTCGGGAATGCGCGCGGGGTCGTCGATCTCGCCCACCCATTTGGCGACCTCGGTGAAGGCGCGGCGGTATTCGATCTCCTGGAAGGCCTCGCGCTCGCGCGCCTCGCTCTGCACCTGTCCGATGAAGAGGATCATCGGGATCGAATCCTGCTTTGCGACGTGGAGGCCCGCCGAAGCGTTGGTGGCCCCGGGGCCGCGCGTCACCATGCAGATACCTGGCTCGCCTGTCAGCCGTCCCCAGGCGTCGGCCATCATCGCCGCACCACCCTCCTGGCGGCAGACGAGCACGTCGATGTCGGTGTCGTAAAGCGCGTCGAGCACGGCCAGATAGCTTTCGCCCGGCACGCAGGCGATGCGCTTGACGCCGTTGGCGACGAGCGCATCGACGATGAGCTGACCTCCAGTTTTCATTTTCTTCCTCCCGTTGGTCTTTCTTTTGTTCTTGGATCGCCCGCGTCAGATCGCGGGCGACACCTGTGCGACGCTCGTGTCCTTGTGCAGCCGGCGTTCGCGCCAGATGATGTAGAGTCCGGAACCGATGATGATGGTGATGCCGAGCCATTTCAGCGCATCCGACAGATCGCCAAACACCAGCCAGCCGAAGATCGTCGCCGAGACGATTTCGAGATATTGCAGCGGCGCCAGCACCGAGGCAGGTGCTGCGCGATAGGCGTAGACGCCAAGCACGCCGGAGATGGTGGCCGTGACGCCGACGCCGAGCAGGTAATACCAGGTGGCGCCTTCGGGCCAGACCGGATCAAAGACACTGGAGCCGGTGCCTTCGCCGAAATAGAGCAGCACCAGGCAAAAGAGGCCGCCCCAGATGCCGGCGTGAAACTGCATCGACCAGGGGTCCTCGTTCTGCGCCACCATGCGGGTGACGAGCAGGAACACGGCAAGGCCAAAGGCGGCGACGACAGGCAGGAGAGCGATCCACCCGACCTCCTGCATGCTCGGCTGGATGACGAGGAGCGCGCCGAAGAAGCCGACGCCGCAGGCGGTGTAGCGCCGCCAGCCGATGGTCTCCTTCAGGAAGATGCTGCCGAGGATCGTCAGAATGATCGGCTCGACGAAGAAGATCGCAATCGCGTCGGCGACCTCCATCACCTTCAGCGTGGTAATGAAGGAGAGCATGGTGACGACGAGCAGGCCGCCACGCAGCGCGTGGAGCGCGGTCTTCTTCCAGGTGAGATCGAAAAGGCTGCCACGGAAAAGCACGATCGGCAGGATGAAGACGACCTGGAGCAGGAAGCGGACGGCGGTGATTTCGGCCGAAGGGACCTGCGCAATCGCGAGTTTGGCGAATATGTCGATCAACGGCGAGAGCAGCACCGAGATCACCATCAGCGTCAGGCCGAAGGAGATGCGGTTGTGATCGGAGGCGATCTTGGAGAGGGGCATGTCGGCCATCAGGACTACCGGTCAGCGCTTCTTTGCGACGGCGCGAAGGCACCAGGCGGCAAAATCCGCAGTCGCCTTTTCTCGGCCAAGCTCATTCAGGGTTTCGTGGCGCATGCCATCATAGACGGTGACGGTGACATCGCTCATGCCGGCTCTCTGCATCGTCTTGCCGAGCCAGCTGACGGCGTTGCCCATCTCAGTCGATGGGTCGGCGCTGCCGCCGACCAGGTGAACGGGCAGGTCCTTCTTGAGGCGTTCCAGCCGATCGGGCCGGGCGCCTGCAAAGGATAGCCGGAAAAGATCGAGCCAAAGCGATACGGTCGCGTCGAAACCGCAGAGCGGATCGGCGGCATATTTCGCGACCTCTGCGTCGTCGCGCGAGAGCCAGTCAAGATCGGTCTTGCGATCCTTGATCGCCCCGCCCCACATGCCGAAAGTGAGCTTCGTCAGAAGCGGGCTCGGCACGTCGGAGCCTTTCAGGGCCTTTTCGATCTTCAGGATCATCTGCCCGCCGCGACCGGCAAGGCCGGGGCGGAAATTGGAGTTCCAGACGGCAAGCGCATCGTAAAGACCAGGGTCGGTCTCGGCGGCGTTGAGCGCAATCAGCCCGCCCATGGAGTGGCCGAAGAGGATCACCGGAAGACCGGGATGGGTCGCGATGGCGATGTCGCGAACGGCCCTGATGTCGGCGAAGATCTTGTCGAGGCCGTCACGGTTTGAAAACATGCCGAGCGGCGCATCGGGGGCGCGGGTTGCGCCATGGCCGCGATGGTCGTGGGCATAGACGTGGAAGCCGTGGCCGGCCATCGCCTCGGCAAAGCGCTGATAGCGGCCCGAATGTTCGGCCAGGCCATGGCTCAAGAGAAGGATGCCGCGAGCGTCGGTGGATGCCGGAACGTGGCGCCAGCTCAAGGTGGCGCCGGTCGGGCTCTGATGCGTGTTCACCTGCCCGAACATCTTTTCTCCCGGCAACAATCTCGACAGACCAACGCGATTTCAAATCGATTTGTGTCGGAAAGGCAATCGCCGCTTGTTGATCGTTGCGCATGAGGTCACAAGCGATTTGGCGGCATTCACATTAGGAGTTGCAATTTTCCCGTTTTGAGCGATATTCGTTCCTGTTTTGTTTTCGCAGGAGGATGTCATGACGCGTTTCTTTAAAGCGATATCAGGGTTGCCGGCGGTTGCCCTTGCAGCGCTGATGCTGTTGCTTGCACCAACAGCCTTTGCTGCCAGCGAGGTGGTTTCCAAGGAGGCGCAGCCGGCGGGCGCTGCGAGCCGCACCGAGTATGTGCTGGCGGTCAGCTGGCAGCCAGGCTTCTGCGAAACGCGGCCGGAGCGCAAGGAATGCGCGAGCCAGACGGCGGAACGCTTCGATGCCACCAATTTCTCGCTGCATGGCCTCTGGCCCTTGCGCAAAAGTTACTGCGGCGTGGCGGCCGAGATGCGCGCGAAGGACCGCACGGGCAACTGGATGGAGCTGCCGAAGCTTGGCGTTGCCGACGACATGGCGGCGCGATTGCTTGTCGCCATGCCCGGCGTGCAATCCGGCCTCGACCGGCACCAGTGGCTGATGAGCGGCACATGCCAGGAGGGTTCGGTCGACGACTACTTCGCCGTGCAGCTGCGGATGCTGGAGGAGCTCAATCGCTCGGCTGTCGGTGCACTCTTTCGCCAGCGCATCGGGTCCGAGCTCGACGAGAAGACAATCAAGCAGGCCTTTGACCAGAGCTTTGGCGCAGGGGCAGGCGACCGGGTGCGCATGCGCTGCCAGACCGTTCAAGGGCGCAGCCTCATCACCGGGCTGACGATCGGGTTGACTGGCGACGTGTTGAAGGCATCGAGCCTTTCACCGCTGATCCAGGCGGCGGGTACGACCGAGTTCAAATGCGCCAAGGGCATCGCCGACAGCGCTGGCCGCGGCTAGGCGATTGCGCCCGATCTGGTGCGTGAGCTGGCTTTTGGGCGGAGTGGTCCGCGCCCGTCGCGGAGACATGGCGCAAGCCACATGGACGGAGACGCTCGCTTGGGATGGGCCGGGGGATAGACAGGGGCTGACGCCTTTGATCATTGCCCCCTTCCCATAATTCGCCTACATAGCGGGCAAATTTCCTTTCCCTGCGGAGCATTCCCTCATGGCACGTCAGTTCATCTATCATATGGCCGGACTTAATAAGTCCTACGGCGCAAAGAAGGTTCTCGAGAACGTTCATCTGTCGTTCTACCCGGACGCCAAGATCGGTATCCTCGGCCCGAACGGTGCCGGTAAGTCGACGGTCCTGCGCATCATGGCCGGCCTCGACAAGGAATTCACCGGCGAAGCCTGGGTCGCCGAAGGTGCGACCGTCGGCTACCTGCCGCAGGAGCCGCAGCTCGACCCGACGAAAACAGTGCTTGAAAACGCCATGGAAGGCGTTGCCAAGAAGAAGGCGATCGTCGACCGCTACAACGAACTGATGATGAACTACTCCGACGAGACGGCGGAAGAGGGCGCCAAGCTCCAGGATATCATCGACAGCCAGAACCTGTGGGATCTCGAGAGCCAGGTGGAAATGGCCATGGAAGCCCTGCGTTGCCCTCCGGGCGATGCGGAAGTCACCAACCTGTCGGGCGGTGAAAAGCGCCGCGTTGCGCTCTGCAAGCTGCTCCTTTCGCAGCCGGACCTGCTGCTGCTCGACGAACCGACCAACCACCTCGACGCCGAGACGATTGCCTGGCTCGAAAAGCACCTGCGCGAGTATCCGGGCGCCGTGCTGATGATCACCCACGACCGCTACTTCCTCGACAACGTCACCGGCTGGATCCTCGAGCTCGACCGCGGCCGCAGCATTCCTTACGAAGGCAACTACTCGGCCTACCTCGTTGCCAAGGCCAAGCGCATGCAGCAGGAAGGCCGCGAAGAGGCTTCCCGCCAGAAGGCGATCGCTCGCGAACAGGAATGGATCGCATCGAGCCCCAAGGCCCGCCAGGCCAAGTCCAAGGCGCGTATCCGCTCCTATGACGAGTTGGTCAACGCGGCTGAAAACCAGCGCCCGGGCGACGCCCAGATCATCATCCCGGTCGGCGAGCGCCTCGGCCAGGTGGTCATCGAGATGGAAGGCGTCACCAAGGGTTATGGCGATCGCCTGCTCATCGACGGCCTGTCCTTGAAGCTGCCGCCGGGCGGCATCGTCGGCATCATCGGCCCGAACGGCGCCGGTAAGACGACGCTCTTCCGCATGATCACCGGCCAGGAGCAGCCCGACAGCGGCTCGATCCGCATCGGCGAGACGGTGCACCTCGGCTACGTCGACCAGAGCCGCGACGCGCTCGATGGCAACAAGACCGTCTGGGAGGAAATCTCCGGCGGTGCCGAAGTCATCAAGCTCGGCAAGCACGAGATGAACTCGCGCGCCTATTGCTCGACCTTCAACTTCAAGGGCGGCGACCAGCAGCAGAAGGTCGGCAACCTCTCGGGTGGTCAGCGCAACCGCGTGCACCTTGCCAAGATGCTGAAGGCCGGTGGCAACGTTCTGCTGCTCGACGAACCGACCAACGACCTCGACACCGAGACGCTGGCAGCACTCGAAATCGCGCTCGAAAACTTCGCCGGTTGCGCCGTTATCATCAGCCACGACCGCATGTTCCTCGACCGCCTGGCAACGCACATTCTCGCCTTTGAAGGCGACAGCCAGGTCGAATGGTTCGAAGGCAACTTCGAAGACTACGAAAAGGACAAGATCCGCCGCCTCGGCCCGGATTCGGTCAATCCGAAGCGCGTCACCTACAAGCGCCTGACGCGCTAATAGGACCGGCACCGGCTTGCCTGCGGATGCAGGCAGGTACGTCAAGCATACTGGAACGGGCGAGGCGCAGCTTCGCCCGTTTTCTGTTGCGGGCGTTCTACTGCCTCTTTCCATTAATCCTATCCGATCAAGGGGGGAACTGGAGCCAATCCAAAGTGCGACGCGGTATTTCGCGCCCCTGAGGGGGCTCTGTGCTTTGGAGCCGGTCAGGGGCGAGGGGTCTGGAAGTGGCATTACCAGTGGGCAGCGGCCTCTCCGATCGTTGGCAGTCCGGGGCGAGCTCGCTGGCCGCCTGGTGTGCCGCACGTTACCCTGACCGCACAATGGGTGCTCCGGCATCTTCGTCCGTGAGCGGCCTGCCTCCAGTGACGCTACGTGAGGGCAGGATGCTCCAGTGACGTACAACGTGCCAGCGCCGCGCCTTCGATTGCTGAACGTGAAGGCGACGGCCTTGGGTGGACAGGCCGGGCGGAGCCAGGCTGGCGGACGTGACACCTTGGCATGGCCTATACGGCTATGGTCCTGTTTCGCCAGCGGCATTCTTTGGCCTTCCAGCGCAAATCCGCTTGCGCCAGCGTCGCAAATCACATAAACATATCTTTATGTGTTGATGGGGATGGCGATGGCTACTCAGGGGCAACTGGGACTGGATGCGCTGGTGGACGTGCTGAAGGCGGCGGGCGAGCCGACCCGCATGCGTCTGGTCGCGCTCTTGGCTGCGGGCGATCTTACCGTTACCGATCTTACCGAAATTCTCGGGCAATCGCAGCCGCGTATTTCGCGGCATCTGAAGCTGCTTGCCGAGGTCGAACTGATCGACCGTTACCAGGAAGGCGCCTGGGCCTATTTTCGACTGAGACAGGATGGCGCCCGTGTGGGTCTCGTGCGGGCGATGCTGGCTTCCGCCTCTGTCGAGGATGCCGTGCTTTCGCGCGATGCAGCGAGGCTCACCACGCTCAAGAAGGCCAGAGCCGAGAAGGCCCAGGCCTATTTCAGCCGCAACGCTGCCGGCTGGGACGAGCTTCGCCGCCTGCACGTCAGCGAGCGCGACGTCGAGGCTCAGCTGCGCGAGATGGTTGGCGACGAGCCGGTCGAAAGCCTGCTCGATCTCGGCACCGGGACGGGCCGTATCCTGCAGCTGTTCGAAGGGCTCTATCGCCGGGGCACCGGGGTCGACGCCAGCCGCGACATGCTCGCGGTTGCGCGCTCCAATCTCGACCGGGCCGGCATCACCAAGGCATCGATCCGCCATGGCGACATCTTCAACCTGCCGCTCGACGGCCAGACCTTCGATCTCGTCACCATCCATCAGGTGCTGCATTTCCTCGAAGAGCCGGAGGCGGCGATCGCCGAGGCCGCGCGGATGCTGATGCCCGGTGGTCGCCTGGTCATCATCGACTTTGCGCCGCACGGGCTCGAGCACCTGCGCGACGAGCACGCCCATGCCCGCCTCGGCTTCTCGCATCAGGCCATGGCCGACTGGCTGGCCAAGGCGGGGCTGGTCCTCGAAAAGACCACGGATCTGTCGCCTGAGGGGGCGGACGGCGGGAAACTGACGGTGACCATCTGGCTGGCGCGCGATCGGCGGGCCGTGAATGAGAATGAAACGCCGAGGCCGCGTGTCCAGGCGGGGGGAGTTTAAATATGACGGCACAGACGCTTTATCCGGCCGAACGCGGCAATCTGAAGCTCTCCTTCGAGTATTTCCCGCCGAAGACCGATGAGATGGAAGCGCAGCTCTTCCAGACAGCGGAAGATCTTTCCGTCTTCGGTCCGGCCTTCGTGACCGTCACCTATGGCGCCGGCGGCTCGACCAAGGCACGCTCGCTGACGACGGTCCGTCGCATGATCGAGGAAAAGGGTTTTGCCAATACCGCGGCTCACCTGACCTGCGTCGGCGCGCCGAAGGCGGAAGTCGACGCGGTGATCGACGAGTACATTGCCTGCGGCGTCCGGCACTTCGTCGCCTTGCGCGGCGATCCGCAGGGCGGCATTGGCAGCGTCTACCAGCCGCATCCAGGCGGCTACGAGAGCAGCGCCGATCTCGTCAGGGCGATCCGCGCGCGCGGCGACGATATCGAGATCTCCGTCTCGTCCTATCCGGAAAAGCACCCGGAAAGCCCCGACGTCGCGTCCGACATCGACATGCTGAAGCGCAAGGTGGACGCCGGTGCGAACCGGGCGCTGACCCAGTTCTTCTTCGACAACAATGATTACGAACGCTACCTGGAGCGCGTACGCCGCGCCGGCATCAATATCCCGATCGTCCCGGGCATCCTGCCGATCAACAATCTCACGCAGGTGCAGAAGTTTGCCGGTCTCTGTGGCGCCAGCGTGCCGGAGGCAATCGTTACGCGGCTCGTCCACCTTGAGGACCAGCCGGCCGAGCGCTTCAAGGAGGCGACCCACATCGCCGCCGAGCAGATCGTCGATCTGGCGCGTCGCGGCGTGCGCGATTTCCATCTCTATACGATGAACCGCACGCCTCTGGTGACCGCTGTACTCGATCTCGTCGGCTTCGAGCAGGTTCAACCGGAGACGAGCGGCGCGCTCGAGGAAGCGCCGCAGAAGAGAGTGGCAGGTGCCGCGGCCTGAGCCGCGCTGCCTCAGCCACACGCCTCGAACCGCTTCAATGGTTCAGCCTGTGGCCGCTTCAGGAAAAGGTCGCCCAAAAAGGAAAGCGCCCGAAGATCGATCTTCAGGCGCTTTCTCGTTTGTCGCAGCGTCTAGACCCTGTGCTCTCTTGGCGGTCTAACTTGCTTGGTGCTGCAAAATGGTTTCCCGGAAATTTAAGTCCCTATTCGGTTTTGGACTGTCAGCAGCTCGCTCTTCAGATGAAAAGCATCGTGGCTACGAATACGAACGCTGCACTGATCATGAGGACGTTCAGCGAATGTGTAAGGCCCATGGAAGACCCTCCCTGCGTTAACGCGTTAAAACATAGGGCGAAATCAGGGAGGGTTAAAGGGAAACTTGTGCTGCAGTGCGAAATCCGTGAGGTCGGAAACCCTTATTCACAGGCCTATAGATCTGAAAACATTGCTATTTCGAGGCTGCCACATTTTTTTCACAATCGCTTCGACAAGGTTAATGTAAACGTTTGTAACCGTGCGTGAGTGCCCCAAACGGGTACCATTCAAGCCCCCGATTCCCCCGTTCAGGCGGCCCGTTTGCGGCGCAGGATTCGGCCGTCGAGGACGGCCAGGCCGAGTGCGATCAGCACCATGCCGGCGAAATCCGCCACCTGCAGCGTCTCGCCGAGAAAGAGGTAGCCGAGCAGGATCGCGCTTGGCGGCACCATGAGGGTGACGAGCGAAGTGTTGGTGGCACCGGCTTCCCGCATGATGCGGAAGAAGAGGATGTAGGCATAGGCGGTGGAGACGAGCGCCAGGCCGAGGATCGAAAGGACCACCTCGATTGGTGGCATGGGCAGCAGCCAGGGCGTATCGCTGAAAGCGGCGACGGGCAGGGCAATCAGCGTCGAAGCCGTCAGTTGTCCTGCGGCCGTCACCGGCGGTGCCAGGTCCTTGAAGCGTTTGCCGTAGGTTGCGGCAAAGCCGTAGCTGACGGCCGCAAGCACAGGCAGGATGAGCGCCCAGAGTGGCACGCTGCTCGACGTGCCGAAGAGACCGGCGACGGCGCTCGGCCCGATCAGGACCACGGTGCCGGCAAGGCCAAGCAGGCAGCCGGCAAGCTTGGTCGAGCTCAGCTTTTCGTCCTCCGTTGCCATATTGGCGATGAGGACGGTCCAGACCGGCGTGGTGGCGTTGAGGATCGCCGCAAGCCCGGCGCCGATATGGGTTTGCCCAAGGAAGATGAAGGCATGGGGGATGGCATTGTTGATCAGCCCCATCAGCGCGAATTCGCGCCAGCGGCTGGCAAGGGCCTCGTACATGCCGAAGCGGCCGCGGATGTAGAGATGCAGGGCCACGGCGGCGAGGCCCAGCCGAAGGAACACCAGCGTGAACGGCGGCACATGGGCGACGGCAACGCGAGCGAAGAAAAACGATCCGCCCCAGATCAGGCCGAGAAGCGCAAGCAGCGCCCATGTCGTGACATTCATCTGCTGGCCGTTCACTGCGGGGCGTGCGTTCATGGTCCTGCCTGCCGGTTCTGATCTGACGCTGTTTCATAGCCCGGCGCGGGAGAAGCGACCACCCGGTTCTTGCAAGCGTGCGTGGTAGCGAGGGGAGCGGTCGGCGTGGGAGGTACACCAACATTGCCGGAGGCTACGGCTGTGCGACTGACAAAAAGAAGCCCCGGCAATCCGTGCGATCACCGGGGCGGTTGGTCGTCAGCAAAGGGCAGGCGCGCTTGCCCGCGCCGTTGCGCCTAGATCATTTCATTGTTTCGTCGAAACAGCGAAATGATCTAACTCTCTGATATTACGCAATTCCGGACGGAAAACCGTTCTACACTGGAATTGCTTTAGAGAGCGTTCAAGAGTTCCAGCGTTGCCCAGCCGTCGGCCGGGCGGCCGAGGCGAAGCTGCTCCTTCTGGAGTGCTGCGCGCGTGCCGGAGCCGAGGATGCCGTCGATCTTGCCAACGTTGTGGCCGAGCGTCTGGAGCTTGGTCTGCAGTGCCTTCATGCCAACGTCGTCGAGGCCCGGTTCCGGATTGCCGCCCTCATAGGTGGGCGCGCCGCCGAGGCGGGTCGCGAAGTAGGCGGCCGAGGTCGTGTAAATGAACGACTGGTTCCACTCGAGATAGACGTTGAAGTTGGGGTAGGTGAGGAAGGCAACGCCCTTGCGGCCCTGCGGCAGCACCAGCGAGGCTTCGAGATTGCCGAAAGCGGTGTCGCCGTTGCGCGGCTTGACGCCGAGCGCGAACCAGTCGCTAGCCTTCATGCCTGGCTGCAGGCCGGTCTTTTCCCAGGGAAGCTCAGCGGGAACGCTGACTTCCTGGATCACCGGCTGGCCAGCCTTGAAGCCGAGGCTCTGGATGAACTTGGCGGCAGTCAGGATCGCGTCGGGCGAGCTCTTCTTCAGGTTGACGTGGCCGTCGCCGTCGCCATCGACGCCATAGGCGATGATGTCTTCCGGCAGCATCTGCACCTGGCCGATCTCGCCGGCCCAGGCGCCGGTGGTGGTCGCCGGGTCGAGGTCGCCGTGCTGCACCATCTCGATGGCTGCGATCAGCTGCGGGCGGAACATTTCCGGTCGGCGGCAATCATGCGACAGCGTCACCAGCGCGTCGCGGGTGTTGAAGTCGCCCTGGACGGCACCGAAGTCGGTTTCCATCGCCCAGAAGGCGGTGATGACGGGGGCGGGCACGCCGAATTCCTTCTCGGCGCGGGCAAAGACGTCGGCATATTCCTTCATCTTCTGCTGGCCGATATCGAGCCGCGACTTGCTGACGGTACGCTTGGAAAATTCGGTGAAGGTCTGCTTGAAGACGCCCTGGGCGCGGTCGCGGCTGAGCACCTTTTCGTTGATGGCGGCACCCGCAAGCGCCCGGTCGGCGACATCGGCCGGAACGCCCTTGGCGACCGCCTCGGCCTTCACGCCCTGAAGGAACGCGCCGAGGTCGCCGCCGCAGGCAACCGCCGGAGCTGCTGCCTGCGTGCCCGTCGCAGCCGCGGTCTGGGCGGCAGCCGCAGACGCGGTCAGGGCCAGAAGAGCGACGGAGGCGAGGGCGTGCCGGGCTATGCGGATCATCATAAATTCCTTTCTTTGCCGTGGGATGCGCGTGCGCCACCACGGACGAAACTGCTGTTTGTAAATCTGCCGTTGCTCTTTCAGAGCATTATGACCGAAAGAAGAAAAAGGGTTCGCCTGCCACAGTTGTCGGCAGGAATGTCAGTTCTGCTTCGGTTGCGAGACCGCCGCGACCCATTTCTTCCAGTTTTTCGCCGAGCCGGCGAAGACATTGATATCGGTGGCGCCGTCGATGCCGGGAATCACCCCGGTGCTGGTGTATTGCCAGAACGCCCAGCGACGCTCGACATAGGTTTCGCCCGGATGCTTGGCGACCGAGCGCACCCAGAAGTGATGCTCCTTGAACTGGTCAACGAGATTGTCGCGGTGGAAGTCGACCGAGGTGTAGATGATCGGCCGCTTGCCGTAATGCGCTTCGAGGCGGTCCATGAAGCGCTTCATCTCGACGCGTACTTCGTCGGGCGAGGGGCGATGGCGGCAGGTCTTCGATTCGCCGTTCCACTCGACGTCGAGCACCGGCGGCAGGTAGACCGCGCTTTTCGGCACGTTGGCGATGAACCAGTCGGCCTGATCGTCCGCGGTCGAGCAGAAGTAATAGAAGTGATAGGGCGCGTAGGGGATGCCGGCGGCCCGCGCCCGCTGCCAATACTCGTTGAAGCGCGTATCGACCCGATCCTTGCCTTCCGTCGCCTTGATGAAGGCGAAGGAGACGCCCGAGTTCTTCACCTTCGTCCAGTCGATATCGCCATTCCATTTCGAAACGTCGATGCCGTGGATGTTGTGGTGCTGCGGGGTCCGGTCGCCGAAGTTCTGCGGGTCCGTATCCTGAAAGCGCGGTGGGATCGATGCCGTCTGCATCAGGTCGTAGTCGGTCGAGGAACAGGCGGAAAGAAGGGTGGCAATGGGCAATAGAGCCAGGAGAAGCCGGCGCATGGGGTACCTGTTTCGAGACGATCGACGAACCTGCCTCACACGATGGCTTCCATATCGGTGATTTCCCCCGCGAGGCGTGAACCCCATTTTCACCATATCATCGTAAAAATTGGGTTAGCTCAAGCGGGAATTGCGGTCGTGCCCATGGTCGAAAGCGCCGAAAACCGGGAGATTTTCGGCGCCGACCCAAAAGCGGCAACGCGCGGATTGCCCGCGCGTTGCACGACATGGGCTGCTGGTCTCAGGCAGCGACCGCAACGGCTGGGCGTTGATAGACGGCCAGCCAAGCATAACCACGGCCGATCGCGCGCCGTTCGAGGTCGGCACCGTTCGCTCTCGCCTTGTCGCGCAAAACCTCGAACAGGCGCTCGCGCGGCGTCACGTGGAAGCGATTGAGCCAGCCGCGCAGCGCCCGACGAAAGCCTGCCGGCAGGCGTTCCTGCTGGCCGAAATCGGCGATGTGCAGCGAGCCGCCAGGATTGAGCGCCGCGATTGCCGCGTCGATCGCCTTCTGCCAGTCGGGGATCATCGACAGCGAATAGGAGATGACGACGTGGTCGAAGCCTCGCTCGCCGAAGATGGCCGGGTCAAAATCCGTGGCATCGGCGACCCGAAGCGTTGCTCGCGGCCTGGAGCCGCGGTTGAGCTTTGCATCGGCCGAGGTCAGCATCTCCTGCGAAATGTCGAGGCCGAACAGGCGGGCCGAGGGGAAGCAGCGGCCGATTAGCGAGAGATTGCGGCCGGTGCCGCAACCCACTTCAAGCACCGAGGCGCCAGGTGCTGCGTGCATCTCCCGGATCAGCGTGTCGCGACCGAAGAGGTAGTACTTGCGCGTCAGATCGTAGAAATGCCGCTGGTAGCGGTACATGTGGTCCATGCGCCGCGCGTGGGAACTGCGAGCCTCAAGCACGGGCCTAGCCTTTCTTCCGGTAGATGTGGAAGCCGCCATAGATGGCGGAGCGATCCTCTGCGCCAAGCCTCAGCGAGGTCTCGGCGTCGTAGTGCCACTGGTCAAGCAGGGCTGCGGAAACACGGCCTGGCAGGATGCTGTCTTCGGCCGCGGTGCGGAAGATGACAACCGCGCCGGTATCGGCCGTACGGGTGATTTCCGTCCAGAGGTCGTTCAGCTGCTGGTCGTTCATCCAGTCCTGGGCGTCGAGCAGCACGTAGCGATCGACGGCGCCGGCAGCCTTGCCGGCCAGAAGCTCGGTGAAGCTTGCGTGATGAACCTCGACGCGTTCGGCGTTGTTGCGGATCGTCTCATAGGCAGAGGCGCTCAGATAGGGCGGCAGGTCGCCCTCTTGCGGCAGCGGGTAACGCCGTGCGAACGCCTGCCAGGCAAAGTAGTTCTCGCGCAGCGGGAAGTGACAGGTGAGCTTTTCGAGACGCTGGCGGAGCACGGCGGCGAGCGACTTCTCGGCACTCAGGCTTGCGAGCTCGTCGAACTGCTGCGGCGGAATGCCGAGGCCGAAGAGCGAGCTCTTGCGCCCGGTGATCCAGCGGATGGTGGGACGATCAAACAGCGGCGCCAGGCGCTCGTCGAAGAACTGGCGCTGTTCGCGCATCGAGCGCGCCTGGACGAACTCTTCCGGATTGACGCCGTGCATGCGCGAAAGCAGGTGGGCCGCCGCAATGAAGCGGCCGAGAAGGCCGGTGCGATAGATGTTGCGGCCAAAGACGCCGATGCGGCGGCGGCCGGCGAGGCTGCGGCCGTTCCAGTAGCTGCGGGTCGCCGCGTCGAGTTTGGGTGCGAGGAAGAGATCGAAAGCCTGGACGTTGGTGCCGGTGCCTTGGGTGGCGAGGAAGCGCGTGACGTCCTTGTGGCTCGGCAGATGGCGGAAGGCCGCGAGCTTCAAGCGGTTGAGCGCGATATGGTGCGGGTTGAGATCGACGACGTCGATCTTGCGCGGGCCGGCTGATAGATAGGTCAGCATGTTGCAGCCGCCAGAGCCGATGGTGACGATGCGACTGTCGGGGCCGAGCTGCATCGCTTCCATGTCGACGATCGGGTCTTCCCAGATTTGCGGGTAGACGAGGCCCGAAAACAGCAGGCCGAAGAGACGTTCCGAGAGGCCCGCAAGCGAGAGGGTCTTGTGCTGCAGCAGGGCGTTTTTCAGCTTCGGATTTTTTCTGCCAAAGCCGACGTCGGGAGCGAGTTCATTCATCTCAGACGGTCATCCAGTTGAAACTTAGCCGCTTCTAAATTGACTCGGCTACACTTTGATGACGGGCTTTCCACAGCCGCCCGAACCCGCCGTAGAGGCTGTGACTGTGATTTTTCACCCATAAGAATTCATTAAACCCTAGCGTGCTAGCACCTTCTCATATTCGGGGGGCGTCGACATGATGTTAAGAACGTTTCTGCCGAAGCCCGAGCAGCGATTTGCGGCTGCCGGCGCGGCATTGGGGGCTCTGGTTTCTGCGGCATGGCTGGCGACGGAAACCGTTCTGATTGAACAATCGACGACCCATTGGGACGTTACCGCCATTGTGGCGGCCGGCGCCATGCCGTTTCTCCTCGGCGGTTCCTTCTATCGCTGGCGCTATTCGCGTCGGCTCGAACGTGAATTGTTTGCGGCCCGCCGTGCCGAGCGGCGGCTGCGCCACGAGGTCCACCGCGACAAGCTCACGGGGCTTGCAAACCGGGCGGCGCTGGAGGCTGATATTCGCCAGGCGCTTTGCGTCGAGGGGGCCGCGTTCGAACGCAAGTCATTGCTCCTCCTCGACCTTGATCGTTTCAAATCCATCAACGACACGCTGGGGCATGATGCTGGCGATCGGCTGCTGGCTCTGTTTGGCGCGCGGTTGCGCCGGGCATTCGCCGGAGAAGCGACGGTGTACCGGCTGGGGGGCGACGAGTTCGTGGTCGCGGCGGCCGGCGCGTCATCGCAAGCCGAGGCCGAAATGTTGGCAACGCGCGTCGAGAGACTGTTCGAGCTGCCGTTCGATCTCGGCGAGGCCCAGGTCGCTTCCGGCTGCAGCATCGGCATCGCCTTTATCGAGCGGACGGACATTTCGACGGGCGATGTGCTGAAGCGGGCGGATCTGGCGCTCTACGAGGCAAAAGCGATCAGCGGCAACAGCCATGCCTTCCATTCCGAAACGATGTCGGACGCCATGCGCCAGCGGGCGGAGGCGGAGCGCGATCTGGTGCGGGGTTTTGCGCAGGAGGAGTTCTTCCTCGAATTCCTGCCGATCGCCGGTGGCGAAAGCGGTGTTGTCCGAGGGTTCGAATCGCTGCTGCGCTGGAGGCATCCGCTTCGTGGCGTGATCGGGGCGGACGCATTCGAGCCGCCGGAGCAGAGCGCGTTCACGCTGTCGCTGGGGGCATGGGCACTTCAGGCCGCCTGCCGACAGGCGGCAAGCTGGCCATCGCCGACCGGGCTGACCGTGGTGCCCTTCGCTTCCCAGCTTAGGGATCGCGACTTCGTGGTGCAGGTGCAGCGATGCCTGCTTGCGGCGGGCCTGCCACCGGGGCGGTTGACGATCGAGGTTGCCGAGGGCGTTTCGACGGAAGACCTGGCCGTTTTCGCTGAGAACCTGCGCGGCCTGCGCGTGCTTGGCGTGCGGGTCGCGCTGGGCGGGGGCTCTGCCTCGTCGCTGCCCTTGAACCAGATTTCCGACGTGCAGCCCGACCAGGTGACGGTCGATCTGGCCGCCGTGCGGGCGGCCCACGGCAGTGAGCGCAGCGTTGCGCTGCTTGCCTGCCTGATCAAGACGGGCCAGGTGCTGCGTCTTGCGATCGGCGTCAGCGGCGTCGAGAAGGAAAGCGAGGCGGATTGCGCGCGCGCCTGCGGCGCGGCGGAACTCCGCGGCCCATGGATTTCGCCGCCAATTGCCGACGTGACCGTGCTGTTTGGCGGCGGCAAAATGGGTGAACTGCGACGCACTGCATAGAGCACGTCGCGCAAGGCGGCGCCGGGATCTTGCGCGCGAGCAATCTCTGCTATCTGCAAAGCGTCCGGGGCGGTTCTTCTTAAAATGACAGGTTGAAACCGTCGGGGCTTTTCCTGGCTGCGAAATGCTGGTTCTCTTTGCGCCTCAAGTCGGAGGAGCGCATGGGACGCGTGTTGAGGATATCGGGTGCTGCCTTGGTGCTGATTGCTGCCGGCCTTTTTGGCTGGCTCGCGCTGGCGCCACCGGAACTGCTCAAGATCGGTGACGGCTATGCGGCCAAGATCGTCTGCTCCAACGTGTTCATCGCCGGGCGCGATGCACAAGCGGTGCTTGCCGATGACGTCCAGGCACCCGGTCATCCCTTGCTGAAGTTGATCAGCGTCGCCGTGGATAGCGAGAAGCAGATGGTGACGGCCCGGATCCTGGGCTTTGCCGCTGCGGGCTACGCGGCCTATCGGCCGGGGACGGGCTGCACGAGCCTGCCTGATGGCGACGCGAGCGCGCTTGCACAGATCCGGACCGCGGCCGCCGCACCTGCACCTTTGCCGGATGCGACCTGGCCGGAAGGCGAGGGGGCACAAATCGACCCCGCCCTGCAGAAGCTGATCGAAGACGGAGAGCTTGCCGGGCCGGGCATGCGGGCGATCGCCGTCATAAGAGATGGTCGCCTGGTCGCGGAGACCTATGGGCAAGGCTTCGATCGTTCGACACCGCTTCTCGGCTGGTCGATGACCAAATCCGTGACGGCGGCGCTGATCGGTCTGCGCGTCGCTGGCGGACACATGGATGTGGCACGCGCCGGGCTCCTGCCGGAATGGGCTGGCGACGGGCGCGCGCGCATCACGCTTGCCGACCTCATGGGCATGCAGAGCGGGCTGGAGTTCAACGAGAACTATGGCGACGTCACCGACGTCACCCGCATGCTCTACCGCGAGAAGGATATGGCGGCTTACGCGGCGGCAAAGCCACTCTCCTCCGAGACCGGGACGGACTTCCGCTATTCCAGTGGCACGAGCACGCTTCTGGCGAAGCTCTGGATGCAAACCTTCGATGCCCCGGCCGCAGCACTTGCCTATCCGCACGACGCCCTTTTCTCACCCCTGGGCATGCGGAGCGCGGTGATGGAAACCGATGAGGCGGGCACGTTCGTCGGCTCGTCCTACATGTATGCGACAGCGCATGATTGGGCGCGTTTTGCTCAGTTCCTGTTGCAGGACGGCGTCTGGAAGGGGCAGGCGATGCTGCCTGCGGGCTATGTCGCGTTCATGCGCACGCCGACCAAGGCGTCCGGCGGCAAATACGGCCAGGGTCAGGTGTGGCTGGAGGAAAACGGGGTCAGGGCAGGGACGGGCCGCTTTCCGGCAGACAGCTTTTGGATGCTTGGCCATGACGGCCAGGCCATTATGCTCGTGCCCTCATTGAAGCTTGCGGTGGTCAGGCTCGGTCTGACACCCTCGCGGCTCGGCTATGACGTGCAGAAGCTCAACGGCAAAATAATAGAGGCGCTCGATTGAGCGCCTCTTTAAAAATCGTCCCGGTCAGCGGCTAGAGAAACTCCAGCAAGTGAGGCTTGCCTCACTTCATGCCGAGCTCTTCGAGCAGACCCTTGCGCTTGGCGTGGTAGTAATAGCCGCTCGCATAGAGCTTGACCGCGCCGTCATGCTGGTTGTCGGCCACCATCCAGGCGCCGTGCAGGTACTTCGTCGCGTATTTGATGTTGGTTTCGGCGTCGAACAGACCTTCCGCCGGACCGTCGTAGCCGAGGCCCTTGGCGGTGTTGTAGCGGATCTGCATCAGGCCGTAGTTGCCCTTGCTGTAGGCGCGCGGGTTGTAGTTGCTCTCGCGCTTGACGACACGGTGCACCAGTTCGACCGGGATACCGTTGAGGTCGGCGTAATACTTGATGAGCTTGTCGAGTTCGGGACGCGAGCTCGTCGGCGTCTTGGAGAACTTCATCGAATCCGGGATGACGCTGGCAACGGCGGCCACGGTCGAGCCGATGACGCCCGTCTTCGGGCGCTCGGTCGGTACGATCATGCGGTTTGCAACGAGGTTTTCGAGGCCGACGGGCTCGCCGGTGTCGAAGTCCGATTCCATTGCAGCGGCAACAGCGAGCGTGGAAACCGGCAGGTCCTGCACCCGGCTGGACTTGGCAGCAGCGACGGTCGGGGCGGTTGCTGCTACCTGCGAGGCATCGGCGGAGGCCAGGGTCACGGCGGCAGTCGCGGTCTCGGCATTGGTCATGGCGGCGTTCGTCGGGGCAACCATGGCAAGGGCCATGGTATCGCCCGGCTTGGCAGCGGGGACCGCTACCAGCGCCGGAGCCGCTTCGGCGCCTTGGGCAAGATCGGTCGCGACCGGATAGGTGGTCGCGACGCCGGTGGTTTGGGCCGCCGTCTGGGCGACAAGAGCAGCGCTCGTTGCGGTGGCAACGCCATCAGGCGTCGGCAGGGCATAGGCGGTCATTTCAGTGCCGGGCTTTGCGAGCGGCGTGACCGTCTGCACGGCCGTCAGATCTGCGAGCGACGTGTGCTCTACCGTTGAGCATCCCGAGACAATCGACGCCGACAGAATAGCTGCCACGCCAAACGTCTGTTTGGAAAGGGAAATACGGTACTTCGCCATTCTGTCACTTTCGTGCTTCTGGGCCCCGTAGCCCCTGCAAATCAGCGGTTGCCAGCCGCCAAGCGTGAATCTCCATTAACCTATGCGGCAGGCG
>NZ_DASYHB010000107.1:0-4305 GCF_035999185.1 Ensifer sp. | reverse complement strand
TTCGTTTCCTCCACCTCGCTCTTGCCGAAGGTGAAGATCCTCTTGATGAAACCCATTGCCATTCAGGAATTCCGCATAAATCAGGCCGCAGCCATCTGTTTTACCTGCATCGTCAGATGCTTGCCATTGTGGCCGGTGATTTGGACCGGGACAAGCGCGCGCGGTGTGAGGCCGGCTGCATCGACGAGCGTGAAGTTCTCGGTGTGGGCAAGCCCGTTGTTCTCGACCAGGATCGCCTGTTCGCTGCCCACCATGCCGTCAAGGTGGCGTGCGTAGAGCGTTGCGCCGACAGCGCGCAGCCTTGCGGCGCGCTCCTTGACCAGGCCGCGGTCGAGCTGCGGCATGCGTGCCGCCGGCGTGCCGGCACGTGGGCTATAGGGGAAGACGTGCAGATGCGCGATGCCGCAATCCACGGCGAGACGCGCGGCATTCTCGAACATCTCTTCCGTCTCGGTCGGAAAACCGGCGATCATATCGGCGCCGAGGCTGATGTCGGGGCGCAGCCGGCGCACTTCGTCGGTGAAAGCGCGCGCGTCGGCGCTCGAATGCCGGCGCTTCATGCGCTTGAGGATCATGTCGTCGCCATGCTGCAGCGACAGATGCAGATGCGGCATGAAGCGCACCTCGTCGGCGATCAGGTCGAAGAGGTGGCTGTCGGCTTCGATGCCGTCAATCGAGGACAGGCGCAGGCGGCGGATCTCCGGCACCTGCTTCAACAGTGTTTTTGCCAGCAGGCCGAGCGTTGGTGTGCCCGGCAGGTCGGCGCCGTAGCTGGTCGCATCGACGCCGGTCAGGACGATCTCGCAATAGCCCGTCTCGACCAGCTTGCGCGCCTGGTCGACGACGGCGCCCATCGGCACGGAACGGGAATTGCCGCGGCCATAGGGAATGATGCAGAAGGTACAGCGGTGGTCGCAGCCGTTTTGCACCTGGATGAAGGCGCGCACGTGGCCGTCGATGTGCTTGACCATCTGCGGGGCGGTGGCGCGCACGCTCATGATGTCGTTAACGCGCAGCTTTTCTTCCGCCGATACGCCAAAATCGGGCAGCGAACGGTAGGAAGCGCTCTTGAGTTTTTCCTCGTTGCCGAGCACGGCGTCGACCTCGGCCATTTTGGCAAAGGTTTCCTTTTCCGTCTGGGCGGCGCAGCCGGTGACGATGATGCGGGCATGCGGGTTGTCGCGGCGCGCGCGGCGGATCGCCTGGCGTGCCTGGCGCACGGCCTCACCGGTGACGGCGCAGGTGTTGACGAGGATGGCGTTGTTGAGCCCGGCCTTCTCGGCTTCCGCCCGCATCACTTCGGATTCGTAGGTATTGAGACGGCAGCCGAAGGTTATGACCTCGACGCCGCTCAAAGCGCCCGCGCTCCGCTCGCCTCGGCTTCGTCGCGCTGCCAGGTGCCGGTGGTCGGGTTCAGCGTGCCGGACCATTCCCATTCGGCAGGGCCGGTCATCACGACATGATCGTTGCTGTCCAGCCATTCGATCGTGAGTTTTGCCGGGGCGGGCGCCGAGGAGACGTCGATCGTTACCTTGCGGCCGGTGCGGCCGGTGCGTGCGGCGCTGACGGCGGCGGCACAAGCCGCCGAACCACAGGCAAGCGTCAGCCCGGCGCCGCGCTCCCATGTGCGGGTGCGCAGCGACGAAGGTGAAAGCACCTGCGCCAGTGTGATGTTGGCACGCTCGGGGAACATCGGATGGTTTTCGAGCAGTGGGCCAAAGCGGTCGAGATCGAAGGACATCGGATCCTTGTCGACCCAGAAGATCGCATGCGGATTGCCCATCGACATGGCCGAGGGCGAATGCAGGACAGGATTGTCGATGGGGCCGATCTGCAGCTCGATGCGGCTCGTGTCGGCAAACTCTTCGGCAAGCGGGATCCTGTCCCAGGCAAAGACCGGCGTGCCCATGTCGACCGATATGGTGCCGTCCTCGTGCTCCCTGGCATTCAGGATGCCGGCGATGGTCTGGAAGGTGAAGGCCTTCTTGCCGGTTTCCGCCGCAAGCGCCTGGACGACGCAGCGGGTACCGTTGCCGCAGGCCTGGGCCATGGAACCGTCGCAATTGACGATATCGATCCAGGCGTCCGTGCCTTGGGCCTTCGGGTCGTGGATCGCCATGATCTGGTCAAAGGCGGTTGCCGGATCGGCATTGAGCGCGATCGCGGCCGCCGGCGCTACCCGATCCTTCCGGCCGCGCATGTCAACGACGAGGATCTTGTTTCCAAGCCCGTTCATCCTGGCAAATGGCACGTTGTCGGTCATGTGGCGATGGTCCAAACCGGCCCGCCTCTAGCGGGCACCCTTCATTTGGGCTGTATATGGCTGAAAAGCCCGGAAATTACCAGTGCCGCGTTCATTCTCGGGCCGGCGCGAGGGCAGGCACCTCGAAAACTTCACCTGGGCGCAACGGCCGGAAACGGCTGCGGGCGATGCCGGCCGCATCCAACGCCCGCTCGAGTGCCTGTCGCGGCTCGTCCACCCCTTCGTCGGTCAGGCGAAAGGTGCCCCAGTGATGGCCGGCAACATGGGCTGCTGCGCAATCGATCATGCCGCGGACTGCCTCTTCCGGGTTCTGGTGCTGGTCCTGCATGAACCAGCGCGGCTCGTAGGCGCCGAAAGGCAGATTGGCGAGACGGAAGGGCCCGTGTTTTTCGCGGGCCGCGCGATAGTTGATGCCGTCGTGAAAGCCGGTGTCGCCGACGTGGTAGATCTTGCCCGCCGGCGTCTCCAGAACGAAGGCTGCCCAGAGCGCCATGCGCCGGTCGCGCGAGCCGCGGGCCGACCAGTGATGGCAGGGTTCTGCGTGAAGAACGATGTCGTCACCGCAGTCCAGCCGGTCGCTCCAGTCAACCACGTTGATCTCGGCATCGGGAACGGCACGGCGGATGATCGTGTCGTTGCCGAGCGGGGTGACGATCCTTGGCCCATGTTCCTCGTGAAGGGCTGCCAGCGTTTCGACGTCGAGGTGATCGTAGTGATTGTGGGTGACGAGCACGATGTCGATCGGCGGCAGGTCGTCGAGTTCGATGCCGGGCGGGTTGCGGCGCTGCGGGCCGGCAAAGGCAAAGGGGCTGGCGCGATGCGACCAGACGGGGTCGGTCAGGATGTTGACGCCGTGCACCTGGATCAGCAGCGTCGCGTGGCCGACCATGGTGACGCGCAGCCGTTCGCCTTCGACACTGATCTCGGGCTTTGCCTGTGCGAACGGACTTGGATTGTGTGCCGGCCAGCGAACCTTGCCGCCGCCGAACTGCCAGCGCAGAAGGTCGGCCGCACCCTTGGGCGGCTTGCCGCCGGGATTGAAGAAACGGGCGCCGTCGAAATGATCGGTGACGGGTCCTTGATAGTAGGGGTTCGGCGTCTTCTTCATGCAGAGCCTTTGAGCGCGATATCGTCCGTGATTTCGTCAGATGGGGCGCCGGCGCCTGCTCTGGAAGGCCGGAACTTAACAAAATCTTGAAGGTAGCAACTGGATTGCTATCTTGATCCCATGCTTGTCCGATTCGATCCGCAGGAACGCCTCTACAAGACCCTCAGGCTAGTTCGCTCCATCCATCTCAACATGCAGCGCTCGGCAGAGCATATGCTCGACGGCGCCGGCATATCCGTGGCGGAGCGGGCGGTGCTGGAGCTTTTTTGCGAACAATCGCTGACCGTGCCAGATGCGGGGCGGCGCCTGTCGATGAAGCGACAGTTCGTGCTTCGCGTCGTGACGGGGCTGATCGAGAAGAAGCTGCTTGAGACGCGGCCGAACCCGGAGCACCGGCGCGCCTATCTCTGCGCCCCGACGGTCGCCGGACGAGAGCTCTTCGAGGAGATCCATCGCCGCGAGGTCGAACTGCTGCACGCCATGCTCGGCGACATCAATCAGACGGAAACCGTGGCGGCGCTGCGCGTCATGACGCGCGTCGCGGCTGCGTTCGAAGAGTTGGCAGGTGAACTCGACGCAGCGGCTGAAGAGGCGCCCTGACGGCGTATTTCCCCGCCGTCCTTGACTTTTACTGAGCTTTCCTGTTTATCCCGGCCAATTCCTTCGCAAGCTCAAGACTTCGAAGCCGCCGACCGGGTCCCGTAAAGGTGTAAAGAGAACCCGGAGGTCAACATCCGACAGCGCGTTGCGCCCTCGGGTGGTTTTTGGCTTTGCGCCTTGTTTTCCTGGCGAAGGAACCCACGTTTCCGGCGAGTTGATCGCCACCGGAAACCAGAAGGAAGTGAGAATGTTCGAGAGCCTCCAGGACCGCCTTGGTTCCATATTGAATGGACTGACCGGCCGCGGCGCATTGTCGGAAGCCGATGTTTCCGCT
>NZ_DASYHB010000101.1:0-108407 GCF_035999185.1 Ensifer sp. | reverse complement strand
ATCGCGCGTGATCATGAAAGACCTCCTTTCATTCACGTCCGGTATCCGCGCCCACAGACTGAAAAGAGGTGTGGCAACCAAGTTCAGTGAGACAGGTGGGCCTTGCCCTTCCCGCGGATCGGATGCGCCCTGCGAACGAGATCACCGCTAGCACGCCCCCGGTATTCTTGTCCAGCGCAGTCAGCTTTCCGGTTGATACCGAACGAAGGCGAAGCGATCGCCCGATGGCGACCAGTTGGGTACGTTGATGGTTCCCTGCCCGCCGAAGAGCTCGAACAGCACGCGCGCGTTGCCGCCGTCCATGTCCATCAGCCTCAAACGCACATCGAGATCTCTTGGGTGGTCGAACACGTCGCCGTCATAGGACAGCACCAGCAGATGCCTGCCATCCGGAGACGGATGCGGAAACCAGTCGCCATAGGGACTGTCGGTGATCCGCGTGACGTCGGTGCCGTCGGGACGGACGCGCCAGATCTGCATGCGCCCGGTGCGGCTGGAGTTGAAGTAGATCCATTCGCCGTCCGCCGACCAGTCGGGCCCGTCGTTGCGGCCTTCGCCGTTGGTCAGCCGCGTCTCCTCGCCGCCGTCGATGGAGATCGTGTAGATGTCGAAGACCTGGTCGCGAATGCCGCAATAGGCAAGCGACTGCCCGTCCGGCGACCAGCCGTGCCAGTAGGACGGCAGGTTGCGGGTGACGAGCCGCGGCGTGCCGCCTCCAGCCGGAAGCAGGTAGATCGCCGACTTGCCGAACTCTGTCTTGTCGCTGATCGCGACCGTCAGGCCGTCCGGAGAAAGGCCGTGATCGTTGTTGCAGAGCGTGGCAAAGCCGGTGTCGATCTCGCATGGCTCGGAGCCGTCGAGGCCGAGCCGATAAAGGCGGCCATCGCCGTTGATGACGAGGTGCGTACCGTCCCGCGACCAGTTCGGCGCCTCGACCAGCCTGTCGGTCTGCCAGACGATCTGCGTTTCGCCGGTTACGATGTCATAGATCTCGACGGAACTGCGCATAGTATTCCCCTTGGCACCCAGGCCGCTATCTGGGTTCTTCGCCTGTTCCAAGCATCGCCAGGATCTTGGCACAGACCGACTGCATCAGAATGAAATTGCGTTGGTCCCGAGAGCTTGAAACGAGGCCCCAGGCAAGCAGCAGGAGAATGCAGACGAAGGCAACGCCGAGGATGACGACGCTGCCGGTCGCAAGGCCGTAGACACCGAAAACGGCCGGTGTCGCGAAATAGGCGATCTGCGCTGAAACCTGCCTTGCGGCCGAAACATCGCTCACCGACCACAGACGCATCAGCCGGATTTCCTCGTCCGTGAACCGAGGACGACTGTCCTTGCCGTCGCGCCCTTCGCCGGAGGTCACACCCTAGCCCCGGTCGCGGAAACGGTTGGTGATCGGGTAGCGTCGGTCGCGGCCAAAGTTCTTCTTGGTGATCTTGACGCCCGGCGCCGACTGCCGGCGCTTGTACTCGGCGATGTAGAGCAGGTGTTCGATCCGGTGCACCGTCGCCTCGTCATGGCCGCGGGCCACGATCTCGTCGGTCCCCATCTCCTTTTCGACCAGGCATTCGAGAATGTCGTCGAGCACCGGATAGGGCGGCAGCGAATCCTGGTCCGTCTGGTTCGGCCGAAGCTCGGCAGAAGGCGCCTTGTCGATGATGTTCACCGGAATGACCACGCCGGAGGGCCCGAGCGCGCCCGGCGGCACGGTCGTGTTGCGCCAGCGCGAGATCGCGTAGACCTCCATCTTGTAGAGATCCTTGATCGGGTTGAAGCCACCGTTCATGTCGCCATAGAGCGTGGCATAGCCGACCGACATCTCCGACTTGTTGCCGGTCGTCACCACCATCGAGCCGAACTTGTTGGAGATCGCCATCAGGATCGTGCCGCGCGTACGGCTCTGCAGGTTCTCTTCGGTAATACCGGATTCGGTTCCCTCGAACGTATCCGATAGTGCGCTAAGGAAGCCCTCGACCGGTTCGGAGATCGGCACAATGTCGTAGCGGCAGCCGAGCGCTGCGGCGCATTCCTTGGCGTCCTTCAGCGATTCCTGCGAGGTATAGCGATAGGGCAGCATGACGGTGCGCACCCGCTCCTCGCCGAGCGCGTCGACCGCAAGCGCGGCACAGATTGCCGAGTCGATGCCGCCGGAAAGGCCGAGCACCACATTCTTGAAGCCGTTCTTGTTGACGTAGTCGCGGAAACCCAGCATGCAAGCGCGGTAGTCCGCTTCCTCGCGCTCCGGCAGGCGCGACTTCAGCCCGCTTTCGCAGTGCCAGCCGTCCTCGCCCTTCTTCCACTCGACAATGGTGAGTGCCTCTTCGAACTGGCTCATCTGGAAAGCCAGCGACTTGTCGGTGTTGAAGGCGAAGCTTGCACCGTCGAAGACCAACTCGTCCTGGCCACCCAGCTGGTTGGCGTAGATCATCGGCAGGCCGGTCTCGATCACCTGCTTCAGCACCACCTGATGGCGCACGTCCACCTTGCCGCGATAATAGGGCGAGCCGTTCGGCGAAAGCAGGATTTCCGCGCCGCTTTCCGCCAGCGTCTCGCAGACGCCGAGATCGCCCCAGATGTCCTCGCAGATCGGAATGCCGATGCGCACGCCGCGGAAGTTGACCGGCCCCGGCATCTCGCCCTGGTCGAACACGCGCTTTTCGTCGAACTCGCCGTAGTTCGGCAGGTCGACCTTGTCGCGGATCGCGATGACGTTGCCGCCATCCAGCACCGCCACCGAATTGTGCCGGCCGGTTTTGGCGAGCCGCGGGAAGCCGATGATGACGCCCGGACCGCCATCGGCCGTCTCTGCGGCGAGCTTTTCGACCGCCTGCAGACAGGCCTTCAGAAACGCGGGTTTCAGCACCAGGTCTTCAGGCGGATAACCGGAAATGAACAGCTCCGTCAAAAGCAGGAGGTCTGCGCCCTGGCGCGCGGCATCGGCGCGCGCCTCGCGTGCCTTGGCCAGGTTTGCGGCGATGTCGCCAACCGTCGGATTGAGCTGGGCGACGGCGATGCGAAGGAGCGAGGGAGCGTTTTTGTGGACGGTCATGAGCGGGCCTGCCGGTCTGTTCTGAACGATTGCGTCTGACTTTCGCAATGTTCTTTAGCGCAATCCGCGAGAAAATACCCACAGGCAATCGCCGCAACACAAAAAAAACCGAAAAATTCTGTTTTTCCGGGTTCTTATGGGGCGTGCTTAGAGCGCCCTCACGCCGCGAAATGCGCCCCCCTTTCCCCGTTAAGAAACCATTCATCCCCTGTTCAAAATGACGGGCGTATGACAGTTACACGACGCATTTATGAAATTGGAGAATATGTTGGCTAATATCGATTCCGCTGTCGCGAGAGGTTCGCGCGTCTATGTCGATAGACCCGGCTTCACCACACGGCATGCCAAGACGCTCGCGTCCACGCGCAGCGCACTGTTCTCTCTCTTTGTCGCGGCTTCGCTGGTTTTCCTCGTCGAGCTGATCGTCCGCCAGTCGCTGACCGATGCGCTTGCCTATATTCTCGACCCGACGCGCCCGGCCCTCACCACCATCGGCGTGTTTTTCCTCGTGCTTCTGGCCGTCGACGGCATTTTCGGCCGCGAACATAAATCAGCCGTGGTGCTCGCACCGCTCGCGATCCTGCCGGCAGTCATCTGCCAGCAGAAGCAGGTCTTCCTGTCCGATCCGCTCTACCCGACCGATTTCCTCTTCGGCCGCCAGATCATGGAGCTTATGCCCGTTCTGGTGAAGGACCGGCCCTGGACGGCTGTCGGCATTGCCGTCGGTCTTGTGGCTGCCATTGTCGCGATCGGCCTGCTGCTGCGCTTTGCCTGGCGGACATTTCCGAAGCTGACGACGCGTGAGCGCGTGGCACGCCTTGCGTTTGCCTTGCCGCTGCTCGTCGCCTTCTGGAACATCATGGACTACAACCAGTTTTCCTGGATCCGTGACCGCCTCAAGGTCATCCCGATCATGTGGGACCAGACCGAGAACTACAAGCACAACGGCTTTGCGCTTGCCTTCGCCATCAACCTGCCGATGGCAAATGTCAGCGCGCCGGCCGGCTACATGGCCGATGCCATCGACCGCATTCCGGTGAAGCCGCTTCCGGCCGGCACCTCGCATCGCGGCAAGCCCGACGTCATCGTGCTGATGAGCGAATCCTTCTGGGATCCGACGCGCCTGCCGAACGTCAAGCTCTCGCCCGACCCGATGCCGACCATCCGCGAAATGCAGTCGGGCAACGTCTTTTCGCCGGAATTCGGCGGCATGACCGCCAACGTCGAGTTCGAGGCGCTGACCGGCTTCTCCAACGCCTTCCTGCCCTATGGCAGCATCCCGTACCAGCAGTATATCCGCAACCCGATCCCGTCGCTTGCCACCTTCTTCCGCGGCGAAGGCTACGTCTCGCGTGCCATCCATCCCTTCCAGAGCTGGTTCTGGAACCGGACCGCCGTCTACAAGGCCTTCGGCTTCGACATGTTCAAGTCGGAAGAGAACATGCCCGCGATGCAGAAGCGCGGCATCTTCGCCTCGGACGAATCCCTGACCAAGGAGATCATCCACCAGGCCGACGCGATGGACGATCCGTTCTTCTTCTTCGCCGTCACGCTGCAGGGTCATGGCCCCTATGAGGCAAACCGCTACGCCAAGAACACCATCAAGGTCGAAGGCGACCTGCCGGAAGCCGACCGCCAGGTGCTCGCAACCTACGCCCAAGGCATCAAGGAAGCCGACGACAGCCTGAAGATGCTGATGGACTGGGCGAAGAACCGCGACCGCGAAACGATCATCGTGCTCTTCGGCGACCACCTGCCGCCGCTCAACACGGTCTATACAAGCACCGGCTTCATGAAGGGCGTCACCGCGGAGCGCAAAGGTTCGAAGGACCAGATGAAGGCGCAGCACGAAACGCCGCTCGTCGTGTGGTCGAACAAGACAGGCCCGAAGAAGAACGTCGGCACCATCAGCCCGGCCTTCCTCTCCTACCAGATCCTGAAGCAGTCCGGCTACGAGCATCCCTATTACACCGGCTTCCTCGGCAAGGTGCACGACCAGTACCGCGTCGTCGACCGCTACATGCTGATCCGCAAGAACGGCAAGGAAGTCGCCGAATGGTCGCGCCAGCCGAAGGTGCCGGCGCTCCTGCGCGACTACCGCTTCCTGCAGCACGACATGATGTTCGGCGACCGCTTCTCGACCGATCGCTTCTTCAAGTCACACGCGGACCTCTTCGCCAGCGTCGAGGCGCACTGACAGGCAGAGCCGGACCGGTTGCATCCGGTCCGGCTCTCGCGCATTTTCGGGTACTGCCGATTTCCTTGTGGCGGTGATGCTCTAGATTGTCTCCGGCCAGATCGGAGATTCCCATGCCGCACTTCAACGACATCTCGAAGCAAATCTTCGGCAAGCCGCTCAGCGAGCTTGGTGAGATCGAACGACGCATTCTCTCCCGTGCGCACGAACGGCGCACAGTTGCCACCGACACCCACGCCACCTTCGACGCAGGGCTGACCTTTGGTGACAGGCTCGCCGACAACATCGCCCGCATCGGCGGCTCGTGGGGCTTCATCATCGGTTTCTGTGGATTTCTGGTTCTCTGGGTGCTGATCAATTCGGTGCTGCTCTTCACCGGCGCCTTCGACCCCTACCCCTATATCTTCCTGAACCTCATTCTCTCCATGCTCGCAGCACTGCAGGCGCCGGTCATCATGATGTCGCAAAACCGGCAGGCAGAGCGCGATCGGTTCGCCGCCTCCAAGGACTACGAGGTCAACCTCAAATCGGAGGTCGAACTGATCGCCCTGCATCACAAGGTCGACGATGTGTTGCTGCGCGAGATTTCCGAATTGCGTGCCGACCTTGCAAATCTTAACACGCAACTCCAGCGCTACCGATCCGGGCCTGGCCAGGATTGACGCACAAGTTGCGCGCAATTGCTCACCATTCGAGCAATTGCGATACACCTCGCCTGGCTGCGCGCCCTTCCGTGCAAGGTGCGGATTGCCTGTTTTCCGGCATCTCAGGGTAACGAAACCCCTGCCGAATCCGCAAAAATTCTAATTCAACCGAAAATACGCATTATGCAACACTGACGAATTGCATTCCGATTCAACAACTTATCGGAGTATGAAAAAATTAACATTTAAGGAGCACCGTAAGGGCGCAGGGACATTCGAAAAAATACAGCAACGTGGGTACGCGGAGATGCTGCAATGTCCAACTTCAAGCGCCTATTAGGCGGCCGAGACGGGGCCGCCGCAATCGAATTTGCAATCATAGCGCCGCTCTTCTTTCTTTGCGTGCTGACCCTGATTGCCTATGGCGTCTATCTGAGCGCCGCTCACTCCATCCAGCAGATTGCAGCCGATGCCGCCCGCACCGCCATTGCCGGCCTCTCGGAGACCGAGCGCGAGCGGCTCGCGACCGACTACATCCGCCGCACGACGATGGATCAGGCTTTCATCAAGTCATCGCGCATGACCGTCACCGTCCGGGACGACGCCAACAACGCCAACCAGTTCACCGTACGGATCAAATACGACGCCGGCGATCTGCCGATCTTCAATCTGTTCACATTCGCCATGCCGAAAGAACAGATCGAGCGCTACGCAACCATACGCATCGGGGGGGTCTGACATGCAGTGGAAACCATCGCGCTTACGTGACCTGTCGCGAGCGCGCGACGCCAACATCGGCATTTCAGCCGCGCTGGCCATGCCTTTGGTCATTACGTCGATGGCACTTGGCATCGACTACGGCTACCTCACTGTGCAAAAGCGTGAAATGCAGTCGGCGGTCGATCTCGCCGCGATCAGCGCTGCGGCAAACATATCCTCGGCGGAAAAGGCCGTACTCAAGCATTTCGCCAACAATGGGATGAACTACGGCGTGGCCACGCCGACGGGGTTGATGACGATCGATGGCAAGGTCCTGCCGCTTGGCGATGTCAGCACCGGCAAGGTCGAGGGCGTTGCGACGGTTACGCGCGGGCGCTACGTCCCCGATCCATCCGTCAACGCAGGGCAGCGCTTCGTCAAGGATGCGACGCCGACCGACGCCGTACAGGTGATGCTGGAGAAGAAGGGCGATATCTTCCTTGCAGCGATCTTCAGCAAACCGCCGGAGCTTAGCGTTTACGGAACGGCCGCCAGTTCCAAGATTGCGGCATTCTCCGTCGGTTCGCGCCTTGCCAGCCTGAATGACGGGTTGCTCAATTCCATTCTCGGGCAGATGCTCGGCACGACAATTTCGCTCAAGGTCATGGACTACGAGGCGCTCATCAACGCCGATGTCGACGTCCAGCCGTTCCTGAAGATCATTGCGACAAGGTTGAACCTTACCACCGCGTCCTATGAGGATGTGCTGAAGGCCAATCTCACGATGCCGCAACTGCTCGCCTCGATGCGGCTCGTTCAAGGCCTGTCGAGCACCGTGACATCCGCGCTGAAGAGCATCGAGCTTTCAACCGCCAACAACAAGAAGACCTTCACTCTGGCACAGATCCTCAATCTCGACCCCAAGAAGAGCCTGAGGATCGATGCGGGCTCCGATTGGTCGATGAAGGTTACAGCGCTGCAGATCATCTCGGCAGCCGCCGCCATTGCCAATGGCGAGAACCAGATCGCGCTCAACTCTGTCGCCGGCCTGCCCGGAATAGCGTCCGCCAAGGTCAAGCTCGCCATCGGCGAGCCTCCGGTCGAGACGCCCAGCCACCGCCTGGGGACACCGGGCGCTGCCGTTCGCACGGCACAAACCCGCCTCGCCGTTGAAGTCAACGTCGATGGTCTCGCCGCGCTTGCCGGCATTCGCGTTCGCCTGCCAATCTATGTCGAGCTCGCCTATGCGGAGGCAAAGCTTGCGGACATTCGCTGCTATGGCGGCAAGCCCGAGAATGCGGAGGTCAGCGTCGACGCGGTGCCTGGCGTTGCCGAAATTGCCATCGGCGATGTCGACCCGAAGGTGCTCTCCAACTTCTCATCCGACGCGCGGGTGCAAAGAGCGCGGCTCGTGGATGCGCTGGTGGTCAAGATCGATGCGCTCGCCCATATCGAGGCGCAGAACCTTAAGGCTTCGCGCTTGAGCTTCAGCCCGACGGAGATCGCGGCTCGATCGATCAAGACAGTCTCGACGAAGGATATCTTGACGTCGACGACCCAGACGCTGCTCAACAATCTCGACCTGAACATCCAGATCCTGTTCCTGAGCATCGGAAGCCCGACAATCGTACAACAGGCGCTTGCCCAGACGCTCGGCTCCGTCACCAAGCCGGTCGACGACCTGCTCTACAATCTGCTTCTTCTCGTTGGCGTTCGGGTCGGAGAGGCCGACGTTCGGGTCACCGGCGTCAAGTGCCAGCCGCCCGTGCTGGTACAATAGCGAAGGAAACACGTCACCGAGGCGTCCGGCGGCGAGACCGTCGGGCGCCTCGGTGAACAAAATCATGTGATCACACGTTATGGACAAGGTAGCCGTGCTATGAGGGGCACAGCTGAGTGGCTGCTGGCAGCCGGGCACCTTGATCAACCTGCGCGTTTTCCTGGATCTACTTGATCGACGAACAGGACGACGCAGCAGTTCAAGATGCAGCGATTTTCGCGCGTCGAATGCGGCGCGCGCCGCTGCAGTGTCCAGCGGGCCGCGCGAGCATCGGGGGTGTGCGCAGCAGATGCATGTCGTGGCAGAGCAAAAGAGCGTCGAGCGGGACCAATCGCTCGCCTTTACCAAGGACGATTTTCTTCAGCACCGGAGCTTTCGCGCAAACCTGCAGGCGAGCGCGCGCGACCTCATGGCGGCCTATGACAGCTTCCCGCGTGTCGCTCGCCTCGTCGCCTCCCACCAGAAGTGGACGCTCAGCCAGGCGATATACGCCCTGCATCTCGAGCGTGATCCCGAACACCCCGAGACCGGGATCACGACGGCGCGCCTTCTGAAATTCGTCCATGAGACGGGCGGCGCAAGTCGCAACACCGCAGCCGCCTTCATCGCCGAGCTGTTGACGTACAAATTGCTGCGCGACGCCGAAGGTGGTCGTGCGAGAAAGAAGATCCGCCCGCTGGAGCCGACCGAGATCAGCGAGGGCGCGATGTTGCGCTGGTTCACAAGCCAGATGGGAACGCTGGACCGCTTCGACGGCAAGGGTCGCGTCCAACAGGTTGAAAATAACCCTGCCCTCTTTCAACGCGCACAACCGATCGCAGCGCGTCTCCTGTTGTCGGACCGCCGGTGGAGCGAGCCGCCCGAGGGCGTGGCAACATTCGTTTGGACGGAGTGCGGCGGTCTGCTGCTCGACGATCTGATGTCGCGCCCCACTAGCCTCGATCCGGTCGATGGTAAGGTCTGGGTCGAGGCCAACCTGACGGACCTCGCCGCCCACTACATGATCTCGAACACGCATATCCGCCGCATCTTCACGCGTGCGCAGGACGCCGGGCTGCTGGGCAGGCCGGCCGACGGCCAGCGTGGCAAGTTCTGGCTGAGTGAGCGCCTGATCGACGAATACTGTGACTGGCAGGCGGTCAAGCTTGCGGGTCTTGCCAATGGCTTCCAGCAGGCCGAGCTACAAGTCTCGGGCGACCCTTAAGCAGCGAGCGGTCAGACACGCCCGGCTGCAAACTTCGGCAAGTCGTCCTTGATCTCGTAGAAGTCGCCCTGATCGGCGCAAAAGATGTGGTAGCCCGACTTCAGACCGGTCGGGTTCTCGAAGGCGCCGGCCATGATCGATGTGTACCCCTGCCCATCGCCCTTCCAGAAAAGCGCCGAGCCGCAGTGCCGGCAGAAACCACGGCTGGCGCTGTCGCTTGCCCGGTACCACGTGATGGCGTCCGCTCCCTCGACCTCCAGGCCGTCGTTCTGGATATTCGTCGCGGCGTAGTAGAGGCCGGTCTGCTTCCGGCATTGGCTGCAGTGACAGTAGATCAGCTCGCGCAACTCGCCGCGCGCCTTGAACCGCACGGCCCCGCAGAGGCAACTTCCCGCATGAACGTCCTGCATCGCTTCCCTCCCTATATCCTATCGTCATGCATCACGTTCTCATGGCGCGTGGCGCTGCACCCGCTGACCTGCGCCGGCCTGTGCTCCAGACACGAAAATGCCGGGCCAGCTTCCAGAGCCGACCCGGCATTGTCAAATTCAAAACTCCCAAACGACGTTCAGAAAACCTGAACGATGCCAGAGATTTAGATCAGCCGTTGACGACCATCTTCTTCTCGTCGCGACCGCCCTTCATGCGCTCGGCAAGCAGGAAGGCAAGTTCCAGCGCCTGGTCGGCGTTGAGACGCGGATCGCAGTGCGTGTGGTAGCGGTCGGCCAGGTCGTCGCCCGAAAGCGCGCGGGCGCCGCCCGTGCATTCGGTGACGTCGTTGCCGGTCATCTCGATGTGGATGCCGCCCGGATGCGAACCTTCCGCGCGATGGATCTGGAAGAAGCTTTCGACTTCCGACAGGATCCGCTCGAACGGACGGGTCTTGTAGTTGTTGAGCGTGATCGTGTTGCCGTGCATCGGGTCGCACGACCAGACCACCTTCTTGCCTTCGCGCTCGACCGCACGGATGAGGCGCGGCAGATGCTCGGCCACCTTGTCATGACCGAAGCGGCAGATCAGCGTCAGACGGCCGGCTTCGTTGGCCGGGTTGAGCAGGTCGATCAGCTCCAGCAGGCCGTCGCCCGTCAGCGACGGGCCGCACTTGAGACCGAGCGGGTTCTTGATGCCGCGGCAGTACTCGATATGCGCATGGTCGGGCTGGCGGGTACGGTCGCCGATCCAGATCATGTGACCTGACGTGGCGTACCAATCGCCCGACGTCGAATCGACGCGCGTCAGCGCCTGCTCGTAACCGAGCAGCAGCGCCTCATGGCTCGTGAAGAAATCGGTTTCGCGCAGGCTCGGATGGTTTTCCGAGGTGATGCCGATCGCCTTCATGAAATCCATGGTTTCGGAAATGCGGTCAGCGAGCTTGCGGTAACGCTCCGCCTGCGGGCTGTCCTTGACGAAGCCGAGCATCCACTGGTGCACGTTGTCGAGGTTGGCATAGCCGCCCATGGCGAAGGCGCGCAGAAGGTTCAGCGTCGCGGCCGACTGGCGGTAAGCCATGATCTGGCGCTCCGGGTTCGGAATGCGCGCTTCCTCGGTGAACTCGATGCCGTTGATGATGTCGCCGCGGTAGGACGGCAGCGTCACGTCACCCTGCTTCTCAATGCCCGAGGAGCGCGGCTTGGCGAACTGGCCGGCGATACGGCCGACCTTCACCACCGGCTGCTGTGCGCCGAAGGTGAGCACGACGGCCATCTGCAGGAAGGCGCGGAAGAAGTCACGGATCGTGTCGGCACCATGTTCGGCGAAGCTCTCGGCGCAGTCGCCGCCCTGCAGCAGGAAGCCGCGGCCTTCGGCAACATTGGCAAGAGCGCTCTTCAGACGGCGTGCTTCACCCGCAAAAACCAGCGGCGGATACTTCGCGAGGCGCGCTTCGGTCGCCTCAAGCGCTGCCAGGTCCGGATAGTCCGGCACCTGCTGGATGGGTTTCTGCCGCCAGCTGTTTGGAGTCCAAGTCTGTGCCATTTCGATCACCTGTTGTCTGCCGCGGAACCATCCGCGCGGGTCTCGCCCTGACGGCCAAATGGAGCCGCCCGGTATTCGGAAATTTCACTCATCATACGCGCGTCCTTCACCCCAATGGAGACAGAAACGCCGCGGAATGCGGGCTTATAGACGTTAAGCAATGGCTTGGAAAGCCATACGACCAGATTTCATTGCTTTGCAGGCCGCGTCAGGCGCAAGGATATATCCGGCCGACGCACGTTCCCGAAAGAAAGGCGCATCATCCCGAAAGAATGATGCGCAGTTTCAACGGGATAGAAGCGCCCCTCGCCTTTACGGCGGTGTCTGAGGACAGGACCCGATACGCCGACAAAGGCTATTCGTTCATCCCGTCAACGGCACCGTCAGGCCGCCTGCCGCCCTTCACCGGAAAAGCAGGGATCGCGGACGTACCCGACGTTCAGACCCGCTCGCCCTTGCGGATGCGGTAGGATGGCGAATACATCGTCACCAGTTCTTCGGCTGCCGTCGGGTGCACCGCCATCGTCCGGTCGAAATCGTCCTTGGTGCAGCCGGCCTTCAGCGAAATGCCGAGCAGCTGCGCCATTTCACCGGCGTCGTGGCCAAGGATATGGGCACCGAGAACCTTGCGGTCGGCGGCGTTGACGATGAGCTTCATGATCATCTTTTCCTTGCGTCCCGAGAGCGTCGCCTTCATCGGCCGGAACTCGGCACGGTAGACCTCAAGCTCGTCGAAGCGGCGCGCTGCCTCCTCTTCGGTCAGGCCGACGGTGCCGATCTCCGGCTGCGAGAAGACCGCGGTGGCGATCAGATCGTGGTCGGGCGACACCGGGTTGTTCTTGTATTCCGTTTCGATGAAGCACATCGCTTCATGGATCGCGACCGGCGTCAGCTGCACGCGGTCGGTGACGTCGCCGAGTGCGTAAACACCTGGCGCGCTGGTACGCGAGAACGCATCGACGACGATTGCGCCGCGCTCATCGGTCTTGACACCAGCCGCTTCCAGGCCAAGCCCCTTAGTGTTCGGAACGCGGCCGAGCGCCAGCATGACCTGGTCGGCGACGATTTCACCATGCTTCTTCGTCTGCGCAACGCGTCGTCCCTCGGCATCGAGGGAAACCGACTGGATGATGTCCTCGCAGAGGATGCGGATCCCCTTTCCTTCCATGGCTGCATGCAGCCCGCGGCGCAGGTCCTGGTCGAAGCGCGACAGGATTTCCTTGCCGCGATAGATCAGCGTCGTCTCGACGCCGAGACCATGGAAGACGTTGGCGAATTCGACGGCGATATAGCCGCCGCCGGCAATCAGGATCGACTTCGGCAGCTCGGCAAGGTCGAACGCTTCGTTCGAGGAAATGCAGTGCTCGTGCCCGGGCAGCGCGTCGTGCGGCGTCGGATGACCGCCAACGGCGATCACGATGCGCTCGGCCGTCACCGTCCGGCCGCTGTCGAGAAGACGGATGGAGTTCGGACCGACGAGTTCGGCGCGGGTATGCAGGATCTCGGCGCCGGCGTTGTTGAGGCCCTTCTGGTAGAGCCCTTCGAGCCGGGTGATCTCCTGCTCCTTGGCGGCAACGAGCTTTTTCCAGTCGAAGCGGCTCTCGCCGACCGACCAGCCGAAACCGGCGGCGTCCTCGAAATGTTCGGAAAACTGCGAGGCGTAGACGTAGAGCTTCTTCGGCACGCAGCCGCGGATGACGCAGGTGCCGCCGTAGCGGAACTCTTCGGCGATCGCGACCTTCTTGCCGAGGCTCGCCGCCACACGCCCAGCCCTGACGCCGCCGGAACCGCCACCGATTACGAAGAGGTCATAGTCGAAAGCGGGCATGGGCAGTCTCCTGAAAGCAATCGGGCCGATATGGCGAATTGGAAGGCGCGCCGAACAATCGGGCGGTCAGCACGCAGGCGGCGCGGAGCGAAGTGCCCGCGCCGAAGGGCACATATAGTGGTGCCTCCCCGCAAAAGAAAAGCCCGGATCGCTCCGGGCTCATCGAAACGTGATCGTTCTCAGACGATCGATTACTGCGCCGGAACCTGCACGGCGCCTTCGGTTGCTGCCGGCGAGGTCGCGCCGACCTTGTCGTCGAGCGACTTGGTGGCTTCCTGGGTCAGGTCACGCGAGACGCCCGATGCCCAGATGTCGGCAGCCTTCAGCAGTTCGCGCGAGGCGATCGGGCCGTCGTTCAAGAGCTTCTTGCCGGCGGCCGAGTTGTAGAAATCGGTGATCGCGTTCAGCTCTTCCAGCGAGAAGGTCTTGGCGTAGATCGTTGCCGCTTCATGCTCGAGATCGGCACGGCGCGCAGCAAGGGCGAGCGCCTTGTCGTCGACCGTGGCGGTGATCAGTTCCTGATGGTTCGGCGATGCCTGGATCAGCGTGTTCTTCAGACGCTCGGCCAGGTTCGGCAGGATGTTGTCGAAGCTGTTGGTCACGCCGAGCGCAGCAATCGTCGCGCGCGCGGCCTTGATCTGGTCTTCGGAGACGTCCTGCGCCTTAACCGCCGGAACGGATGCGGAAAGCAGAACCGCAGTGGCAGCGAATGTGCGGACAAGACCTGCGAGTTTGTTCATTTTTACCCTTGCTCCTGTGTTTGTCGCATACAGCCCGGGCGATTTCCGCCGCCAGGCCGCACGTGTGGAAACCTGTTGTATTTTAACCGCTCCCTGCCCCTCACGGAGCATTGGAAGCCGGCTCAGGACGCGGTCAGAATGCGTGCCTCTTCCGGCCCGGCAATGATTGCCAGCGACGCGATGTTGATGAACAGCCCGTGCTCGACCACGCCGGGAATGGCATTCAGCTCTCCTGCGAGCGCATCTGCATTAGGAATACGGCCAAAAGATGCATCGAGAATGAGGTGTCCACCGTCGGTCATGAACGCCCCGTCATGGGACTGACGCACCGCGATTTCGCCCGAAAGTCCGAGGCGCGAGGCGAGCTTTTCGATCGCAATCCGCGTGGCTACCTGACCGAACGGATTGATCTCGATCGGCAGCTTGAACGCGCCGAGGACATCGACGACCTTCGATTCGTCGGCAATCACGATCATCCGCTTGGAAGCGCTGGCGACGATCTTTTCGCGCAGCAATGCGCCGCCGCCGCCCTTGATCAACCGTAGCTGATGGTCGACCTCGTCGGCACCATCGATCGTCAGGTCGAGCTCCGGCAGCTCGTCCAGCGACTTCAGCGGCACGCCGAGTTCGAGGCAGAGACGGGCGGTGCGTTCCGAGGTGGGAACGCCCTCGATGCGATAGCCGGCTGCAACCTTCTCGGCGAGCAGGCGGACAAATTCCTCGGCCGTCGAACCCGTACCGATACCGAGACGCATGCCGTCTTCGACATATTCGAGCGCCGCGGCCGCGGCTTTGATTTTCATTTCGCGGGCGTCCATGCGCCGGTCGCTCCCCTAGTACTTCTCACGATCAACGTGATTCCGACGGTCGATTTAGCTGCAAACAGCGAACGGCCGCCCGATTTCCGCTCAGACACTTACACGCCCGACGAGGCAAACAAAAGTCAAAATGAAATCACTACAGAGGATTCCGCGCGCATCCGAGCCTGTACTTTCCATTGCATTCTTTGGTGACTTCGCCTACCCGGACTGCAACGTTTGCGCTGTTGCGAGGTATTTCGGTGTCTTCTCCTATTGTCGTCTTCGATCTTGACGGAACGCTTGTCGATACGGCCCCGGACCTCGTCGCCAGCCTCAACCATGCGGTCACGCAGGTCGGGATCGAACCGGTCACCTTTAGCGACCTGACGCATCTTGTCGGTCATGGCGCGCGCGCCATGATCGAGCGCACTTTTGCGCTGCGCCAAAAACCGCTTGATGAGGCGCTGCTCGATCGCCAACTCAAGGAGTTCGTCGAATTCTATCACGGCTCGATGCCGGGCGATTCGCGACCCTATCCGGGCACCGTCGATGCGCTCGACCGTCTCTCGGGCGCCGGCTTCAAGCTGGCCGTGTGCACCAACAAGCCCGAGGGACTGGCAACGCGACTGCTGGAACGCCTTGGCCTGATCGACCGCTTTGCCGCCATATCCGGTGGCGACACCTTCGAAATCCGCAAGCCGAACGCCGATCACCTGCTGCGTACGATTGCCAATGCCGGCGGAACGGCCGAGCGTTCCGTGATGGTCGGAGACAGCCTCAACGACATGCTCGTTGCCCGCAACGCCTCCGTACCGTCGATCGCGGTTCCCTTCGGCTATTCCGACGTTCCCGTCGAAAGCCTCGATCCGACAGTCGTCATTCGCCACTTCGACGAACTGACGCCGACCCTAGTCAACGACCTGTTCGACAGGAAATAGCAGACACAAAAAAGGCCGCTCGAAGCGGCCTTTTCTTTTGGTTGCTTTGCGGACTCAGCCTTCCGCCCCGCGGGCGTTTCGCGTCGCCTCGAAAGCGCGGTTCATGTACATGTCGCGCTCGTACACGTCGTTGAAGTACTGCACGACGCCGTCCTTGTTCGGCCAGGCGGTGAAATAGGCGACGTAAACAGGAACCTTGACCGGAACCTGCAGCGCCTTGTTGCGTCCGCCGGCAATCTCCTTGCCGACATCGTCGATGCTCGTGCCGAGCACGGCTGCCGCCATGCGCCGCGGATCGGCAAGGCGCACGCAACCGTGGCTCAGCGCGCGGTTGTCGCGGTTGAAGAAGCTCTTCGACGGGGTGTCATGCATGTAGATCGCATGGCTGTTGGGGAAGAGGATCTTCAACTCGCCCAGCGCATTGTCGCTGCTTGGCGGCTGACGCACCGCAACCGATGCGGTCGAGCCGTACCAGTTGACCGACGACGAGGGAACCGGACGACCACCGACCTCGACCTGGTAACCCATGCGATCCAGATAATTCGGGTCGTTTCTGAGCTTCGGCAGCATTTCATTGACGATGATCGACTGCGGCACGCCCCAGTAAGGATTGACCTCGACGGTCTGGATCTCGTCCTCAAAGAAGTAGGTCTGGTTCGTCTTCGAGCCGACGACGACACGCATGGAGAACTGTTCGGCCCCCTTGTCCGTGTAGGTCGCGGTAAACGCCGGCTGGTTGATGAAGACATAGCGGTCGCCAAGACCGTCCGGCAGCCAGCGCGCCTGCTCCATGGCGACTTCGAGCTTGTTGATCTTGGCCGCGATCGTGTCGCCACCGGTCAGAATGCGCAGCGAGGCCTGCCCAACGACGCCATCCGCCTTCAGGCCATGTTCCTTCTGGAAGGCCTCGACCACCGTCACCAGTTCCGGCGTATATTCCGGCGTGCCCTGGTAGGCGGCAAGCACCGCGGCGTGCTCTGTCTTCAGCGCCTCGGAGCCCTTGAGGCGGATACCGGCGACGATGTTGGCAAGCTCAGGATTGCTCTGGCCCGGCTTCAAGAGCGTGTCCGGCGCGATTTCGACGCGCTGTTCGGTGCCCTGCTCCGACCGCAGCTTTTCAAGCTCGACCGAGAGGGCCGCAAACTGCGCGCTCTTCGGGTTCTGGTCGTTGAGGAGCGTCGCCACGTCGCTGCCGGCCGACAACTTGTCGAGAAGCGGCGCGAGCGCAACCGTCTTGCGCTTGAAATCGTGGTAGCCGGAGATCTTGTTGGGATCGATGCGGCCGCGCACCGTGTCCTGGACATAGGTCAGCGTTGCGGCGGAAAGCGAGATCTCGAACTGCAGCAGCTCTTTTTCCCGCGCGATCATGTCGCCGCGATCGAACGTATCGGAGGGCACCGTAACGGCGTAGTCCTGCGGGTCGAGACCGACCTTGGCGGCATCGGCGAGAACGGCGACTGCCGCCTTTGCCTTGGCGTTCACGCCTTCGGCGCCGATCCAGATGTAATCCATGCGCGCGCCATAATGGGCTTCGACGGCCTTGGCGACGTCGCCCGAAGCGCGAACATTGATTTCCGGCAGGAACTGACGGGCATCGGCCAGCGGCGCGCGCAGCATCGGCGGCAGCGCCTCGTTGCGCACCGAGCCGGTGACGACCGGATCAAGCAACTTGTCGGTCGAGATGCGGCGCAGCGGCTCCGCCTTGTAGGTGTAATATTTGGGGCCGGTCACCTTCGGCAGCGGCTTGGCCGCGTTCTGCTGCGGATCGACCATCGTGCCCGCGCCCACACCCGGCAATTGCTCGGTCGGCTGGGCCTGCTGAGATTCAGGCTTCTTGCGGCCAGCCCGGATGAAATCGCCGAACGTGAAGGCCGAAGCCGGCCGCGCATCCATGGTCGCGATCGCACAGCCGCTCATGAGCGCCACAATCGCTGCCGTCTTAATAACTCTCATATGAAACTACGTCCCCGTATCGCGTTGTCGCCGAATTCGACTGAAGCCAGATTCTCGCCACGCCCTCGTGCAGCGAAAGTTATAGAAAAGGATGGTGAATGAAAAGGAAACGCGCCGACGTCTGCCGCTCTCAAATGTCTCTCCCGAGGCTCGAAAACACCTCATTCTAAAGACGTCCGGACGGCCATAAAAATTTGATCCGAATGGATTTTATTTTGCCGGAGGCGCGCCAGCCGGCCCCAGCGTCTTTCAGATACGGCAAAAGAAGACGGCGCCTGTGACCGAAACATCACAACAGGCAAAGTCGCGGACAAGGTTCGAATCACTGCCGGCCGCCATGCACGCCGCGACACCGCCGCCTTTCAAACGATTGTAGCATGGCAAGCCGTGCCCGACCTCTTTACAAGCTTCGGCAGCCGGGGCAGAGAGAGCCCCGACACGCTGGGGAGGTGCGCCATCCCGCCCCTCGCCCAGACTTCATGAACCGCATGATCAAGGCAGGTATCACGATGACATCGACGCGCACGGAAACAGATACGTTCGGCCCCATCGAAGTGGCAAACGACCGCTATTGGGGCGCCCAGGCCCAGCGTTCGCTCGGCAACTTCAAAATCGGTTGGGAAAAGCAGCCGGCCTCGATCGTCCGGGCGCTCGGCATCGTCAAGCAGGCCGCCGCCCGCACCAACCAGGCGCTCGGCCGTCTGGATTCGACCGTCGCCGATGCCATCGTCAAGGCATCGCAGGAAGTCATCGACGGCAAGCTCAACGACCATTTCCCGCTCGTCGTCTGGCAGACCGGCTCCGGCACGCAGTCGAACATGAACGCCAACGAGGTCATCTCCAACCGCGCCATCGAACTCATGGGCGGTGTCATGGGCTCGAAGAAGCCGGTGCATCCGAACGACCACGTCAACATGAGCCAGTCGTCGAACGACACCTACCCGACGGCCATGCACATCGCCTGCGCCGAGCGCGTGATCCATGACCTGCTGCCGGCACTGAAGCACCTGCACAAGGCGCTCGAAGCCAAGGTCAAGGCGTTCGACCACATCATCAAGATCGGCCGCACCCACACCCAGGACGCAACGCCGTTGACGCTCGGCCAGGAATTCTCTGGCTACGCCGCCCAGGTCGCCTCCTCGATCAAGCGTATCGAGATGACGCTCCCCGGTCTTTGCGAGCTCGCCCAGGGCGGCACGGCCGTCGGTACCGGCCTCAACGCACCCGTCGGCTTTGCCGAGCAGGTTGCGGACGAGATCGCCAAGATCACCGGCATCGCGTTTACCTCGGCGCCGAACAAGTTCGAGGCGCTGGCCGCTCACGACTCCATGGTCTTCAGCCACGGCGCGATCAATGCGACGGCAGCCGCCCTCTTCAAGATCGCCAACGACATCCGATTCCTCGGCTCCGGCCCGCGTTCCGGCCTGGGCGAACTGTCGCTGCCGGAGAACGAGCCCGGCTCGTCGATCATGCCGGGCAAGGTCAACCCGACCCAGTGCGAAGCGCTGACCCAGGTCTGCGTCCAGGTCTTCGGCAACAACGCGGCGCTGACCTTTGCCGGCAGCCAGGGCCATTTCGAGCTCAACGTCTTCAACCCGCTGATGGCCTACAACTTCCTTCAGTCGGTCCAGCTGCTTTCGGACGCGGCCGTCTCCTTCACCGACAATTGCGTCGTCGGCATCGAAGCACGCGAAGACAACATCAAGGCAGCACTCGACCGCTCGCTGATGCTGGTGACGGCGCTGGCTCCGAAGATCGGCTACGACAATGCCGCCAAGATCGCCAAGACCGCCCACAAGAACGGCACGACGCTGCGTGAAGAAGCAGTCGGCGGCGGCTACGTGACGAACGAAGAGTTCGACGCGGTTGTCCGCCCGGAAACGATGATCAGCCCGGCCTGACCCATTTTGACACACCACGGCGCTTCAACGGCGCCGTGGTTTCAAGCCTCAAACGTACAACTTCAGGGTGAATTTGAATACACCCAAACGTTGCGCGACACACGGCGGCGGCAAATATTAAGACTTCGCAAATCATTTGCCCCTAAAAATAACAAGCAGTAAGCACCGAATAATATTAGGGGGTTTGCACATGCAAACGGCAAGCTCGGGCAAGTCTCAGACGCCCGATATCGCAGCGCAGGTGACCCATGCGATGCGGATGATGGGCGTAGCCCCCATCCCCCGAAACTACGAACTTTATTACGAAGCCTATCTCGGCTCGAACCCGCAGCTTTCCAAGGAACTGGCAGCGCTCGGAAGCCGCGCGACCCAGGAAGAGCTGGATGCGATCGGCGCCCAGTACTTCAGCCACATCCATCGATCGCACGGCATCGAGCGCGCCCACACGACGCTGACGGCCAAGCTTGCCGAACTCGTCACTCTGCTCAGAGACGAACAATACGCGCTCGAGAACTACAACAAGGTCCTCGACGAGGCCTATGTCAACATCGTCAGCAAGAACGCATCCAGCGCCGACATCCTGCGCAATGCGATCGGCATTCTGACCGAAGCCACAGCCGAGACGATGAGCCAGGGCAAGGAGCGGGTCGAAACCGTCGTCCAGAAGTCCTTCGAGATGGAAGTCATCCGGCAGGAACTCGACGAGTACAAGCGCATCGCCAACACCGATTCGCTCACACGGCTCGCCAACCGCCGCGCCTTCGACGACAACCTGGCGGCCGTCTACAACAACGAGCACTTGAAGAATTTCACCGGCCTGCTCGTTGCCGACATCGACCATTTCAAGAAGGTCAACGACACCTTCGGCCATCCGGTCGGCGACAAGATCCTGGCGACCGTTGGCGGCGTTCTGCGTGCCAACCTGCGTCGCGAAGCCTTCGTCGCGCGCACTGGTGGCGAGGAATTCGCCATCATCCTTGGCGACAGCACCCAGGAAGAATGCCTCCAGATCGCCGATCGCATCCGCACGGTGCTTGCCTCGACGCCGTTCCGCAACTCCAAGACCGGCGTCAACTACGGCCCGATCACGCTCTCAGTCGGCGTCTGCATGGCAACCGCGGCCGAGGATCCGGTCGATCTCTACAACAAGGCGGATATCGCGCTCTATTCGGCCAAGAATGCCGGCCGCAACAAGACGGTGCTGTTTGAAGACGGCATGCGCAAGGAATCCGGGCGCAACTGGCTGATCTACCGGCGCTGATCAGGGCCGGCATGTCTTGCCGTCACGATCGACATCAGGCGCCCCTTCGGGCGCCTTTGTCGTTCCGGCGTCGGCAGACGCACTTCGTGGATCGGTGCCCCTCGAGCGGTCGTTAACGGGAACAGGCGCTGGCACCGGCAAGCCGCCCGATTGCAATCAGTTCCGGCCTGTACTCGAAATGCATTGTATCGAAATGATACCAGCGGCCACCCCAGATGAAACCGTGCTTCTCGAAGATCTCGACGATACCAAGCGGATAGCGGTTACGGTAGCCGCGCGCTCCCTTCCCGGCCCAACGCCAATAGTCCGCAAAGCCGGTGTTCAGATCGATGGCCGCCCCGAAGCTGTGGACCGACAGCGTGGCGGCGCCGGCGATCGGTCGCCAGTTGAAAGTGCCGGCACTTGGAGTGACGTAGCGCTGGAATTCGGCATGCTGTGAAAGCTCGGCAGCCACTGCCTTCAGCGCCGCCGCCGTTCCATTCTTCGTGACCCGCACCCGCTCGCCGAACCAGTCCACGGCCACGAGATCACGCCTGACAGCGGCAGCACTGCCTCCATAGAGCCGTTTCATGAGCGCTTCGCTGCGAATGCGCCCCGGGTCGAAATCGACTGCCGGCGGCCGGGCACAGGCCCCCAGAGGATAGATCTGCGAAAGGCTGTCCTCGATGTCCGCCGCGGCCAGTTTCTCGGCATGGCTCTTCTTCCTGCCATCGTCGATGATGATCGGCGGCCCGCCATCGCTGAGGACCATCGCATTGCCGTCGATCCGCTCGATAGCGTCAGGGTAGGCCGCAGCCAGCAGGCCAAGCTTCTCCGACAGGCCTGGCTCGGCGGCTGACAGCTTGCCGGCCAGAAGCGCGAGCAGAAGTGCACCTCCCAGACCTAGACCTTGCCGCCGCCGCATCCTCGCCTCCACAGGTCTCGCCCCGCACATGGGCGACCGTCGGGATCAGCCCGGCCGCAGCCTACCACATGGTCTTGGCAGCGCGCTCGGGCCATTCGCGATCGTATGTCTCGCGATCGAAGTCCGCCTTGGCGGCCTTGAGCAGTGTGCCCGGTGTCGGCAACGACGCCGGATCAAGAAAGCGATCGGGGTTCCACAGCTGCGCGCGCATGACCGCCCGGGCGCATTGGAAATAGACCTCGCCGATAGTGACGACGATGACGCTGCGCGGATGCTTGCCGTCAACCTCGAAACTCCCGGTCAATTGCGGATCGACACTGAGAACCGCCTTGCCGTTGATGCGCATCGTCGTGGTCGAGCCGGGGATCAGGAACATCAGCGCCACGCGCGGGTCACGCACGATATTGGCAAGCGAATCAACGCGGTTGTTGCCGCGCCAGTCGGGCAGAAGCACGGTCCTGTCATCGGCGATCCGGACCACGCAGTCGTCGTCGCCTCGCGGCGAGCAATCGAGCCCTTCCGGCCCGACGGTCGCAAGCGCGCAGAAGGGCGACGCCTCGATCATCTGCCGGTACTCCGCTGTCAGCGCCTTGGTGACCTTGGCCACCGACGCCTCGCTGACGCCGCCATAGAGCGTGTTGAGTTCCTCGACCGAGGTGATGACCGACATGCTGTCCTCCGATGCTGCCTGGCTACTCCCGCGCCCCGCTCTCGCGGGCACGGGCTCAATCGTCCCTTCGACCGATAGCATGACAGCCTGATGACGGCAGTAACGAAAGAGGGTCAGGCGGCGGCTTTTTGATCCTGTGCGTGTATGAACGCGTTGATGCGCGCGATCACCGGAGCAGCTGAAACGATGCGGCGATGGCCAAGGCCGTTGGCCCAGTACATTTCGACATTCGGTCCGGCCGCCGCGTAGCGGCGTGCATGATCGGCCGAGACCTCCTTGTCATCCTCGGCATGAATGACGAGCGTCGGAACGCCGCGAGCGCCGACGACGCGCGCGGCGTCGAAGTCCTCCAGGCGGCGACCGGAAAGACGTTCGACAACGCCCTCGAAAGCATCCTGGGTCTTCGGCGCGAGACGAAGAACTTTCCCGAAGCCTTTGAAAAGCCAGGTCATCTCGCTTGGTGCGCCGATCAAGACGAGCTTCTTTGCCACATGGCTGTGCACATCACAGACGATGCCACCGGCCGCGCAAGCCAGGCTGCCGCCGCCGAATGAGTGGCCGACGCAAACGTCGAAACCGCCGAAATGCCGCCAGGCGGCATCGATCGCCCTGACGGCCGCCGGCATGGTGAGCGTGCGCCCCGGCGAGCCGCCATGTCCCGGCCAGTCGAGCGTGACCACCTCGGATCCGCCTTTCACCAGACCGTCGATCATCGCGGCCAGATAGTCGCTACGCGATCCCCAGCCGTGGACGAGCAGGATCCGCTTCGTGTTGGCCGCCTCACGCGTCGGAGCGAACTGGCGTGCGAGCACCCAACCCCCGGCGTAGGAAAGCGTGACCGGATGCCCCCTGGCGATGATGGGAGCCGCAGCGGCAAGTGCCGCCCTTTCCTTGGCATTCTTCGGCTTTCGCGAAGGCGTCACGCTGAAGAGCTTGAAAGCGAGCCGGCCGGCTGCCTCGGGCGAGAATACAGCAACGCCTTTCAGCGCGTTGCGGATGACCTTGATCGCAAAGGGTGCCATAGTGAGAATCTCTAGATATGTTCAATGCTGAACATAATTGTACAACGATGAACAAAAATCAAGTGACGACAGAACATCATTTTCCCTGGGACCACCCCCGCTTCCGCAGCTGGATCGCGGTTGCCCGTGCCTGCCAACTGATGCAGCAGACGGTGACCCGCGAGATAGCCCATCTCGACATCAAGCCGCCGCATCTCGATATCCTGATCAATCTCTACCGGTTCGACGGCATTTCGCAGCAGGCACTGGCACGTAAGCTGCTGGTTGGCCGCTCCAACATGAGCATGCTGTTGCCGCACCTGGAAAAGCGCGGGCTGATCCTGCGCCGCGGTGACGAGAAGGACAAACGGGTGCTCAGGTTGTCGCTGACGTCGGAGGGCCGGACGCTGACCGAGGCCGCAATGAAGATCCACACCGCGCTGATTGAAAGATTGCTCGATGACGAGCCGATCGACGACTGCCTGGTGGTCGCCCGATCCATGGAACGGCTGATCGGCCTTCTCCTTAAGGAGGAAGACGAACTGGCCTGACACGGGCGACTGCCTGCGATCGATCCCGAGCGGATCAAGCGTCAGGCACGCCCGGCGCAACAGTCGTCAACGCGGCTTTTCCGCCTTGTCGCGCGACATACCCTTGTCCGCAAGTTCCTGCTCGTAGGCGGCAAACAGATCCGCGCCCTTTTCGCCGAGCTCGCGCAGATAGGTCCAGGTGAAGATTCCGGTGTCATGGAAGTCGTCGAAGCCGATGCGCACCGCATAGTTGCCGGTTGGCTGGACCGAAATGATCTGTACATTGCGCTTGCCGGGCACGGTCACCCGCTGCCCGGGGCCATGCCCCTGCACCTCGGCCGACGGCGAAAGCACGCGCAGCATTTCGGCCGACAGATCGAAGGACGCGCTATCGTTGAAGGTGACGACAAGACGGTGGCGATCCTTCGACACCCTGAGTTCAGTCGGCCAGATTTCGCTCATGTCGAGTGCTCCCGTTCGCGCACGGCAAACTCGGTGCCGTTCCTTCGCCGTTGTATGCATGCATGACGGCGGATATCCACTAGCGCAGAAATCGGCCTTGGAGAATTACCCGTCTCTTCCGATCAACACTTTGCGACAGTATGCGCCTTGACGCGACCATTCTCTGCGACGACATTGAAAGGGCTGGGAGAAAGACGTTTGAACACCGCGACGATAAACCGACTTGGCGCCCTGCCGCTTGAGCAGAAAACCGCCCCGATGATCGACCCCTTCGGGCGGGCGATCACCTATCTGCGCGTGTCCGTCACCGATCGCTGCGATTTCCGCTGCACCTATTGCATGGCGGAACACATGACCTTCCTGCCGAAGAAAGACTTGCTGACGCTCGAGGAACTGCAGCGGCTCTGTTCCGCCTTCATCGAGAAGGGCGTGCGCAAGCTGAGGCTTACCGGCGGCGAACCGCTGGTGCGCAAGAACATCATGTTTCTGGTGCGTGAGCTCGGCAAGGAGATCGAGGCCGGGCGGCTCGACGAGCTGACGCTGACGACCAATGGCTCGCAGCTGGCAAAGCATGCTGCCGAACTGGCCGAGTGCGGCGTCAAGCGCATCAACGTTTCGCTCGACACGCTCGACCCTGCAAAATTCCATCAGATCACCCGCTGGGGCGACCTTGCCAAAGTGTTGGAAGGCATCGACGCTGCCCAGGCAGCCGGCCTGAAGATCAAGATCAACGCGGTCGCGCTCAAGGGCTTCAACGACCAGGAGATCCCGGATCTGATGCGCTGGACGCACGGCCGCGGCATGGATCTGACGCTGATCGAGACCATGCCGATGGGTGAGATCGAGGAAGATCGCACCGACCACTACATGCCGCTTTCCGAGATGCGCAGGCAGCTTGAGGAGAGCTTCACGTTCTCGGATATCCCATACCGGACCGGTGGTCCGGCCCGCTACCTGCAAGTCGCAGAGACCGGCGGACGATTGGGCCTCATCACACCGATGACCCATAATTTCTGCGAGAGCTGCAACCGCGTGCGCCTCACCTGCACCGGAACACTCTACATGTGCCTCGGCCAGAACGACGCCGCCGATTTGCGCACGGCCCTGCGCGCCTCCGACGATGACGCCTATCTGAGCCAGGTGATCGACGAAGCGATCGGCCGCAAGCCGAAGGGCCACGACTTCATCATCGACCGCGACCACAACCGCCCCGCCGTCGCCCGCCACATGAGCGTCACCGGCGGCTGATCTAGCCAGTTCCAGACTTTGAAACAACAACCGGCAGGCGGCCCCTCAACCGCCTGCCGGCACCTTCTCCGCGCAGTTGGGGAGAAGGGATGTGGGGAACACTTTCGTGTCCCCACGTACTCGCGTGGAACCGTCAGCAGCTTGTGCTTTCCGACTGCCTGGATGGCCTGTTTGGCGGAGGGCACATCCCCTCTCCCCGTTTGCCGGGAGAGAGTTAGCGTGAGGGGCAGGTCTTAAGATTGCAGGTGCGTCGATAGCCATAGCGACGACTGCAACGCGTTGCTCAGGCGGCGTAGCCGAAGCGACCCCGCCCCTGCGCACCCGCGCCTTCAGTACCCGTGCGGAAGCGCTCGATCTTTTCGTTGAGCGCTTCGACCTGGCGGCGAAGACCATGGATCTCGGCGGTGTTTTCCTCGACCATCGCAGCGTTCTGCTGGGTAATCAGCTCGACCTCGTGGACGGCGGAGTTCACCTCGTTGAGACCGGTGTACTGGTCTGCGGCCGACGCCTCGATGTTGCTGACCAGGTCGTGGATCGTGGTGATGTGACTGTTGATGACGGTGAGCGCATCACCGGTTTCCTGGACAAGCGCCACGCCGCTTCTGACCTGTGCCGAGCTTTCGGAGATCAACCCCTTGATCTCGCGGGCAGCACCTGCGCAACGCTGGGCGAGCTCGCGCACTTCCTGCGCCACGACGGCGAAGCCACGACCCGCCTCGCCTGCCCGCGCCGCCTCGACGCCGGCGTTGAGAGCAAGGAGGTTGGTCTGGAAGGCGATCTCGTCGATGACGCCGATGATCGTGCTGATCTTCTCCGACGAGCGGTTGATCTCGGCCATCGCATCAATTGCCTTGGCAACCACCTGGCCGGAATGCTGGGCATAGGAGTTTGTTTCGCCGACCGAGACCGTCGTCTTTCGGGCGCTCTCGGCGGTTGCCCGCACGATGTCCGTCAGTTGCCGAAGGGCCCGCGAGCTTTCCTCCAGGGCTGCCGCCTGCTGCTCGGTGCGGCGGGCGAGATCGTCGGCTGACGAGGCAAGATTGCCGGTACCACCGGTGATTTCACCGGTCACGATCCGCACATCCGAGAGCGTCGCACGCAGAGCCTCGACGGCATTGTTGTAGGTGCGCGCCATGATCACGTAATCGGCCGGCAGGTCTTCGGACATGCCTTCTTCGAGATCGCCGTCGGCAAGCGCTGCCAGCACGTCCGAAAGCGCATTCAGCGCCTGCATTTGCTCGGCTTCGATCCGGGCGCGTTCGGCGGCACGGCGGGCTTCTTCCTCGGCCGACAGCACGCGTGCGGCTTCAGCCTCGCGTCCCAGTCGCACGTTCTCAACCGCGTTGTCGCGGAAGACGGCGACCGAACGGACCATGTCGCCGATCTCGTCGCCGCGGTTGCGGCCCTCGATGGCAACCTCGAGATCGCCATTGGCAAGCCGCGTCATCGTCTCCGTCACGCGCTTCAACGGACCACGCAGCGTCTCGACCAGCATCAGGCCACCAATGATGGAAAGCAGCGTGCCGGCGATCATCGCGACGATCGAGACGTCGGCCGAGCGCTGGCTGTCGACCTTGCCGGCTTCCTGTGCGCTGCTGACGAAGCTTTCGAGCGTCGTGCTGGCATCGGCGACGAAGGCGAATGCTTCGTTCTTGGCCGCCTGCCAGCGGCCGCCGACATCGATCAATGCCGCGGTGTCCTTATCGATGTTCTCGAGCGCGGGGCCGAGTTTGGCGGGCAGGTCGCGCAGTGCCGCGTTCTTGCCGCCGAGTTCGGCGAGCTTTCCTGCCGTTTCGCGAACCGCGTTGATATCCGCGATCACGTGATCGCGTCCTGCGCTGTCGAGCTTGCGATGCAGCTCGCTGATATGCAGGCGCGTGGTGTCGAGGCCCTTGAAGGTGTCACCCATCAGCGCGATCAGCGTCTTCAGCTGCGAGATTTCGGCATCCATGCCGACGAAGCGCTTGGCTGCCGTGTCCGAATTCTTCGCGGCCTCCTTGGCAAAGTCGGCCTCGTATTTGGAGAACTTGCTGAGGATCGGCACGAACGCGTTCTTCTTCGCTTCGTTGTCGTCAGCACCAGCAAGGATCGCCTGCACCTTCTGCGCCTGGCCCTTCAGTTCCGCGATCGGCGCCTGCACCTTTTCCGAAGCGATCTTTTCGGCCTCGTCGATCTGCTTCAGCAGATGTGGCAAGAGCTTGCCGGCCTGGTCGACCTTGGCGTCCGGATTGACGGCCATCGTCACCGGCAGGCGAAACTTCTTGATCCGCTCGGCAAGCCCCTGATAGGCGGCGGCATCGAAAAGCAGCGCCTTGGCGAAGGCTTCCTTTTCGCCGGACTCCTTGCGGATGATGTCGATCTGCTTGTAGGCGCTGTTGCCCTGCGCGGTCATGTCGGTGAGTGCCGCCTCGAGCGAGGCCGTGACCTGGTCTCTTGCAAGCTTCGTCGCCCAGAGTTTTTCCGTCTGGCCGCGCATCGTCTCGCCGAGCGCCAGGACCGAGGCGATTTCGGCCTTGTCCTCAGCACGGGTCAACAGGCCGTCGAGCGCCTTGACACCGCTTTCCTGCTCGTCGATCTGGCTTGCAAGTGCGGCGCGCGTGTCTTCGCCCGGCTGATCGGCAAAGGCCTGCAGCGCGCTGCGCAGCGCCTGGAAATCCGAGAGGTTGTTGATGGTTTCCCGCGTCACGGTCATATGGCCGTTGAGCGTGCGGGCGGTGAAAAAGCCGATGAGGCCGATACCGGCTATCAGCGCGACCAGCGGAACCACGAAGAGCAGAACCTTCGTGACGATTCGCAAGCGTTGCAGCAGGCGATCGATAATAGACATTGCGCACCCCTGATTATTCTTATGGGAAGCAGGCCCGCGCGGCGGTTTGTTCTTGGCGAAACACCGACGGATTGTTTCGCCGAGGTCTCTCCCAAGCCTCGGAAAACAACCCTGGAATGGCCACCCTGCAAGGTTTTATCGCGGCGCCACCCCGCCGATCGCGTCATGCGAATGGATGCGGAATTGTGGCGACGATAGGCAGCGAAACTTAAGATTCCGCGAATAAATGCATGAACGATCGCGCCGGTTTACCGGTCGGGAGACAGTCTTTCGGGCGAAGGATCTCGCCTGCGGGCATCCGCTCTACTTGAAAAAGAAGAAATGCCGCCGTGTCATGCGATGTCGTTTGCACAAGGCGGCGGCCAATGCTTAAACATTGGGCGATCCACCCATGGATTCGCCTCCCCATCCGCCGGCGGACAATCGTCCGGCGCTGCAGGACAGCCAGCATGCAAGCCTCCACCAATTTTCGCGGCATTCTTTTCATGTGCCTGGCGATGGTCACGTTCTCCTGCAACGACGCACTCGTAAAATCCGTGACCGGCGCGATGAACGTGGGCCAGATCATTTTCGTGCGCGGGCTGCTGACGACGATGATGGTGGTGATTGCCGCCTGGCATTTTCGCGCCTTCCGACCGCTCGGCACGCTGATGCGGCCGGTGATCCTGGTGCGCATCGCGATGGAAGCGCTCGCCTCGGTCACCTATATCACAGCACTTGGCCAGATCCCGCTCGCCAACGCCTCGGCAATCATGCAGGCGCTGCCTCTGGCCGTCACGCTCGGCGCGGCCCTGTTTCTCGGCGAGCCGGTCGGCTGGCGGCGCTGGACGGCGATCGTCGCCGGTTTCATCGGCGTCTTGATCGTGCTCCGTCCCGGCCCGGAGGGTTTTACGCCGGCCGCCCTTACGGTCGTTGCCTGCGTCTTCGTCACTGCGACCCGCGACCTCTGCACCCGCCGGATCGGCCATGACGTGCCGTCGCTCTACATCACCGTCTCCACCTCGCTTGTGACCACCATCGTCGGCGCCGTCCTGATCGTGCCGATGGGCGGATGGCAGCCGATGTCGACGACGTCGTTCAGCCATATCGCCGCCGCCAGCGTTCTTCTGATGCTCGGCTACCAGACGATCGTGTTGGCGATGCGTGCCGGCGACATCTCGGTGATCGCCCCCTTCCGCTACACCAGCCTCATCTGGTCGATCGCGATCGGCATCTTCTTCTTTGCCGAAGTGCCTGATGCGTGGATGCTGGTGGGTGTCGCCGTTATCATCAGTTCGGGCCTCTACACCTTCTACCGAGAGACCCTGCGCGGCCGGAAGGCCGTCGCCCAGCGCTCGCTGACCGGCCCGCTCGAATAGGAGATCCGATGCTGGAAACCAGTCCCACGCCGCTGATCAGCGCACCCCTGCCCGGCGTCATCCTCGCCGGCGGACTGTCGCGCCGCATGGGCAGCCCGAAGTCCGACCTAAGGCTCGGCGGACAGACGATGCTGTCGCTGATCATCGCTCGGCTCCAGCCGCAGGTCACAAGCATCGCCATCAACCTCAACACTGAGCCGACCGAAGCAATTGCCGGAACATCGGCTATCATAGCCGATACCGTGCCGGGCTTCCTCGGGCCACTCGCGGGTGTGCTCACGGCCATGCGCTACGCCACAACAACCGCACCGGAAGCCTCCCATGTCGTCGTCGTCCCGACTGATACACCGTTCTTCCCGGCTGACCTTGTCCGCCGGCTCGCAGGCGCCATGACAGAGCGCCAGCAGATTGCGGTGGCAGCATCCGATAGCCAGATGCACCCGCTGTTCGCGCTCTGGCCCGTAGCGCTCGCCGACGATCTGGAGGCATGGCTCACCAGCGATCCGAAGCGTCGCGTGCGTGCCTTCATCGAGCGCCATCCGTCGGTTACGGTCGACTTTCCACTGCTCGCGACGCCAAAGGGCGCGTTCGATGCGTTCTTCAACGTCAACACACCGGATGATCTGAAGGATGCGGAGGAGTGGCTGAGGCTTTTCAAGGACAGCGCCGTATGACGGATAGAAAGATCTTCGGCATTGCCGGCTGGAAGAACTCGGGCAAGACCGGGCTGATGGTGCGGCTTGTCAGCGAATTGACACGGCGCGGCTATGTGGTTTCGACGGTCAAGCACGCCCACCACGATTTCGACATCGACAAGGTCGGCGCCGACAGCTACCGCCACCGCGAGGCCGGCGCCCACGAGGTGACGATCGTCTCCGGCACGCGTTTTGCAATCATGCACGAATTGCGCGGTGGGCCGGAGCCAAGCTTCGAGGAGATCCTCGCGCGGCTCGCGCCTTGCGATCTCGTGCTCATCGAAGGCTACAAGCGCGAGCCGATCCCGAAGATCGAGGCACGCCGTCTGGAATCGGCAAACCGCGAACCGCTGGCGCCTGTTGATCCGCACATCTGCGCCATCGCCGCCGACCACACGGTCACGGACGCCGACCTGCCGGTCTTCGACCTCGACGACACCACGACAATCGCCGATTTCGTCGAGAAGGTGACCGGCCTCAGCATCGGTGCCGAGCGTTCTCCACTGGCCGACTAGGGCGGATCGGAACCGCGGTACGCACTCGGCAGTGCGTTGAGCCCCTGTTGCGCCTCCGCCTTTCCTTGGGCTGCGGCCTTCAGGTACCATTTCGCGGCTTCCGACAGATCCTGCGCTACTCCTACGCCCTTGGCATAGGAGATGCCGAGGTTGAGTTGACCGTCCGCAAAGCCCTGTTCGGCGGACTTGCGAAACCACGAGACGGCCGCGACCGGATCGAGCGGGACCCCGATACCGTTGAGATAGGCCATGCCGAGATTGTTCTGGGCGACCGCGTAGCCTTGCTCGGCGGCAAGCGTGTAAAGCCGTGCCGCTTCCTCGTCGTCCTTATCGACACCGCGGCCATCGGCATACATAAGCGCCAGATTGAATTGCCCGGACGGGTCGCCGCGGTCGGCCAGGAGCCGGAACCAGCGCTCGGCCTCGCCGTAGTCCTGGGCAACGCCCCTGCCTTCGAGATACATCACGCCGGCATTCATCTGCGCCTTCGGATACCCGAGCCTCGCGGCCTTCAGAAACCAATTGAACCCAGTCGCATCGTCCCTCCCTACGCCACGGCCAAGAATGTAGAACGTCGCAAGATCGGCTTGCGCCTCCGCCACGCCTTGATCGGCCGCCTTGCGGCACCAGGTCAGCGCCTCCCGGTCATCGCGGCCAACGCCGATCGGGCGCGAATAGATGCCGCACAGCAGATATTGCGCGGCCGGATGGTTCCTCTCTGCCGCCGCGCGCAGCAGGCGCAAGCCTTGCCGGTAGTCCGGTCGTCCCATCGCTGGATCGAAGTAGCGCTTGCCGGCATTCACCTGTGCCTGCGTATTTCCCTGCTCGGCCGAGCGCAGGTACCAGCGCATGGCCTCCGCGTCGTTGCGCTCGACGCCTATCCCCTTTTCGTACATGTAGCCGAGATTGTATTGGGCGCTTTCGTGTCCTGCGATCGCCGCCCGCGACATCAGCCGATAGGCTTCCTTTTCGTCTTTCGGCGTGCCGGTCCCGTGAACGTAGGCCAGGGCGAGATTGTGCGCGGCGGCGGCAAGCCCCTGTTCGGCCGCCTTCCTGTACCAGCCGATCGCCGCCGCATCATCGCGCGCCGTGCCGCGCCCCTGCTGCAACATGATCGCCAGATTGAATTGCGCCAGCGAATAGCCCGCATCGGCTGCCTGCCTGTAATGCAACGCCGCCTGGGTTTCGTCCTTCGCAACGCCCAGCCCCTGCTCGTAGAGCACTCCGAGATTGTAATCGGCACCCGGTGATTGCTGTTGCGCTGCCAGGCGAAGCCAACGGGCAGCTTCGGCATAGTTCTGCTTCACGCCGTCGGCGCCGGAAAAATAGAGTGTGCCCAAATAGAACCGGGCTTTAGCGTTGCCCTTCTCGGCCGCCTTCCGGTACCAGCCGATCGCCTTCATCGCGTCGCGGGTCACCCCATCGCCTGTCTGGTAACGCATGCCGACATTGACCTGTGCCTCGGGATCGCCGTTGTCCGCGCGGGCCAGCATCTGCTCGAAGGTCGGCGGGCGACCGCTTTCGGCAAGCGCAGGCAGGAGACTGGCCACAAAGACCAACAGAGCAAACAGTCCGGCGACGACACGCTTCATCAACACCTCCCGCGGTGGGCGCACAGCGCTCCGATCCTACGATGAGGGTTCGATCAGGGAGACTTGATTTCGACGGACCGCTTCAAAGCGTCGAGCAGCGGCGGCATCAGACGAACTTTTTCCGGCTCCGACAGCCGATTTACGTCAATTCGTCGCGCCGACGGTCGTTTCGTCCGGAATCTCGTTCAACCGCACGAAGCTGTAGCCCTTCGCCTTGAGGTCGAGGATGCCGCGCGCGACCCCGGCGCCGGCGGAATGGGTCGGCTGGTTGATGTGGGCGATGATGACGTCGCCATCCTTGGCATTGCGGATGCGTTTTTCCGCAACGGCTGCACCGAGCAGCGAGCCGCCATCGCCATTCACAGAGTAACCGGCGATGCGGTAGCCCATGGCGCGGATCTGGCCCATCGACGAATGGGTGTATTTCGCGGTAGCACCGCGGAACCAGCGTGGCGCCGGAAGGCCGTGCGCCTCGATTGCTTTCGCCCCACCATCGACCTCGGCCGCAACCGCGGCTTCCGAACCGGCGGCCGCAAGCCCGTAGACGGAGATCTTCACGTCGATCGGCGGCACGTGCATGGCGCCGTGATCCTCGATCTCGAACAGGTCGGGATGCGCCTTCATGACCTCGACGACGAGGCCGTTGCGCTTCAGCCAGCGTGCTGTGACGAAGATCGTGGCCGGGATGCGGTTTTCGACCAGCGTGCCGAGAATGCGCATATCGGTCGCACCGCTGCAGGCATCGAGCGTCAGGGCGACACGCGGCGCCCCACTCTTCCCGGCCGGATTGGACGGCAGCCGCAGATCCGGCTCGACAAGGCCGGGTGCGGCGACGGCCGATTGAGCAAGCGTAGTGGCGGCAACAAGCGCAAGGATAAAGGCTTTCATGGCAATCCGGGGGAATGAAATGATGCAAGACGGTTTCAGGAAACGACAGAAACCCGCCTTTTGCGAGGCGGGTTTCTGAAACTTAGGCGGGCAGTCCTGCCCGAAGCTGGACCAACGTCGGGTGCCGGCGTTGACCGCTTTGTTAGCGCTGCGCGACCGGGCGAACCAGCGGCGTCACGCGGCGAATGGTGACGCGGCGGTTCTGCTGCTCGGCCACCTGCGTGCGCACCTTGAGGAAGCGCTCGCCATAACCCTGCGTCACCAGGTTTTCCGGCGGGATGCCGTAGACCTCGGTCAGGAGCGAGGCGACCGATTCGGCGCGCTTGTCGGAGAGCACGAGGTTCGAGCGGTCCGACCCGACGGCATCCGTGTGGCCTTCGATGAAGAAGGTTTCGCCCGGATCCTTGGCAAGCACCTTCTCCATCGCGGCTGCCACCTTGCGCATGGTCTTTGCCTGCGACATCGACACTTCGGCACTGCCCGTCGGGAAGGTGATGGTGTCGAGGTCGACGCGGCGGACCTTGTCACGCAGACGCGCGGAATGACGCACCTCGTCGATCGTGTAAACGCGCTCGACGCGCTCCACCGGCGGCTCGGACAGGAACTCGTAGTAGTCGCGGTCCGGATCGTCGGAAACATCGGCGATGTAGTCACGCACCGGAATGCGCAGGCGCATCGGCGGCAGTTCGTAACCGACGTCTATGATAGCCGGACGCGGACCTTCGTCACGCTCGGGCGCATAGATCATCAGGTATTCGTTGCCGTCGCGGTCCACGCGCGATCGCTGCAGGATGTCGCCGTAACGATTGTAGACGGTGACGATCCGGTGGCCGCCCGGACGCACGATGGTTTCGCGGGTACGACCGCGCGGAAGCTGGTCGTAGTAGGTCTCTTCCGCATCGTAGCGCAGGCGCGGACGATCGTCGCCGCGCACGAAGATCTGGTCGCCGACGCCGAGAATCACCCGGTTGTCGACCTGCTCGACGATCTTCACCTCGGTGATGTTGTTGGTGATGTTGTTGACCGTCGTGTTGTTGTTGATCACCGTGTTGTTGATAACGGTGTTGTTGATGATGTTGGTCGTTTCCGGTACCACGAAGACCGGTGCCTCGTCGACACGCGTTCCCTTTTCGTTGAGGTTCGCCTCGATCTTCTGCGGCAGGTCAGCCTGGATCTCGGTGGCGATGGCGGCCTGGGCCGCAGCATCGTCTGCCGGTGGCGGCGCCTCTTCTTCCTTGGCGCGCAGTTCCTCGCGCAGCTTCTGGCGCTGTTCACGCGCCTGGTTGCCGCCGGCATTGTCGGCGTCCTTGTCGCTGTCGAGCACGGCCGCACCGTTTTCGACCGGCAGGACGACGGTCTCGTCGGTCGCAGCCGGGTCGTCGGCGATCTTCACCTTCTCTTCTTCCGTGCGCGTATCGACGACTTCCGGAACCGGCTGCTGCACCTGCGGCTGCTGCTCGGCGGTTGCCGGCTGGCCTTCGGTGCCAGGCACCGGTTGGCCTTCACCGGTCTGCGGCTGCTCGGTGCCGGGCACCGGCTGCCCCTCGCCGGTCTGCGGCTGCGGCTCCACGGCCGGAGCAACTTCGCCGCCGGCCTTCTGCTCGTCGGTCACAACAGGCTCTTCGCCAGCCTTCTGCTCCTGCGTCGCGGGGGCCTCTTCGCCGGCCTTCTGCTCTTGCGTGGTCACCGGTTGCTCGGCAGCCTTCTCGCCTTCAGGCACCGGCTGCTGGCTGGCATCCGGTTGAGCCTGTTCCGTTGCCTTCTGCTCTTCAGCTGCCTTGCGCGCAGCCTCGTCTTCAGCGGCCTTCTGCTGCTCTGCAGCCTGACGAGCCGCCTCGTCTTCGGCAGCCTTCTGCTGGTCGGCGGCCTTCTGCTGGTCTTCGGCGGCCTTTTGCTGTTCGGCGGCCTGGCGGGCAGCCTCATCCTCAGCCGCCTTCTGCTGTTCAGCTGCCTGGCGCGCGGCTTCCTCTTCTTGAGCCTTCTGCTGCTCGGCAGCCTGACGGGCAGCCTCTTCTTCGGCCGCCTTCTGCTGCTCGGCGGCCTGCCGGGCAGCCTCTTCCTCGGCAGCCTTCTGCTGCTCGGCAGCCTGACGTGCGGCTTCCTCTTCTTGGGCCTTCTGCTGTTCGGCAGCCTGGCGTGCGGCTTCTTCTTCGGCGGCTCGCTGTTGTTCGGCTGCCTGACGGGCAGCCTCTTCTTCGGCGGCTCTCTGCTGCTCAGCCTGCTGGCGAGCGGCCTCTTCTTCCTGGGCGCGCTGCTGTTCTGCTGCCTGACGCGCCGCTTCTTCCTCGGCCTGGCGCTGCTGCTGCAAAAGCAGCTGTTCGTCAGTCTGGTCACCGCTCTCCTGTGCAACCTCGAATGGCTTCATCAGGCTGTCGGCGACGGCGGGCGGAACCGCGACGGAAACCGAAAGCACCGGCAGCGCGACGGTCGCGAAAAGTTTGGATCGAATCGACATTCTGTCTTCTTCCTCTTTCTGGGAGGTCCTGGCCCGCACCCGTTTTCCGATCCATTGCATATGGCGGAATCGAATGCGAACGTGAATTCTTACGGGGCCTTGACCCAAGGTTCCGGCTTTTTTGTGTTGGCCGCGAGACCCGCGGTCACATGCAACGCCCGAACCGCGAACCGGTTCCTCCACTAGGGCTAGCGAAGGCAAGATTAACCGCTGCTGAACGCGCCGTTCATCTGCATTGCGCCGCCGCCACCGCAATCTCCGGTCGAAATCCTTTTCCCGCTGGAGACCTTCGCTTTCCTGTTGATTTTTACTGGAAAAGAGTACGAATATCGCCGCAACCGGTGGCAGACGCCCCGGCTGAAATTGGCATCCGTGAAAAACAGAAAACCGGATGTCGGCCAACAGAGAGGACTATCATGCGTATTTCCAAGCGGCTGGCAGCCGCCGCATCGGCTGCCGTTTTCGTGCTCATGGCAGGCTCGGCCATGGCCGACGGCGAAAAGGTCGTGATCGGCACGGAAGGCGCCTACCCGCCCTTCAACAACCTTGCAGCAGACGGCACCCTGACCGGCTTCGACATCGACATCGCCAAGGCTCTGTGCGTGGAAATGAAGGCCGAATGCACCTTCGTCACCCAGGACTGGGACGGCATCATTCCGGCGTTGATCGCCAAGAAGTTCGACGCCATCATCGCCTCGATGTCGATCACCGCCGAGCGCAAGGAAAAGGTCGACTTCACCAACAAGTACTACAACACGCCGCCGGCAATCGTCGTGCCGAAGGATTCGCCGATCACCGAAGCGACCGCGGCAGCCCTCGAAGGCAAGGCGCTTGGCGCTCAAGGGTCCACCACCCACTCCAACTACGCCGAAGCGCATATGAAGGGCGCGGACATCAAGCTCTACCCGACGGCTGACGAGTACAAGCTCGACATCGCCAACGGCCGCATCGATGCCGTCATCGACGACGTCGTCGTGCTCTCGGAATGGCTGAAGACCACGGATGGCGCCTGCTGCAAGCTGCTCGGCACGCTGCCGATCGACCCGGTCATCAACGGTGACGGCGCCGGCATTGCCGTTCGCAAGGGCGACGACGCGCTGCGCGAAAAGTTCAACAAGGCGATCGAAGCAATCCGCGCCAACGGCAAATACAAGGAAATCAACGAAAAGTACTTCCCGTTTGACGTTTATGGGAGCTGATTGACGGGTTCCGGCGCGATTCCCTAGTGAATCATGCCGGAAAAACGTCGGTTGATGCGAAAAATGCAACGGCGGATGGCTTGCCCTTCCGCCGTTTTTGTTTGACAAGAACCTAAAACAAAAGCGCGATCGATACGCATAAGAACAGCGCAAAGGGGAAATCTCTGACATGAGCGGGTTGCTTGCCGGCTTCTATTCCATCCTCTCCTGGATCGGCTCGATCGTCGATCCATTCTGCGGCCCGGTCGGTGTCTTTCGGTGGCTTGCCCCCGGCACACTGCTTGCCTGTGGCGATACCGGCTGGGGCGACGAAATCGCCTTCGGTTTCATCACCACGGCGAGCCTTGCGATTGCGACCTTGCCGGTCGGCCTTCTGATCGGCTTCTTCATTGCCCTGGGCAAACAATCCGAAGAGCGCACGGTCCGGCTCGCGTCGAATATCTATACGACGATCTTCCGCGGTCTGCCCGAGCTCCTAACCCTCTTCATCGTCTACTACGGCCTGCAGATCCTGGTTCAGCAGTTCCTGGCGACAATCGGTTATGACGAGCCCGTCGAGATCAATGCCTTCTTTGCCGGCATGATCGCGCTTGGCGTGGTCTTCTCCGCCTATTGCTCGGAAGTCCTGCTGTCCGCCTTCAGGGCCATTCCGCACGGTCAATACGAGGCCGGCGATGCGCTCGGCTTCCATCGCGGCAAGACCATGCGCCTCATCATCCTGCCGCAGCTGGTGCGCATCGCGCTGCCCGGCCTCGGCAATCTCTGGATGGCGCTCCTGAAGGATACCGCGCTCGTTTCGGTCGTCGGCCTGCCCGACATCCTGCGACAGACCGGCGTTGCGGCGCGCGTCACCAAGCAAGCGTTCGAATTCTTCGGCATGGCCTGCATTCTCTTCCTCATGCTCGCGATGCTCTCGTCGATCGTCTTTTCCAACCTTGAACGCTGGACCAAACGTTCGGAGATGGGCCGATGAGCGCTATTGTTTCGATGATCCCGCCGCAGGCTCCGCCGCCGGTCCCGCCAAAACCCTACTCGCTCGCCCGCTTCGTCGGCAGCGTCACGCTTGGCATCTGGCTGGCGCTGGGCGTCGGCATTTTCCTGACGGTCGTTAACGGCTGGGACCCGGACAAGTTCGCCAAATACGGCCCGAGCTTCCTGTCCGGCCTCGGCGTCACCCTGCTGCTCGTCAGCTGCTCGGTCGTCCTGGGTGCCATTCTTTCCCTGCCGATCGCGCTTGCGCGCATGTCGAAGAACAAGGTCTGGTCCTGGCTTGCCTATGGCTACGTCTATTTCTTCCGCGGCACGCCGCTGATCGCGCAGCTGTTCCTCATCTACTACGGTCTCGGCAGCTTCCGCCCGCAGCTGGAATCGATCGGTCTCTGGTGGTTCTTCCGCGAAGCCTGGAACTGCGCCCTCTTCGCCTTCACGCTCAACACCGCTGCCTATCAGGCAGAGATCCTGCGCGGTGCCATCGAGAGCGTGCCGCGCGGCCAGCGCGAGGGTGCCGCCGCCCTCGGCCTGCCGGACCGCATCGCCTTCTACAAGATCATCCTGCCGCAGGCGATGATCGTGGCTTTGCGCCCCTACGGCAACGAAATCATCCTGATGATCAAAGGCTCGGCGATCGTGGCGATCGTCACCGTCTTCGACCTGATGGGCGAAACCCGTCGCGCCTTCTCGCGCACCTTCGACTACCAGATGTACATCTGGGCAGCCATTCTCTACCTGATCATGGTCGAGATCCTGCGCAACGTCTGGAACATGCTGGAAACGCGCCTGACGCGCCACCTGAAGCGGTAATCACCAGCCGCCTCACGTTTCAGAAAGCTTGGCAGCACTCCCCGAAGGATGCTGCCAAGCTTTTGATATTTATAGCTAAAGTCTCAGATCGATCTACATATTAGGACTTGATTAATAAATCAAGCGTTTCATCATAGAGACCAACCTTTGCGAGAAGTGAGGTCCTGATGACAAACGAAATGGAACTGCAACTGAAGGGCTACGGCTTGACCACGGCCCAGATCCTCTACCGCATGCCGGATCATCCCACCTTCCTGCAGACCTATATCTGGCAACACTACGACCTGGCGCCGGACTTTCCCGAAATGCGAGGCTTCCTGAAATTCTGGGAGGAGAAGCTCGATGGGCCGCTGCACTCGGTGCGCTATGTCCACCGCAAGCTGATCTCGGCGACCGAATGGCGAGCGTTGAAGGGCGAGCTCATTCTGCACTGAACGGCAAGGGTCGAGACAGTAAGGGCAAGACCCGCCCGTGATTGCGCGGCCGCGACACGCTGGCCGTCTCAGTCTGATGCGATATCCGCCGACTGACCGTGAGGCTGAAGCGCCCCCTTACACATGCACCTCCCCATGCGCCAGTTCCCCTTCGCGCGGCTCCTTGTGCAGAGCACCGTAGAGCACCAGCCCATAAAACAGCACGACAACGAGGATCACGGGCCAACCGGGTATGGGGCCAAGGGCTGCGTTTTGCGTGACATCGGCCCAGGAGCGCACGTGACCGAAGGGCTCGCCATTCGCCGACATCTTGGGCGAGGAGATCTTCAGCGCCCAGGCAAGCAAGAGGATCAGGTACATCCAGCAATAATTGCGCTGCAGCCGCCGGCAGACCGCTTCGCGATAACTCATCAGGAAGGCAGGCTTGCGCAGGCTCTTGGCGATCGATGCCGCCCAGTTGAGGTTCGGCGTTCCGTCAGGCGCGAGGATCTGCGCGAAATATCCGCGCTCCAATTGCCGCACCCGGGCACGGTAGACATCGAAGAAGCGGTACCGCCGCGCCTCGATCAAAAGCAATAGCGTGATCAAGAGCATCGCGAACAGCAGCACGCCGTGATGCGACGATGGGGTCGACAGCGAAACGGACAGCAGCGCCGCAACGACAGTGATCGCCCAATTGGACGTCCGGTCGATGCGATCGCGCCAGCCGGCCATGCGCCCCATCTCGCCGCGATAGTAGTGCACCACCGCGTTGATCTGCTCCTGCGACGTCTGCGGCAAGGGCGGACCTTTCGGCTCCTTTGTCTCGGCGCTCAAGATCAACGGCCCAAGCTCGGCGGACATCGGCATTCCTCCCGTCTTTTCTTATGCTTGCGATGATGACTCCTTTCCTGTCGCCGATAAATCCCGACGGCGCCGCATGGCGCCGTTTTTCGTTCAAAAGACCAATGAAACCCTATCGGTCCCCTTGGGAACGATCGATCCGCGACGCCGAAGGATCGACGACGGCAATTGCCAAAGCCAGGCTTCGGACGTAAGAAGCGCAAATGACCCAGAACAGCACGAAAATCGACGAGGAAGCGCTGGCGGAAGCCTATAACCGCGCCCTCACCCTGGAAAAGTCCGGCAAGTTCGATGCCGCCGCCGAGGCCTATGTCGAAGTGCTGGCGCTCGACCCGGAAGATCACGGCGGCGCAGCCGTCCGCCTGGCCTCGATGGGCCGCGGCGAGACGCCGGTAAAGGCGCCGGATGCCTATGTGGCGACCCTCTTCGACCAGCATGCCGAAGTGTTCGACAACGTGCTCGTCGACCAGCTCGGCTACTGCGTGCCGCTTCTCGTGCGCCAGCGCCTGCAGGCGCTCGAACTCGGCCCCTTCGACCGGGTGCTTGATCTCGGTTGCGGCACGGGCCTCACCGGCGGGGCGCTGCGCGACATGGCCGACGACATCACCGGCATCGACCTCTCGGAAAACATGGTCGAGATCGCCCATGAGAAGGACCTCTACGAGACGCTCTACGTGGCCGAGGCCGTCGACTTTCTCGACGACAACGACGACGCGCCCTTCAACCTGATCGTCGCCACCGACGTGCTTCCCTATATGGGCGCGCTCGAGGCGCTGTTCTTCGGTGCAGTCGACAATCTCGTGCCGGGCGGTCTTCTGATCTTCTCCAGCGAGACGCTGCCGGCCGAAACCTTCGCCGGCCGCAACTTCATGGTCGGCCCGCACCAGCGCTTTGCCCATGCCGAGAGCTACCTGCGCGACCGCCTCGCCGCCACCGGCTTCGAGATCGTCGAGGTCGGCGACATCACGGTGCGCCTGGAAGAAGGCGAACCGATCGCCGGTCACCTGGTGATCGCCCGCTTCAAGCCCTGATCGGGCCAATGCCAAATCATGCGAAGGGAGCATCGCCCGATGCTCCCTTCGCTCTTTTCCGCACCCGCGCCATCGGCTACACCAAAGCGAAAGCAATGGGAGCATTCTGATAATGGCAAAGGTCGCATTCATCGGTCTCGGCGTCATGGGGTATCCCATGGCCGGCCACCTCAAGGTCCGCGGCGGACACGAACTGACGGTCTATAACCGCACCTTCGCCAAGGCCGAGAAATGGGCCGCCGAATTCGGCGGCAGTGCCGCGCGCACCCCGGCAGAAGCTGCCGACGGCGCCGATTTCGTCTTCTCTTGCGTCGGCAACGACGACGACCTGCGCTCGGTAACGACGGGCAAGGACGGCGCCTTCGAGACGCTGAAGGCCGACGCCGTCTTCATCGACAACACCACCGCGTCTGCCGAAGTCGCCCGTGAACTTTACGCCGCCGCAAAAGCGCGCAGTGCGCACTTCATCGACGCGCCGGTGTCCGGCGGCCAGGCGGGTGCTGAAAATGGCGTTCTGACCGTCATGTGCGGCGGCGACGAGCCGGCCTTTGATCGTGCAAAACCCGTGATCGAAGCCTTTGCGCGTATGGTCGGGCTGATGGGCCCGGCCGGCGCCGGACAGATCACCAAGATGATCAACCAGATCTGCATCGCCGGCCTCGTGCAGGGGCTGGCCGAAGGCATCCACTTCGGCAAGATGGCAGGTCTCGACATCGAGAAGGTCGTCGACGTCATCTCCAAGGGGGCCGCCGGCTCCTGGCAGATGGAAAACCGCCACAAGACCATGAATGCGGGCAAGTATGATTTCGGCTTTGCCGTCGACTGGATGCGCAAGGACCTCGACATCGTGCTTGCCGAAGCCCGCCGCAACGGCGCCAAGCTGCCGGTAACGGCCCTCGTCGACCAGTTCTATGGCGACGTGCAGGAGATGGGCGGAAACCGCTGGGATACGTCCTCGCTGCTCGCCCGGCTGGAAAAATGACCCTTGGCCCCGCGTCGACCGCAGATGAGATCTTAGGCCACCTGCGGTCGCTCGGGTCAAAGGACAATCTCGCCGGCATGGCGCGTTTCGGCATCGTGACCGAAACCGCTCTCGGCCTCTCCAATATCGAGCTGCACAAGGTTTCGCGGCTCATAAAAATAGACCACCGCCGCGCGCTTGCACTCTGGCAGACCGGCATTCGCGAGGCGCGCATTCTTGCGGCCTTCACCGCCGATCCCAAGGCGCTGACGCTAGACGAGGCCCGCAACTGGGCCGAGGACTGCAATTCCTGGGAGGTCGTCGATACCGTCGCCGACCTCTTCATTGCCGCCCGTTTCGAACAGGAACTGATCCCGGAATTTGCCGCCGACGAACGCGAATTCGTCCGCCGCATCGCTTTTGCGATGATTGCGGTTGCCGCCGTCCACCTGAAGAAGGAACCGGACGCAACGCTGCTCGCCTGGCTGCCGCTGATCGAGCGTCACGCCGAGGACGAGCGCAACTTCGTCAAGAAGGCGGTCAACTGGGCGCTGAGGCAGATCGGCAAGCGCAATGCCGCCTGCCACGGGCCGGCGCTGGCGCTCGCAGAGAAGCTCGCCAACAGTTCCAACCGCGCGGCGCGGTGGACGGGCAAGGACGCAGTGCGTGAGCTGACAAGCGAAAAGGTACTGGCGAGGCTTGGCCTCGACTGAAAGAGATGGCGGCCCCAAGCGGACCGCCCTCGTCCTGGCGACGCTCGCTCAGTCTTCGCTGGACTTCGCCTGGTCGATCATCATGTAGTCGAGCGGCAGCTCGGTCGTGTACTTGATCTGCTCCATGGCAAAGACCGAGGACACGTCGCGGATCTCGATCTTGGCGATCATGCGCTTGTAGAAGGCGTCATAGGCGGCAATATCGGGCACGACCACGCGCAGCAGATAGTCGACGTCGCCGCTCATGCGGTAGAACTCGACGACCTCAGGAAATTCCGACACGACTTCCGAGAAACGGCGAAGCCACTCGATCGAGTGCGAATTCGTGCGGATCGAGACGAACACCGTGACCTTGGTGTTGATCTTCACCGGATCGAGAAGGGCGACGCGGCGACGAATGACGCCATCCTCTTCCATCTTCTGGATACGCCGCCAGCACGGCGTGGTCGAAAGCCCCACCTTCTTGGCAAGGTCGGCAACGGCCAGCGTGGAATCCTCCTGCAACAGGCGCAGGATCTTGCGGTCTAGGCGGTCCATGAAAGTCCCTCTCGAATTATTTTTTCTTCTATAGCGCGAAACTGGTGAAGATAAAGAAAATTGTTTCAGCCCGTGAACAGTGCGACGCGTTCGCGCAGGAATGGCAGCACGTCGGCCTCAAACCAGGGATTTCGCTTCAGCCAGCCGGTATTGCGCCAGCTCGGGTGCGGCAGCGGCAGGATCGCAGGCACCGCGTTGCGCAAGGCATAGCGCCGCCAGTCCTTCACCGTCTCCGTCATCGATTTCGGACAGTCCGGGCCGATATGCCAGCGTTGCGAATAGTGCCCGACTGCCAGCACAAGCTCGACCTGCGGCATCTGGTCCATCACCCGCTGCCGCCAACGCGGGGCACATTCGCGTCGTGGCGGCAGGTCGCTGCCATGGGCGTCATAGCCGGGAAAGCAGAATCCCATGGGCACGATTGCGATCTTTGCGGGATCGTAGAAGGTCTCGCGGTCGACGGCCAGCCACTGCCGCAGCCGGTCGCCGGAAGCGTCGTTGAACGGCAGCCCGCTTTCATGCACGCGAAGCCCCGGCGCCTGCCCGGCGATCAGCAGCCGCGCCGACGGTGAGATGACCGCAACCGGCCGCGGCTCGTGCGGCAGGCGGTCGCCCTCGCGCGCCGGCTGATCGCGACAGATACGGCAGGCGGCGATCTCCGCGCGAAGCTGATCGAGGTCGGTAGGCTGGCGCTCAGGCATCGCCGATACCCGAAAACACCGATGCGAGGCGCTCGAGCAGCCAGCGCCGGATGGACGCGAGCCAGCCGTCGATGAGATGCGGCGCCTCGTCCGGGCGGCCGTTCGTCCGGCGCCACTCCTGCGGGACGACGAATGCGCCGGCCCAGATCCCGCGCTTCTCCCTCTCGGCCTTCGCTTCTTCGGCCTCGTAGCGCCCATAGCTCACCGCAAAACCCGAGAGCACCATCTCACGCCCGATATCACGTCCACCCGCCTCGCAAGCACCGAGATCCCGCCCGTAACGGTCGCGACCGTGAAAGCGACAGCGGACGTTTCCGGCGGATGTGAGCGCCTTCAGCCGATCACGCGCCTGACGTCCGCACTCCCACGTGATGCCGTCCCGTTGGCAGGTCTGGCCGAGCTCGGGCGCATCGATGCCCTCGATGCGAACGCGCCTTCCATCCATCCGGAGGCTGTCGCCGTCGCTCACCATGGCAATCCCACGTGCCTCTCCCGTGGTCGCCCGTTCGCCCGTGGCAATCCGGTCGGCGAAGAAGGCGCCGACGCCCAAAAGCAGCAGAATGGCCCAGCCCCCGAGCATCCCGCCGCGGGCGCTCGATCGCGCCGGGCCTGGGGTCCTGCGGTCGCGCCCGCTTGAAAACCGATTTCGCGTCCGTCCGAACTTCACGCCTGCACTCACCTCGATCGCCCACACACGGCCTCTTTGTGGGTAAACATGGCCGATTCCAAGACATTAGAGAAGGAACCTCAGGTAACGCTCCACCGGCCGAAAACAAAACACGCTCGCGCCACAATGGTTGTCGAATCCTTCACGCGCCGCAGCAACTTCTTAAGGATTGCTCACTAGACTTCAACGCAACCGCAACCCGTCGCATATGAGCATGAGTATCGCTGCAAGCACATCGACCGATAAGATTATCGTCGACAAATCGCGAAGCCATCGGAACAAAGCCGTTTCGAGGACGGTCCGCGCAACGCGCGAGCGCCTGCAATCAGGCTCGTCCGTGCCTTCGGGCTTCGAGCGCGAAATGCTTAACCTCTACGTCGATTCCGCTTTGCATGGCGCGATCGTCGTGCCGGTGCTCGTTGCCATAATCGCGGCAGTCGGCATCTATCTCTCGGGCAATCTCGGCTTCGTCCTCTGGGCCCTGATGACCTTGTCGGCCCATGCCGTCACGCTGTTCTTCGCACGGAAGGCGCGCAAGGAAGACTTCAGTGCCGAAAAGGTTCCGGTTTGGCGACGCCGTTTCCTCCTCGGCCAGGTGCTGATGGGCCTCTGCTGGGCAACCTTCATCGCCCAGGACTGCGCAAGCTGCGGCAGTGTCAGGCTCGGCTTCTTCGACGGTACCGTGCTGCTCGTGGCGCTTGCCGCGACCGCCATGGGCACCTTCCTCTTGCGCAATGCGCTGCTCTACACGTTCGCCCCGGTGGTCGCCGCCCTTGCCTTTGCGTCATTGGCGACGGGCGACCCGGTCTACATGGGCCTTACGGGCGTGATTTCGCTGTCACTGCTCTTCCTGGTCCTCATGACCGACCGAATGAACCGTGCGAGCGTGCACATCCTCTCCGTCCAATCGGAAAAGGACGACCTGATCGCGGAACTCGAGGTGGCAAAATCGATGTCGGACGAAGCCCGCCGTCGTGCCGAAGAAGCAAACCTTGCCAAGTCCCGCTTCCTCGCCTCCATGTCGCACGAGCTGCGCACGCCGCTGAACGCCATTCTCGGCTTCTCCGAGGTCATGTCGACCGAAGTCCTCGGTCCGCTCAGCAATCCGACCTACAAGGAATATACCAACGACATCCATCGTTCGGGCGAGCACCTCTTGAACCTCATCAACGAGATTCTCGACCTGTCGCGCATCGAAGCCGGCCGCTACGACCTCAATGAGGACGCCGTCAGCCTCGTCGATATCGCCGAAGACTGCATCGGCATGGTGCAGCTCAAGGCCCGCGCCAAGAGCATCACCATCCATCAGCAATTCGAACTCGGCATGCCCTCGGTCTGGGTCGACGAAAAATCGATGCGCCAGGTCATTCTCAACCTGCTCTCGAACGCGGTGAAGTTCACCAGCACCGGCGGCGAGGTCACGTTCAAGGTCGGCTGGACTGCGGGCGGCGGTCAGTATCTGTCGATCAAGGACAACGGCCCCGGCATTCCAGAGGAAGAGATCCCGATCGTCCTTTCGGCCTTCGGCCAGGGCTCGATCGCCATCAAGAGCGCCGAACAGGGCACCGGCCTCGGCCTGCCGATCGTCCAGGCCATTCTCGCCAAGCACAATGGCGAGTTCATCCTGCGCTCGAAACTGCGGGAAGGCACCGAAGCAATCGCCATTCTTCCCGCGCGCCGCGTGCTCGAAAGCCTGCCGGCGATCGAGGATGTGGCTGCGCCCGTGCGCCGCCGCAAAAGCTTCGCCTGATCAATGCAGATCGAAACGCCGCGGCTCTTCCTCCGCCCCTGGCAAGAGCGCGACATCGCGCCGTTCGCCGTTGCCAATGCCGACCCGGAAGTCCGTCGCTACTATTATCCTTCCGTCCTCACGCACACGGAGACGAGGACGATGATCGCCGACTGTGACCGGCATCTCGGCAAACACGGCTTCGGTTTTCTCGCCGTCGAGCGGAAAACCGATGGCGCACTCATCGGCGGCCTTGGACTTTCAACCGCAGGCGACGAAATTCCAGGCGGCCCGCATGTCGAAATCGGCTGGATCTTCGCCCGCCCCTATTGGCGGCAGGGATACGCTCTCGAGGCTTCCGCCGCGTGCCTCAGCCATGCATGGTCGACGCTCGGGCTTGCCGAAGTCATCGGCTACACCTCGCGCATCAACCACCCCTCGCGGGCGCTGATGGGGAAACTGGGCATGCGATCGGATCCGACCGAGGATTTCGACGATATCACGGTGCCCGAGGGCAACCCGTTGCGCCCGCACGTGCTCTACCGGATCAAGGCTGTGGCCTCAGACCCGATCAGTTGAGGAAGCCGTCGACGATGACGACGTAGCCGGCATAGACGGCGTTGGCGACGATCAGGCAGAGGCAGGCGAAGGAACCGAGATCCTTGGCGTTCTTGCCCATTTCCGAAATCTCTGGCGAGACGCGGTCGACGATCTCCTCGATCGCCGTGTTGAGCGCTTCGAAAGCCATCATCAACAGGAAGAGGATCGCCATCGCCACATACTGGAAGAAGTTGGCGCCGACGATGATGAACGCGGCCATCGCAACGGCAAAAGCGATCAGCTCGTGGCGGAAAGCCGCCTCGCCGATCAGACGCTTCGCCCCGCCGAGCGAATAGCTGGCAGCGGCAAAGAGGTGCCGAATTCCGGTCTGCTTCTGGACAGGACCTGCCTGTCCGATGCGGTGCGTGGTGTTCTTGGCGTCCATTTCTTCTCGACTGGGCTTTCAACTGCGCAAGCTTCGACATCTTTATTGAGGCGAATGCAAGGCGTTTGCGGTTGCAGGTGCCCTCGACAAGTACTTAGGGCGTGCAGATGCGCTTGGATAGGCGAGAAGGTCGCATGCTTCAAGGCCCGTCGCACGCCCGGATGGGCGGCGCGACAGGCTTTGGACAGCAATTGGCGGGGCCTTCTTCAGGTCCCGACCGTTTCTTGATCACTGCTTGTTGCTGACGCCGGCCTGGGCAAAGGTCGCCATGCCGCTATGGCAGGCGGCCGCCGCCTTGACGATGCCGGCGGCAAGGGCTGCCCCCGTGCCCTCGCCGAGCCGCATGCCGAGCGCGAGCAGCGGCGTCTTGCCGAGCTTCTCGATGGCGCGGATATGGCCGGGTTCGCCCGAGACATGTCCGATCAGGCAATGGTCGAGCGCTGCCGGGTTGGCCGCCTTCAGGATAGAGGCGGCAGCGGTCGCCACATAGCCATCGATGATGACGGGCACCCTTTGCATCCGCGCCGCCAGGATGGCACCGGCCATAGCCGCGATCTCACGGCCGCCGAGGCGGCGCAGGAGTTCAAGCGGATCGGACAGATGGTCGCGATGCAGCGCAACCGCCTTTTCGACGGCCGCGATCTTGCGCTTGAGCACGTCGCCTTCCGAACCGGTGCCCGGACCGACCCACTCCTCAGCGGTGCCGCCATAAAGGCCGAGATTGATCGCCGCTGCGATGGTCGTGTTGCCGATGCCCATCTCGCCGATGCAGAGCAGATCCGTGCCGCCGGCGACCGCTTCCATGCCGAAGGCCATGGTTGCCGCGCAGTCACGCTCCGACAGCGCCGCTTCCTCGGTGATGTCGCCGGTCGGGTATTCCAGCGCCAGGTCGAAGACCTTGAGACCGAGATCGTGGCTGACACAGATCTGGTTGATCGCCGCACCACCGGCTGCAAAATTCTCGACCATCTGCGCCGTCACGGACGAAGGAAAAGGCGTAACGCCCTGGCGCGTGACGCCGTGATTGCCGGCAAAGATCGCCACCAGCGGCCGGTTGACGGCCGGCGCCTTGCCCGTCCAGGCGGCAAGCCAGAAGGCGATTTCCTCAAGACGACCGAGTGCTCCCGGCGGCTTCGTCAATTGTGCGTCGCGTTCCCGCGCCGCGACAAGTGCTGCCGCATCCGGCCCCGGCAGGTTGCGCAACAATTCGCGGAAATCATCAAACGGCAGGCCGCTGGCACTCATCGGGGGGAATCCTTGCATGATCGTGAAGTCTATCTACGCCCCTCATAAAGGCCGCCGAATATTCGGGCAACGGCATTTGCGCCACACCGCGTCGCCGAAGCATGATCGTCGGCATGCCGAACGATTCGATGTGTCAGATCCGGCAGACCGGCCATGACGGATGTGCGGCTGTCCGCGCACGTCTCACTCGCTTCTTGCGAAACGTGATCCGGTCAGCAACGTTGGGGAAGGCTCCGAATTCGGCCGATCTTGTGGGTGATAAATGAGTTTCATAGGCGATTTCTGCGACGATGTGGCCCGCTCTATCGGGTTCCTCAGCCGCCTCCCAATGCCGGCGCGCCACTTTGTCGGTTACGATGGGCGGCTCAGTCGGGCGGTGCGCGCCTTCCCGCTTGCCGGGCTTCTGATCGCCTCGCCATCCGCAACGATTGCCGCCGCGCTGATTGCGCTGCAGGTGAGTTCGCTCTTTGCCGCCTTCGTCGTCGTCGCCATCCAGGCGCTTGTCACCGGCGCGCTGCATGAGGACGGGCTCGGCGACACCGCGGACGGCCTTGGTGGCGGGCGCGACCGGGATGCGGCGCTTGATATCATGAAGGACAGCCGTATCGGCACCTATGGCGCCGTCGCGCTCATTCTCTCCTTCGGCCTGCGTGTGTCCGCACTCGCCTCCATCCTACCGCTCTTCACCCCGCTTGGGGCCGGCATGGTGGTGCTCGCCGCGGCCACCCTCAGCCGCGCGACCATGGTCTGGCACTGGGCGCGCCTGCCGCCGGCAAGGACCGGTGGTGTCGCAGCCGCGGCCGGCGAGCCCGAGCCGGGCGCAACGCGCTTCGCCCTCGCCTTCGGCCTGGTCGCCGCAATGCTGCTTTTCTACTTCGCCAAGGTGCCGGCCCTTGGGTTGATTGCAACGCTCGTCGCCTGTTTCCTGGCCGTCAAGGGCTTCGGCCGGATCGTTGCCCGCAAGATCGGCGGCCATACCGGCGACACGATCGGAGCGACACAACAATTGACGGAAATCGCCGTCCTTGGCGCCCTTGCGCTGACGGTTTGAAAGATCGATATATTCTGGGTTAAACAGAGCAACGCCATGAAATCTCCCTGCATTCTCGTCTGTTCGATCGATGACAAGACCGGCTACTGTTTCGGCTGCGGCCGCACGCGCGACGAAGTCGGCAAGTGGTCGCTCTACACGGACTCCGAGCGCGACATCATCATGGATGCCCTGCCTGCCCGCCTCGACATCATCGAGCGCAAACCGCGGCGCGAAACCCGCCGCAGCCGGATGGCTCGGGAACGCGACCAAGCATGAAGCGCCTTGCCATTCTACTCTCCATCCTAGCAATCGGCCTCATTCTGCTCGTCATCAATCATGACGCCGGCCGCACCATGGGCCTTGCCAACGACGACTTCGGACAGCTGGTGTCGCTTGGCGCCATTGCGACGCTCATCGGCGCCGGCGTCCTCCAGAGCCGCCGGCGTTTCGGCGAAGGGCTGCGTCAGGTCGCCCTCTGGCTCTTCATCGTGCTCGCCCTCGTCTCGGCCTATGTCTACCGCTTCGAGCTTGAAGGCTTCGGCAACCGCGTGCTCGCGGGCCTCATTCCCGGCCGCGCCACCGTCATCACCGACAGCGAAGGCCAGCAGGAAGTGGTGCTGCAGAAGATGCTGAACGGTCACTTCGAAACCGCCGCCACGGTCGATGGCAAGGAGATCAGCATGCTGGTCGACACCGGCGCCAGCAGCATTGCGCTCACGTACGAGGACGCGGAAAAGATCGGCCTCGATCCGGCCAACCTCAACTATATCGTGACGGTGATGACCGCGAACGGCAGGGCGCAGGCAGCACCCGTCATGCTCCAGGAAATTTCCATCGGCCCGATCACCCGCCGCAACATCGGCGCGACGGTCGCCGCCAAGGGCAAGCTCGACCAGAGCCTGCTCGGTATGAGCTTCCTCTCGACGCTTGAAATCCTGCAGATGCGCACCGACGAGCTCAGGCTGCGCGACTGACCGCCTGAACGGCCAATCACGCCACTTTACGCATCAGCCGTCAGTTTCTGAGCCTGTACCCGGTGCGGAAGATCCAGGTCAGCACCGACATGCAGATTGTCAGGAAGGCGAGGATGATCACGGCGCTGATGACCGGATTGACGTCCGACACTTCAAAGAAGCTCCAGCGGAAGCCGCTGATCAGGTAAAGCACCGGGTTGAAGTGGCTGACCGCCTGCCAGAAAGGCGGCAGCATCTTGATCGAATAGAAACTGCCGCCGAGAAAGACGAGCGGCGGGATCACCAGCATCGGGATCAGGTTCAGCTGCTCGAAATCCTTGGCCCAGATGCCGATGATGAAGCCGAACAGGCTGAAGGAAATCGCCGTCAGCACGAAGAAGAAGACCATGACGAAGGGATGGGCGATCGACAGGTCCACGAACAGCGACGCCGTCAAAAGGATGATCGTGCCGATCATCAACCCCTTGGTCGCCGCCGCCCCGACATAGCCGAGCACGATCTCGAGCATCGACACCGGCGAAGACAGGACCTCGTAGATCGTGCCGGTGAACTTCGGAAAGTAAATGCCGAAGGAGCCGTTGCCGATGCACTGCGTCAAGAGCGTCAGCATCATCAGGCCGGGCGTGATGAAAGCGCCGTAGGAAACGCCGTCGATCTCCTGTATGCGCCCGCCGATCGCCGCGCCGAAGACGATGAAATAGAGCGAGGTGGAGATAACCGGCGAGACAACGCTCTGCAGCAAGGTGCGCCGGGTGCGCGCCATCTCGAAGAAATAGATCGACTTGATCGCTTCGATGTTCATCGCCCTGCCCCCACGATTTCAACGAAAATGTCTTCCAGCGAGCTCTGGCGCGTGGAAATGTCCTTGAGCCGGATGCCGGCTTCCGCGAGTGCGGCCAGAAGCGTGGTAATCCCGGTTCGCTCGGCACTGGTGTCGTAGTCGTAGATCAGGCAATGGCCGTCTCCCTCCAGCGTCAGATTGTAGCTCGACAGCGCTTCGGGAACGCCGTCCATCGGGTGGGCAAGATCAACCCTCAGCTGCTTGCGGCCAAGCTTCGACATCAGCGCCGCCTTGTCTTCCACCAGCAGGATTTCGCCACCGTTGATGACGCCGATGCGGTCGGCAATTTCCTCGGCCTCTTCGATGTAATGGGTCGTCAGGATAATCGTGACGCCAGACGCGCGTAGCCGTTCGACGACCTCCCACATGCTCTTGCGAAGATTGACGTCAACGCCGGCGGTGGGTTCGTCAAGGAAAAGCACCCGCGGCTCGTGCGACAGCGCCTTGGCAATCAGCACGCGCCGCTTCATGCCGCCCGAGAGCTCGCGCAGCATGTTATCCTTCTTGTCCCAGAGCGACAGGTCCTTCAGCACCTTCTCGATATGGCCAGGGTTCGGCTTCTTGCCGTGCAGCCCGCGGGAGAAGGTGACAGTATTCCACACGGTCTCGAAGGCATCTGTCGTCAGTTCCTGCGGCACGAGCCCGATCATGGAACGGGTTTCGCGGAAGTCGCGCACCACGTCATGGCCACCGACCTTCACTGTGCCACCGCTCGGATTGACGATGCCGCAGATGATCGAGATCAGCGTCGTCTTGCCGGCGCCGTTCGGGCCGAGCAGCGCAAGAATTTCGCCTTCCTCGATGTCCAGGCTGACGCCCTTCAGCGCCTTGAAACCGGAAGCATAGGTCTTCGACAGATTGGAAACGGATACGATGGGCGCCATGAAAGGGATCCGGAAACGGGGGCGGAGTCGTGAGGTCCCGCCCTATATGGGACAATTCGTTCCGATTTGCAGCCAGCTGGAATGAAAAAACTAGATGACTGTTCGTCAACGCGGCTGAGACAGCCGCGTCTCGGCGCTTGCCCCGCCGGGCTGCTGCACCGTGACCTTGCGATCCACCAGCCGGTCATGGATGAGCATCCCGATGACCATCGCGGCCACGAACAGTATCGTCGCCGGAAGCCCGAGCGACAGCGACGCGAGCGCCGGCCCGGGGCAAAGCCCGACCAGCCCCCAGCCGATACCGAATATCGCCGAGCCTGCGATCAGCCGACCGTCGATCGTGCGGTGGGCGGGCAAGTGAAAGATCGTATCGAACAACGGATGCTTCAGCCGACGGGTGACAAGCACGCCAAGTGCTGACACCAAGACCGCACCGCCAAGCACGAAGGCGAGGCTCGGATTCCAATTGCCGGTGATATCCAGAAAGGCACGAACGCGGGCGGGATCAAGCATGCCGGAGAGCGAAAGGCCAAATCCGAAGACGACGCCGGAGACGAGCGTCGCTGCGAGGCGTAACAAGGCACTGTTCATCCGACGTATCCAGCAACGAAGACCGTGGCGATCGCGGCGGCCATGAAGGTGGCAACCGCGGCGATCGAGCGGCGCGAGAGCCGCGCCAGCCCGACGACGCCATGGCCGCTGGTGCAGCCGGAGCCCATGCGCGAACCAAAACCGACCAGCAGGCCGCCCGCCACCAGCAGCGGCCAGGAGGATGTGACCGTTACGGATGGCCACGCGCCGAAAAGGAGGCGAAACACCAAGGGCCCGGCCATCAGTCCCAGCACGAACAGCGCGCCTGAAGCCACCTGCACGCCTTGCAAAAGGCGTCCGGCGATTCCGCTGATCCCGGCGACCCGACCGTTTGCCAGCATCAGGATCGCCGCCGAGAGACCAATCAACAGCCCACCCGCAAGCGCATTCCCGTATTCACTCATGCTTTTGAACCGTCCCGACAGAAGATTTGATAGACCGCGCCGACGAGACGCGCGACCTTGTCGTGGCTGAGCCGGTAGAAAACCTGCTTGGCCTGCCGACGGGTCGAGACAATGCCGGCATCGCGAAGCACCGTCAATTGCTGTGAAAGCGTCGGCTGGCGGATGCCGAGCGTCTCCTCCAGCGCTGCCACCGCATGCTCACCTTCCAAAAGCGCGCTGACGATCAACAGCCGATTGCGGTTGGCGAGCGTCCTCAGGACCTTCGAAACCTCTGCGGCATGTTCCGCCATGTCGGTGCGCACGCCGGGAAATTGCATTACAGTTCCCATTCCTTCCTCCTGTCACCACCAAGGAGTGTGCGGAGCCCCCAATGCTTGCAGCGGCCCAACAGGTACTACCCAAAATTGTTATACAAGATAATATAATATCGTATTACTTATTATAAAACCAGATGAAACTGGCAACACGGGTCCGCTCGCGACAATTCCCCGATGTCGCCAACCTGGAAAATAATATAGACAATTCAATATTTTAAAATGAAACCGCGCGCGCGACAAAATCGCCATATTTGGGGCAACCGATCGGAAGGGCTAAACGGAATCCAAAACCTACGGTATAGTGGGCATCTATCGTTGCGGCGCGCAGAGCATCTGGGTCGCCCCAAGAACGAACGGATTCCGGCCACGAACGAGGAAAAGCCGCCCGTCATGGCGTCGGTGTTCAAGCAGCCGGCGAAGGATCTCTGAAGTTACGCCCCAAATGTGCGCTGCTGTCACGAAACCGTGATGCTCTTGAAGCACCTTGCTTGGCGCGGGCCGCAACATCGCCCTTTGATTTGCACTCGTGATTTGCACACCGGAGCCTCCCCCCTTTTGCTCCGGTTGTTGGGCCGGCATCCCCGCCGGCCTCTTTTTTTGCCGGCTTGCGATCTTTCATAGCCGGCAGAGGAAAATGCGATGACCGCTCAATCGCAGTGGCGATAGCCGGTCTTGCGGGTTCTCAGGTCGAAGTGGAAATGGTCCTTGTGGAAGGGATCGCTGCCCGGGCCGAGTACGGTGTTGAAATACTTGCAGCTGTCCGAGCGCACGGCCTTCAACAGCCCCTTTTCGCGGAAGGCAAAGAAACCCGGTTTGCGTACGTCGATTTCCTTGCCGTTCTTCAGCACGAACTTGCCGACGTCGATGGCGTTGCCGCGCGCATGCTCCGACATCGGGTTGCCGCGGCGCGAGTTCATCGTACGGCAGGAGTAGCCGCCGAGCGGCTTGATCGTCTTGACGCCGGACCAGTAGCGATAGCGCGATGACGGCGCGAGTTCGTACTTCACCCACTTGGCAAAGGCTTCGGTGACCTGGCAGTTCAGCTTCACGGCTGGCTGCACGCCAATGCCGCCGGAAAGGCCGCTGAGCTCGATCGGATAGTCGATGCCGCAGGATGGCCCGTTGCTGATTCGCGGGACGTCGCGGAACTGGACGCCGAGCTTCTTCAGGCGCTGTCGGCAGGCGATCTCGGAGCCTGGCATCTCGCCGGTGTAGTCAGGCGTCGACATCGGGTTGCGCACCCGAGGCAACATGGCGACTTGCTGTGGCTCCTGTGCACGCTCAGCCGCGCGCTGCTCTTCCATCGCGCGGGCGCGTTGCGCCTCTTCGGCAGCTGCCTTCTCGGGCGAGAGCGGCGGCAGGTCGGGGTCGTAGCCGATGTTCGCCTCCACCGGTTGCGCGTCCATCGTGCCGCCGAGCTGGCGGACGTTCTCCTCACCGATCCCGCCCACCACCGGCTGGCTGACATTGCCTTCGGCAATGTCGTTGCTCTGTTCTTCCGCCAGCCCGACGACGGGTTGGCCGACGCCGAGCATGGCGTCCATGTTGACGCCTTCCTCGGGAACGGACATCGAGCCGGCACCCGCCGGCTGGGCGCCGGAGGAAACCGCCTCGTCGCTGTCAATCATCGGAAGAGCCCGGCGCGCCGGCTGGCGCGGCTGCGTCGCTACGACCTGTTGCGGATTGCTCTGAAACGTCGAGGCTTGCGTCGCGACGGGATAGGCGGCCACTTCGTTTTCCGGAACCGCATCGACAGGCACGGGCCCGATCGATCCGACGCGAGCGCCGCCATCGATCCGGCCAGGTGGCGACAGCGCGTCATCGGTCGAACAGGCCACAAGCGAAAGGGACAGAACCAGTGCCGTCAGTGGGCGATGGAGACGAGTGACATACGCCATACCGAACTGCGCCTTCCTCCGGGCGACCAGGAACCGTCGCCATCATCACCCCGCCGCCCCTGCAGCGCGCGCCTTCAACCGACGCATGATCACTGCAGCAGTTTGATTTGCTGCCTTCCGGCTGCGTCGCAAAATGGGCGCAACGGCTAAAAGGCCTGATTTCGAGGGCATTTTATTCAAATACGGTAAACGAAGCCTTGCCGCCGCCACCCACAAATGGGGATGGGTTGCGGCGGGCGCCGGCCGAACAAAAAGAAGCCCGCGTCCTTGCCGGACGCGGGCTTCGATGTTTGGGCTCAGTCCTCAGGACCTTAGCGGCACTCGCCCCGGTGGATGATCTGGAAGCCGGCGCCGCCCGCTTCGCAAGAGTTCGAGAAGGTCTCGATACGGCTGCCGCGCTGGCCGCAAACCGGCGCATATTCGCGGGTGCAGAACTGGCCTTCGGAAGGACGGTCATCCTCACGACGGCATTCGCCGCGGCCGATCACCTGGAAACCTTCAGAGCGTGCCTGGCAGGCATTCGAGAAGGTCTGCGTGCGGCGGCCGCGCTGGCCGCAGACCGGGTTGTAATCCATGGTGCAGGCCTGCGGCTCGCGATCCGGCGGACGGTAGTCCGGGCGGCACTCGCCGCGGTGGATGACGCTGAAGCCGTCGGCACGCGCCTGGCAGGAATTCGGGAACGTGCGCATGCGATTGCCGCGCTCGCCGCAAACCGGCGCATATTCCATGGTGCAAGCCGCCGGTGGGCGGATCGGACCCGGTCCAGGGCGCGGCTCGTCGACGACGACCGTGCAGGCAGACAGAAAGCCGAGCGCCAGCATCAGCGCGGCGATCGGACGGGTCAGGAGAAGTTTGAGAAGTGTCATCGATGTCCCCTAGCGCATGTTTCCTTTGATCGTAGCCGATGAAAGGACAAGAACATGCAACGATACAAAGTGCTACAGCGTCCCTCGCGCATCCGATCGGACGCGTCGCTGCAGTGTGCGGCCGGCAACCGGAGCGACGCCCCGCACGTTACCGCCCGCATCTGGCCTATCTATCCCGAGTTGAGCCGACGTCAAGACCGAGCAGTCCGCAGCCCACCGCAACCGTGGATAGGGATCGGACACTTCGGCTGCGATTCTTGCGAAAGCGTTGCGATCGGCCCCCGCCGGTCAAAAAAAGACCCGCGCGGCGCACCGCACGGGCCTTGTTCAACAAATGATGACGCAGCTCAGGCGGCGCGGCCGTAGGCCGAATGCGACACCGAGGATTGCAGCCGGAACTTCGTCAGCAGCGACTTCAACTCGCGGCTTTCGGCGGCCAGGGTCTGGCTCGCCGCCGTCGTTTCCTCGACCATGGCCGCGTTCTGCTGGGTCATCTGGTCCATGCTGTTGACGGCGACATTGACCTCCTGCAGCCCGGTCGCCTGCTCACGCGCGGCGGTCGCGATCGACGCCACCTGCTCGTTGACCCGGTTGACCAGCGTTTCGATCTCCGTCAGCGCTTCGCCGGTCGAGCGGACCAGCTGGACGCCGGCACCGACCTCGCGCACGGAAGCGCCGATCAGCTCCTTGATCTCCTTGGCGGCACCCGCCGAGCGCTGCGCCAGCTCGCGCACTTCCTGCGCGACGACCGCAAAGCCGCGTCCGGCCTCACCGGCACGGGCCGCCTCGACGCCGGCGTTCAGCGCCAGAAGGTTGGTCTGGAAGGCGATCTCGTCGATCACCCCGATGATCTGACCGATCCGGCCCGAGGAACTCTCGATCCGGCCCATGGCGTCGATGGCGTTGCGCACGATATCGCCAGACTTGGCAGCGCTCGTCTTGGTTTCGTTGACCATGTCGCGCGCTTCGGTCGCGCGCTCGGAGGCATGGCGCACCGTCGAGGTGATCTCGTCAAGGGCGGCTGCCGTCTCTTCGAGTGCGGCCGCCTGCTGCTCGGTGCGGCGCGAGAGATTGTTTGCCGCTTCGGAAATATCACCCGCGCTGGCGGTGACGATTTCGGTCGAGTGCGAGATCGAGACGATGACATCGCGCAGTGCCGCAACGGCGGTGTTGAAATCCTGCTTCAGCTTGCCGTACTCCGGCGCGATATGGCCGATCTCGGCGGTGAGATCGCCGCTTGCCAGAAGCTCGAGCGCGGCACCAACGGTGTCCATCGCATCCGCCTGCGCTTCCGCCGTTGCGCGATGGCGCTGCTCGTTGCCGCGGCGCTCCTGGTCGAGCCGCTCCTGCTGCTCGGATTCGCGCGAGCGCAGCTCCAGCCGCTCCCGAACGGAGTCGCGCAGCACGACCAGAACCTTGGCCATCTGGCCAATCTCGTCGCCACGGTCGGTTTCCGGCACTTCGGAGGACAGATCCTCGTCGGCGATCGCCCGCATCGAGGCCTTCAGCTTTTCGACCGGCTTGACGACGCTGCGCACGATCGCAAGGGCTGCCATCAGGATGGCAAGGGCTGCGGCCGCAAGGATGCCCGCAACCTGCCATGCGCGCTCGCGGAACATCGCCGCCAGATCATCCGCATAGACGCCCGTGCCGACGACCCAGCCCCAGGGCTTGAAGCCAGCGACGTGCGAGTATTTCAGCACCGGCGCGTCGGCACCCGGCTTCGGCCAGTAGTAATCGACGAAACCCTGGCCGCTCTTTTCGACGGTTTTCACGAACTCGACGAAGAGATGCTTGCCGTTGGGATCCTTGTTTTCGGAGAGGTCCTTGCCGTCGAGCTCGGGCTTGATCGGATGCATGACCATCGTCGGATGCATGTCGTTGACCCAGAAATAGCCGTTGCCCTGATAACGCATCGCCTTGATCGCTTCGAGCGCGCGCTTTTGCGCCTCCTCGCGCGAAAGCGTGCCGGCCACTTCCAGCTTGTGATAGGCGTCGAATACCGAGACTGCGTTCTCGTCCATCGCCGCGAGCATCGCCTTGCGTTCGCCGACCAGCTTGTCCTGCGCCTGGAACAGGCCGAAAGTCAGCGCCGCCGCCATCGTCAAAAGCGCAAATGCCACCAGCGCGTAAAGCCGCGCCGAGATCCTGAATTTCTTCATTGCCATTCCCCTGCCCTCCGGCGCCTGAAGCGCCGCCCCAAAAGCCTGGCTGCCAGCGGCATGGCCGACGGGCAATCCAGGAGTTTGCAGGTTAGAAGGAGGTCTTTGCAAAGCTCCTAACAACCGATCCCTAAAATTGATATTTCTCAATTACCCCTGCGAAAGTCTAAGAGGCCGGCGCGCGCAAGGCGGCCCTTATTTGTGCAACGGCAGGTCTTCCCTCCGCAGCGACGCTCGGGTTACATCTTTCGACAAACAGGGAGATAGGCTGTATGACCGAACAGACCAGACCGACCGGCGAACTGACCTTGCGCACGCTCGCCATGCCCGGCGACGCCAATGCGGCCGGCGATATCTTCGGCGGCTGGGTCATGGCGCAGATGGACCTTTCCTGCGGCATCCGCGCCGCCGAGCGCGCCCGCGGGCGCGTGGTCACCGCCGCGGTCAAGGAAATGGCCTTCGCGCTTCCTGTCAAAATCGGCGACACGCTCTGCATCTACACCGATGTCGTGGCGGTCGGGCGGACCTCGATGACACTCAAGGTCGAGGCGTGGGCGCAGCGTTATCTTTCGCATCTGATGGAAAAGGTGACCGACGCGATCTTCGTCATGGTCGCCCTCGACGAAAACGGCAAGCCGAAGCCGGTTCCACCGGAAGAATAGGCTGGCAGAAATAGGATTGAGACCATGGATCCTGCCCAGACCGACCCGGAGATCTTCTCGCATATCCGCGTCGTCATGGGCATGGTCGTCAGCTTGAGCCTGGCGCGGCTGCTCAGCGGCCTCGCCCTCTTCGTGCAGCATCCGGGCAAGACCCGCGTCTACTGGATCCACCTTGGCTGGGTCCTGTTCATGTTCGTCTTCCTCGTGCACTTCTGGTGGTGGGAGTTCCACCTGCACGCGCTCACTGTCATCGACGTCAGCGTCTACCTCTTCGTCATCCTCTATTGCTGCGTCTTCTTCTTCCTCTGCGTGCTCCTGTTCCCGACCACGCTCGACGACTACAGCGACTACGAACACTATTTCATGTCACGCCGTGCCTGGTTCTTCGGCTTCCTGGCGCTGGCCTTTGCCGTCGACCTCATCGATACCGCGCTGAAGGGCAAACAGTATTTCGCCTCCTACGGTCTCGAATATCCGGCCCGCAACGCAGCCTATATTCTCTTGTGCATTGTCGCCGCCTGGACGTCGAACCGGCGCTTTCATGCAGCTTTCGTCGTGGTAGCTGTCCTTTACCAGCTGATCTGGATGTATCGGGCTTTCGACCTTCTCGACTGACGCTTACACGGACGCAACGGCGCGCACGGACAGGCTGACCTTCCTCGACCAAGTGCTGCGGATTTCTGCCAAGCTGTCTTGATCCGTGGACGAGGCAGTGCTTTATCCGTTAGTCATATCTGAATCTCTCATCATGCAGGTCGGGGGACTGTAGCATCATGGAAATCTTTACCGCCGCCGGTCTGGCAGCGCTTCTCCAAGTCATCGTCATCGACCTCGTTCTGGCCGGCGACAACGCGGTCGTCATCGGCCTTGCCGCGGCAGGACTGCCGACCGAGCAGCGCAAGAAGGTCATCCTCGTCGGCATCATCGCGGCCACCGTGCTGCGTATCGCGCTCGCCAGCGTCACGGTGCAGCTGCTCGAAATCATCGGCCTCCTGCTCGCCGGCGGCATTCTGCTGTTGTGGGTGTGCTGGAAGATGTGGCGCGAAATCCGCGAACAGCAGGCAGCGCACGCGGCAGGCGAAGGCGGCGCGGCCAGCAACGCACCGCAGAAGACCTTTATGCAGGCGGCCATCCAGATCGTCGTCGCCGACATATCGATGTCGCTCGATAACGTGCTCGCAGTCGCGGGTGCTGCGCGCGAACATCCGACGATCCTGGTGATCGGCCTTGCCCTTTCGATCGCCATGATGGGCGTTGCCGCCGGCTTCATTGCCCGGCTGCTCAACCGCTACCACTGGATCGCCTATATCGGTCTCGCCATCATCCTCTATGTCTCGCTCGACATGATCTATCGCGGTTCCCTGGAGGTCTGGCCGCATGTCGCGCCGACCGTCGCAGCAATGCTCTGACGGCGGCGCAACGACTGCAAACCACCGGTAATGGAAAAGGCAGGGTCTTGGCCCTGCCTTTTTTGTTGCGTCAATCTTTGCGGCTCCAGTGACTGGGCGTCTTACCCCTTGAAGATGAAGGACGCGCCCGCGGCGATCAGCGCGAAGCCAACCAGATGGTTCCAGCCGATCGACTCCTTCAGCCAGAAGACCGAGAAGGCGGCGAAAACCAGGAGCGTGATCACCTCCTGCATCGTCTTCAGCTGGGCTGCGGAATAGACCTGGTGGCCGATGCGGTTGGCGGGCACCGCCAGGCAGTACTCGAAGAAGGCAATGCCCCAACTGGCGGCGATCGCCATGTAGAGCGGCGATGACGTGTATTTCAGGTGCCCGTACCAGGCAAAGGTCATGAACACGTTGGAGATGAGAAGCAGGAGGATAGGCCAGAGATAGGCTGGATTGACGGTGAATGGCATGAGAAACCTCGGCGCGCGAATCGTGCCGAGACGATGCGCCGTTGTCGCGCCGCCATGCAAGTCCTCCTCCTTCGCCATCGCCGCTCACCAACCGTCTACAAGCCCGCGACGGTCGACATTTTCGCAGTTTCTAACGTCGATTCGCCGTCAGTCGCTCAGCTATTTCGGCACTTAGCAATCCCCGCCCTAATAATTTACGGGTTTTGCCACAATTTTGCACCGGCGCATGGTGAATGAAGCTTTGCTGCCCGACGGGGCAGACAGGGGAATACCACACTTCGAAACGGCAGTTGCCGTGAAGCTGGCTCCGCGTTTTGACGCGGTTCGCCGACGTGCCCGATGCGGCGTTTCTGAACGCCTGCACGCGCGCGCCCGCTGATATCTCCCCGCCCAACATTGGAAACCGTTGAGCAACCGGGTGCCATGCCGGCGATTGCCAGGCCGCCCCGACCGTTCGCACCAAGCAACTAGTCAAGGAGTCCTGACCATGAAGGTCCTGGCGATTCTTGCGGCTGCCTATGTCGCGCTCCTAACACCCGACTTCGCCAATGCGGGCATGCTTGCCCAGGCGCAGCAATACAAGGGCCTCCACGAGGTCAAGAACAACAAGACCCTGCGCGCAGCGCTCGGCATCAATCCGGCACGCACCCCCTGGTGTGGCCATTTCATGGGCATGGTTGCCCGCAAGGCCGGGCGCAGTCCGCCGCAGAGCTTCGGCTTCGCCCGTTCGTGGCTGCGCTTCGGCGCACCTGTGAAGCTTGCCTATGCGCGCCCCGGCGACGTTGTCGTCGTGCGCACCGGCCGGGGCTATCACGTCGGCATCCTGTCCATGCTGTCGAAATCGACGGCCCAGCTGATCGGCGGCAACCAGTCCGGCGGCGTCCGGGTCTCGCAGTTCGCGCGCGGCCAGGTGGTCGCCATCAGGCGGTAGCGCAGCCCAAGACCGCTGCCGAACGAGCGTCTTTCAGTGCCGGCTTTCCGGGAGGGTGGCGCGCGTCCTCAAAGGACCAGCTGCATGGCGCAGCGCCTTTCAGGCGGAAGCCCATGCGCCGCTTCATTCGCCAGGATCTGCGCGAGCCGCGTGTCCAGTTCGTCAGGGGCAAGCGTCACGAAGCCGAGCTTGCGGTAAAAGCGTTCGTTCCAGGCCAGCTCCAGGAACGTCGTCAGCGTCAGCGCCGCGAGCGATGTCGCGCGCGCATGCATGATCGCGGCGAGCATCAAAGTGCGCCCAAGCCCCTTCCCCTGATACTCGCTGAGCACAGCAAGCTGCCAGATGTGCAGGGCATCTCCGGCAACGGCAGCACACAGGAAACCGGTCGGCCGGTCAGACGCATCGACCACGACCACGGATAGCCCCGTTTTCAGGAAATCCCGATGCGCGTCCTCCGATTGCACGTCATCGTCGGCAATCCAGGCAAGCTCCGGAACTGTGCGGAACACCGCGCCGGAGGACCGTTCAATGTCGGGAAGAAGAGCGAGGTCGCTTTCGCGTGCGGGTCGAATCAGGGGCATGGTGGCGACATCCTACTGCATGTGTCCTTCGATCGTAGCCGATTGCCGGACAAAAACTGCAGCAAATCAAAGTGCTATAGCGACTTTGCGCATCCGTCAGCACGCGCCAAGGACAGCGCCACGTCGGCCCCGCCGCCACAGCCGCGATCGTCAGCGACCCTATCCCGGCAATTTAGGCTTCTCCACTTTTCTAATTTAAGTTACGCTTAATTTCCGTCTGACCAGATGCCGCGGGAGGGGCCCGCCCCCTTGGAACGGAAGCTTGCCGTGATCCTAGCTGCCGATGTCGCCGGCTACAGTCGCCTTGTCGCAGCCGACGAGGAAGGCGCGCTCGCAACGCTTGCGACCTATTTCGAGACCATTTCGGGCCTTGTATCCGAGCACGGAGGGCGCATCTTCGGTGCGGCCGGCGACAGCCTGGTCGCCGAATTCCAGAGCGCGGTGCAGGCTGTGCGCGCCGCAGTGGCGATCCAGCGAAACCTCGAGCGACGAAACACCGACCTTACGTCGGACCGGCGCATGGAATTCCGGATCGGCCTCAATCTCGGCGATGTCGTGATCGATGGCGGCAACCTGCTCGGCGACGGCGTCAACGTCGCCGCAAGGCTGCAGCAGATGGCCCAACCGGCGGAAATCTGCATTTCCGGCGCGTTGCACGGCCAGATCGAGGGCAAGCTCGAGTTTCCGATGAAACGGCTCGGTGAGCAGGCCCTCAAGAATATTCCGCGGCCGGTGCTGGTATACCGCGTCGGCTGGCGCGAGGATCCGGTGGGGCCGGACCTGCCCGGCACGCCGCTTGCCCTGCCCAGCAAGCCGTCTATCGCGGTGCTTCCCTTCATCAACATGTCCGGCGATCCCGAACAGGACTATTTCGCCGATGGGCTCACCGAGGACATCATCACCGCGCTGTCGCTCTACCGTTGGTTCTTCGTCATCGCGCGCAACTCGTCCTTTGCCTACAAGGGCCGCGCCCTCGACGCCAAGCAGATCGGCCGCGAGCTTGGTGTGCGCTACATCGTCGAGGGAAGCGTGCGCCGCGCCGGCTCGCACGTCCGCGTCACCGGCCAGTTGATCGAGGCGGAAACCGGCATTCACCTCTGGGCGCAGCGCTACGATCGCGAACTGGCCGACATCTTCGTGATACAGGACGAACTGACCCAGCATGTGGTCGCGGCAATCGAGCCGGAGATCCTGATCGGCGAAAACCGCCGCGCGCTCCTGCGCGGCACCGACAATCTGGACGCCTATGAGTGCCACATGCGCGGGACGCTGCTGCACAACGCCCAGGATTCGGCCGCCCACTTCGCCGAGGCGATCGACTGGCAGCGCCGCGCGATTGCGCTTGACCCCGATTTCGCACGCGCGCGCATGATGCTGGCCCGATCGCTCTACGCCCGCTGCTTCTTCGGCTTCAGCGACGATATCGACCGCGACAACAGCGAACTGCAGGTGGAGGCGACGCGCGCGCTGGCGCTCGAGGACCACGACCCTTACTCCCACTACGTCATGTGCCTTGCCAATTTCGGGGCGCGACGTCTGCATGCGGCCGTGTCGGAGGCCCAGCGCGCCGTCGATCTCAACCCCAATTTTGCCGTTGCCTACATGGCGCTTGGCTGGTCGCGCATCTATGTCGGTCGCTTCGCCGAGGCGCTGGAACCGCTCTACACGGCGCTGCGGCTGAGCCCGCACGATCCGCTGACCTACCTGTTCTTCAACCGCATCGCGCTCGCGCACTACCATCTGGGCAACTACGAGGAAGCGCTGCACCACGCCGAGCGGGCCTTGCTTCTTCGCCGTCCCTACTTCAACCTGATCGTGCTGATCGCCTGTCTCGGTCAGCTTGACCGTACCGAGGAGGCACGCCGGATCGTGCAGGAGGCCATTGCCAATGCGCCGGCCGACTTGCCGCGCTACTGGCGTATTCTCACGCCCTATGTCGACCCTGCGCACCACGCGCATTTCAACGACGGGCTCGCCAAGGCGGGCCTACCGATCGTGACGTAGGCCGCCATGACCCGCGCGCAGCTGTTCGGCGTCCTGATCGGCATGACGGTGGTGGCATTCTTCACGGTTCTGCGCGCCAACGATCCGCAGGTCTTGCGCCAGGCGCGCGATGTCACCTTCGACGAATACCAGCGCATCGCCCCGCGCCAGTTCGAGCCGATGCCGGTGAAGATCGTCGATATCGACGAGGCGTCGCTGCGCGAGCTCGGCCAGTGGCCCTGGCCGCGTGACCGGCTGGCGAAGCTGACAAACCGGCTCCAGGAGATGGGTGCGGCCGCGATCGCCTTCGACGTGCTCTTCGCCGAGCCGGACCGCCTGTCGCCGCGCACCGTCGTGCGCGATGTCGGCGGCGTCGATCCGTCCTTCATCGCGACCCTGCCCGACAATGACGAGATCTTTGCCGAAGCGATCCGCGACAAGCCGGTCGTGCTCGGCTTCGGCCTCACCAACGAGGGTAGCTACCTGCCGCCGGTCAAGGCTGGCTTTGCCTTTACCGGCGAAAACGCGATGGAAGCGCCGCCGCGCCTGCGCGCAGCAACGCCGATCCGCCCCCAGCTGGAAGCCAGCGCCGCAGCACTTGGCCATATCAGCCTCAATCCCGGCTCATCCTCGGCCGTGGTTCGGACCGCGCCACTGTTCTTAAGCCACGGCCAGCAGTTCTACCCAAGCCTGGCCATGGAGGCATTGCGGATCGCCCAGGGTGCCTCCACCTATGTGCTCGCCGCCGCCCCCGACGTTGCCAACACGCTGACTGCCGTCAAGATCGGCGACTTCGTCGTGCCGCTGATGGCGACCGGCGAAATCTGGCTCTATGTCACGCCGGATACCAGCGACCGCTACATTTCCGCCCGGCGCATCCTTGCCGACGGCGAGCCGTCGCCGGATGTGCGCGCTGGTATCGAGGGCAGCATCGTCTTCATCGGCACCTCGGCGGCAGGGCTGCAGGACGTGCGTACCACGGCGCTCGGGCAGAACGTTCCCGGCGTTTCGATCCATGCGCAGATCGTCGAGCAGATCCTCTCCGGCCACTATCTCGCCCGACCGGATTGGGCCGACGGTCTCGAAATCCTGTCGATCGCGCTCGCCGGCACGCTGCTCGTGCTGCTCACCACCTTCGTCAGCCCGATCGTCGCGCTCGTCTGCGGCCTGGCGGTCACGGCCCTCGCGCTCGTGGCTTCCTGGCTTGCCTTCTATTACGGCGGCCGGCTGTTCGACCCGCTCGCGCCGATCCTCGCCGCGTCGATCACCCATTTCTCGGCCACCGCCTTCCGCTTCCTCGTCACCGATCGCGAGCGCCGCGAGGTCCGTCAGGCCTTCGGCCGCTATCTCTCGCCGTCGCTGCTCTACCGCATCGAGCACACGCGCAATGCGCTGAGCCTGGGCGGCGACGACCGTGAGCTCACGGTCATGTTCGTCGACGTGCGCAGCTTCACCGAGATGAGCGAGCGCATGACGCCGACAGAGGTCGTCGCCTTTCTCAACACGCTGCTCGATGCGCTGAGCCGGCATGTGCTGGCCAATGAAGGCACGCTCGACAAGTTCATCGGAGATTCCATCATGGCCTTCTGGAATGCTCCGGTCGACGTCGCCAACCATCCGCAGAAGGCCGTCCGGGCAGCCCTTGGTATGCGCGAGACGCTGACCAGGCTCAATGCCGACAATGCCTTCGGCTTCGGGTCCGAGCACGAGGTCCGCATCGGCATCGGCATCCATACAGGGCTTGCCTGCGTCGGCAACATGGGCGCCGAAACGCGCTTCAACTATTCGGCGGTCGGCGACACCGTCAACATCGCCGCGCGCATCGAAGCGGCCTGCAAGGACGTCAATGTCGATATCCTGGTTTCGGAGGCGACTGCACAGGCGCTGCCGGACCATGCGATGCTCGATGCGGGCGCCCTTGGCCTCAAGGGCAAGACGACGCGAACCCGCGTGTTTGCCGTCGCCGGCGACGAAAGCCTCGCCGCGGCACCCGCGTTTCAGGAACTGCGCGTGCTGCACGATCGGCTCGTCCTGGCCCTGCGCTCACAATCGCAAACGAGCCGAGGCATCGTCAACGCGGCGAAACTGAAGGCGGCGGCGCTGTCGCCGGCCCTTGCCGGCCTCTACGCCCGGATCGGCCGTCGCGCGGACCACTTTGCCCAGGCGACCGACGAAAGCGCCAAGCGCCCCGCCGAATGAATTCCTTGCGGTGGGTCACATGCCAGATGAACAAACGGCCGCAGATTTCTGAAGAGCCGACATTTCTGCACATCGCGCGCGAAAGCGTTCGGGGCGCATCTGGCTTTGATGTTCGCGCTCAGGCAAGCCAAGCGACGGACGCCTGCACCACACCTTCAATCACCACTTGGGGCTTGATCCCCCGGCGTTCCCTGATCCTGGCTCGGCTGATCTCCGCCACCTGAATTTTGCGGTCCCGGATCGCCGGGGGTGTCGGTTTGCGGCCCCGGATCACCGGGGTTTTCCGGCTGCGGTCCCGGGTCGCCTGGGTTCTCAGGCTGTGGACCGGGATCGACCTTCGGCGGCGGGTCTTCCTGGCGCGGCTTTTCCTCGACCTTTGGTGGCGGCTTCTCTTCGCGCGGCTTCTCTTCGACTGGCGCGGGTCGCTCGGAATTGGTCCCCTCGAACTGCGCGGCGCGCAAGCCACAACCGCCCCCGACCCAGCCGATCGCGCCCGACAGCCGTTGCCCGCCAGACAGGAACGGCAGCGCCTGGGCGTTGCCGAGCGTCTTCAGCGTGTTGCGGGTAACCCGTGTCGGTTCGGTGGCCCGGCGGCCGGGCTTGGCAACGACGCAATCGCAGCGCTGGGTCAACTGCCGGCAACCGCCGGGGCCACAGAAATCCGCCGCCCCGCTGAGCAGCACCACCGCGGTGGTGCCATCCGGGCCGACAAAGAAGTCGAAGGCGGTGCCGCGCACGCCGATCGTGCCGGCCGGCGTGACGATCTCGTAGGCGGAGTGGCCGGATTTGCCGCTGATCCAGCGGAACGTGCCCTTGGCGGCCATGATGGTGAGCTTTTTCACCGACTTCTTGTCGTCGTAGACGAACTTGTCGATGACGACGGACGAGCCCCAGCCGACGGCAAGCTTGGTGCCGTCTTCAAAGACGAACTGTCCGAGCCCGGATTTCGAAGTCGAAATCCGTTCATCCTTGTAGACAGGGTCCCTGACCGCGATCGCACCGCGCGCACCACTGACGGCAGTCCGGATTTCCACCGCCTTGCCCACCGGTTCGGCGGCAAACAGCGATGCCGGACCAAGGACCACGGCACAAAGCACGAGCGCGGCACCACGCAAGCAGAACATGGCGCCCTCCAAAGAAATATAATTATCACGTGGCCGGCTTTGGTGTCTTGTCGCCCATTCGGCGTAACCCAGCGTCAGGCCATAACCGTGAGGGTTAGGCAGAAGAACTCAGCGGCATTGGCCGGTTCATCAGCCCGGTCCGGTCGTATCGTATTGATGCAACGACGTTTTGCGCGACGACCGGCTGGATGTGGGCCAGTCCCGCCGACCCGGCGTGACATCATAAGGGCCGCGTTCCGCTACACGCGTTTGTGTCGCGCTCCCTGGTTTCGGCGCTCGCGGCCTTTGGCTGCTGCTCGCCTGCCGCGCCAATGCGGCTGAGGAGCTTGGCGACCTCCAGCAAGGTCACGAAGTCCGAGAGCATCGGCATGACCTTGGCCTCGGTCATCTCCCGATAGATGTTCGGCAACTCGAAGAAGTCGTGCCTGGACGGAAGCATGACAATGCAGCTGTCGACGTCGAGCGCCAGACGAACGACGTCATCGTCGAAAGAACTGGAGAGGAACGCGATCGCCTTGGCCACCTGGTCGATCACGTCGGCAGCGGCCGCCAGATTGTCGGTGACGAACTCGTGGCTTTCATCGAGCGCCGCCCGGCCGCTCAGGATAGCGCCATGCGCATGCCACAGCTCCCTGACGTCATCGGCAGACAGCGGGTAGAGATCCTTGCTGACCCTGGCACTGAACCCGCTTTCAAACTGTCCCGGCAGACCGCCCTTCTTGCGCGCCACCAGCCACCCCGGGAATGGGGTGTCGAGCTTGACCTCCAGGACAACCCCGCGAAACTGGCCGACGACGGAGCTCGGTGCACCACGCTTCTGAAGTCCGAGACGGGCCTCGCACAGCGAGAAGGAAACGCCGTCGAAAGAGCCGTCGATGATGTCATCATAGCCAGCAACGTCGAACGCCACGAGATCCAGACGCGCGAGCGAAGCGGCAACGTCGGGTGTTCCGCTTTGCCTGAATTGGAAACCATCGACGAAGCCGAAGATCGCCGGCAGCAGGACATCCTGTGTGCGCTGAAGCCTTTGCGAGACCGTTTTGTTGATCTGAGCCCATGCCCAGAACATGCCCGCCAGAGGCAGGAGCACCAGGTACTCAGCGAGAGAGATTGAAAGAGAAAACATCGCATAGGCACAGCAAAGGACGCCGGCGGCCGATCCACCACCAATCCAGACCCGCCGCCACCACAAGTCGGCGATGACGCTCCTGCGCTCCGCATTGTGTTCGGCAATCACGGCCCTGACCTTCGCAAGCACCTCCGCGTTCGGCAAAACCTTGGACATTTTGTGGTCCAGCGGCTCCGTCTGCGTCATGACCGCACTCCCATCCCTTCCCTCATTCAACTCCCCCCGACAACCCGGCGCAACATCCTGAAACGCACCCAGACGACCCAGCAAATCGAGGCATTCAGCCGTGTCTCGCGATGTCCGCTCGACATCAATGCGCGCGACCATCACAGGAACGATGCCACGCAAACCCCGACAAAAAGACCGGCCATCATCACGGCAAGGCCGACCCATGCGCGCTTCACCTTGAGCGGTACCAGGCCCGCGGCGATCAGCACGACGATCGACGCCAGACCGGTCGCGATATAGGCCGCTTTGCTCTGATACCGCCAGCGATCCGCCACCGGCCCCTCGCTACCCCAGGGGTAGCAATCACTCTGGGAGCCCGGCTGGCTACATGGGTAGCCTCCGATCGCATCGAGAACATCGATGCTTTGCACAACCACGAGCGCTGCGATGATGAGTTGCGCCCCCATCTCGAGCATCGTCGGTCGTCTTTTGTCACGGTAAGTTCCCCTGGACCGCAACAACCCTGGCGCACCCTCCGAAGATTCGCAACCGACGAGGCATTAAATGTTGCCTTTTTGTACTCACTCGCCCCCTTTTCTTTCGACCGGACTCTCTCCATATTCCCCGCCATGACCAAAGCTCCGAAGAATGCCCCGCAGAAGCCCTCCTCCCCGTCCGGTTTCGAAGAAGCGCCGCAGGCGCCGTTTTCCGGTGCGCCGCTCAGCGGCAACGTCTCCGACTGGGTGAAGCAGCTCGAGGCGGAAGCGGAAGCCACCGCCTTCGAAAGCCAACGCCAGATCGCCTCCAAGGCCGGCAAGCACCGCAAGACGGTGGAGATCGCCGCCTCCAAGGCGGCGCGCAAGGCTGCGGGCGCGGATGACGAGGCACAGCCGAAGAAGGCCGGCAAGAAGGGCAAGGTCGAGATCGTCGGCAGCAAGTCGGCCCGTGGCACGTCAATGGGCGGCTCGACCGACCCGAAGACCCGCGCCGCCGCCGGCCTCAACCCGGTCGCCGGTCTCGACGTGTCGCTGGAGGACGCCGACAAGCTGACCTCGAAATCCGGCGTCACCGCCACGGTCGAAGCGCTGTCAGCGCTGATCGAGAGCGGCAATCCCCTCTTCAAGGACGGCAAGCTCTGGACGCCGCACCGCCCGGCACGCCCGCCGAAATCCGAAGGCGGCGTCGAAATCCGCATGGCGTCGGAATACCAGCCGGCCGGCGACCAGCCGACGGCGATCGCCGATCTGGTCGAGGGCCTGAATTCCGGCGAGCGCAGCCAGGTGCTGCTCGGCGTCACCGGCTCCGGCAAGACCTTCACCATGGCCAAGGTGATCGAGGCGACCCAGCGCCCCGCCGTCATCCTCGCACCGAACAAGACGCTTGCCGCCCAGCTCTATTCCGAATTCAAGAACTTCTTCCCGGACAACGCGGTCGAGTACTTCGTCTCCTACTACGACTACTACCAGCCGGAAGCCTATGTGCCGCGCTCGGATACCTTCATCGAGAAGGAATCCTCGATCAACGAACAGATCGACCGCATGCGCCACTCGGCCACCCGCTCGCTGCTCGAGCGCGACGACTGCATCATCGTCGCCTCGGTCTCCTGCATCTACGGTATCGGCTCGGTCGAGACCTATACCGCCATGACCTTCCAGATGAGCGTCGGCGACCGGCTCGACCAGCGCCAGCTGCTCGCCGACCTGGTGGCGCAGCAGTACAAGCGCCGCGACATGGATTTCCAGCGCGGCTCTTTTCGCGTGCGCGGCGACACCATCGAGATCTTCCCGGCCCACCTGGAGGATGCCGCCTGGCGCATCTCCATGTTCGGCGACGAGATCGACGCCATTACCGAGTTCGATCCGCTGACCGGGCAGAAGACCGGCGACCTGAAGTCGGTCAAGATCTACGCCAACTCGCACTATGTCACGCCGCGCCCGACGCTGAACGGCGCCATCAAGGCGATCAAGGAAGAGCTGGTGCATCGCCTCGCCGAACTGGAAAAGGGCGGCCGCCTGCTCGAAGCCCAGCGGCTTGAGCAGCGCACCCGCTACGACATCGAAATGCTGGAGGCGACCGGCTCCTGCGCAGGCATCGAGAACTATTCGCGCTACCTCACCGGCCGCAATCCCGGTGAGCCGCCGCCGACGCTGTTCGAATACATCCCCGACAACGCGCTGCTGTTCATCGACGAAAGCCACGTTTCCGTCAGCCAGATCGGCGGCATGTATCGCGGCGACTTCCGCCGCAAGGCGACGCTGGCCGAATACGGCTTCCGCCTGCCCTCCTGCATGGACAACCGCCCGCTTCGCTTCGAGGAATGGGACGCGATGCGCCCGGATACGATCGCCGTGTCTGCGACGCCCGGCTCCTGGGAACTGGAACAGTCCGGCGGCGTCTTTGCCGAACAGGTCATCCGCCCGACCGGCCTGATCGACCCGCCGGTGGAAGTGCGCTCGGCGAAAACCCAGGTCGACGACGTGCTTGGCGAAATCCGCGAGACGGCGGCCGCCGGCTACCGCACGCTGGTCACCGTGCTTACCAAGCGCATGGCCGAGGACCTCACCGAATACCTGCACGAACAGGGCATTCGCGTGCGCTACATGCACTCCGACATCGACACGCTGGAGCGCATCGAGATCATCCGCGACCTGCGTCTCGGCGCCTTCGACGTGCTCGTCGGCATCAACCTTCTGCGTGAAGGCCTCGACATCCCCGAATGCGGCTTCGTCGCCATCCTCGACGCCGACAAGGAAGGGTTCCTGCGCTCCGAGACCTCGCTGGTTCAGACCATTGGCCGCGCCGCCCGTAACGTCGACGGCAAGGTCATCCTCTATGCCGACCAGATCACCGGCTCGATGCAGCGCGCCATGGACGAGACCAGCCGCCGCCGCGAAAAGCAGATGGCCTACAACGAGGCCAACGGCATCACCCCGGAATCGGTGAAGGCAAAGATCTCCGACATCCTCGACTCGGTCTACGAGAAGGACCACGTCCGCGCCGACATCTCCGGCGTCGCCGGCAAGGGCTTTGCCGACGGCGGCCACCTCGTCGGCAACAACCTGCAGGCACACCTCAACGCGCTCGAAAAACAGATGCGCGACGCCGCCGCCGACCTCGACTTCGAAAAGGCCGCGCGCCTCCGCGACGAAATCAAACGCCTCAAGGCCGCCGAACTGGCAGCGATGGACGACCCGATGGCGCGCGAAGAGGCGAAATCGCAGGAGGGTGGCAAGCGGTCCGGCTCCTCCCCGGCATCTCCATCCTCTCCGTCATCCTCGTCCTCGGGTTCAACCCGAGGATCCAAGCCCACGGACGACAAGTCCCTCTTCCAGAAGCCGTCCCTCGACGACATGGGCCCGGGCACCGACACGGAAACCCCACTGTTCCGCAAGCCCGACCTCGACGAAATGGGCCGCGATGTCGCCACCCCCGCCGGCGCGGACAAATCGCTGTTCCGCCGGAACACCCTCGACGAAATGACCGTCGGCCGCACCGAAAAGCCGGTGGTCGGTCATGTGCCGGAGAAGCCGATCCTCACCCGGGCGAAGCCGGGTGTGGGCTCCTATGAGGATCCGGCGGACCAGAAGCGGCAAAAGGGGCGGACGAAGGGGAAGACAGGGCGGCCGGGACGGTGAGATAGAACTTCGACGGAGGGGTTTGCATAACGAACGCAGAGAAGCCGGATCAATCTCCGCAAACTGATCGATTGAGAAGCGCCGCTGCCGTTGTCGGGATGGTGTTAATCGGCCCAGTCTTCGCCGGCTTTGTGATATCGCGTTTCATCGCGGGTGAGCTGCCCGGCCACCATACGCTGACCGCCGCCGAACACCCAATCCTGTTTTATTTGATAATCTCGGCGCTAGGTTATGGCGCCTTCAAGACGACGCAGCTCAGCCTCTTGTTCGTTCTCGGCCACTTCGGCGGCCGCTGGAAACGTTAGAGGTAGGCGATAAGAGGTCGGGCAAGGGCGAGCCCAGCACAATCCCCCCCCCTGTGGGGAGATGTCCGGCAGGACAGAGGGGGGTAAGCCCTCCTCCTCCCCAGAAACCATCTCTCGACGACATGGGCCCGGGCACCGACACAGAAACCCCGCTGTTCCGCAAGCCCGACCTCAACGAAATGGGCCGCGACGTCGCCACTCCCGCCGGCGTGGACAAATCACTGTTCCGTCGGAAAACGCTGGATGAAAAGACCGTCGGCCGCGCCGAAAAACCTGTTATCGGCCACGTGCCCGAAAAACCGATCCTCACCCGGGCGAAACCGGGTGTCGGGTCCTACGAGGACCCGGTGGATCAGAAGCGGCAGAAGGGGCGGACGAAGGGTAAGACGGGGCGGCCAGGGCGGTAGTTAATCTAGAGCGGGCCTCGCAATCAGAGAAGGTCACGTGGTTCGGGCGCGGAACGTTCGCTCTTCAACAGAAACGCGCTGGAGCAAATGATCGTTGGTCGCACCGAAAAGTCGGTGCCCGCCCATGTTCCGGAAAAACCGATCTCACCGGCACTTTTGAAGACCGGTGGATCAGAAGCGGTAGAAGGGCCGCACCGAAGAGAGGGCGGAGCCAGGATGGTAAGATCATGCCCGCCAGCCAGCAATCTCGATTTAATCCACAAGTAGTTAAAGCGCTGACCGCAACCGTCTTGCGCTGGGCCGTGCGAACGACGAAAATCAGATTGACTCGAATCAGGCTACAAAAGACTATGAATTACTTACGCGATTGGCTTCATGGCTCGGTCGGGCGTTTCGCTAGACCTCAATCGATTGACCGCTTTTATTCGGCTCGGAAGGATATGCGATCTATCCGTCCGATAAATCGGTCGCTCCGCTCGGACAGCTCACATTTCCTTCCGAGCCTTAGGTAAGTGATTGATAGCCTCGAAATAGAGAGCATCTTAACACTGATAGACCCGAACAACATTCGGGTCTATCAGCCAACCTCTATTCTATTCGTTTGCGGCGGGACGATTGATCCAGCAGTGCAACCTCCGCCTTCGTTGCGCGAAGCCTTTATGCGAGTCGCGCACGATAAACCGTTCGATAAGTACAACGCCGTTCTGGCTGAAGGTCTTAATGCCTTTTTCCCAAAAGGCACCTACCGAGACTTGTTAACCCTCGAATCTGATATCGCTCAGATATCTAGCTTAATCTTAGTTTTTTCTGAAAGTTACGGCAGCGCAGCCGAACTTGGCGCTTTTGCTGTGCTTCCAGAGATCTCTCAGCGGATGCTCGTTGTAGTTGACGACAAGAGATTTGAAGAAAACTCGTTTATCAAGCTTGGCCCCCTCCTTTCCTTGCAAAATTCAATTGGAGAAAGTGCTGTTTGCGTGCTTTCACGCAAAGATATTGGCGTTGAAAGAATAGATCGGCTCGATAAGTTAGATATAAAAGAATTTACATACATACTAGAGCAATCCATAAAAGAACGAACAAGAGAGATACCAAATCATTCTACATTTAACAGAGATAACAACGGACATTTAATAAAACTTATCGTAGGATTAATACAGCTTTACGGCGCATTGACTTTTGATGAAATAGACGTTGCCTTATATTGCCTGGGAATAAATTGCAACAAGGAAAGAATACTAAACTTCCTTGTTTGCGCGGATTTTGCGGAGTGGATCTCAAGTACAAAGCGAGGCTTTCGAACCTTCTATGTTGCAAAGGCTCAGAAGATGGCTGTGAAGTTCCAGGCCAAACCCGGGATGGACTTAGATCGGGTGCGTTGGCAAGCAACAATAAGAGAGCACTGGAAAGAGACTGACAAGACGCGTTTCAACTGTGTGGTCGAGTTTGCCGAGCTCGCAAAAGGCTGAAGAATGAGCGAAATAATAGACAAGCTTGTTGCGGCGAGCGGTTTACATCACATAGCAGTTCGACGCATCTTGGTGAGCGCACCCCAAAGATATAAAGAATTTACTATCGCCAAGAGAAATGGCGGGCGACGAAAAATCGCACAACCCGCGAAGGAACTTAAAATACTCCAACGCGCATTTGCCTCTGAGTTTCTGTCCGATCTGCCCATACACGAAGCAGCGACTGCTTACCGCGCGGGAAGTTCCATCCGAGACAACGCGTCAAAGCACGCAGGCTTCGGGCCGATTCTCAAAATGGATTTCAAAGATTTCTTTCCTTCGATAAGCGATAGAGACTGGTGCGAATACTGCCAAAAGAATAAACTTTTTGAAGACCCTCAAGAACGAAGACTATCGACCCTTCTATTGTTCCACAGGCCTAAAGGCGGATCGAAACTTCGCCTTGCTATTGGCGCCCCATCATCGCCGATGCTGTCTAATATCCTGATGTTTGACTTTGACAAACATATCAGTGAGTTAGTTGCATTGGACAAAGTTCGATACACACGATACGCGGATGATCTGACGTTCTCGGCACCCAGAACGGGACATCTAACTGGTGTACGAAAAGCCGTTTCAAAAGCGATCAATTACGTAGAGTTTCCAAATTTGAAAGTAAACAGGGAGAAAACAACTTACATAACTACGAAATATCACCGCAGCGTGACCGGCTTGACTCTGGCCAATGATGGGCGAATCACAATCGGAAGGGACAAAAAGAGAGAAGTTCGCGCTGCCGTTCATAGTTTTACGTTGGGTAAGCTCGACGGTGAATCGATCGAACGGCTGTACGGATACATTTCATTCATCCATTCCGTGGAGCCCGAGTTTATTGATGTTTTAAGTAAAAAGTATGGGGTCAATGCGATACAAAGCCTGCGTGACGCAAGTGCCGCCATACGTCAGGCACGAGACACAGACGCTTACATTTGACAAGCACCCGCCAGCCACTCCCCTTGCCGCCTCTCCCATTCCCCGCTACAACCACACGATGATCAAGACCGCGCACATCGCTGCCACCTATTATGCGACGTCTCCATAGGGAGCGGCGCGTTTCGATCATGCTTTGAAACAAGCCGCCGTCAGGCGGCTTTGTTTTGTTCAGTGCTCCCTGGCGGCATAGCCATGGAGAGTACCGATGACACAAACAGACAATCCCACCGATGCCTTTGAGCCGCGCTCGGATATCACCCGGACGCTGGTCGAGCGCGGTTATGTCAACCAGGTGACCGACCTTGCGGGCGTCGACGGCGACTTTGCAGCCGGGATCGTGCCTGTGTTTGCCGGCTTCGATGCGACGGCGGACAGTCTGCATGTCGGGCATCTCATGCCGATCATGCCGCTAGGGTGGCTGCGGCAGGCCGGCCACAAACCGATCGCGCTGATCGGCGGCGGCACCACGCGGATCGGCGGCCCGAGCTTTCGCTCAGCGGCCCGGCCGATGCTTTCTGAGCAGGGTCACCGACGCTGCGCCTGCGCAGCCGCTGTGGCCTTTTCGTGCCTTTAGCCGACGGCAGCCACCCTCGCCTCCGGCCGCGTCTCCCCGTTAGCGCCGAACTTCTCGCCCCACTGACACAGCGCCTCCGCCGCCATGTTCAGCGCCGCGCCCCGCTCCGTCAGCGAATAGACCACCTTGGGCGGCATCTCCGGATAGGTGGTGCGGGCGACGAGGCCGTCGGCTTCGAGTTCGCGCAGTTGCTGCGCCAGCATTTTCTCGCTGATCGCCGGGATCGCCTGGCGCAGGCGGCCGAAGCGGCGGGCCGCCTTGCCGAGTTCACAGAGAATATCCACCTTCCACTTGCCCTCGATCGCCCTCAGCGCGGTCGCAAAACCGCAGTTTTCCATGGCATCCGTCACTCAAACCTCCCTTACTTTGGGGTAAGCGCTTACCGACGGGTGCGTATTGCGCCCCGGTTCTCTCACCTTACGTCTCTGCCGCGACGACAACCGCGTCGCGTCGGAAATCGAAGCGGGACTGGCACACAGAAGCCCTCCCGCGTCCTGGATATGGAGACTGGGAATGCGACCTGCAATCAGCGTTTTGGGAATGGGACGGATGGGATCGGCACTAGCGCATGCGCTCATCAAGGCCGGATACCCGACAACGGTGTGGAACCGCACGGCGGCAAAGGCAGCGCCGCTTGCCGCCGCCGGGGCCGAGGTGGCGGCAAGCGTGCGCGATGCCGTCGCCGCGTCCGAGGTCGTCATCGTCAATGTCAGCGATTACCAGGCGACCGAAAGCCTTCTGCGCAATGGCACCGTCGCCGCCGCCCTCAAAGGCAAGCTGGTCATCGAGCTGACCTCCGGCACGCCTGACGGCGCACGCGAGGCGCAGGCCTGGGCCGAGCGGCATGGCCTGCGCTATCTCGACGGCGCCATCCTTGCGACGCCCGATTACATCGGCACAGAGGCCGGTACGCTGCTGGTCTCCGGCCCGGCAAACGTCTTCGAGCACAGTCGGGCGGCCCTTGGCGCGCTTGGCGGCAATGTCCAGTTCATCGGCGAGGATCCAGGCCTTGCCAATGCGCTCGACAGCGCCGTGCTGGCGCTGATGTGGGGTGCTCTGTTCGGCGGCCTGCAGGCGATCGCCGTCGCGCGCGCAGAGACGATCGATCTCGGCGTGCTCGCCAAGCAATGGGCGGCAACTGCACCTGTCATCGATGGCCTGGTTTCGGACCTGATCAAGCGCAGCGCCGCCGGACGCTACGCCGCCGACGGCGAAACGCTCTCCTCCGTCTCGCCGCACTATGGCGCCTTCCACCATCTGGTCGACCTGATGAAGGCGCGCGGCATCGACCGGACGATTACCGACGGCTACGAGGCGGTGTTCCGCCGCGCGATCGACGCCGGCCACCTGCACGACGATTTCGCGTCACTGTCGCAGTTCATGGGCCAGCCGGCTTGAAGGCGGTGGGGCGCGGCGCAGCCATCGGCGGCCGCGCCTTCCGCAGGCGTACGCGCCGTCGCGAGCTTGATCGCAAGAGTGCGATGGCACGCATTCTTTTACTACCCTGTTCCTGTGCTTGTCACAGGAACCCTGCCGCCCCGCATCGGCGGAGGGAGGGGTTGGCCTTCCAGAGGCAAAGGCCGCATGCCGGGATCACACTTCACTCCGTGCAACACGCGGTTGCTGAAACCCATGACGGGCACTGGAAATGAGGCTGGAGAGAGCGGCGAGCTTCATTTGACAGTCGCCACACCGCTTCCTCCAGTCACAGGCTTGAGGACGCCGACCAAAGCCTTGCCGTCGGTGAAATAGGGATCGCCGCCGCCGTTGCGGCCGGTCTTGGTCGCGCCGATGCCGGGGATCTCGTAGGTCGACGACACCTGCCCGGCTTTCTGGAGGTCATCGATGACCAGATTGCGTTCGGCGTCGAGATCCGGGCCGATATGGTGGGTGATCTGGCCGGTGTCGTGGCTGAGGCCCACGCCGCGATCAAAACTCGCCGAACCGAGCCAGAGCGGACCGCCGTCTTCCGCCGGCGTCGCTGTCTGCCAGAAGCGGACATGGTTGCGCTCGTCGGCGCTGCGGCCGACGGGCTTTTCGAAGGCGAGATCCTGCTTGCGGCCGTCGTAGAACAGCGGACTGACAGGTGCGTCGAGATCGGGGCGATCGAGTACGACGCTGAGGCCGATGTCGACCGACGACCGCAGCGTAACCCGGTCGGCAGCGTCCCACCCGGCAGCGGCAAAGGCCCGGATGACCTGCTCCCTGGAGCCGACCAGCCCGACATTGATCGGATCGCCGGCAATGCCCTGCTCCGTCGATGTCACCATCGGATTGAGCGGAACCTTCCTGTTGTCATCATGGACGATCCAGAGTTCAGGCACCAGGAAGTAGCTAAGCGCGAGATAGGCGGCGAGCGCCACCGCGAGAAGGAGAAAGGCTGCCCGCATGTTCGAGCGCCGGCTCATGCCACGCCTCCAGGCTCCGACGAGGATCCCGGCCAACCGGGATAATATGGAGACTATGCCACCGGCAGGGACGGCTGCCCAGCGGCGCGACGAAGCAAACGTGGCCGATCAACGCCGGCAGTCATGCGGCCATGCGGCCGCGTGACCTGTTGCCATCGTCCCTGTGTACGGAGAGGAAGCGCGCCCTATTCCGCGGCGTGTGCCTTTATTTCCAGCGCTTCCAGCTCGTAGGAGTAGCCCTCCAGCATTTCATAGGCCTGCTCGATGGTCTTGATCTGCTCATCGGTGTTCTTGATCGCCTCAGCGATCGAGCGCGAGCGGGCGCGCAGCATCGAGCCGAGCACGTCGGTCTCCGGCCGGCGGCCGAGACGGTCGAGATGCTTGCGCACGCGGGCGCGATGGCGCTCAAGCTCGAGGATATGAAAGCGGCTCTTGACGATGTCGTCGGAAAGCTTGCGGCGCATGGCGGCAACAGGGTCGAAGCTGCCGGGCTCGCGCTCGTCGAGAATGAAGTCGTTGACGAGCGTTTCCAGCATCATCAGGCCCTTGAGGTCGCGCGCATCGGCGAGCTGCGGATCATAGCCGGTATCGTCATAGACCTTGCGGCGCACCGGATCCTTCAGCAGTTCATAGGCCACCTGCAGCCGCGCAAACTGTTCTGGATCGCCACCGGAATCCGGATGCGCCGATTTCGCCGCCTTGCGATAGGCGTTGCGGATCGCCTGATTGTCGGCGTCCCGCTCCAGTCCAAGCATTTCGTAAGGGTCGATCACGCTGTCCCCTCTTTGTCCTACACTTCCGCCAACCGACAGAACCGGCGGCATTCTCTGCGATGCAGTCGTCCGGCCAAGCCGACCCGGCCTTACACCCCGTCACCCGCAACGCGGCCATGGCTACGCCATCGCCGACGAAGACGGAACCAACTTTCGGTAAAACCTGCGCTTTATCCCGGGGATGCGCAAGCTTATCCAAGGAAACAGATCCCCCGGCCCCGCGCAGAAAAGTGCCGCGCCGGCCCCTGTTGGCGGCGCGCACGTTCGGTTGCGCTCGGGACGAAATTGTGTCGGGAAGCGGGCCGTCCCGGGTTTTTCTGGAGACAAGCCAAGGGATGGTGAAGAACGCGTCGAACCCTCCGGGAACGCGGCCGCGCCGTGCCTTGACGCGGCGTACAAGGCTCTTGCCTTTTTTCACAAATCCTGTCACTCCTTGCGCCGTTCGGGCGATTTCTATCCCGGAGACTGGACTTTCACATGGCCTCGGCTTCGTGCCGGGACCGCCGGCAGCGGCACCGTAGACGTCTTTTCCCCGAATCGTGACCACTCGACGCCTTTCCGCTTGCAAGCGGAAGACGAGATGCCCACATCCCCACGGGGGCGCGGGCACCGCAATTTGACTGAAGGAAAAGGACTTCTTCCATGGCCACTAAGGGCACCGTAAAATTCTTCAACCAGGACAAGGGCTTCGGCTTCATCACGCCGGATGGCGGCGCGAAGGACGTGTTCGTACACATCTCCGCCGTTCAGGCCGCTGGCCTCGCAACGCTCAAGGATGGCCAGCAGGTCACCTTCGACACCGAGCCGGATCGCATGGGCAAGGGCCCGAAGGCCGTCAACATCCAGGCTGCCTAAGCCGGATCGTCCAGTCGGACACAGTTTTGGAAACGGCGCTCCGCAAGGGGCGCCGTTTTCGTTTGGGATTTTGCAGCCTGCTGAAGACATGCCCGGGCGGCGCACCACAGCTTTCCCCGGCTACGGGTTCTGCCATCCCCAATCGTCGGCGTCCGCGCGCTCCGGAAACAGCTCCTCATAGGTCGGACACGAGACGCCGAAAGCAGCGACCTCGATTTCGTCCGCTTCGTCGAAGCAATCCTCGATCGCGACGCCCTCACACCGGATCATCGCGTCACCCAAGCTTACGCTGAGGTGGCTGTTTTCGGTGGCCATGTCACGATGATATGCGCCGTTTGGAAAGAATTCCCCGTAGATAACGCCCATCGAACGGTCGCCCCGCTCAAACGCCGTATGACCGATAAGCCGGCCACGGAAGTAGACGTCGAACCGTCGCATTCGCTGTACCCCAACGAATAAACGCCCACGGGAGCAGCCTTGCCCGGCGGGCGCAGCGCTTCGCTGGTCTTTCCTACTCCGCCGCCTGCTTTGCCGCCGTCGCCTCGAACACCGCGTCGAAGGCGGCGTGGATCACCGCAGGCCCTGCACCCTGGCGGGTCGCGTCGGAAGACAGGATCTGGCGGTAGCGCCGTGCGCCAGCCCAGCCCTGGAACAGGCCGACCATATGCCGGGTCACATGGATCAGACGACCGCCATTGGCGATATGACCTGCGGCGTAGTCGGCCATGGCATCCCGGACGTCAGCCCAGAAATCGAGGTCGAGGCGATGGCCGCGCTCGGAAAACGCAGCACCTTGATAGGTCACCGGCGCCGCCTCGCTCAACGGGTGCGGAAAATGTCCGTCGGCCGCCGTCAGCAGTGCGCTGTCGTGATAGGCCGCCCGGCCGAGCATGACGCCGTCCAGATACCGCAGCTCATCAAGCGCCTGGCCGAGTGTCTGAAGACCGCCATTGAGGCCGATGAAAAGATTGGGATTTTCCTGCTTCAGCCGGTGCACGAGACCATAGTCGAGCGGCGGGATTTCCCGGTTCTCCTTCGGGCTCAGGCCCTGCAGCCAGGCCTTGCGCGCATGCACCCACACGGCATCCGTGCCGGCATCGACGACCCGCGAGACCAGCGCGCGCAGCGCCACCTCCGGGTCCTGATCGTCGACGCCAATGCGACACTTGACCGTGACCGGGATTTTCACCGCAGCCTTCATCGCCGCCACGCAGGCCGCCACCGTCTCCGGCTCCTGCATCAGACAGGCGCCGAAAGTGCCCGACTGCACCCGATCCGACGGGCAGCCGACATTCATGTTGATCTCGTCATAGCCAAAGGCTTCAGCGATCTTGGCCGCTTCCGCCATCTTGGCCGGATCGTTGCCGCCGAGCTGCAACGCCACAGGATGCTCAGAGGCATCAAAAGCGAGCAGCCTCTCCTTGTCGCCGCGCAGGATCGCATCGGCAACAATCATCTCGGTATAAAGCAGCGCATGCCGCGACAGCTGCCGCGCGAAGTACCGGTAGTGCCGATCCGTCCAGTCGATCATCGGCGCAACGGCAAAGACCGGTGCGTTGAAATAGGAACGGTTGCCCGTGTTTCCGGGCTCTGCGCGGCCTTCTGCCATGCTCGATCAACTCTCGTTTTCTGGCTTTTCACGCCGGGGCCACGTCGTAGCCCGCACGGCGGATCTCTCAATCCTGGCACCCGCTTGGCGCCAAACGTCCCCAGGGGACGGCGCCTTATACAGCGCAACGCCAAAGAATGCGAGAGCGTCTTGGGCGACGCTCGCTCACCACCGCCATCCACAACCAGAAGCGCAATGACATTGCGAAGCGAGAAACCTTTAACGGATTGATATTGCAGCAATAGAGCACGCCGGATACAACCTGCGCGGAAAAATCAATCGCGGGAACAAACAATGCTGAAATACCTTCTCCTCGGACTGGCCGCCTTTTCGCTCTCCGGCTGCCAGCCGCCTGCTCCGGAATCCGTCCTCGCGTCGCAGCGACCGCCGACAGCGGCCGTGCGCAAAGAGTATGTCAATCTCGCCCGTAGCGTCGGCGCCAGTGGCGCGGTGCTCAAGACGGCCGAGATTTCGAGCGTCGTGCTGCTCGATCCCGGCGCGAAGATCTACGCCTTCTGTGTGCGCATGAGGGAAACGCGGATCCAGCAGCGGTTGCAGGTGAGCGGCTATGCCTTGCGCGATGGCAAGATCATCGACGCGAGCACCTACGATTCCCGCTGCAATGACAAGAGGTTGCGTTGGTACGACTTCCCGGAGCTGCGTTCCATGCGGAGCTGACGCGACCAGCCCCAGGCGGCGACGCCACCCGTCGCCGCCACGATAGTTTCCGATTTGTTAATGAGAATCACAGATTGTGCCGCCCCAACACAGTCCTCATCGGAGCGAAGCATGAGCTACGATTGGAGCGGCGCACGGCGCCGGCGCACAATAGCGACCATCATCGGCGCCGCCTTTCTGCTGCTGGCACTGGCCGCCACCGTGGCTGCTGCGGTCGCCAGCAATATGCTTTAGGCCGACACGTCCACATTGCCCACGCCCGCAGATGCGCGCGGCCCAGTTCGCTGAGGCCTATCGCTCTCTCTAAAACGCTCTTCTCACCCAATCGCCCGTTTGGTGGACTTGACGACGCAATCGGACAGGACTAGGGCAGCGTTCCTGTATCGTTACCGGTGGCAGGAACAAGGACGAAATTCTATGAAACGTGCGATCGCGGTTGTCCTTGCGCTTCTGTTGGCCGGATGCCAGTCGGTGGAACTGGAAACGCCCGAAGCCGCAAAGCCGAGACCCGTTGCGCCTTCCGTGCCGACGCTGTCCGGCGACGCCTTGCAGGCCTTCCTCGTCGGCAAGACGCTGCGCTACACCCTCAACGGCGTCAACTCCACCTTCTATGCCGACGGTCGCTACGGCTATCGCGACTACGAAGTGCGCGACGGCGGCAGCTACACGATATCAGGCGACGAGGTCTGCATCACCTTCGAGGACGGCGGGCGGCGCTGCGACCAGTATGCGCAGATCGGCCCCGACTATTACCGCATCGAGGAAGGCGGCCGCCGCACCAAGGTGGACCGCATCGTACCCGCAGCCTGAGATCGCCCCCGCGAAGTTCGGTCTGGCCGATCGAACCCCTCATTCCCGAGGGGTCCAATTCCCATGTGTTCTGCCATAGTCGAGCCAACGACCGGTAAAACACGGCGTGCGGGAGGAACAGGTGGCCCCTTTGCGTGCGACACAGTGCGTTGCCCTGTCCAGGGGGGACATGGAGCGACTGCAGCGCGTCTTCGATGCGCTTTGCCTCGAACAGGGATGGGCGCGTGACGGAGAACGGGCGCGCCGCCATGCCAGAATGCTGATCGACGACTATCTTGCCGGCAACACCAACGAGAAGCGGCTGCTGATTGCCGGTCGCGCCTTTGCCGAACGACTGCAACGCGGCGCCAACCTCTAGCATCCGGCGAACGAGCGCTGGCTGCCGACGACATTGCTGGTTGCGCCCTCGACGTCCGGCACGGAAAAGCTGCTTACAAATACGAACTCCTGCGTTACATTAGCAAAATGGACTGCTTGCGCCCTCAAGAGGAGCCAGGGAGCGGCAGTCGAAATGCCGATGTTCATTGAGACTGATCTCGAGGAGGAGACGCATGCAAGTCATCTGGAAACAGCCGATCGAACTCGACTTCGTCAGTGGTGATTGCCGCACGGTGAAGGGACCATCAGATGCCCTCGCCTGCCTGGCAGACCATTGGCCCCGCCGCGGCCCGTATTACGTCGCAGCCCGCAGCGCCTGCCGCGCCGCCATCGATGGCCGCCGCACGGCCGAGGAGGCCCGATCGCTGTTTATCTCGGCCGCTGAGGAAGCCGACCTGAATACCCATTGAGGCGCAGCCGGCGCGCCGGACAGGACTTGCCGCTGGGAGCGGCGACCGCTCGCCATTGGCGAGCGAGACGCAGTTTTTTGATTGAAGTCGCATTTCAAACATTCGTCGCGAAACGGGGCATTTGCCCATCTTCTGCATCATTTCGGCACATTATCGCCTGAACACGCATAAATTTCCCAGAAATGGTCAGATTTCTGTCGCGAAGCCTTCATTTCTCTGGCCTATATTCTGAGGTGCCTCACAAAAACCAATTTCGGAGCGTTTAGTCCCTATCAAGGGAATTTCAAAAAAAACGATATACGGGAGAGAACAGTATGAGCGAGAGCAATCTCTATCGCATCGTTGAAGTTACCGTGAAGCGTGAAGGTGGTCGCCGCGATATCGGCATCATGACCGTCCGCCAGGCCCTTGAGCTTCCCCAGGTCCCAAGCCTCGAATACAGCCACCCCGAGCTCAATTCGCGCTCGGACGGTCGCTTCCTGACCCGAGCCCAGCTTCAGGCCTACGCGCATTGCGCCTGAGCCTTCCGGTCGTGGCGCCCAGCCGGGTGCCATGATCCTGCGCGCCCGTCCGGGCGCGCATAGAGCAACCCTTTCTCAATCCTTCGTCTAATTTTTCCGCGGATCGATTCCGATTCGTGACTTTATGCAGTAACGTCCGGATTCTCCGCCGCCCGGCCTGACCGAAACCGGTTGACGAGGCGCGGCCAACCGCGGTGCCCTTGCCTGCGTCTTCGACAGGCGGGACCCCAATAACGGACGAACATGGACACCATCATCCCTCCTCCGCCGCCCGTCCTGCTGCCGATTTCCGGCAGCCTTGTCGGATTTCCGGTTCGCCGGGTCTATTGCGTCGGCCGCAACTACGCTGCCCACGCCATCGAAATGGGCCATGATCCCGACCGTGAACCGCCCTTCTTCTTCCAGAAGAACCCGGACAATCTGCTCGCCGCCGGCAACACCTTCCCCTACCCGCCGCTGACCTCGGACGTGCATCACGAGGTCGAACTCGTGGTGGCGCTGAAGCGCGGCGGCAGCGACATCGCCGTCGAGGATGCGCTGGACTGCGTCTACGGCTATGCGGTCGGCATCGACTTCACCCGTCGCGACCTGCAGGCCGAGGCCAAGAAGGCCGGCAAACCCTGGGCCGCCGCCAAGGCGTTCGAGCATTCCGCCCCGGTCTCGGCGGTCGTCCCGGCCGAAGCGGTCGGCCATCCGGCAAACGGCAACATCTGGCTGAAGGTCAATGGCGAGATGCGTCAACAGGGCGACCTCGACCAGATGATCTGGAAGGTGCCGGAGATCATCGCGGAACTGTCGAAGCTGTTCACGCTCGCGCCTGGCGACGTCATCATGACCGGCACGCCCTCGGGCGTCGGCCCTGTCGTGCGCGGCGACGAGGTGACCTGCGGCGTCGATGGCGTCGCAGCGCTCGCCGTCACCGTGCTGTAAGCGACCGAGGAGGCGAACGATGCCACTCTATGCCCTTGGATCCCGTCGCCCACAGACGCCGCCGGACGGCGGCTACTGGGTGGCACCCGACGCAAACGTCATAGGCCAGGTCGAAATCGGCGACGAGGTCGGCATCTGGTTCGGGGTGACGCTGCGCGGCGACAACGAACCGATCCGGCTCGGCGCACGCACCAATATCCAGGAGAACGTCGTCGTCCATGTCGACCCCGGTTTTCCGGTGACGATCGGCGAAGGCTGCACCATCGGCCATGGCGCGATCATCCATGGCTGCAGCATCGGCGAGAACTCGCTGATCGGCATGGGCGCAACGGTGCTCAACGGCGCCAAGATCGGTCGAAACTGCCTCGTCGGCGCCAATGCGCTGGTGACCGAGGGCAAGGAGTTTCCGGACAACTCGTTGATCGTCGGAGCGCCGGCAAAGGCAATCCGCACGCTGGACGAGGCCGCGGTCGAGGGGCTCAAGCGTTCCGCAGACCACTATGTCGAGAACTGGCGGCGTTACGCCGCCCAACTGACCCGCCTGGACTGAACCAGCCAGATGTTCGAAGGAAACGGTTCCGCCCCACCGGGCGGAATCGGCCTCAGGCGCAGCTCTGGCAATGGCCGCGGATCTCGATCGTGGTCTTCTCGGTCTTGAAGTTCTGCGCCCGCGTCAGCGTCGTCAGCCGCTGCTCGATTGCCTCGTCGTGAAACTCCGTCACCTGGCCGCAGCCCTCGCAGATCGTAAACGCGGTGACGCCGTGATCATGTTCGTGATCATGCGGGCACGTGCAGGCGACGAAGGCGTTCAGGCTCTCCAGCCGGTGCACCATGCCGTATTCCAGCAACTTCTCGAGCGCGCGGTACACCTGCAGCGGCGCGCGAAAGCCGTGATCGCGCAGCTTGTCGAGAATGGTGTAGGCGCTCATCGGCCCTTCGGAATGGCTGAGCGCATCCATCACCAGCGTCTGGTTCTTGGTCAGTTGCGGCGTAGCCATCAGTGGTGCCCTCCAGGCGTGGAATGATGCGCCACCTCGTGCTGGCGGCGGCCGATCGGTAGCAGACTCAGAACGAAAAGCCCAACGGCTGCAACGACGATAGACGGTCCCGACGGCGTATCCCAGTGGAGAGAGCCGAAAAGACCGCCGGTGACCGCAAGCGCACCGATGAGCGAGGCGAGCACGGCCATGACCTCCGGCGAGGTCGAGAAGCGCCGTGCCGTCGCCGCGGGAATGATCAGCAGCGAGGTGATCAGGAGAATGCCGACGATCTTCATCGCGATCGCGATCACCAGTGCCATCAACAGCATGAAGAACAGCCGCGTACGCTCAGGCTGCAGCCCCTCGGCTTCGGCCAGCTCCGGATTGACGGTGGAGGCCAGCAGCGGCCGCCAGAGATAGACGATGGCGAAGATGACGAGAATGCCGCCACCCCAGATGATGTCGATGTCGGATTCCGAGACCGCGAGGATGTCGCCGAAGAGAAAGCCGACAAGATCGATGCGCACCCAGGTCATGAAGGCGACGATGACGAGGCCGAAGGACAGCGCCGAATGCGAGAGAATGCCGAGCAGCGCATCGGTCGACAGCGCGCCGCGCCGCTGCAGGAAGAGCAAGAGCACCGATACGGTGGCGGCAACGATGAACACGCTCACCATCAGATTGAGTTCGAGAAGCAGCGACAGCGCCACCCCAAGCAGCGCCGAATGCGCCATGGTGTCGCCGAAATAGGCCATGCGACGCCAGATGACGAAGCAGCCAAGCGGCCCGGCCATGACGGCGATGCCGATGCCGGCGATCAGCGCGCGCACGAAGAAATCGTCAAGCATCGCGCTTCTCCTTGGCCTCATAGCCGTGCAACCGGGTGTGATGGCCGCAGCCGCAATCCTCGCCGTGGTCGTGCACGTTTTCTTCCTCGTCGTGGTGATGGCCGTCGCCGGGGTAGCAATGTTCGGTGATCGATCCATCCGCATGCAGCACCCGGCCGTCCGGCAGGTGCGTGTGGTCGTGATGGTGGCTGTAGACGGCAAGCGTATTGGCCGCCCGCCTGCCGAAGAGCTTCTGGTATTCCGGGCTCTGGCTGACGGCCTGCGGCGTGCCGCGGCAGCAGACATGGCCGTTCAGACAAACGACCGTATCGGTTTCCGCCATGACGATGTGCAGGTCGTGCGAGATCAGGAGAATGCCGCAACCCGTGCGGTTGCGGATCTGCTTGATCAGTTCATAGAGCGCGATCTCGCCGCTGAAATCGACCCCCTGCACCGGCTCGTCGAGAACCAGCAGGTCGGGCTTGCGGGCGATAGCACGCGCGAGCAGCGCCCGCTGGAACTCGCCACCCGACAGATGCTGGACTTCAGACTTGGCCAGATGCAGCACGCCGGTCGCCGACAGCGCCTCTTCGATCTCTCTGCCCTTGAGCGGGCCCGTCAGCGTCATCAGCCGCTCGACTGTCAAAGGCAGGGTCCAGTCGACGGCAAGCTTCTGCGGCACATAGCCGACTTTCAGGCCCGGCTTGCGCTCGACGTAGCCCTCATCCGGCTTCATGACGCCGATCGCGGTCTTTGCAGTTGTCGATTTGCCGGATCCGTTCGGCCCGATCAAGGTGACGATTTCGCCCGGGCTGATCGAGAACTCGACGCCGCGCACCAGCCAGCGGCCGTTGCGGCGCACGCCGGCATTGCTGAGATTGACCAGCGGCAGCGTTTCTGGGGAACGGACATTCAGCATCAAAAAATTCCCGATTGGGTGATTGCCACTGGCTATCGCACACGTTATAGCATAACGCAATTGATGTAATAACATTACATTGCTGCTTCAAGGCTTTCAACGGCCTGTTGCGGAGATAGTTCGCATGCCCGACAGCGTGCCTGGCCGGTAAAGCCAGGTGCGCCTTTCAAGCCCGGAGAACCCGATGAAATCGACTTCCGCCCTGCTTTTCGCCTCCACCATGCTTCTCGCTTCGCCTGCTCTTGCCGCCGGTCCCAATGTGGTGGTTTCGATCAAGCCGATCCACTCGCTCGTCGCCTCGATCATGCAGGGCATTGGCGAGCCGTCTCTGATCGTCGAGGGTGCCGCCTCCCCGCATACGTACAACATGAAGCCTTCCAACGCTGCGGCCTTGCAGGCGGCCAAAGTGGTGTTCTGGGTCGGTCCGGGTCTTGAAGCCTTCCTCGACAAGCCGCTCGACACGCTGACCACGGGCGCCACGGTGGTTGAACTCAGCGAAGCGCCAGGCATCGAGAAGCTGAAGTTCCGCGAGGGCGGCGCGTTCGAGGCGCACGACCATGGCCATGAGGGCGAGGAAGGACACGAGCACGCCCACGGCGACGCCGAGCAAGATCACGCCGCGGCGCCCGAAATGGGTGCGGCCCACGACCATGGCCACGATCATCATGACCACGGCCATGGCGATACCGACCTGCATATGTGGCTCGATCCCATGAATGCCAAGGCGATGGCCGCCGAGATCGAAAAGACGCTCGTCGAGGCCGACCCGGACAATGCCGGCGCCTACACGGCCAATCTCGAGGCACTGAACAAGCGGCTGGACGCGCTCGACGCCACGCTCAAGGAGACGGTGGCGCCCGTGAAGGACAAGCCCTTCGTCGTCTTCCACGACGCCTATCAGTATTTCGAGCAGCGCTACAACGTGCGCGTCGCCGGCTCGATCACCGTCAGCCCCGAGGTTCTGCCGGGCGCGGATCGCCTGTCGCAGATCCATGCCAAGATCAAGGAACTGGGCGCAACCTGCGTCTTCGCCGAACCGCAGTTCGAGCCGAAGCTGATCAATGTCGTGATCGAGGGCACGCCGGCGAAATCCGGCACGCTCGACCCGGAGGCCGGCACCCTCGACGGCGGGCCGGACCTCTATTTCCAGATGATGGAAGGCATCGGCACCTCGCTGAAGACCTGCCTCTCCTCGGCCAGCTGATCCGTCCTCCCAAGACGGTATCGGGCGGGCGCCCGTCTGGCGCCGTTGTGCTGAGCGCCCGCCCCTCAGCCGGCAAGACGTGGCATGACAAGCTTGCTCGCGGTTCCGCTGCACTCCGTCATCCTCGCCCTTGTGGCGGGGATCCAGCGACCCGACGCCATCAGGGTCAAAGGAAATCTTCCGGCTCAATGACTTGGGCCAGCTGGTTTCCTGTGACGAGCACAGGAATGACGGCGGTATCGGACGTGCCTTTATCATCGGGGCCTCCCGATCAGAGGCCACCTTCCCAGCAGGCTGAGGCGGGCGATCGCGCTCGCCTTTTTTTAGCACAGCAAACGTTACGGTATAACATATAGGATACTCCGATGGAAAAGCTTCCCGTCACAGTGCTCTCCGGCTTCCTCGGCGCCGGCAAAACCACCCTGCTCAATCACGTGCTGTCCAACCGCGACGGCCTGCGCGTCGCCGTCATCGTCAACGACATGAGCGAGGTCAACATCGACGCCGCGCTGGTGCGCGATGGCGGCGCCGATCTTTCGCGCACCGAAGAGCAGCTGGTGGAAATGACCAATGGCTGCATCTGTTGCACGCTGCGCGACGACCTCCTCAAGGAGGTCCGCAACCTCGCCGAACAGAACCGCTTCGACTATCTGCTGATCGAATCGAGCGGCATTTCCGAACCGCTGCCCGTCGCCACCACCTTCGATTTTCGCGACGAGGACGGCGAGAGCCTCGCCGATGTCGCGCGCCTCGACACCATGGTGACCGTCGTCGATGCCGCAAATCTGGTGGCCGACTATTCCTCGCTCGACTTCCTTGCCGACCGTGGCGAGACGGCGGGTGAAGGCGACATGCGCACGCTGGTCGACCTGCTCGTCGAGCAGATCGAATTCGCCGACGTCGTCGTCCTCAACAAGGTCGGCACCGCCACGCCGGAACAGGTGGACGCCGCCCGTAAGATCATCGTCGGGCTGAACCCGGATGCGCAGCTGATCGAGACCGACTTCGGCAAGGTCAAGCTTCGAGACGTTCTCGGAACCGGCCGCTTCGACATCGTCAAGGCCGAACAACATCCGCTCTGGTACAAGGAGTTGAACGGTTTCAAGGAGCACGTGCCGGAAACCGAGGAATACGGCATCCGCTCATTCGTCTATCGCGCCCGCCGCCCCTTTGATCCCACGCGCTTCCAGTCCTTCCTCAATCGGTCCTGGCCGGGCGTGCTCAGATCCAAGGGCTTCTTCTGGCTCGCGACCCGCCCGCATTATGTCGGCGAGATCAGCCAGGCGGGCCCGCTGGTGCGCACCGGCAAGATGGGTCTCTGGTGGTCCGCCGTGCCGCAGGAACAATGGCCGCGTGAACCCGGCTTCCTGACGGCGGTCGGCCGCTACATCGATCCGGTCTGGGGCGACCGGCGCCAGGAGATCGTCTTCATTGGCGCGGATCCGATGGATGAAGCCAAACTTCGCGCCGAGCTCGACGCCTGCCTGATTGCGGACGAGAGCTTCCGTCCCGAACGCTGGCGCGATCTCGCGGATCCCTTCGCCAGCTGGTCGCCGCGGGCTGCCTGATGGCGGACGCCGCACGCGCCCCACGCCGCCCGCGCTTCATGTGCATGGCGCTCAGCGCCGCCGGCCGCCCGGTGGCGATGTTCGATCCGTTCCTTGGTGATGTCGCCGGGGAGGAAGAGGCGTTGGAGCCGCTGGGCGAAGTCGAGCGCCTGCTTTTCGGCGTGCGGCCCGGCGGCGGCGCGGCAAACCGCAATTGCGAAGGGGCGGCGTGAAAGCGCCACCCCTTCGATCATCGGTCCATCAAAGCTTACCGCGCCGCGGCCAGCCCGACGATGACGCCGGTTGCGAGGCTGATCAGCAGGAAGTCGTTGCCCGAGCGTACCCACTGCTGGCCACGCGGCGGCTGGCGGAGCTTGTAGTAGCGGTAGTCGCGCACCTGGGCCATGTGGCGGCGCTCTGCTGGTGACAGGCGATGACCGCGCGCCCAGCGTTCCTTCTTCTTGACGATCACCCGCTTTTCGATCGTGACATGCTTGTCGACATGCTTGTCGACGTGGCGATCCACGTAGCGATCGGAGTGCCGATCGATCGGGCGGCGCGTACGATCATAGTTCTGCGCCACCTCGAAGGATCCTGCCGGCTGAGCAAGGGCTGCCATCGGCGTGACCAGTACGGAACTGGCGATCAGGGCGATCAGGAGACGTTTCATCGGGGTGTCCTTTCGTTGTCTGCACCCCGAAACTAAGGCCCGCCACCTGAACCCAATATGAAAAGCTACATTAAAATTACGTAATGATATCCGCTATTTATTCGACATTCCTTACATAACAAGATTGCTATTCGACGGAGAGATTGACGTAGCGGAAGCAGTCGAAATCGGCCGAGTTTCCCGCCCCTGACGTGTCGAAGGCAAACAGGCCGGCAAAGGCGCCGGTGAAGGATCCATGTTCGCCACGACCGCCCTCGTCCGAGACAACGCCGGCATCAAGAACTGGGCCGACCACCTGCCAGCCGGCAGCACCAGCCGCCCGCCAGAAGAACTGAAGGTCGTTGTCGCGGACCTCCATGGCAAGCTCGATCGGCCCGCTGGGAATGGCGATACCGCTTGCGAGAGGAAACTCCAGACGCCCATGCGGGAAATCGCCGGGGCACGACAGAATCGTCAGCGTCCGTCCCAGCGTCTCGTGCAAGGTGACGCCGAGCGCGTGGAACTTGTGGCGGTTGTAGTAATGCGTCAGGCCAGCGACCTGCTGATAGGTTTCGGGCGCAAAATCCACCGTCGTTTCGGCACGGAAGGTGTGGTGTTCCTGCCGGCGCGCGACCAGCGCCTGCTCGAACCAGCTGCCGATGCTTTCACGACCGAAGAGGCGCAGATGCCCCGGCCGCCGTTCCAGCGAGAGGATCCGCTCCGGCTTTGGCGTGCGCAGCCACTGAAACTCGGCCGGAAGAGCGATATCGTCGAAGTTCGTCTCCACAACGCTCGGCAAAGGGATTTGCTTTACCGGCATCGGTGCCGGCACGAGCACTTCGGGCACCGGCCCGCCGTTTGCAAGGTAAAGCCAGCCATCGTCACGCCAGACGCATTTCTGTAGTGCCGTCTCTCGGCCAAGCGTGCAGCGTCGGTGCGGCGGCAGCGGCCGGCCGGTCAGATGGGTATGATAGGCCTGCCCATCCGGTGTCTCGACGTATTGGCCGTGGCCGGCGCGCTGCAGCATTGCTTCCGGGTGATCCTTCGACGTGATCAGATAGGTATCCGGGTGCATTTCGTAGGGGCCGTCGATGCTGCGCGATCGGGCCATGGTGACGGCATGGTCGTAGCCGGTTCCACCTTCGGCGGTCGTCAGATAGTACCAGCCGTTCTTCTTGAAAAGATGCGGCCCCTCGACAAGGCCGAGCGGCGAGCCGGCAAAGATGTTCTTCACCGGCCCGACGAGCTTGCGTGTGCGCTCGTCCCATTCCTGCAACAGGATGCCGTCGAAGGCCGGGTGCTTGGGCGAGCCGCCAAAGCTCTCGGTGCGATGGTTCCACTGCATGTTGAGAAACCACTTGCGCCCGTCGTCGTCATGAAAGAGCGAGGGATCGAAGCCCGAGGAATTCACGTAGACCGGATCCGACCAGGTCGCCTCGATCGCTTCGGCCGTCACAATGTAGTTGTGCGCGTCCTTGAAGTTGCCGTCGAAGCGTTTGACGTCGGTATAAACAAGCCAGAACAGCCCGTCGTCATAGGAGAGGCACGGCGCCCAGACGCCGCAACTGTCCGGATTGCCGCGCATGTCGAGCTGGCTTTTGCGCTCCAGCGGCCGGCGCACCAGTTTCCAGTTCACCAGATCGCGCGAATGATGGATCTGCACACCCGGATACCACTCGAAGGTGGAAGTCGCGATGTAATAGTCGTCGCCGACGCGGCAGATCGAGGGGTCCGGATTGAAGCCCGGCAGAATGGGGTTGCGGATCATGGCGGTCATGGTTTTGGCGTCCTCCCTTGGCGGCGCCATCCGACCTCAAAAATCATACAAATTCAAGACTGCAACGTTGCAGTAAATGGCGACACCGCACCGTTGCACCCTGCTTTCCACATCGATTCGTACGGTCGAGGTGCGCTTGAGAGGGACAGGTGGTCGCTCGGCTCCAAGACGCCGGCCAGGATTGCACAAACAATGGGCAGCGCGCCTGACCACCCCATTCAACTTTAGTCGGAGGCAGCCGAACTACATGGGAAAATCGCGCCTCAGGCTTGAACGCGCGCTTGAAATCGGCACTCTGGCTGTGCTTGGCACAACAACCATAATAGCCATCGCGGGGAGGAAATCGATGAAAGCTTTGCTCGGCTTCAGCCGACTTATAGACACGATCACGGAATTCATCGGAAAGAGCGTTTCCTGGTTCATCCTGGCGGCCGTGCTCGTCAGTGCCGGCAATGCCGTGATCCGCAAGATCTTCAACATGTCGTCGAACGCCTGGCTCGAGGCGCAATGGTACCTGTTCGGCGCCGCCTTCATGTTTGCTGCCGCTTATACGCTGAGCCAGAACGAGCACATTCGCATCGACGTGGTCTACGGCCAGTTTTCCCGCCGCGTGCAGCACTGGATCGACCTCTTGGGGCACCTGTTGTTCCTGATGCCCTTCGTGCTGCTGGTGCTCTACTACCTCTTCCCCTACGTGAAGATGTCCTACGTCTCGGGCGAAGTCTCATCGTCCGCTGGCGGCCTGATCATCTGGCCGGCCAAGGCCATCCTGCTTGTCGGTTTCCTGCTGCTCGCCTTCCAGGGCGTGTCGGAGATCATCAAGAAGATCGCGATCATGACCGGAAACATGGAAGACCCGACACCCTATGTGCCGACCCATGCGCCGCTTGACGATGTCGTGTCTCCGGAGACCCGTCCATGATCGAATTCATTGCTGAAAACCTGGCGCCGATCATGTTCGCGTCGCTGATCGTGTTCCTGCTTTTGGGGTACCCGGTCGCCTTCTCACTCGCCGCCAACGGCTTGCTGTTCTTCATCATCGGCGTCGAGCTCGCGCCCCTGTCCGATTCGATCAACCTCTCCTGGCCCCTGCTCAACGCGCTGCCGGACCGGTTCTGGGGGGTGATGTCGAACGACACGTTGCTCGCCATCCCCTTCTTTACCTTCATGGGGATCGTGCTCGAGAAATCGGGCATGGCGGAAGACCTGCTCGACACGATCGGCCAGCTCTTCGGCCCGATCCGCGGCGGCCTCGCCTATGCGGTCATCTTCGTCGGCGCGCTGCTTGCAGCCACGACAGGCGTCGTTGCCGCCTCGGTCATCGCCATGGGCCTGATCTCGCTGCCGATCATGCTGCGCTACGGCTATGACCGCAAGGTCGCTTCGGGCGTCATTGCCGCGTCAGGCACGCTTGCCCAGATCATCCCGCCGTCGCTGGTTCTGATCGTTCTTGCCGACCAGCTCGGCCGCTCGGTCGGCGACATGTATGCCGGCGCGCTGATCCCGGGCCTGGTGCTGACCGGCCTCTACATGGGCTATATCCTCTTGATGTCGTTCCTGAGACGCGACTCTATGCCGGCGCTGCCGCTCGAAGCCCGCACGCTCGGCTCCGGCGTCACCTCGCTTGCGATAGCTCTCGCGGTGGCTGCCGGCATCGCCTATGCCGCCCACGTCTATCTCTACCCGACCCAGGGAGAGAATGCCGACATCCTCGGCGGCACCGTTGGCGTCGCCTTCATCTACGTCGTCGCGCTCATCGACAAGAGCTTCAAGATCAACGCGATGTCCAGGCTTGCCCAGCAGGTCATCATCGTGCTGATCCCGCCGCTCGCCCTGATCTTCCTCGTGCTCGGCACCATCTTCCTCGGCATCGCGACGCCGACCGAAGGCGGCGCCATGGGTGCTGTCGGCGCGCTGATCATGGCGGCCGCCAAGGGCCGGCTCAACATGGACGTCGTGCGCGGCGCACTGACGGCAACGACGCGCCTTTCGGCCTTCGTGCTGTTCATCCTGATCGGTGCGCGCGTCTTCTCGCTGACCTTCTACGGCGTCAACGGCCATATCTGGGTCGAACATCTGCTGACGGCGATGCCGGGCGGCGAAACCGGCTTCCTCATTGCCGTCAACATGCTCGTCTTCTTCCTGGCCTTCTTCCTGGATTTCTTCGAGCTCGCCTTCATCATCGTGCCGCTGCTTGCGCCCGCTGCCGACAAGCTCGGCATCGACCTCATCTGGTTCGGCGTACTGCTCGGCATCAACATGCAGACGAGCTTCATGCACCCGCCCTTCGGCTTCGCGCTCTTCTATCTGCGCTCGGTCGCGGCCAAGGTGCCCTATCTGGACAAGATCACCGGCAAGAACATCCAGCCGGTCACCACGGCCCAGATCTACTGGGGTGCGGTTCCCTTCGTCTGCATCCAGATCCTGATGGTGGGCCTGACGATCATGTTCCCGCAGATGGTCATGCACTACAAGGGAACGGGCACTGCCGTCGATCCGAACACGATCAAGATCGAAGTTCCCGGCTTCGGCGGCGGTCTGGGTCTCCCGGACAACGGCGGCGGCCTCGGCCTTCCCGGCGGCCTGCAGCTTCCAGGCGGCAGCCCGCTCGACCAGAAGCCGGCCGACCAGGGCGGCGGCGCCCAGCCGCAGACGGCACCCTCCAACGACCTCAGCCAGCCACCGTCGTTTGGCACCCCGGGTGCTGAGCCGCAGACGGCGCCCTCAAACGACCTCAGCCAGCCGCCGTCGTTCAAGTAGGATGGCAGGCAGGTAGAAACAGAGAGGGCGGCCCACGGGCCGCCCTTTAGCGTTGAGACACTTGCCCAAGGGACCCTTGGCCAATGGCAGATATTCCGGAAAGCATGAAATCAGAGTTGGCCGCCTGGAACGACGGTCAGGGCATCGACCTACAGAGCTGGACCGCCTGCACCGGGAGCTTCGCGCTCGCCGTCGGCTATTCGGAAGTGTTCTCGCCGCGCTTCGTGGCGTTTGAACGATATATCTTGGTGGAGGGTTTCCATGTGGAAGTCCTACGCTCCTTTGAACGAAATCCTGAGGCAACGCGTCAATCTGTCGAATGGGTGATGAACCACATTCACATCGCCGAAATTCAACACGATGCGTGTGCAGACATCGCCGCCGACAAGCTGATCATCCTCGGCGAACGGTTGCGCGAAATCTACGAGGCTAAGCTCGCCTTCCAATTCCCTGATCGCAGATTCTGCGTCGAGTTTTGTCAGCCGGAAGATCCAGAGGAGTTCAGAGATTATCAGCTCAGCTTCTTCCAGACTTGAGCATCCGCCGGCCTCGCGAACCGCGTAACTCCGTACGGGCCCAGATTTGCGATCCACGTCTCAGCGCGCGCATCTCGGTCGGCTGGCTCACGACCACCCCTTCAATCCGCAGATCACTCACTCTATCCGCTTGGCAGGATTGTCGCGGTACCAGTCGACGATCATTGGCATCATCTCCTCGAATGGGCCGCCGACATAGACATTGAGAAGCCCCATCCGGGCCTCGCTCTCGTTCCTGAAGTCGTGCATCGTCCCACGCGGTATGACGAACAGCGAGCCCTTTGGCTTCTGATGCCAGGTGTCGCCGACGAGCACGCTTGCCGTGCCCTCGATCACGTAGAAGATCTCGTCATTGTCGTCGTGCTTATGGGCACCCGGCCCCTCGTGCCGGGCATCGAGCCACCATTCGGAGACGGAAAATCGACCTGCAGTTTCCGCGCCATCGGCTTTGAAGACGGCCTTGATCGCACCCATGTCGTAGCGGCGGCCCTCGTCGGGGCCGAGCACGACCGATTGGCCTTCGCTTGGCATTGCACCTTCTCCCTTTCGCTTGGCTCCCTTCGCCTGAGGCCGCAACCATACCACGAAAGCGCCGTTGCTCCGCGCGCCTGTTCTCTGATGCGGAGAGCGAAGACGGGCGGATTGGCCGGAGTTTGGCAGCAGAAACGCAAAGGCCGCCCGCGACGGATGTCGCGAGCGGCCCTTGATCATTACAGTCAGACTTAGGCTTAGATCTTGCCGCCGCGCTGCTGGATCATCATGAAGGTGTCGTAGTTGTACTCGGCGATCTGGGCGTTGAGGTAGTACTCGCCGCGGAAGGCCTTGATCGAATCCCAGATCTTCTTGAAGGTCGGGTTCGAGGCTTCCATCTCCGCATAGACTTCGTTGGCCTTGTCGAAGCAGGCCGAGAGGATTTCGGCGCTGAACGGGCTAAGCTTGGCACCGGAAGCCACCAGGCGCTTGATCGCCGAGGGGTTCAGGTAGTCGTACTTCTGCAGCATGTTCGCGTCGGTCGCCTGGCAGGCGGTGCGGAGCAGCGACTGGTAGTTCTTCGGAAGCGCTTCGAAGGCCGCCTTGTTGAACATGGCGTGGACCGTCGGGCCACCTTCCCACCAGCCGGGATAGTAGTAGTAGGGCGCGACCTTGAAGAAGCCGAGCTTCTCGTCGTCATAGGGGCCGACCCATTCGGCAGCGTCGATGGTGCCCTTTTCGAGCGCCGGATAGATGTCGCCGCCGGCGATCTGCTGCGGCACGACGCCGAGCTTCTCGACCACCTTGCCGGCGAAACCGCCGATGCGCATCTTCAAGCCCTGCAAGTCGGCGACCGTCTTGATTTCCTTGCGGAACCAGCCGCCCATCTGAACCCCGGTATTACCGTTGGGGAAACCGACGAGGCCCTGCGTGCCGAGGAATTCATTGAAGAGGTCGATACCGCCTCCATGGTAGTGCCAGGCGTTCATGCCACGCGCATTGAGCGCGAAGGGAACGGCAGCACCGAGCGCCCAGGTTGGGTCCTTGCCCCAGTAATAGTATGAAACCGTGTGGCAGGCTTCGACCGTACCGGCAGCCGCGGCATCGGCAGCCTGCAGGCCCGGCACGATTTCGCCGGCGGCAAAAACCTGAATCTGAAAAGCCCCGTCGGTCGCTTCCGAGACGTGTTTCGCCAGCACTTCGCCGCCGCCGTAGATCGTGTCGAGCGACTTCGGGAACGACGATGCGAGACGCCAGTTGACCTTCGGGTTTGCCTGCGCGATGGCCGGCGTTGCAAGTGCTGCGGCACCGGCTGCGGCCAAGCCGCCAAGGCTTGCGTTTTTAATGAATGAACGGCGGTCCATGGTTCCTCCCTATTCGCGCCGAGGCAGTCTTCGGTACAGCTCCCACTGCACCGCCACCCGTTGGGACCGTCGCCGCTTCCGGCGGAGATCGGTTCCCATCCTGCTTTTTCCACCGTAGCGCGCGTGACGAAGCACGTGCAAACCAGCGGCATGAGCGCACCTTACACGCTCGCGGGTCCAAGTCCAGAAGGCGCTTTCCGGCACACATTCGACTTTTGTCTAATGCGCCGGAAAGCGATGGCTTTTGCCTAAAATGCAGGCAAATCAATGTTTTCAGCAGAACTTAGAGTTCGGCTGAAGAGGCCCACAGGTTGATGTCGGCCTCACGTGCATAGAGATCGATCTCGGCCAGTTCTTCCGCCGTGAACGTGTCGTTTTCCAGCGCCTTGACGCAATCGACGATCTGCTCGGAACGGCTGGCGCCGATCAGCGCCGAGGTGATGCGGCCGTTGCGCAGCACCCAGGCAAGCGCCATCTGCGCCAGCGTCTGACCACGCTTTTCGGCAATGCCGTTGAGCTTGCGGATGTTGTCGATGATTTCAGGGCGAATGAAATCCTTCTTGAGGAAGTGGTTCTGAGCCGCCCGGCTGTCGGACGGGATGCCACCGAGATACTTCGTCGTCAGCATACCCTGGGCCAGCGGCGAGAAGACGATCGAGCCGATGCCGAGGTCTTCGAGCGTGTGGATCAGCCCGTCGTCCTCGATCCAGCGGTTGAGCATCGAATAGCTCGGCTGGTGGATGAGGCAGGGCGTGCCGAGATCCTTCAGGATCGCTGCCGCCTCGCGGGTGCGCTGCGAGTTGTAGGACGAGATACCGACATAAAGCGCCCTGCCCGACCGCACGATATGGTCGAGCGCACCGCAGGTTTCTTCCAGCGGGGTCTCTGGGTCGAAGCGGTGCGAATAGAAGATGTCGACATAGTCGAGGCCCATGCGCTTCAAGCTCTGGTCGCAGGACGCAATCATGTACTTGCGGCTGCCCCACTCGCCATAGGGGCCGGCCCACATGTCATAGCCGGCCTTGGACGAGATGATCAGTTCGTCGCGCAGACCGGCAAAGTCCGTGCGCATGATCTCGCCGAAGGCGGTCTCGGCCGAACCCGGAGGCGGACCGTAGTTGTTGGCAAGGTCGAAATGGGTGATGCCGAGATCAAACGCCGTGCGGCACATGTCGACCTTGCGGTCATGTGGCGTGTCGCCGCCGAAATTGTGCCAGAGCCCGAGCGAGATTGCCGGCAACTTCAGGCCGGAACGGCCGACGCGGTTATACTTCATGGTGTCGTAGCGGTTTTCCGCCGGTAGCCAGGTCATCGCAAATCCTCCGCGATCGGGTGCAGGTGGCGGAAAGTCCGCCGTCCAGGAAATTCAAAGGTTTCCGCAGTGTGCCTCGGAAACTCAGCAGGCCAAGCTCTAGCGCATATGCCGAGCACCCGGAATCCTCAATCGAGGCGTTGCGCACAGTTTCCGGACGTCAAGGCTGCGGCACGAGGAGGCGATCATCGTGAACTTCGAAATCCGGCTTCGGCTTGCGCCCGGTGACGAGTGCGGGTTTCGACAGAAGCTTCACGGGCAGCGGAAAAGGCAACTGGCGCCCCGCGCTTTCTATCCGCTCCTTTTCGCTGAGCATCATGTCGAGCAGAGCCTTGTTGCCTTCGTCGGTGCAAAGCCGGTCTGGCGCAAAAAGATGGTGCCCGAAACTCTCCTCCTCCGATCGTTTGCCTATCATGGCTAGAAGCCTGACCTCGCTCGAAACGGACGCGTCGGCCTCTCCGCCCGCGTGCCATCGTTGTCCGCCCGAGGCCATGTCCATCGCGACATCCGGCTGCATGAGGTGGAGGATGAGAACGGCCGTCGATGCGTCGCATTCTTCCTGGCTGACGACCCAGAGTAGGATGTCGTAAATTTCCGGATGGTCCCAGTTGAGTTCGGGCAGCAGGTGCCACATGTCGGGATCACGCGGCGCTGTGTTTTTCAACCATTCGAGAATGCCAGCGATCGGCAGGGCGTCGAACACCGGACGGCTCTGGCGCTCACCGCTCTCGTCGATCGCAGCGGAACGTTTGCTTGTGTCCGCGCGCAATGTGGTTTCGCGAACGGGAGGCGCTGACGTCTCGCCCTGCAGGAGGTCGCGCAACTGCCGGAAAACCGTCTGCTCCTTCGCGCTCAGCCGGCGAAGAGTTTTGTTGAATTGCCTGTCCGTCAGGATGGTCGCCGCCTGCGCCAGTTCCACCGCGCGCATCTCACGCCCGCCGAGTTCAGCAAACGTCGGCGGAGGGCCTGCGCCCCTGCCGTCAGCGATGGCCTCGACAACGGTCAGCACGGCATAGCCCCCCTGTGGGCCAAGCGACACGGCGAGCGGATCGGCAATCAGCTGGGCTCGAGCAGCACCATACGCTTCCCGAGCCTCGCCAAGCGCGCGGTTCACATTTCGGCGGTTGACATGGCGGTAGACGAGAACACCGATTGCCAGAACGACGACTGCACTCCAAAACAACGTCTCGATGCGCATATGCAGACCCCTGATTGCGTCCGCATCAGTCTTAGCGATCATGCCTTGCAATGGAATTAACCGCGTCGCTCATGCCATTCAAAGCGTCGAGAGAGACGGACGCTCGGGTGGACCGAGCGTCCGCACCGGCGATCAAGAAGCTGCGGAACGCCTGCTCTTTGATACCTCTGCCTCTGCCTCGCGCAGCAGCGCCCTCGCCTCCTCGATGCCGAGAGCGGCTGGCTGGGTGCAGGTGGTGGAGAGGTCTATGAACCGCCCCTCCTCGCCGGATTTCAGGATCGACACCATGACGTCGACGCCGTGCAGTGCGCGGTCGAGCGAGCAACGGGCGTCGCGGCCTTCCAGAATGGCGAGCGCCATGTCGGCAAGGCCGGCGGTGCGGTAGTTCGCCATCGGTCCCTGCGGATGCTCCTGGTTGGGAACGCCGAAGGGATGGTCCCAGGCCTCGAGCGGCTCGATCTTCTTGTCGCGGCCGCTTGCCTCCACCGTGCCGCCAAAGAAGTTCGGATCGGGCACATAGAGCGAACCCTCGGTGCCGTAGAGCTCCATGTTGGCGTGGCGGTGCGACCAGACATCCCAGCTTGCCGACAGCGTGATCGTCGCGCCGTTCTCAAATTCGAGCAGGGCATGGATGTTGGTCGGCGTCTTGACCGGGATCTCCTCGCCCTTGCGCGGCTCGCTGGTGATGGTGCGGGTCGGGTTGGCCATGGTGGCGAGAGCCGCCACGCGCTTCACCGGTCCGATCAGATTGATCAGGTTGGCGATGTAATAGGGGCCGAGATCGAGGATCGGGCCGCCGCCGGGCAGGAAGAAGAAGTCCGGGTTCGGATGCCACATCTCCATGCCCGGGCTCATGACGTGGCAAGTGCCCGAGGTCACCCGGCCGATCTTTCCGGCGTCGACATAGCTGCGGGCCAGCTGGTGTGCGCCACCGAGGAAGGTGTCGGGCGCGCAGCCGACGGAAAGCCCCTTGGCTTTGGCGATCGCCCGGAGCTCCTCGCCCTGTTCGAGCGAGAGCACCAGAGGCTTCTCGGAATAGACGTGCTTGCCGGCTTCGAGGATCGCCTTCGACACCGGATAGTGCGCGTCCGGAATGGTCAGGTTGACGACGATGTCGACATCCGGGTTGGCGAGCAGCGCTTCGATGCTCTGGGCTTTTACGCCGTATTCGGCTGCCCGCGCCTCGGCCGCTGCCGGGTTGATGTCGGCGCAGGCGACGACCTTGATACCCTTAAAGAGCGGCGCGAGCTTGAAGTAGGTGGTGGAGATGTTGCCGCATCCGATGATGCCGACGCCAAGTTCCTTGGTCATGGATGAACCTGCTTCTCAATAGGATTGGATGGAGGCGAGCGAACGCTTGGCGAAACGCTTGAAATCGCTCGGGTTGTCGTGCTCGGCAATGAAGTAGCGGGCCTTAGTGCCGGAAAGCGCTGCAAACAGGCCTTTCCAGTCGACGGTACCCTCGCCGACATCGGCCCAGCCGTCCTCGTCCTTCTTCTCGCCCGAAGGCGCGATGTCCTTCACATGCACGGCGGTGATGCGATTGCCGTATTTCTTGATCCAGGCGATCGGGTCGGCACCGCCGCGGATGATCCAGGCGATATCGGCTTCCCAGGAAAGATCCGGTCCGCCTTCGAAGATCAGGTCCTGCGGGATGCTGCCGTCGGGAAGGGCAACGAATTCGAAGTCGTGGTTGTGCCAGCCGAAGATCAATCCGGCGTCGCGATAGGGCTTGCCGGCCTTCTGCAGCCGCTCGCCGAAGGCACGCCAGCCTGAGGCATCCGTCGGGCGCTGGTCGGGCATGAGATAGGGGCAATAGATCGCCTTGATGCCGAGCGCCTTGGCGATGGCAAGCACGCGACCCGGATCGCTTTCGAGCATGTCGAGGCCAAAGTGCGCGGTCGGCATGGCAAGACCGTTCTCGTCGAGGCCCGCCTTGAAGCTGGCGATCTCGGCATCGGTGAGTGCGGCGTAAAGCGCGCCATAGCCTTCGACCTGGCTGTAGCCGGCTTCACCCAACGCCTTCAGCACATTGGCGAAAGGCGGGAAGTTGCGGGCGCTATAGAGCTGGAAACTGACGTTCTTCATGAATTCCTCCTCGAAAGTTCACTTGTCCTTGGGGGTTCTTGGGGGTTTTGGGATCACTTCAGCCAGGTGTCGTAGTCCGACACCAGCAGGTGGGTGGGAGCGCTGTCTTCCTCGATCGCCGAGAAGCGACCAACCGGTTCGCGGAAATAGTTGTCGGTGAGATCGTCGTTGACGGTCGAAACCTCGCCCATCAGCACGTCGGCGCCTTCGGCCCAGAAGGCATGCCAGTTGCCGGGAAGCAGCGTGACGCTCTCGCCGGCCTTGAGCTTCAGGAGGTCTCCAGCCTTCAGCGTGCGCAGCCGCGCATCGGTGGCGACGACCACGTCGCTCTCCTCGTCGACCGATCCGTCGGGCCTGGAATTGTACATCTGCAGCACCAGCGAACCGCCGCCGCGATTGATGATGTCCTCGGTCTTCAGCGCATGGCGATGCAGCGGATTGACCTGATCCTTGGCGGTGATCATCAGCTTTTCGGCATAGACCATGCCGTGCCCGGTCTTCAGGTTGGCGGCCTTGCCGTTGCGCAGCGTGAAAAGCACGAGGCCAAGCTGGTCGAAGCGGCCCTTGCCGTAATCGGTAATGTCCCAGCCGAGCCGGGCATCGAAGATCGTCGGGCTGTCGGACCTGACACGCACCTTCAACTGCTCCGGCGACCAGTAGGCAAAGGGCGGCAGCGTGAAGCCGAAACTCTTCATGAAGGCATCGCTCTCGGCGATGATGTCGTTGACATGGCTGCGTTTCATGGCGGTCAACCTTTTCCCTGGCAGGATTCGAGATCGAAGGCGGCAAAGCGCGGAAGCTCGCCCCGGCCAAGCGGCGCCTTCGGCGTGAAGCGCACGACCTTCGTTTCACCGGCCAGCAGATCGAAGGCGTTGTCGGAGTAGCGCCCGGCGACATCCGCCTCGACCATCACATGCAGTGCCAGTCCGCTCGCCTTGACGGTCACATCGAATGCGCCCTCACCCGCCGGCACAACGTCGAGCGTCAGGCCTGACGGTTGCAGGTCGAGCGCCTTGTAGGTGCCGTTGACGTGGTGCCCCTCGCCGCGCATGCCGTTCGAAGCCTCGAAGGACCAGAACAGGAGGTCGCCCTCGGGAATGTCGAATGCGGCAATCGTCACCAGCGTCGCGGCCCGGTCCGGGCTGCAGGTGCCGGCAGCCGCCGTCAACGGCGTGCGCCGGCCGTCGAGCGAAACCAGGAACGTTTGAAGCTCGACGGTGACCGGCTCGGCCGTGTCGTTGACCATCGAGAAGGTGATCTCCTTGCCGTCAGCGGAAGGAATGGCGGCGACCGAGACCGGCAGGAAGAAGCGGCGCACCATATAGTGCATCGCCTTCCAGCTGCCGCCATAGTCGAGGCTCGACCAGGAGGCGACCGGCCAGGTGTCGTTGAGCTGCCAGTAGAGCGTGCCCATGCAATGGGGCTTCAGCGAGCGCCAGTAGTCGACGGCGGTCTTGATCGCCAGCCCCTGCTGGATCTGGCTCAGGTAGACGAAAGCCGGGAAATCCTTGGGGAAGCGGAAATAGCGGAACATCGTGCCGGCGATGCGCTCGTTGCCGCCGACATTCTTCTGGTGGCTCTCGATCACGGGTGAAGCGATGTTGAGGTCCTTCTCGGCCGCAAACTGCCGGATGACCGGCATGGAGGTGTAGGACTGGAACCCGAACTCCGAGCAGAAGCGCGGGCGCACGGTGAGGTAATTGTCGAAGGACTTGTTCTCGTGCCAGACCGACCAGTAGTGCATGTCACCCGAGCCATCGGCATGCCAGGCGTCGCCGAAGTCGAGATAGCCGGATGCCGGGCTCGACGGCCACCAGATCGCCTCGGGCAGTGCCGCCTTCAGCGCCACCTCGATGGTGCGGTTCAGCCGGTCATAGGAGACGAGATAGCGGTCGCGGTCCTTGCGCGGCTCGTCGAACCAGGTGAGCGCGCCGACGAGCTCGTTGTCGCCGCACCAGACCGCGATCGACGGATGCGACGACAGGCGCTTAGCCTGGTAGTCCACTTCGGCGGCAACATTCTCGAGGAAATCCGGCGTCGAAGGGTAGAGGTTGCAGGCGAACATGAAGTCCTGCCAGACCATGAGGCCCAGCCGGTCACAGAGATCGTAGAACCAGTCCGGCTCGTAGAAGCCGCCGCCCCAGACGCGGATCATGTTCATGTTGGCATCGACCGCCGAGGTCAGCAGATCCTCGACGCCATCAGATGTCACCCTTGAGGCGAGCGCGTCGGCCGGAATCCAGTTGGCGCCCTTGCAGAAGATCTCGCGGCCGTTGACGCGGAAGGCAAAGCGGCTGCCGGCTTCGTCCTTGTCGGTCAGAAGCTCGATGATGCGAAAGCCGATCTGGCGCGTGACCTGCTCCTGCGGCACTTCCACCGTCAGCCGCGACAGGTGCTGCTCGCCACTGCCCGCCGGCCACCAGCGCTTCGGCTTGGCAACACTGAAAACATGAGTGATGCGCGTCTCGCCCTTGCCGACGGCGCAATCGAGACGCTCGCGGTCTTCGTCGAGCGAAAAATGCACGGGCACGATGCCGGGGCCATCGGCAAACAGCATCGCCGTCACCACCAGATCGACCGAACCGTCGTCGAGCCAGACCTGCTTCGTCGTTACATGCTCGATGCGGGCGATCTCCAGCCGGCGAAGCGCGATCTCGCCATAGACGCCGAGCGGCGCGATCGCGAGGTTCCAGTCCCAGCCGAAATGGCACTGGGGCTTGCGCAGCATGTTGCCGTTGGCGATCGGCGAGTTGCCGGGATGATAAGGCACGTAGAACGGCTGCTCCGCCTGCCGCCGCGCGCCCTCCGCTATCGAGGAATGCAGGACGATGCGGATGCGGTTTTCACCGGCGACCAGCGCCTTCGAGACATCGGGACGGTAACGGCGGAAGCAGTTTTCGGCTTCAAGCACGGGCACGTCGTTGACGGAGACGGAGGCAACCGTGTCGAGGCTTTCGAGGTCCAGATACCAGTAACCGGCAAGATCCTGCTCCGCGACCGACACCGTGCGCTCGATCACCCAGTCCTTGTGCGCCACCCATTGCACGTCGTTCTCGTTGCAGCCGACATAGGGATCGTCGATCACGCCGGCCTTCAGCAGAGCCGAATGCACGTCGCCCGGCAGCGCGATCGTCAGCGCATGGCTGTTGTCGACGGAGCTGAGCTGCCAGTCCCCTGCAAGGTCGAGACGGATGGCGGTGCGGGTAAAATCCTCAGAGAGCATGCGCATGGTTCCATTGATCGACCGGCGACGCCGGCACTGTCATTGCTGGGAAGCGCCGGACCGTTCCGCCCGGCGCGCCCCTGTCCTTTACAACCGGTTCTCGCTTGTCGCATCGAAGATCGAGGCGACAGCCATGTCGAAGGAGAGCGTGACGGCCGTGCCCGGCGCGTAACGCCGCTGGCCGGCGATGCGCACGGACATCGACTGTCCGGCGAGCTTGAGCCAGAGCAGGTTGTCGGCGCCCATCGGCTCCTCGATATCGACGACCGCCCGGTGCGATGCCGCCGCCCCGCTTGCCGCCTCGTCGACGCGCACATGTTCGGGGCGCAGGCCGAGCACGACCTTCTGTCCGTTGACGAAGGGTGCGCGCGACGGATAGGCCGACACGTCGAAATCGACGCCGTTCACGTGAACGTAAGCGCGCTGGTCGCGAAGCTGCAGCTCGCCGCGGAAGAAGTTCATCGACGGCGAACCGATGAAACCGGCGACGAAGAGGTTTTCCGGCGCGTTGTAGATCGTCATCGGATCGGCCAGCTGCTGGATGACGCCGCTCTTCATGACCGCGATACGGTCAGCCAGCGTCAGCGCCTCGATCTGGTCGTGGGTGACGTAGATCATCGTGTTCTTCAGCGACTGGTGCAGCCGCTTGATCTCGACGCGCAGCTCCGAGCGCAGCTTGGCGTCGAGGTTGGAGAGCGGCTCGTCGAACAGGAACACGTCGACATCGCGCACCAGCGCCCGGCCGATCGCCACGCGCTGGCGTTGGCCGCCCGAGAGTTCCGAGGGTTTACGCTTCAGAAGCGGCTGGATCTGCAGGATCTCGGCGGCGCGGCTGACCCGCTTGTCGATCTCTTCCTTCGGCACTTTCGCGACCTGCAGGCCGAAGGAGAGGTTCTTCTCCACCGACATCTGCGGATAGAGCGCATAGGACTGGAACACCATGCCGATGCCGCGGTCCTTGGGTTCCTCCCAGGTGACGTTCTTGTTCTTGATGAAGATCTGCCCCTCGCTGACGTCGAGCAGGCCGGCGATGCAGTTGAGCAGGGTCGACTTGCCGCAGCCGGACGAACCGAGCAGCACCAGGAATTCGCCGTCCTTGATGTCGAGGTTGAGCGTGTCGAGCACAGTGACGGCACCGAAGCTCAACGACAGGTCTTTTACCGATACGCTGACGTTTTGCATGTTGTTACCCTTTCACTGCGCCGGCGGCGATGCCGCGGACAAAAAGCCGTCCGGAGACGAAGTAGAC